>JADKFD010000098.1 GCA_016717705.1 Rhodanobacteraceae bacterium | reverse complement strand
TTTTGGTGCGCCCGGCAGGGCGCACCTGCTTTGAGGTGAAAGTCCTCTACTCGCCCGGCAAGGGGAAGAGTTAGCCGAACGGCAAGGGTGTCGTGGGTAACTGCGAATCTGGAGGAAGCTGAAGGCAAAGCGCTGGCCTGACGAACAGGAAGCGGATACGAGGCGGCACAGCGGGGTAAGGCGGCCAATATCGTCGAAGCCCGGTTCTTGCACGGAACGCTGTGACGTATATCCGACAGGCATAAGCGGAAGGCAGGTGCGTCATACCCGGGGGAGATCCTCGTTCGTGCCTTGGTGCTACCGACGTCGCGAGGCGTTGGGATGCGGGCGGGGAAGTCAGCAGAGGCCGTAGTAGGCGCCGGGATGGGCTGAAGGGCCGAACGTGGAAGAACGCGAGTAGGCGATCAGACCTCGATGACATCGATCAGGACAGAAGTCCGTCGACAAGACGGAGCGCAGGTAGCAGGGTCCGGACGGAATCCGGAGAGGGCTACGCTGCGTGTCCAGATGGATTCGGCGGCTGGTCCGCGGACGAAAGCGGAAACGGAAGGACTGATGGAAGCCGTGTGCGAACGCGGCAACCTTTGGTCTGCGTATGAGCGAGTGGTAGGGAACAAGGGCGCAGCCGGGGTCGATGGGATCGACCGGCTGACGTTCAAAGCCCACCTTCAGCAACACTGGCCAACGATCAAGGCCAAGCTGCTGGCGGGGACGTACATCCCGCAGGCAGTTCGTCGGGTGGACATCGCCAAGCCGCAAGGCGGGGTGAGGACACTCGGTATTCCGACGCTGACGGATCGGTTGATCCAGCAGGCGTTGCATCAGGTGTTATCGCCGATTTTCGAGGCACAGTTTTCGGCGTCGAGCTACGGCTTCCGGCTGGGGCGAAGCGCGCATCAGGCGGTGTTGGCGGCGAAGCAGTACGTCGCTGAGGGCCGACGGGTGGTGGTGGACATGGATCTGGAAAAGTTCTTCGACCGGGTCAACCATGACATCCTGATGGAGAAGGTGTCGCGAGGAGTCGACGACAGGCGGGTTCTGAAACTGATCCGGCGGTATCTGGAAGCGGGAATGATGGCGGATGGCGTGGTCTCGCCGAGGACGCAGGGGACGCCGCAAGGTGGCCCGTTGAGTCCGCTGCTGTCGAACATCCTGTTGACGGAACTGGACCGGGAACTGGAGAGCCGGGGCCATGCCTTCTGTCGCTATGCGGACGACTGCAACATCTACGTTCGTAGCCAAGCGGCGGGAGATCGGGTACTGGCGAGCATTACGCAGTTCCTGGAGGAACGCTTGAAGCTTCAAGTCAACGAGGCCAAGAGCGCGGTAGCCAAGCCGTGGGAGCGCAAGTTTCTGGGTTACAGCCTGACGGCACACAAGTCACCCAAGCTGCGTATCGCGCCGACCGGTGTGGAACGGCTGAAAGCCAAGGTCGGTGAGGTGTTTCGCCGCGGTCGGGGGCGCAGCGTGCGGCGCACCATTGAGGACCTGAATCCGGTACTGCGCGGATGGGCAGCGTACTTCAAGCTGACCGAATCGAGGCGGGTGCTGGAAGACCTTGATGGCTGGATCCGTCGCAAGCTGCGTTGCCTGCTCTGGCGCCAGTGGAAGCGACCGTATCGGCGAGCGCAAAACCTGATGCGCGCAGGGTTGCCGGAAGAGAGGGCATTCCGGTCGGCTTTCAATCAGCGTGGGCCGTGGTGGAACAGTGGCGCGAGCCACATGAACGCGGCTTATCGGCAGTCCTACTTTGATCGTCTAGGTCTGGTGTCGCTACTCGCGACGACGCAACGACTCCAGCGTCTTGCATGAACCGCCGTATGCGGAACCGCACGTACGGTGGTGTGGGAGGACGGCGGGGGTGACCCCGCCTCCTACCCGATGTGCGCCCGGCAGGGCGCACCTGCTTTGAGGTGAAAGTCCTCTACTCGCCCGGCAAGGGGAAGAGTTAGCCGAACGGCAAGGGTGTCGTGGGTAACTGCGAATCTGGAGGAAGCTGAAGGCAAAGCGCTGGCCTGACGAACAGGAAGCGGATACGAGGCGGCACAGCGGGGTAAGGCGGCCAATATCGTCGAAGCCCGGTTCTTGCACGGAACGCTGTGACGTATATCCGACAGGCATAAGCGTGAAGGCAGGTGCGTCATACCCGGGGAGATCCTCGTTCGTGCCTTGGTGCTACCGACGTCGCGAGGCGTTGGGATGCGGGCGGGGAAGTCAGCAGAGGCCGTAGTAGGCGCCGGGATGGGCTGAAGGGCCGAACGTGGAAGAACGCGAGTAGGCGATCAGACCTCGATGACATCGATCAGGACAGAAGTCCGTCGGCAAGACGGAGCGCAGGTAGCAGGGCCCGGACGGAATCCGGAGAGGGCTGCGCTGCGTGTTCAGATGGAATCGGCGGCTGGTCCGCGGACGAAAGCGGAGACGATTGGGCTGATGGAGGCCGTGTGCGAACGCGGCAACCTTTGGTCTGCGTATGAGCGAGTGGTGGGGAACAAGGGCGCAGCCGGCGTCGATGGTATCGACCGGTTGGCGTTCAAAGCCCACCTTCAGCAACACTGGCCAACGATCAAGGCCAAGCTGCTGGCGGGGACGTACATCCCGCAGGCAGTTCGTCGGGTGGACATCGCCAAGCCGCAAGGCGGGGTGAGGACACTCGGTATTCCGACGCTGACGGATCGGTTGATCCAGCAGGCGTTGCATCAGGTGCTATCGCCGATTTTCGAACCCACTTTCTCGGCAT
This sequence comes from Rhodanobacteraceae bacterium, assembly GCA_016717705.1. Lineage (GTDB taxonomy): Bacteria > Pseudomonadota > Gammaproteobacteria > Xanthomonadales > SZUA-5 > JADKFD01. The sequence goes on along the minus strand of JADKFD010000098.1, from coordinate 139,757 downwards.
CGAGCTACGGCTTCCGGCCGGCGCGCAGTGCACATCAGGCGGTCCAGGCGGCCAAGCAGTACGTCGCGACGGGCCGGCGGGTGGTGGTGGATATGGATCTGGAAAAGTTTTTCGACCGGGTCAACCACGACATCCTGATGGAGCGAGTGGCGCGTGGGGTTGGCGACAGGCGGGTTCTGAAACTGATCCGGCGGTATCTGGAAGCGGGAATGATGGCGGACGGCGTGGTTTCGCCGAGGACGCAGGGGACGCCGCAGGGTGGCCCGTTGAGTCCGTTGCTGTCGAACATCCTGCTGACGGACTTGGACCGGGAGCTGGAACGCCGCGGTCATGCCTTCTGCCGCTATGCGGACGACTGCAACATCTACGTCCGCAGCGAAGCGGCCGGCGCGCGGGTGCTGGCGAGCATCACCCGGTTCCTGGAAGAACGGCTCAAGCTCAACGTCAATGCGGCGAAGAGCGCGGTCGATCGACCCTGGAACCGCAAGTTTCTGGGCTACAGCCTGACGGCGCACAAGGCGCCGAAGCTGCGTATCGCGCCGACCAGTATCGACAGGCTCAAAGCCAAGGTCGGTGAGGTGTTTCGCCGTGGCTGCGGTTGCAGTCTGGGCAAGACGATTGTCGCGTTGAATCCGATCCTGCGTGGCTGGGCAGCGTACTTCAAGCTGACCGAGACCAAGCGGGTGCTGGAAGACCTCGACGGTTGGCTTCGCCGCAAACTGCGCTGCGTGCTGTGGCGGCAGTGGAAACGCCCGTACACGCGGGCACAGAACCTGATGCGCGCAGGGCTACCGGAAGAGAGGGCATTCCGGTCCGCCTTCAACCAGCGTGGGCCGTGGTGGAACAGTGGCGCGAGCCACATGAACGCGGCTTATCGGCAGTCCTACTTTGATCGTCTAGGTCTGGTGTCGCTACTCGCGACGACGCAACGACTCCAGCGTCTTGCATGAACCGCCGTATGCGGAACCGCACGTACGGTGGTGTGGGAGGACGGCGGGGGTGACCCCGCCTCCTACCCGATTGCAAGGGGTGGCAAGCGTCTGGCGATGCCGGCGCGCCTTGTCCCGTCAGCGTAGGCCGGGTACGTGCGTCCTTGAGTCTCGTCCGTGCCCCGCGGCTGTTACGCGCGACACCCGGCGGGGCTTGCCGCAAGCCCCCGCGGCCGTCGGCGCGAACTCTGTTGCCGCATGTCCGAGCCACACGCGCGCCGTGGCCGCGCTACCAACGCGCGGTGCAGGCCGGGTACGCGCGTCCTTGAGTCTCGTCCGTGCCCCCGCGGCTGTTAGGCGCGACACTCGGCGCCTTCCCTAGATCACAAACGCCGCCAGTACCGCGCGGCCGTCGCCCAGCAACACATTGAAGGTGCGCGCCGCGGCGTCGTTGCTCATGCATTCCAGACCGCAGCGTTGTCGCAGGGCCACCGCCTGCAGCGCGGGCGGCAGCAGGCGCGAGCGTGTGCCGGTGCCCAGCAGGATCACCTCCGGGCCAGCGGCCAGCAGTTCCTGCAGGTGCTCGGCGCTGATGGCTTCCACGGTGCGCGGTGCCCAGGGCTGCAAGGCGCGGGCGTTGACCCAGAAGCTGGTGTCGATCCAGCGTTCACCGACGCGCAAACGCGAACCATCGATGCCGGTAATCGCCGATGGGCTTTGTTCGGGTTCAAAGGTCAGTTGCATGGCCGGCCTTCAGTGCGCTACCCGATCAGGGCAGTTCGATCTTCGGCTGTTCGTCGTTGCGCCGCCAGATGCTGACGACATGACCGATCCCATGCACCAGTTCGGCGCCGGTCGCGGCCAGCAGTTCGGCCACCAGGGCGTCGCGCGCGGCGCGATCGGCGGCGCCGATGCGCACCTTGATCAGCTCATGGTGGGCAAGTGCGATCTCGATTTCTTTCATCACCGAAGGCGCCAGGCCGCGCTCGGCGACCATCACCACCGGGTTCAGGGCGTGGGTCAGACCTCGCAGATAGCGCTTCTGCGCGTTTTTGAGAGCCATGACTTGTGCTCCGGGGGGTTTGGGGCCGCGAAGGCTATCATGGCGCGCATTGTCGATTGGAACTACAGGCCTGATGGGGCGCAGCAAAAGCAGCAGCCGCTGGTTGCATGAACACTTCAACGACCCTTTCGTGCGTCGCGCGCAAGTGGAAGGCATGCGGTCGCGCGCCGCCTACAAGCTGGAAGAGCTGCTGGAGCGCGATCTGGTGCTGCGCCCGGGCATGGTCGTGGTCGACCTCGGCGCGGCCCCTGGCGGCTGGAGTCAGGTCGCCCAGGACTGGCTGAAAGGACGCGGGCGCGTGGTCGCGCTCGACATCCTGGAGATGGATCCGTTGCCCGGCGTCGAGTTCATCCGCGGCGATTTCACCGATGACACCGTGTTGGCGCAACTGGAACAACTGCTGGGGGAGACCAAAGTCGATCTTGTGTTGTCCGACATGGCCCCCAACATGAGCGGTGTGGCGTCAGTGGATCAGGCGCGCTCGATGCTGTTGGCCGAACTGGCGCTGGACTTTGCCCGATCCCATCTCAGTCGCGGCGGCGCGTTTCTGACCAAGTTGTTCCAGGGTGAGGGATTCGATGACTACATCAAGCTGCTGCGTGCCAGTTTCGACAAGGTGAACCTGCGCAAACCGAAGGCATCGCGGGGGCGCAGCCGAGAAATTTACGCGCTGGCGACAGGCTTTAAGGTCTAGTACAGTCGATCGGAGTTAACTGTGTGCGTGTAGCCGCCGCAGTCCAAAGGAGTGTGTTTTGAACGATTTGATGAAAAACCTGCTGCTGTGGACGGTGATTGCGCTGGTATTGCTCGGCGTATTCCGCAGCTTCGGGCCGACGGCGACCATGAGTGCCGGGCTGTCGTACTCGGAGTTCCTGCAGAAGGTCGAGCGCGAACAGGTGCTCGAGGTCAAGATTGCCGCCGATCGCAAGGTCACCGGCAAGCTCCAGGATGGCAAGGCCTTCGAACTTTACGTGCCCGAGGACCCGCGTCTGGTCGAGACCTTGATCGCCAACAACGTCAAGGTCGTGCAGTCGGCGCCGGATACCGGGTTCTCGCTGTTTGGCCTGATCCTGAATTTGCTGCCGGTGCTGCTGCTGATCGGATTCTGGGTCTTCGTGATGCGCCAGATGCAGGGCGGCGGCGGTGGTCGTGGTGCCATGTCATTCGGCAAGAGCCGCGCGCGCTTGCAGGGCGAGGATCAGGTCAAGGTCACTTTCGCCGATGTTGCCGGCGTCGACGAAGCCAAGGAAGAGGTCCACGAACTGGTCGAGTTCCTGCGCGATCCGGGCAAGTTCCAGAAGCTCGGCGGCAAGATTCCGCGCGGCGTGCTGATGGTGGGTCCGCCGGGTACCGGCAAGACGCTGCTGGCCAAGGCCATCGCCGGCGAGGCCAAGGTGCCGTTCTTCAGCATTTCCGGTTCCGATTTCGTCGAAATGTTCGTCGGCGTCGGCGCCAGCCGCGTGCGCGACATGTTCGAGCAGGCCAAGAAGCACGCGCCGTGCATCATCTTCATCGACGAAATCGACGCCGTCGGTCGGCATCGAGGCGCGGGTCTGGGCGGTGGGCATGACGAGCGCGAGCAGACGCTGAACCAGTTGCTGGTCGAGATGGACGGTTTCGAGGGTACCGAGGGCACCATCGTCATCGCCGCGACGAATCGCCCCGATGTGCTCGATCCGGCGCTGCTGCGCCCGGGACGCTTCGATCGCCAGGTGGTGGTCGGGTTGCCGGACGTGCGCGGCCGCGAGCAGATCCTCAAAGTCCATATGCGCAAGGTGCCGCTGGGCGACGATGTGCGTCCGGGCGTCATTGCGCGCGGCACTCCCGGGTTCTCCGGTGCGGATCTGGCCAATCTGGTCAATGAAGCCGCGTTGTTCGCCGCACGCGACAACTCGCGCGATGTGGCGATGACCCACTTCGAGCGCGCCAAGGACAAGATCCTGATGGGCGCCGAGCGCCGCTCGATGGTCATGAGCGAAGACGAAAAGCGCTTGACCGCTTATCACGAAGCGGGCCACGCCATCGTCGGTCGCATCGTTCCCGAGCATGATCCGGTGTACAAGGTCTCGATCATTCCGCGCGGTCGTGCGCTCGGCGTCACCATGTTCCTGCCCGAGGCCGATCGCTACAGCCACAGCCGCATCTGGCTGGAGAGCCAGATCTGTTCGCTGTACGGCGGGCGCCTGGCCGAGGAGCTGATCTTCGGCCATGGCAAGGTCACCACCGGCGCCTCCAACGACATCATGCGTGCCACGCAACTGGCGCGGAACATGGTCACCAAATGGGGCATGTCCGATCAACTCGGTCCGCTGATGTATGGCGACGAGGAAGAAGAACTGTTCCTCGGTCGCTCGATCACGCAGACCAAGACCGTGTCTCCGGAAACGGCCGAATTGATCGACGCCGAAGTCCGCGCGCTGATCGACCGCTGCTACAACACCTCCAAGGGCATCCTGACCGAGAATCTCGACAAGATGCACACGATGGCGGACGCGTTGATGAAGTACGAGACCATCGACGCCACGCAGATCGACGCCATCATGCAGGGTCGCGAAGTGCCGCCGCCGGCCGACTGGCACGAGGGCGATGGCGGTGCGCCGAGCAATCCGACCAAGCCGACCGCACCGGTGACGCCGACGGCGACGCCAGCAGCGCAGACCTGATCGAATCAGCTGTGTTCGAGGCGCCGAAACCGACCCTCGATTGCCGTGGCCGACTCCTGATACTGGATCGGCCGCGGATCATGGGCATCGTCAACGTCACGCCGGATTCCTTTTCCGATGGCGGTCGACTCGGCGATGTGGACGCGGCTCTCGCTCATGCGCTGGCACTGGTTGAAGCGGGCGCCGACCTCATCGACGTCGGTGGCGAGTCGACCCGGCCGGGCGCAGCACCGGTGTCGGTCGACGAGGAACTGCGCCGGGTGATTCCTCTGATTGAGCGCCTGGCCGCTGCCACGGCGGTCCCGATCTCGATCGACACCAGCAAGCCTGAGGTCATGCGCGCCGCGGTCAAGGCTGGCGCCGGCATGATCAACGACGTGTATGCGCTGCGCCGACCGGGTGCCATGGATGCCGCCGCCGACAGCGGTGCGGCGATCTGCCTGATGCACATGCAGGGCGAGCCCGGCAGCATGCAGGCCGCGCCGAATTACGACGACGTCTGCGCCGAAATACAGCGCTTCCTGACCGATCGCATCCTTGCCTGCCAGTTTGCCGGCATCGACAAGAAGCGCATTGCCATCGATCCCGGCTTCGGCTTCGGCAAGACGCTGGAACACAACCTGGAACTGCTCGCCCGCCTGGACAGCTTCAAGGTGCTCGGCTGCCCGATCCTCGCCGGGCTGTCGCGCAAGCGCATGATCGCCAGCCTGACCGGTCGCGAATCGCCGTCCGATCGTCTGCATGGCTCGGTTGCCGCAGCGCTGATTGCGGTGCAGCGCGGTGCGGCCATCGTCCGCGTCCACGATGTGGCGGCGACCCGCGATGCTCTGGCGGTGTGGCAGGCGGTCTCCGCAGCGACGCCAACGCGTCCGACGCCGGCACCGCGATCCGCGGCGAGCAGTTTGTTCGACGACAGGTTTAGCCGCGGTGCTGTTGCCGTGGAGGGTTTTATCCGTGCTCTGTGGGAGCGGGTTTATCCCGCAGCGCGTTCCACCCCTCCCACAGCCCGCAAAGCTGCCCGGCCACGTCCCCCTTGCTCCCCGCGCCCCCGACTGGCCGAGCATGCGCGGATGACTGAACGAAACTACTTTGGAACGGACGGGATTCGCGGGCGGGTTGGCGAGGAGCCGATCACTGCGGAATTTGCCCTGCGCCTCGGGCGTGCGGCGGGATCGGTATTGCGCAGCCAGCACGCCCGGCCGCGGGTGCTGATCGGCAAGGACACACGACTTTCGGGCTACATGCTGGAGTCCGCACTGGAGGCCGGTCTCGCTGCGGCCGGCGCGGATGTCGTGCTGCTTGGGCCGATGCCGACGCCTGCGGTGGCTTTCCTGACCCGCAGCCAGCGCGCCCAGGCGGGCGTGGTGATCAGCGCCTCGCACAATCCCTACGAGGACAACGGCATCAAGTTCTTCTCGGCCGACGGCGAAAAGCTCGACGACGCCGTGGAGATGGCGATCGAGGCCGCCATCGATGCGCCTGCGCCGATGGCACCGCCACGCGATCTGGGCAAGGCCACGCGCATGCCGGATGCCAATGGCCGCTATATCGAATTTCTGAAGTCGCGCCTGGATTCGGAACTGGCTGCGCTGGTCGGCACCCATGTGGTCATCGACGCGGCGCATGGCGCCGGTTACAAGATCGCGCCGCGCCTGTTCGAGGAACTGGGCATGCGCGTCGGTGCCATCGGCGTCACCCCGAACGGCTACAACATCAACGCCGGCTTTGGCGCGACCGATCTGACCGCGCTGCGCGCTGAAGTGACGCGCACGGGTGCGGCGATCGGTTTTGCGCTGGATGGGGATGCCGATCGCCTGATGGCGCTGACCGCCGACGGCCGGCTGGTCGATGGCGACGACATGGTCTACATCCTGGCGCGCCACTGGAAGGCACGAGGGCTGCTGCGCGGGCCGGTGGTCGGCACGGTGATGACCAATCTGGGCATCGAGTTGGCCTTGCGCGATCTGGGCATCGAGTTCGAGCGCGCTGCCGTTGGCGACCGCCATGTGCACCAGCGCCTGCGCGAGTTGGACGGCATTCTGGGCGGCGAAGCCTCCGGGCATGTGATCTGCCGCCACAAGGCGAGCACCGGTGACGGCCTGATGACGGCCCTGTTGCTGCTGGAAGTGATTGCCGACAGCGGCCGCACGCTGACCGAACTGGTGGCCGATCTGCACCGTTTCCCGCAGAAGACGATCAATGTGCGCGTGCAGCGCAATGCGCGGGCGCTGCTGCAGGACCCGCGCATCCAGACGGCACGCCAGGCGGTGGAGCAAGCCCTGGGTAGCAGCGGGCGACTGGTGTTGCGCGCCTCGGGTACCGAGCCGCTGATCCGGGTGACGGTGGAGGCACGCGACAGTGCCGTGGTCGACAAGCAGGCCAGCCTGCTGGCCGATGTGGTGCGCCAGACTGCAGCTGATCACGCCGAGGCACAGGCCGCGTGAGCGTCGCGCCAGCTGCCGGACTGACCGAACTGCTGCAATGCTGGCGAGACGGCGAGGGCGCGGCTTTCGGTGAGGCCTTCAGCCTGGCGTATGCCGAGCTCAAGCAGATCGCGGCGCAGCGTCTGCGCCAGTCGGGCCGCCATCTGACGCTGACGCCGACGGTCTTGCTGCACGAGGCCTACCTGCGGGTGGCGCAAACGCCGATCGATTTCAAGAATCGCGCACACTTCTTCGCCAGCATGTCGCTCTACATCCGTTCGACACTGGTTGACCATGCGCGTGCGCGGCAAGCGTCCAAGCGCGGCGGCGGAGAGGTCCAGGTGAGCCTGTCGGAGGCGCTGCAAGGCGACGAATCGATGGTCGCCGACATCCTTGCGCTGGACCAGATCCTGGCCCAGCTCGCCGCGCTGGATCGGCGCTGCGCCGACGTCCTGCATCTGAACTGCTTCGCCGGACTCGACCGCCAGCAGATCGCCGACGTGCTGCGCATGTCCCTGGCCACGGTCGATCGCGATTTGCGTTTTGCGCGGGCCTGGGTGCAGGACGAACTGGATCGGGGACGCTGACTATGACAGTCCGGGTGCCCCGATTCCGCTAGCTCTACCGAGGGGCTTGCCCGCAGCCCATGCCTGAGACGCTCCGATGAGTCCGGTCGACATGTTCCGTGTTGTGGTGATCTCGGCGGCGCGCCGGCGCAAACCTTGCGCCAGCTGCGGCCAGGGCTTGCGCCATGGACGCTGAAGCCTTTGCGCGGGTGCGTGCGCTGTTCGACGCGGTTGCCGACCTCGACGCGAAGGCGCGCGAACAGTGCCTGCGAGCCAGTGGCGAAGGTCCCGACGTGGTTGCCCGCGTGCGCTCGATGCTGGCTGCCTCCGGCGCCACCGCCGAGTTCAACGCGCCGATAAGCGCGATGCTCGGAGCGCTGGCCGGCGCTGAACTGGCTGCCGGCACGCGCCTGGGCGCATGGACGCTGCAATCCAAGGTGGGCGAGGGCGGGATGGGCACGGTGTATGCCGCGCGCCGCAGCGACGGGCATTTCGATCAGGACGCTGCGATCAAGTTGCTGCGCGGCGTGCCGAGCGCGGCGGCGCTGGAATACCTGGCGCGTGAGCGGCAGATCCTCGCCAGCCTCACGCATCCAAACATCGCCCGGCTGCTGGATGGCGGCGCGACGCCGCAGGGCCAGCCCTACCTGGTCATGGAGTACCTCGACGGTGTGCCGATCGACCGCTACTGCCGCGAACAGCGCCCGGATTCGGCGGCGCTGTTGCGTCTGCTGATCCCGGTGTGCGAGGCCGTGGCCTATGCCCACGCCCGCTTGGTGGTGCACTGCGACCTCAAGCCGAGCAACATCCTGGTGCGCGCCGACGGACGCCCGTGCCTGCTCGATTTTGGCATCTCGCGCGTGCTCGGCGACGCCGATCGCGCCCAGCCCTCGTCGATCTCGCAGCGCGCGCGGGCGTTCACGCCCGGCTTCGCCAGCCCCGAGCAGGAGGGCGGCGGGTCGCTGACCACCGCTGCCGATATCTACAGTCTGGGTCGTTTGCTGGAATCATTGCTTGGGGTCGACCGACTGGCGGCGGACGCCGAACTGGCGGCCATCGTTGCGCGGGCAACCCGCCAGCTGCCCGCCGAGCGCTATGGCTCGGCCGAACTGCTGGCGCAGGACCTCGAGCGCTACCTGCAGCGACAGCCGCTGGCGGCGTTGCCGGCTACGCTCGCCTATCGCAGCCGCAAGCTGCTGCAACGGCGCTGGCCGGCGGTTGCCGCCGCTTTGGCCGTGCTGCTGTTGGTGGCAGCCTTCACCCTGCGCCTGGCGATCGAATCCGAACGTGCGCTGGGCGCAGAACGCGTGGCGCGTGTGGCTGAGCAGACCGCGCTGACGCAGCGCGATCGGGCGCGGCTCGCCGAGAGTGCGGCGCGGCAGATCTCCGAATTCCTGGTGTCGATTTTCGAGGCCAGCAATCCGGACGACGAAATCGTCGAGATTCCCACGTCGAAACTCGTCGAGCAGGCCCAATTGCGTCTGGATGGCGTGCAGCAGTCGCAACCGGAATCGCAATCGGATCTATACAGCGCACTGGCGCGGGTCCAGGTCAACATGGGCCAGGCCGACGCGGCGAAGGCCAACTTCGCGCGTGCGATCGATCTCGAACGCAAACGCGACCGGCCGCTGGAGCTGGCGATGATGCTGCATCACGCCATCCTGCTGCAGATCAGCCGTTTCAGCGGCGCCGATGCCGAGCCGATGGCGCGCGAACTGGTCTCCCTGCGCGAGCAATACGGCGATCCGGACTCGTTGGAAATGGCGCAGGCCTATGGTCTGCTTGGACATCTGCTGTCGCGCGCCGGCCAGCGTGCAGAGGGTGAAGGCTACTTGCAGCGGCGGGCGGCGCTGACCGCGAAGATCGATGCGCACAACGACGATCACGCCGAAGCACTGGAAGCGCTGGGTCTGCACTACAAGAACTACGCCGATTACCCGCAGGCCATCGCCAAACTGCGCGAGAGCGCCGATATCCGCAGCGCCCTGGCAGGCGACGACAATGCCAACACGCTGGATTCACTGGAGTGGTTGGCCAACGCGCTGATCCTCGACCGCGATTTTGAGCAAGCCGAAGCCATTCTGCGCCGCGCCTTGAGCGCCCGCATTGCTCTGCACGGCGAGCGCAGCAGCAAGGTGGCGTCGGTACTCGATGAACTGGCGCGCGTGCTCAGCCTGTCGGGTCGAACGCTGGAAGCCTTGCCACTGCACCGCCAGGCCTTGGCGATCGCCGAAGAGAAGCTGGGTCGCGACAACGTCGCGTTCTGTGTCTATCTGAATCATTATGGCTTGTCACTGCAATACGTCGGCGACGACGCTGGCGCCGAAGGTGCGCTCGCCGAGGCGGTCGCGACCTTGAGCAAACGCTTGGCCGCCAGCCATCAGGGGCTGGCACAGATCCGCCTCAACCTCGCGCGTTTGCTGTCGCGCATGGAGCGCCTGCCGGAAGCTCGGGCAGCCTTGCAGCAGGCGCTGCAGACGCGTAGCGCCGGCATGGGCGAGCATTCGCCCCGCGTCGCTGAAGTCCGCATCAGCCTGGCCGACCTCGAGTTGCGCTCGGGGCGGCCCGCAGACGCCGCGCGCGAGCTGGATCTGGCGCAGCCGCAGGTGGCCGAGCTCGATGAACTGCACCAGATCGCCTACGACCGCCAGCGTGCACTGCTGGCCGCGCAGCTCGGAGACGTCGACAGCGCACTCGCTGACCTGGAGAAAGTCGAAGCAAGGATGTTTGCCGCGGTCGGCAACAGCGACATCCGCGGCTGGTTCAGCATGCTCGATCGCGCCGAACTGCTGGCCCGGCGCAACAGTCCTGGTGATCGCGCCGCCAGTCGCGCTATCGCCCGCCAGATCCTGACCCAGGTCGAGCCGCTGATGGTTGCGGACGCGCGTCTGTTGGAGCGCCTGCGCCGGCTGTAGCTGGGCCACGGCCTCATGCGCCCAACATCGCGGCGACCGCGCGTTGGGCAGGTGAAGCGCTGCCCAAACTACCCGCGCTGCTTCCGCACCGTACCCCCAAGCGTTCGAACAAGGTTCGAACCCACCACAGCGAACCACGACGGCATGACAGTTCGGCACGGCAGATTCCGCTAGCTCCGGTAAGGGCCCACGTCGGGCTCGTGACCGCCTGGAGCGATGCATGCACGCCACTGCCCTGTACGACCGTCTTTCCGCGCTGGCCTGCACCGGACTTGCCGCTCTGCTCGGATTGATCTGCGTCGCACCGGCTATGGCCACCACCTGGACGGTCGACAGCACCTCGGCAGACCCGGCCCTGAATGCCTGTTCCGCAGCCGCGGCCGATTGCAGTTTTCCCGGCGCGGTGAGCAGATTGGCGACCTACGGGGATACCATCGCTTTCACGGTGGCGTCGACGCTGGCGACAGAAGTCGCGCTCGCCAGGAGCGTCACCATCGAGGCCGCCGGCGCCAGCTTGCCGCGTCTGCGGATCAACACCAGTGTCGGCTGGGCAGAAGTGCTCATCCGCAACGCTGTCTGGCAGAACATCAACTCGGGGTCCGATTTCGGCGGCGCGATGTACATCGGGCCGTTGCAGGAAGTGACCATCGAGGATTCGCAGTTCCTCTACAACCGCAGCGGCAATACCGGTCGCGGCGGCGCCATCTACAACGACGGCCGCCTGGTCGTTACGCGCACCCGTTTCGAGGGCAATTACTCGCCGTTGAGCGCCGGTGGTATTCATACGGCTCCGGGCCCGGTGCCCTATCCAAGTAGCCTGCTGGTGGTCGACTCGGTGTTCCGCGCCAATGGCGTGCTCGATCCGAATGGCCCCAATCGGACCCTCGGTCAGTTCGGCGCGATCAAGGCCGATGGGAGCGTGAAGGTACGTGGCAGCCTGTTCTACGAAAACGAGTCGAAGTACGCATCGGCCATCCAGTCGGGCCCATTGCTGTTTCTGTACAACTCGACCTTGTGGGGAAACAAGACTTTCGAGAGCACCGAGGGCGGTGCCCTCCTGCTGGGCGGTGCAACGCGCATCGTCAGCAGCACCATCGTCGGCAACAGCGGCATCACCTCGGGTGGGTTGTTCGTCTATCCGACGTCCGACACGCAGGTCGTCAATTCGCTGATCGCCAACAACACCGGCGCCAGCCCGGACATCTCCGGACGCATCTACTCGCTTGGCAACAATCTGGTCCGCAGCCGCACCGGCGCGCAGGTCGAAGGCAACCTCGCCGGGAACGACATCTATGAAGTCGACCCGCGCCTGGCCTCGCTTGCCGACAACGGCGGCGTGACCCTGACCGTGGCGCTGCTGCCGGACAGCCCGGCACTCAACGCCGGTTCGAACTGCGTGCAGACGGTCGGCGCCGGCGATGGCGTCCCCAGCGTGGCCTTGAGCACCGATCAACGCGGCGCGGGTTTTCAGCGCCAGCGCGGACCTCGGGTGGACATCGGCGCCTTCGAGCTCGGTTCCGTGGTCGTCGACAACAATCAGGACAGCGGCGTCGGCAGTCTGCGTCAGGCGATCAGCGATGCACTTCCGGGCGATGTCATCAGCTTCAGCCCCAGCTACTTCAACCAGGCACGCACCATCGCGCTGGCCAGCACTTTGGTGGTCAACAAGTCGATGAGCATCGTTGGCCCCGGCGCCAGCCTGCTGACGCTCGACGCCAACAATCAGCGCCGACACCTGAATGTCGATGCGCCGGCCACGCTGAACCTGCGCGGCATGCGCTTCACCCGCGGCAATCCGGGTGCGGGCGTCAGCGGCGGCGCCATCCTGGTCAACCTCGGTACGCTCAGCGCCAGCGAAATCACGATCGACAGCAGCAGCGGAAATGTCGGCGGCTGCATCTACAACAACGGCACGCTGACCTTGGCGCTGGCGCGCCTGTCCGGTTGTCAGGCCAACGTCGCCGCTGGAATTTTCAACGAAGTCGGCAAGACCGCGACGATCAGCGACACCCGTATCGAGAACAACGTGGCAACCGGTCCCGGCGGCGGTATCGGCAATCCGGGCACGCTGGTGCTGAGCCGCGTCAGCCTCAGCGGCAACCAGGCGACCATTGGCGGCGGCCTCAACAGCTACGGCGCGGCGACGCTCAGCAACACCACCGTCAGCGGCAACACGGCCGAGAACGGCGGTGGCATGTACCTGGGGGGCAGCGGCACGACCAGCCTGACGCAGGCGACGGTGACCGCCAACAATGCCCAGTACAACGGCGGCGTGGGCGCCGAGTTCGACGCCGTCGTCAACCTCAAGGGCGCACTGATCGCCGGCAACACCCGAACGATCGATCAGGCCCCGGACGCGGGCGGCAACTTCACCTCGTTTGGCTACAATTTGATCGGCAGCGCCGTCGGCACCACCTTCCGGCCGAGTTCCCCCAGCCTGGTTGGCAACATCATCGGGGCGCCGGCACGGCTGGCGCCGCTCGCCGACAACGGCGGCTATTGCCTGACCCACACGCCGCTCTACAACAGCCAGGCGATCGACGCCGGCGGCCCTGGCCTCGACGTGGATGGCCGCGGCCTGGCTCGCCCGATCGACTTTTCCAATCTGAGCAACGCCAGCGGCGGCAATGGCAGCGATATCGGCGCCTATGAGCTTCAGGTATCGACGCCGACCAACGTGGTCGCTGCGCCCGCAGCCGGCGGCCTGTCGGTCAGCTTCAGTGGCGGCACCAACGGCGGCCCGGCAATCAGCAGCTATCGCGTAGTCTGCGGCGCACAGTCGACCACGGGCACGGCATCGCCGATTCTGGTCACTGGCTTGACCAATGGCGTGGCGGTGACCTGCACGGTCACTGCCAGCAGCGGCAGCCTGACCGGCATCCCCTCAGCGCCATCGAACAGCGCGGCGCCGGCCGTACTGCCCGGCGCACCGAGCATTGGCACGGCGGTGGCCGGCAATGGCCAGGTCAGTGTCGTCTTCACGGCGCCGGCCAGCGATGGCGGCAGCCCGATCAGCAACTACACAGCCACCTGCGGCGCCCGCAGCGCCAGCGGCAGCGCCTCACCGATCTCGGTGATCGGCTTGATCAACGGCGCCGCGACCAGTTGCAGCGTGAAGGCGAGCAATGCGGTCGGCAGCGGGCCCGCCTCGGCAAGCTCCAACAACGTGACGCCGGGCCTGCCGGGTGCTTATGCCTACCTTGCCACGGGCGGCACCGACGCCGCCGTGATCAATCTTGCCAACAATGCCGTGGTCGCGACGATCCCGCTGGTGTCCAGCCAGACCGGCGTGGCCGCCAGTCCGGACGGCTCGCGCGTGTATCTGGTCAGCCAGGGCACCGATGACGTCACCGTGATCAACACGCAGACCAACAGCGTGGTCACGCGCATCCCGGTGCCCAATCGGCCGTGGAGCGCGGTGGTGTCGCCAGACAGCTCGCTGGTCTACGTCACCCAGTCCTCCGGCAACGCGATTTCGGTGATCAGCGCCGCCACCAATACCGTGGTCTCGACGATCCCGAACATCCAGTCGGGCTATGGCATCGCCATCACCCCGGACGGTCAGCGCCTGTATGTCGCGCCGGCCGGTGGTGCCTTCGTCTACACCGTCGACACCACCACGTACGCGACCGCCACCATAGGCGTCGGCGACTACCCGATAGCCGTTGCCGTGAGTCCAGACGGCGCGCGTGCCTATGTCACAGCACTGATCGGCAACAACCTCACCGTGATCGACAACGCCACGGCGACAGCAATCGCTACGATACCGGTGGGCTCCACCCCGCACGGCGTGACCGTCAGCCCGGACAGCGCCCGCGTCTATGTCGCCAACAGCAACTCCAACAGCGTCTCGGTGATCGACGCCAATACCCTGGGCGTGATCGCGACGGTGCCAGTGGGCGCGCAGCCGCGCGGCATCGATGTGTCGCCGAACAGCACGCGCGTTTATGTCGCCAATCAGGGCGATGCCAACGTGAGCGTGATCGATGCCGGCAACAACACGGTCATCGGCGTCATTGCCCTGGGTGGTGGTGTCGGCCTGTACTCGATGGGCGACTTCATGGTGCTGGGCGGCGTTGCCCCGAGCTTCACCAGCGCGCTGCCGGGCAGCGGTGCTTATGGCGCGCCTTACAGCCACATGTTGAGCGCCAGCGGCACGCCGGCGCCGAGCTTTGCGCTGCAGTCCGGCGCTCTGCCGGCGGGCCTCAGCCTGAACCACGCCACCGGCGTCATCAGCGGTACGCCAAGCGCAGTCGCTGCGGCGGTCAACGCGGTGGTGCGCGCCAGCAATGGAGTCGGCACGCCAGTCACGCAAGCGATTTCGATCGCGATTGCGGCGACCGTGCCCGGGGCGCCGACCATTACCGGCATCAGTGCTGGCGATGCCTCAGTCACGGTCAGCTTTGATCCGCCGGCGAGCAACGGCGGTGTACCGATCAGTCTGTACAACGCCTTCTGCGGCGGCTTCGCGTCCAGCAGCCCCAATTCGCCGATCACCTTCAACGGCCTGCCCAACGGCGTGCCAGTCACCTGCACGGTCAATGCCATCAATGCGGTGGGCGGCGGCGCCGTCTCGGCGCCCTCGTTCGCGGTGACGCCGGGCGTGGCGCCGCTGTTTACCAGCGTTGCGCTGCCGGGCGGCAATTATGGCGTGGCGTATCAGCAGGCATTGACGGCGACCGGCTCTCCGGCGCCGAGCTTCGCGCTGGCCAGTGGCAGCCTGCCGCCGGGCCTGAGCCTCAACGCCAGCAGCGGCGAGATCAGTGGCACGCCGACCAGCGTCGGCAGCTTCAGCGGTAGCCTCAGCGCCAGCAACAATGTGGGCACAGCGGCCACGCAGGCCTTTGCGATCGAGATCGCAGCAAGTCTGCCGGATGCACCGACCGCCGTCGTCGCCACCCGTGGCAACGGCGAGGTCAGCGTTGCCTTTGTCGCGCCCGCCAATACCGGCGGCGTGGCGCTGAGCGGCTTCCACGCGAGCTGCGGCAGCCAGACCGCAACCGCGAGCGCATCTCCGATCAGCGTCACCGGCCTGGTCAACGGCACGTCGGTAAGTTGCACCGTGATTGCCTTCAATGCAGTCGGCAACAGCGTGCCGTCGGCACCGTCGAACAGCGTGACGCCAGCCACCGTGCCCGGCGCGCCGACGATCGGCACGGCAACCCCGGGCAACGCCAGTGCCACGGTGGATTTTGTCCCACCCGCGCAGACCGGCGGCGAGGCCATCATCGACTACACGCTGAGCTGCGCGCCGGGCGCCGGTCAGGTCAGCGGCACGTCGTCGCCGCTGACCGTTTCCGCGCTCGGCAACGGCGTCGTCCATGCTTGCAGCGTGAGCGCGAGAAACGCCGTAGGCAGCGGTCCCGCGTCGGCACCGGTGCAGCTCATTCCCAATGCCGTCAATTCGGCCAATTTGAGCATCGCCAAGACCAATGGCAGCAACTTCGTCAGCGGCGGATCGCCGGTGATTTACGCGATCACCGTGAGCAACCCCGGCCCGGCCGGTGTGGTTGATGCCCGCGTGCAGGACACCCTCGACCCGGAATTCAGCGCCGTCAGCTGGACCTGTGTGGGGCAGGGCGGCGCCAGCTGCGCGGCGTCAGGCAACGGCAATCTGGATCAGAACGTGCTCCTGCCGATGGGCTCCAGCGTGCAGTTTCTGCTGACCGCGACGGTGGCCGCGCTGCCGGAAACGCCGGTAAGCAATATCGCCTCGGTGACCCCGCCGGCGGCCATCAGCGATCCGCAGTTGAGCAACAACGTGGCGTCGGATGGACCGGATATCCGGGGCCTGTTCCGCGACGGACTGGAATGAGCGTCGAGGGAGTATTGACCGCCCCAGGCCAACGCGGCGGCGCTGTAGTCGAAGGCGTGCGGATCATCATCGAACCGATTCGCAATGTCCGATTTTCGCCCCCGCCCTTTCCCCCCCCCCCCCCCGGGCCCGCCCCGGGGCCCCGGGCCCCCCCGCCGCCCGAGGGTGTGGCGGTGCCGGCATGTCGTTGGCACCGTCCTCAGGGCTAGCCCCTGCGTCGCCCCCGGCCGCGCGGCGCGTTGGGTGACGGTATTCGCTGGCAATGATGCTGAAGCTGCCCACTTCGCTCAGCCAGGTTTTCAGCACCTGCTCAACGCCGGTGGACACGCTGCCGTACATGATTCCGCCAGGGATTGGAATGACATAAGGCGTACGATTGCCGATACCCGATGTGGTCGTATGAGTCAAACCAACGCTATCGGCGTCCGGACGGAACACCAGATAGCGCACATTCTGTTCGCTTTCGTTGAGGAACAAGCTGCCGGTATAGCTGGAACCACGCCGCACGAAATCGGCGAAAGGCATGGTGCGTACGTGCTGGTATTGGGAATCGAGCAAGTCTACGGCGGCGGCGAACGCGATCGAAGAATTGACCATGAGCACGATTCGGATTTCCGCCGGAACTGGACCATGGGTTTCAAACAGAGCCATCGGTACCGGCTTGCCGTCGGCCGCGAGCAGGCAGTGGGCGAGGTCTTCGAATTCAAAAGGTGCGATCTCGGCCTTTTTGGTTTTCTCGGGAACCGCGCGCGGAATCGGCACCGCCTTCACCTGCGCGATATCCCCGACGCAGGAGGCAGGATCGATTTGCAATCGTCGTGCTTCAGTAATGCCGGCGCCGCTGCCCGCGCAGGCGCCAAGCAAGCTGCCGATCAAAGCGATCCATGCTGCGCGGCGCGTTGCGCTCATAGCTGCTTGGCGAGGGCCAGTGCGGTTTGTTCTACTGCTTGCGCCAGTCCGTCGATGGCAACGGACCCGGCCGCTTCGAGATCATCAAACTTGGGATAGGCATACTTCGGATCGGGCTCGATGATGATCGCGGTCTGGTTATTGGTGACGTTGTGGTAGAACACCAGGTCCGAAAACAGGATCTGCTTGCCGTCCGCGGACACCAGTCGCGCTTACGTTCACCGTCGGGCGGTAAGGCTCTGCTGCACCAGCGCCTGCTGCCGCATGTCCGACGAACATGAGCCCGATATCGAGTTGCGCATCTACTGCATCCACTCGACCGTACTGTTTGCGCAGGCCAAACGCATCGCGCGCGCCTGAGGGCGTCTCGCCTTTCAATTCTTCCGGCCAGTGAAGCTCATAGCCGCGTTCAAGCATCGCTGCCGCGAATTTCTCGCGAAATTGGACGCGATGCTCGAATTTCGCCGCCACCGAAGCTTTCTGCAGCCATTTTTCCTTGCTCTCGCGGCCCGATTCGGCAATGACCGCTCCGATCAAACCAAAGCTGTTTGCGGGATTGTTGAACATCACCAGCTCGACCGGTTTGACCTGCAGCGGCAGGATCTGAATACGCTTGAGCGTTGCGTTTGCTTCCCGGTTGAAAGCCTGGGACTTTGGCGCCGTCACGCACGCACTCAAGCCCATCGTGACCAGCAGTACCAACACCACGCATCTGAACATCGATTTCATTCGTTAATTCTCTGTGATTATTAACCCGGCAATCAAATATGTGCTAGTATTCTGGCATGAATGAAACCCGACGCATGAGCTTTCCGACGACTTCCTCCGGCTCTCCTTCGCGTGCAGGCGGATCGCCTGCGGCGTGAACACGGGAAGACATGGCGAGAGATTGCGCAAATTGGCGGTGTAGATATTGGAACCGTGATCAGTTGGGCACGGCGATTTGATGTGGGGTGCGGTCGATGGATCGGCGACTGGATTCGGAAAAGCGCGTCCGTGTGCTTTGGCGAGAGCGCAGAGAGAGAGAGAGAGGGTACAACAAACACACACCCGTTCGCTCTCTGGCGTTGATGATGTTTGTGCGTGATCGCGGTGGTCAGAACCGGGGCTGACCAGTTGCAGCTTCCGTTCGCGCTGTGGGTCTGCGCGGTTCGGGCGCTGATCCGAAGTTGCCAAGATCGAGATGCCGATTCGCACGCTGGGCGAATACCTGCGGCGCGGGGAATGACGCCCCCAGCGTCCGATCAAGCGCGCGCTGGAGCAGCGGCCCGCCGGACGTCGGTAGCTGGCTGGCGGTGGAGTACCCGCAGATCCAGGCCCGTGCGAAGGCAGAAAACGCTGAGAGATCTACTGGGCCGACGAGGACCGCGGTCAAGCAAGACACCGCGTGGGTTCGCGAAGCTTTACGCATCTTCCGCCGGCTAAGACCCCGGTTCTGCCAGCACACAGCGCGTTGGTCGATGTGACCACGAATCTCGGCGGTGACCAATCAGGCCTTGGTGCGCTTTGCCTTCTCACCCGGGCGCGATCAACACGGGACCGTTTCCATCGACTTCATGGATCGACCGATCCCGCAGGAAGCCAAAACCTGTGCCTTTCAATTCTTCCGGCCAGTGAAGCTCTAGCCGCGTTCAAGCATCGCTGCCGCGAATTTCTCGCGAAATTGGATGCGATGCTCGAATTTCGCCGCCACCGAAGCTTTCTGCAGCCATTTTCCCTTGCTCGCGGCCCGATTCGGCAATGACCGCTCCGATCAAACCAAAGCTGTTTGCGGGATTGTTGAACATCACCAGCTCGACCGGTTTGACCTGCAGCGGCAGGATCTGAATACGCTTGAGCGTTGCGTTTGCTTCCCGGTTGAAAGCCTGGGACTTTGGCGCCGTCACGCACGCACTCAAGCCCATCGTGACCAGCAGTACCAACACCACGCATCTGAACATCGATTTCATTCGTCAATTCTCTGTGATTAGTGATTGCAGCATACCCATGGAAATCCGGGAAAACCCAGGGCAACGAAAAATCCGGCAGCGCCGCTGTTCAACCCGCGGAATCACGACAGAGTGGATCCCGTACACAGTTCATCGATCGAATTCAACCATCACGAGCATGGCCGGGCCAACTTTGGTGCAGCGCGAACCGGCCGGCGAAATCTGCGCGTACGGACGACGGCTTTGTCATTGCCCAAGGGGCGCGAGTTCCCAGCTGCCGTCGAAATTTTTGACATTGTCGGCGGGAAATGGCGGCTCGCACGACTACTCCTCGGGGACACCGGACAACCCGCGTACGTCGCAATTTCGCCAGGGCGGTGTCTCGCGCGGCGATTCGCCGCCGTGGGAGCAAGTACCCGGTGCACGCGCTGGGGCGCGCACACCGGGTACGCCGTTGCTGCCAGGATCGACGGGCAGCCAGAGCGCTGGCAAGCGGCGCACTCCAGTTTCTGCGCCTCAATGCGCCGGCGCCGACTCGTAGCTCAGCCCCTTCTTGGCCGCCTGTTCCTTGACCGCGCCGAAGATCTGGTAGTCGAGCGACTGGCCGACGTCGGCGTCCTTGCTGAGTTCGTTTTCAATGTACTGCTGGCGTTGTTCGGCAAGCTTGGCGATGTTGCTGCTCAGCGCATCTCGCTTGCCCTTGGTGTCCATCACCAGCTTGCGCTGTTCCTCGGTGGACAGCTCGCGCAGGGGTGCCGGCAGTTCGGCCTTGTCGATCGCGGCGAGGTCGACGCGGCCGCTGGCGACGTCTTCCACCAGTTCGCTGTCGCCGAGGAAGTTCTTCGCGCCTGAGCTCGACGCGTTGAACGCCGCGCGCTGGGCCAGCGAACCCACCGATCCGCCTTCGTTGAGCTTGTCGGTCGCGGCGCGTTTGCTGCGATTGCGCGCCTGCGCCTTGTCGTCGCCGTAGAACAGGCGGGTGTCGTCGAGTTCCTTCGACAGCTTGGCCATATCGGCATCGAAGGGTGTCGCCACGGCGACCGCATCGCCTTGCTGGCCTACCTTGAAATGCGCGCCCTGGCTGAGCTGGGCGATCTGCAACCATTCGCTGTGGGTGGACGGATCGTCGCCGGCCTGGATGGTGTTGACGATGATGCCGCGCGCCGCGGCGGCCTGCACCGTGTCCGGATACTTGACGTCATCCGGATAGTCCATGTGTGCCTGCGCGTCGCCAACCAGAAAAATCACCTGGTAAGCGGCCGGATTCTGGCTCCATCCGATCTGGTGCACGGCGGCAAACAGCGCCTCGTTGACCGCTTCCGGGCCATCGCCGCCACCGCCGGCCTGGAAGTCCATCAATGTGGCGTACATCGAGTCGAGATCGTCGCTGAGGTCGACGACACGCGTAACGTAGTCGTCGCCGCGGTCGCGATAGGCGACCAGGCCGACGCGGATGTCCGGCTGCGGCTGCGCCGATGCCATGGTGCGCGCGATCGACCAGATATTGTCCTTGGCGGCCTGGATCAGCCCGCCCATGCTGCCGGTGGTGTCGAGCACGAACACCACTTCGACGACGGGACGTGGCGGTTGCGCCGTGGTGGCGACGACCGGGGTGTGGACCGGTGCCGGTTGGGTGTTCTGGCTGCCGCGCAGCGGATAGGCGTAAACGACCACGGCCGTGGCCAGCAGCAGTGCGGAAACGAGCAGTTTGGTGGTTTCATCGCAATCTCCAGATCAGGAACGCAGGGACAGGTTCCGCAATGCGGTTTGCGCATTGCGGTAGGAGGATTCGAAATCGGTTTCGCGGGTACCGCCGCTGGCGCCTGGCACGGCGGCGACTCGAATGGGAACGAAGGCCGCCAGCGCCTGCACCAGGAAGTAGCTCCACAGGGCAAGGAACAGGCTTTGTGTGTGTTGCGCGGTGGCGATGGCGGCTGCCAGCGCAAAGCTGCTGAACAGCGCGTCGGCGCTGGCCGGAATCAGGCTGTCGTAGCGCTGTAACGAGCGCAGCAGCCAGATGAAGCCGGTCTGCAGCAGCAGCCACAGCGTCAGTGGAGGGTTGAACACGAGCAACAGTCCGGCCAGGGCCAACCAGGCCAGCGCAGCCACCACCCGACCGCTCTGCCGTGGGCCGTTCGCGAGCAGCGCCAACACATAACTCAGCCCTGCCATCAGGATGACGACGCGCAGTGAGCTGGTGTTGCCGAGCAGTTTGGCCAGCACCGTATGCAGTACAGCGCCGACCACGCTGATGACGATGGCCAGCAGCACGCCGCGCCAGAAGGAGAGGGGCTTCATGACGCCCTCCGTGCCTGCTGCTCGCGCAGCAGCGCCAGGTCGATATCGGCCTCGCTGACGCCGCAATCGCTGCCGTTCCAGCGCGTACTGTCGGCATTCGCGCAGGAGGTGGTTTCGACATCGAACAGCGCCGCCTTCTGGCGCATCGAATCGAGGCGTTCGCGTTGCTGCGCAAGCACCGGCGTGGCCTGCTCGATCTGCTGGGTCAGCGCCGTCTGCCGCTGTTCGAGCATGCGTTGCAGGCGTTCGCCCTCCAGCCGGCGGCGCAGGCAGGTGCGCACCAGCGCCTCATTCCCGGCGGCAAACGACAGGTCGATCTCTTCACGGATGCTCGCCAGCGAGCGCTCGATCTCGCTGCTGCGCCGACGCACCAGTTCGCGGTCCAGCTCCAGCGCCTTGAGCTGCTGCGTGTGCTCGGCGAGCGCCGACTCCATCTCGCGGATGGCCTGGCGCAGCAGGGCGTCGGGCTCCTCCAGCCGGTCCAGCACGGCGTGAACATCCGCCGTGAACAAGCGGGTGATGCGGTTGACGATTGCCATCGGGGCGCTCCTGCTGCGGAAGGTGTGGCCATCTTCGGCAGGAGGCGATCGTCATCACAGGACCAGTCGTGCAAACTCTTTGCTCGCGGGTTTACATGGTGTTTACGTGCGTGCGGCAGCGTGGATTGGTAGGGTTGTTGTAGGTCACGTTGCCCGCGCAGCGGGCTACGCCGACATGCGTCGTCCCGCTGCGCAAACCGAAAAACGAGCCATGACCCGCAAACCACGCCTTCTGATTGTCGAAGACGAACCGGCCATCCGCACTGGCCTGGTCGACGTGTTCATCTATCACGGCTATGAAGTCGAGGCGGCGGTCGACGGCGATCAGGGCCTCGGCCGCGCGCTCAGCGGGCGCTTCGATCTGGTGCTGCTGGATGTGATGCTCCCCGGCCGCAATGGCTTCGACATTCTGGCGGCGATCCGGCGCCGACGATCGCGAGCAGCCGGTGATCATGCTCACCGCCAAATCGACCGACGAGGACGTGGTGCACGGTTTGTCGCTGGGTGCCGACGACTATGTGGCCAAGCCGTTTTCGATCGCGCAACTGGTGCTGCGCGTGCAGGCGGTGCTGCGGCGGGCTCACGTCGGTCTCGAAGGCGACGGCATGATCCGGTTGCGCGCCGATTGTCGGGTCGACGTACGCAATCTGTCGGCGCACACAGCGCATGGCGAGATCGCCTTCACCCGGCGCGAAATGGAGCTGCTGCAGTATCTGGCCGCGCACACCGAGCGACCGGTCCCGCGCGAAGAACTGCTGCACCGGGTGTGGGGTTATGCGCGCCATCTGGACATCGAGACGCGCACGGTGGACATCCACATCGCCAAGTTGCGCCGCAAGATCGAGCCCGATCCGCGCCAGCCGCGGCACCTGATCACGGTGCGCACCGGCGGTTATCGCTTGCTGCTGGAGACCTGAGGTGCGCAGGGCTCGCGGCCTCAGTCCTGCACGCTTGCGCCTGTTCCTGGCGCTGCTGCTGTTCGCGCTGGTAGTGCCGAGCGCGGTGCTGGTCTGGCAGACGCAGCAACAACTGCGCTGGGAGGCACTGCACCAGTACCGCACGCTGGCCGAGGAAATGGCCGCGCGCATCGATATCGAACTGCAGCGGGCGATCGCCGTCGAAGAAGCACGCAGCGATGGCGATTACCAGTTCCAGACGGTCAGCGGCGGAGAGGGCAAAGCGGCAACCGTGCAGCGCTCTCCGCTGGCGCAGTTGCCGGCACCCGGCAGTTTCCCCGGTCTGCTCGGCCACTTCGAAGTCGATGGCGAGGGCAGATTCTCGACGCCCTTGCTGCCTGGGGCGGGCGCCGATCAATCTGCTCTGGACCTCGGCGAAAGCGAGCTGGCGCAGCGCTTGCTCGTGCGCCAGCAACTGCTCGACGTGCTCAGCCGCAATCAGCTGGTGGTGCCTGTGCGCGAACGATTGGCGGTCGCCAGGACGGCTGACAGCCGCGGCAGTGGCCTGGCGTCCAGTTACGAATCACCGGTGGCAGAGGGGAAGAACGAGGCCAGCGCCAGCGAGGGCGCGCAGCAAGCACTCGAAACCCAGGGTCAGGCCGCGTTCGACAAGCTCAATGCGGCTTCGGCCACGCCGACGCGACAAGCGACAAGTCAACTCGGGCGCGTCGATGAGTTGCGCCTCGATCGTGGCTATGTGGAGGCCGGCAAGAAGGATCAGGACCAGGCTGCCGACGCTGAACTGGTGCAGGCGCTGTCCAATTCCGGCGAGCGCAGCAAGCGCAAGGAGCAGCGCGCGATTCTCGAGGAACTCGCCGTCGGCGAACTGGAGGACGCCAAGGGCGCTGGCGGTCGGATACGCATGTTCGAGAGCGAGGTCGATCCCTTCGAGTTCGGGCTGCTGGCCAGCGGCCACGGCGTGCTGTTTCGCAAGGTCTGGCGCAATGGCCAGCGCACCATCCAGGGCGTGCTGATCGACCAGAACGCCTTCATCGATGGCGTGATTGCGCGGTCATTCCAGGGGACGGCGCTGTGGCAGATGAGCGATCTGGTCGTCGCCTGGCAACAGGACGTGTTGCGACTGATTCCCGGCGAGGCGCCCGGACGCAGCCTGAGCAGCGCCAGCGAGGTGCGCGGAGAGCTGCTCTACCAGACCCGATTGTCGGCGCCACTGGACCGATTGCAGCTGATCTGGAGCATCCGCCGGCTGCCGCCCGGCCCCGGCGCGCGGATCGTCTATTGGGCCAGCGCCATTCTGTTTGCCGTGCTGCTGGGCGGCTTTCTTGCGCTTTATCGCCTTGGTCTGCGACAGATCCTGCTGGCGCGGCAGCAGCAGGACTTCGTCTCGGCGGTCAGCCACGAACTGAAAACGCCATTGACCTCGATCCGCATGTACGCCGAGATGCTGCGCGAAGGCTGGGCCGGCGAGGACAAGAAGCCCGGCTATTACGATTTCATCTTCGACGAGAGCGAACGCCTGTCGCGGCTGATCGCCAACGTGCTGCAACTGGCGCGCATGGAGCGCAGCGACTTCGTGCTCGAGCTGAAACCGATGGCCATCGGTGCCCTGATCGACATGCTGCGCTCGAAGATCCACGCGCAGATCGAACGCGCCGGATTCACCGTCGAATACCGCATCGACCCGGCATGCGCCGAGCAGACGCTCCACGTCGACAGCGATGCCTTCATCCAGGTCCTGATCAACCTGGTCGACAACGCCATCAAGTTCTCGCGGGAGGCGATCGAGCATCGCCTGGAGATCAGTGTGGCCTGCAACAGCAGCAGCGCGATCATTGGCGTTCGCGACTACGGTCCGGGCGTACCGAAATCGCAGATGAAGAAGATCTTCCAGTTGTTCTACCGCTCGGGCAGCGAACTGACCCGCGAGTCGCTGGGCACCGGTATCGGATTGGCGCTGGTGCGCCAGCTGGCGCGCGCGATGCACGGCGAAGTCGACGTGATCAACCGCGATCCCGGGGCCGAATTCCAGCTGCGCTTGCCCTTGTAGGAGCGACGCGTGCGTCGCGACCCGAGCTCCCGAGTCAACGCACTGTTTTCATGTGGGAGCGGATTTATTCCGCGAGCTTCTCGGCCGGAGAACGAGATCGCGGGAAACCCGCTCCGCAAGAGCAGGGTAAACCCGCTCCCGCAGGTTCGAGGCGTGAACTGGCGCGACCGTCGCTCCTACATGGATCCGATCAACCGGTCCTTCTCCGCCCAGATCCCGTTGATCCACTGCTGGAAGCGCTCGCGCACGGCCAGATCGTTCTCGTAATTCCCGCCCAGCAATTCGCGTGGGATCTCGCGCCGCTGTACATGGATGCGCACGCGGCGCACGCGCCCCGACAACAGGTCGGTGAGGGTGGGGCGACCATCCGGGTAGACGATCGTGATGTCGATGATCGAACGCAGCGTCTCACCCATGGTTTCCAGCACGAAGGCGACGCCGCCGACCTTGGGTTTCAGCAGATGTCGATAAGGTGACTTCTGCCGCTCGTGCTTGCCCGGCGTGAAGCGTGTGCCCTCGACGAAATTCATCACCGACACCGGCAGCTCGGCGAACCTCTGGCAGGCGCGGCGCGTGGCTTCGACATCCTTGCCGCGCAGCTCCGGGTGCTTTTCCAGATGCTCTTTCGAATAGCGCTTCATGAACGGAAAATCGAGCGCCCACCAGGCCAGGCCGAGGAACGGCACCCAGATCAACTGGCTCTTGATGAAGAACTTGAGAAACGGGATGCGCTGGTTGCAGACGTATTGCAGCACCAGGATGTCGACCCAGCTCTGGTGGTTGCTCAGCACCAGATACCAGCCATCCCGCTTGAGGTGTTCTTTGCCCTCGATCTCCCAGCGCTGGTCGCGCGTGAACAGACGGATCATCAGATTGTTGATGCCGATCCAGGTTTCCGCGACCAGGATGATCATGCGGCTCAGCAGGCGACGCACGGCGGCAATCGGCAGCAGCAGTTTGATCAGCGCCAGCACCAGCAGCACCGGCACCAGGATCACGGTGCTGGTAAGTGCCAGCAGCGACGTCAGTGTCAGGATCACGACACCAGGCAGGAATGAGAGCATTGCGAAAACCGGGGCAAGGGCGAAACAATCGGCACGCGGCGCGCCGTCGAGGACGGAAGGCTAC
Organism: Rhodanobacteraceae bacterium; assembly: GCA_016717705.1. Taxonomy (GTDB): domain Bacteria; phylum Pseudomonadota; class Gammaproteobacteria; order Xanthomonadales; family SZUA-5; genus JADKFD01. Next base: position 113,617 of record JADKFD010000098.1, on the reverse strand, counting down.
CATCGGCCGCGACGCGATCGGCATGAGCAGCGTCAAGACTGGCAGCAGCGCAAGCTGGCCAAGGATTGCTCGACTCTGCGGCATTCATCGAGCGGGTGGCTGCGGTCCCAGGTCATCCCCGGACGGCAAACTTAAGCGATCGCCGTCGAGCAGCCCACGCCACAGCTGAGCTTTGTCGAAGATCAGCAGTTCGCCGGTCTGGCCGTTCTTGATTCCCGCATCGACGCCGATGACGCGGCCCTGGTAGAGCGAAACGATCTGCGTCATCGTCGTGTGGCCGACAACGATGCGACTCACCTTGGCCTGCGCCAGCAGCTTCTCGATCTGCTCCAGCGTTGCGCGCTCGGATACAAAATAGCCGCGATACCAGGTCGGCCCGTCAGTGCCGAGCAACCAGTCGTCCTGCGGATCCTGGCTCAGGGTTTCCCGGGAATCACCCAGGCCTGCGCGGAAGCGGGTGTTGATGGCGGCCAGATCGATGGAATGATCGGCGAATTGCGGATGCAGGCCAGCATGCACGAACAGCGTGTCGCCAAGCTTGAGCACGGTCGCCCGGCGCCGCAGCCAGGCGCCGAGTTCGCTGTCCGCCGCGAACAGCTGGTCGTAGCTGCGCCCCAACAGCTTTGCCACCGCGAGGTAGCGCTCGTGCAGGTAGCGCAGGTCGCCAGCCAGCACCATCACTTCATGATTGCCGAGCAGCAGCTCGACGCGACCGCCAGCGCTGGCCGCTTCCTGGGCCAGTCGGTAGATCGTCCACAGCGCCTCGATCTGCTGCGGTCCGCGATCCAGCGTGTCGCCGACCACCACCAGCACGCCGTTGCCCCACAGCCAGCGGTCCTTTTCATCGACGATGCCTTGCGCCCGCAGCAGGCGCAGCATCAAGTCGGCCTGGCCATGAACGTCCGACAGCGCCGCCCAGCGTGGCGCTTGCGGCAGACTGTCCGGCGCCAGTGCGGGCGACTTTTCCAGCGTCAGCGTGGGTAGGTCTCCGCATAGCGCTGCGATTCGTCCGCTGGCATCGATCGGCGCCGCCTTGAGTTCGCCAGCGCAGATCCAGCGGGCCTCGCTGTGCGTGCCGGCGTGGAAGACATAGGGTCCGTCGGTCAGCGCTTGCGCCCACAGCGCGGGAGCAGCGACCAGCCCGCAAAGCAGCAGGCGGGCAATGCGGTGCAGCGATGGCGTGGGGCAGGTCATGATCGATGGCGCGCAATGTGGGGCTAGACAGGGACTCAGTCCGAGCGCCGCTGGAGCAGCACCAGGGTCTCGAAATGCGTGGTGTGGGCAAACAGGTCGAACAGCCGCGCAGCGTCGATCCGATAATGCGGCAGGGCCTGGAGGTCGCGCGCCAGCGAGTCGATGTTGCAGCTGGAGTAGAGCAGCAGCGGCGCCTTGCTCTGGTCGAGCCAGGCGGCCAGTCGTGGCCCGATGCCACGCCGTGGCGGATTGACGATCACGCAATCAGGCACTGCGGTCTGTGCGCAGGCCCAGTCGACGGCATCGGCGCACACCCAGTCGATGGCTGGATGGCTGGCGCGGGCGGCGTCGATGGCCTCGCTCGCGCTTTCCACGCCGACCACCTTTCGGCCCGACGCTGCAGCGTGCATGGCGAAACCACCAACGCCGCAATACAGGTCCCAGACGCGCGCCGGTGAGTGCAGTCCGATCCATTCGCGCGCCTGGGCATAGAGCGCGGCGGCGCCCGCGCTGTGGGTCTGCAGGAAGGCGCGCGGTGTCAGGCGGAAGCGGACGTCGTTGAGCTGGCAGTTGATGTGGTCGATGGTGGTCAGCACGATCTCGCGCTCGCCCTCGGTGACCGCCTTGTGCTCCGGCAACAGGTTGACCGAGACCACCCGCAGCATCGGCAGGGCCAGCTGCAGGGCAGGGATCTGCCTGGCGATACGCTCGATCGCCTCGCGCGAGCGCAGCACGAAGCGCAGCAGCAGTTCGCCGCTGCCGGGGGCTTCGGTCAGCAGTACGTACTTGCCTTCGCCGCGGCGAGTGTCGAGCTGGTATGGCGGCACCCGTGCGGCGATCAGCGCCTGCCGGATCGGCGCAAAGGCTGCGCGCATCGAGTCCGGATACAGCGCGCAGTGCATGAGGTCGATGCCGGCGCCGGCGGGGTCCAGCAAGCCCAGCGTCGGCGCCTCGCAGCTGCCGCCGATCGCCATCTTGGCCTTGTTGCGGAAGCCCTGTTCGCGGCTGGCGCAGGGCGCCAGCCAGCTTGCCGGTGCGAATGCGGCCAGCGCGCGTTCGGCGATCGCCTGCTTGCCCAGCAGTTGCTCGGCATAGGGCACGGGCAGTTGCGTACACGAGCGACACGCATTGGCGTCGTAATAGCTGCACTTCATCGGTGGAGCCCCGCTGCCGCTCGCCCGGCGACAAAGCCGCTGGCAAAGCAGGCGGTCAGCAGATAGCCCCCCGTAGGCGCTTCCCAGTCGATCATCTCGCCGGCGCACCAGACGCCGGGTTGCTGGCGCAGCATCAGATCGGGCGTCAGCTGTTCAAAGCGCACGCCGCCGGCGCTGCTGATGGCCTCGTCGATCGGCCGCGTGCGCACCAGGCGCAGGGGCAGGGCCTTGATGGCGTGGGCCAGCCGCGCCGGGGAGTCAAGATCGCCGGCCGCGGCGCATTCATGCAGCAGCGCCGCCTCGACGCCCTCGATGCCGGTGGCACGGCGCAGATGTTCGCTGCGCGTGCGCTTGCCGCGCGGCCGCGTCAGTGCCTGCTGCAACTGCGCCGCGCTGCGATTCGGCGCGAGATCGAGCAGCAGGTCGACCGCGCCGTCAGCGTCGATGGCGTCGCGCAGCGGCGCCGAGACTGCGTAGATGGCGCTGCCTTCGACACCGTGACGGGTGATGACGAACTCGCCGGTGGCGAGGTGGTCGGCGCTGCAGTCCGGCGAGCGTGCCTCCGAGCTCGGCGACGCAATACGGGCCACCCGCAATCCCACCGACTTGACCGGCGCCCCGGCATGCTTGTCGATCAGATGCGCCGACCACGCGCACTCGAACCCGCAATTACTCGGCCGCAACGGCGCGACATCCACACCGCGCGCCGCCAGAGTGGTGGTCCAGCGGCCATCCGATCCGAGCGCCGACCAACTGGCGCCGCCCAGCGCGAGCACCACGGCATCGGCCTGAACGTCGACGGTTTCCGCACCGTGGGCGAAGCGCAAGGCGCCGGTTGCGGACCAGCCCAGCCAGGAAAAGCCGGTGTGCAGTGCGACGCCCTTGCCGCGAATCCGGCGCACCCAGGCGCGCAGCAGCGGGCCGGCCTTGAAATCAGCCGGAAACACGCGGCCGGAACTGCCGACCACGGTGGGATAGCCCAGCTCTTGCGCCCACCGGCGCAGCGCATCGGCGTCGAACTGCTGCAGCCAGCAGCCAACCTCCTGCGCACGTTCGCGATAACGCCCGACGAAGTTCGAAAACGGCTCACTGTGGGTCAGATTCAACCCGCCCTTGCCAGCGATCAGGAACTTGCGCGCCACCGAAGGCATCTGCTCGTACAACGCCACGGCGGCGCCCGCATCGCAGGCAGATTCGGCTGCCATCAGTCCCGCCGGACCGCCGCCGACGACGACGACCCGGCGCGGCGAGGCGGCGTTACCAACTGCCGACATTGGGCATCGATATCCACGGTTCGCAAGGCTCCAGCGCGGGACCGCGCTGCAACAGTTCGATCGAAATCCGATCGGGTGAACGCACGAATGCCATGCGGCCATCGCGTGGCGGCCGCGAAATGACCACCCCGGCATCCATCAGCTTCTGGCACAGCGCGTGGATGTCCTCGACGGCGTAGGCGACGTGGCCGAAATTGCGCGCGCTGCCGTAATCCTCGACGTCGTAGTTGAAGGTCAGCTCCAGCTGCGCTTCCTCGTCGCCCGGCGCCGCCAGAAAGACCAGCGTGAAGCGGCCCTGGGGATTGTCCATGCGGCGCACTTCGCGCAGCCCGAGCAGTTCGTAAAAGTGCAGCGATGCGGACAGATCGCGCACGCGGACCATGGTGTGCAGGTATTTCACATCGATTCCTGGCGTGCGGGCGGTTCCCGCGGGACGACGCATTTTAGGCTGCGTTCGGGTTGCTGCGTGGCGCGCGACGCGCAATCGGCGTGCGCGGGTGCGTCATGAAGTCGGATCTGGCGTATGATGCGAAAACGGCATGATGATGTGCTGCTGACGGGATCGCACCATGCGCACCACGATCAATCTGGGTGAGCGCGCCCACGAAATTGCCAAGCGCTATGCCGCTGCGCATCAGATCAGCCTCGGCGAGGCGATTTCGCGGTTGATCGAAGGAGAGTCCATGGCTGACGCACCCACTCTGGTGGATGGTCCCGACGGTCTGCTGCTGGTGACTGGTACCGGGCGTCGATTCGGATTCGAGGAAGTGCGCGCGGTGTGGGCCGAAGAATGAGCGAGGTTCAGGATCGGGCGGGCTGAGCATGCGAACGCCCCTGATCGACGCCAATGTCTACGCCGCGCTGATCCTGCAGGAACATCGCGGTCACCTCACCGCGCAACAATGGCTCGCGCGCCAGTCGCAGGTGGTCACTTGTCCGCTGGTTGAGCTTGCCGTCCTGCGCCTGCTGATGCGGCCGATCGCCGCAGGCGGTTGTGGCCTGGTCGCGGCGCGCGCGCGCGCCGTGGTCTTGCGCTTCAAACAGGTGGCGCCCGTTCGCATGGCCGCCGAAGATGTGGATGTCGCTGGTGAGTCCATGCCGTGGCGCCATGTGCTCGGCCACAATCAGGTCAACGACGCCTATCTGATCGCTCTGGCGCAGGCTCACCATTTGCGTGTATGCACCTTCGATCGCGGTTTTCTGTCGCTGTTTACCGGTAGTTCCAGCGAGTTGATCGAACTGTTGGCGTACGATGCGGTCTGACGTCGCAGCCGATGGCTCGGTCGCGCCGAGTCATCGCAGGGGCGCCGTCCCGGCGGCTGCCCTGGCATCTGGCAGCGGCTGGATCTGGCGGCCGCCCGGCAACATCACAAGAGGAACAGCTTGATGCGGATCTGGTGTCTGGGTGTGCTCGCCCTGCTGTCGGCCTGTGCCGCCACGCCTCCGTCGGGCGAGTTTGCCAAGGTCGAACCGGCGGATGCCAAGCCGGTGGCGGTCGAACTCGACGCCAATCTGGCGCGCCTGAGCGAGTGGTTCGCCGGCGAGTGGGACAATTACGAACAGGTGATGCTGGCCAAGGACCAGTCGCCCAGCGCGAGTGTGCCGCCACACGAACGGGTTCATGCCTTGTTCCTGCCGGTGGAAGTGCCGGCGATCGGCGGCTCCGTCTTCTTTGCGCGGCAGACGCTCGACGACGATCCTGCCCGCGTGTTTCGCCTGCGTCTGTATCGCTTTACCGTCGACCCGGGGCAGGATGCGATTCGCCTCGATCAGTACAGCTTCAACGACGAAAAGAGCTGGCGCGACGCTCATCGTTCGCCGCAGCGGCTGGCCCAACTGGCCAACACCGAGCTGCGCTACTCACCAGACTGCGCGGTCTATTTCAGGTACGACCTCAGCCTCGATGAATTTGTCGGCAGCACGCGCCCGGGTGCCTGCAAGGTGGAGTCCGAACGCCTGGCCAAGGCAGTGACGGTCGAAGACCAGATCTGGCTGGGCAAGGACAAGTTGTGGATCCTGAGCACCGCGCGCGACCAGACCGGCAAGCTGGTCTACGGCAATCCGCAGGGTATTCCGCACAAGCAGCGCAAGGTGCGCTATTTCCGCGGCTGGATCGCGATCAACAAGGCTGGCCCCGGCGCGCGACCCGGGGATCGCGCCTTCCATACGGTTCGCAATCTGGTGCTCCACAGCGAAGGGCGCAGCGTGCCGATCAGCTGGGAGGATGGCCGTCGCAGCGGTTTCTCGGTGCAGATCGCGCGACTGAGCTTTCAGGGTGACGCAGTGCGTGCGTTGACGCTGAAGCTGATCGACGATGCCACCGGACAGCCGGTGTCCTATTCCTGGGCCGATCCGGACAGTCGTCGCATAGGCATCAACCTGCAGTGGTTCCAGAGCGACTTTGCGCAGATCGAAGGCGATTCAAGGTTCGAGCCCTTGCCGCCGCCTTGACGCAATGCCGCCGGTATCCCTGGAGCGCAGAGCGAGCAGGTGGTTATGATCGTTACCGGGGACGAGGACTTGGTGACTTCGTCGAATCAGGCTCAGGGGGGCGATATGCAATTCAAGTTTCTGGTCATTCTGATGTTCGCGCTGGCGTGGTCGATGCCGGCATCGGCGCAGAGCAACGTGATCTGCGAGAGCCGCGAAGGCGGCTACCGCGAGTGCTACACCGGCTACCGCAATCCGCCAGTGCTGGTGCGGCAGACCTCGGGTTCGGCCTGCGTCGAAGGCCAGAGCTGGGGCCACCGTCCGGGTGCCATCTGGGTCAGTCGCGGCTGCCGCGGCATCTTCCAGGAAGGCCGTGGTGGCTTTTCCGGCGGCGACAGCATCGTCTGCGAAAGCCGTGACAATCGCTACGTCGAATGTCGCACCGGCTTCAACGGTGCCGTCGAACTGGTCGAGCAGCTGTCCTCGTCGCAGTGCATCGAGGGCCGCACCTGGGGCAGCAGTCGCGGCAGCGTCTGGGTCGATCGCGGTTGCCGTGCGCGCTTTGCGTCGTACTACGGCGGCGGTCAGGGTGGCAACCAGGGTGGCGGCTACTGGGAGCAGGAAAGCGACTACACCACCGAGTGCTCGAGCAAGGACGGTCGCTATCGCACCTGCAGCTGGGACTGGAATGCCGGTACCCCGTACCTGCTGGAACAGCTCAGCAACAACGCCTGCGTGCGCGGTCGCAGTTGGGGTTACGACGAGCGCCAGCGCGTGTTGTGGGTCGATCAGGGCTGCCGCGCGATCTTTGGCGGGCGCTGAATCCCGCTGATCCGCAGCAGCGCGCGAGCGCGCTGCTGCGGTGTGGGCGTCGGGCAATGCCAGATGCACGGGTTCACCTTGCCGCCGAGTCAGGGACCCACTGAACATCGGGAAACGAGTCACGCCGCCTGCGCGGCGGCGTGCCTTCTGCGATGCAGGCGGGTATACATACGTTGACAATTGACCGTCTTTGTCGCGTCTGGGGACGGCGGTTCGTGGAGCCGTGCCACCGACGGCGTCCGCGCGCCTGGCGCGCAACCCTGATGCACGCACCGCGAAAGCCCATGCAAAGTTCCAGAATCTTCCGCGTCACTTGCCTCCTGCTGTTCTGCCTGGCGGGTCTGACCCCAGCGGCACACGCTGCCGACTTCTTGCTGCGCCCCACCCCCGGCTGGGTCAAGTCCATCGCGCCCGGCGCCAGCGACAGTCCGGTACGCGCGGCGGCGAGCGGTGGCGCTTTTTACCTGCTGGTCGATCGCCAGGTCAAAGCCAACGGTCGTCAGACGCAGGTCTACCGGCGCTTCGTGTCGCAGGCGATGAACGCGCAGGGTCTGGATGAAGTGGCCAACATCCAGATCTACTTCAATCCGGCGTTTGAGCGCCTGATGGTGCATTCGCTGAAGGTCATTCGCGGCGAGCAGACCACCGAGCGCGTCAACCAGGTGCAGTTCAATGTCCTGCAGCGCGAAACCGATCTCGAATACCAGGTGTATGACGAGGGGCGCACTGCCAGCGTGTTCCTCAAGGACATCCGCGTCGGCGATATCGTCGACTACGCCTACACCATCGAAGGCAGCAATCCGGTGTTCGGCGAGCACTCGTTCGGGCGGGCCGGTTTGCAATTCAGCCAGCCGGTCGCGCGCCTGAATCTGCGGCTGCTGTACCCGGATCAGGGTCAGCTGAAGGTGCTCACGCAGGGCCCGGTCGAGCGTTCGAAAGTAATCCCCCTGGGCGGCCGTCGCGAGGAGTCCTGGACGCTGGAGGACGTCGCGGCGTTGTCCGTCGATGCCAATGCGCCGTCCTGGTTCGACCCCTATCCGTCGGTGTCGTGGACCACGTTTGCCGACTGGTCAGCGGTCGTCGAGTGGGCGCGTCCGCTGTATCGGGTGCCAGACACCTTGCCGGCAGGCGTGCAGGCGCAGGTCGAGCAGATTCGCGCCGCGCATGCCAGCCCCGAGGATCGCGCAACCGCCGCACTGCGCTGGGTGCAGGCCGAATTCCGCTATCTGGCCATGCCCATCGGCACGGCTTCACACGCGCCGAATCCGCCCGCGCTGGTGATGGAGCGCCGCTTTGGCGATTGCAAGGACAAGACCCTGCTGCTGCTGAGCTTGCTCGATGCGCTGGGCATCGAGGCGTATCCGGCGCTGGTCAACACCGACGTTCAACGTGGAATTCGCCAGCAGGCCCCGAATCCGGCCGCCTTCGACCATGTGTTGGTGATGCTGCGGGTCGGCGCGGCGAACTACTGGCTGGATCCCACGCGCGAAGAGCAGCAAGGTGGCCTGGAACAGCTCTACCAACCCGATTTCGAGCTGGCGCTGGTGGTCAAGGAGGGCGTGACCGAGCTGCAGGCCATGGACGCCGCGCGCGTGAATCAGCGCCAGGTGCATGTGTTGGTCGACGCCAGCGGTGGCTTCGACGGCGATGTGGAACTGACCATCACCACCACCACCAAAGGCGCCCAGACCGACACGCTGCGACACACGCTGGCCACCAGCAACCGCAGCGACATGCAGCAGAAGTACCTGAATTTTTACGCCTCCTACTATCGCGGCATCAAGGTGCGCGAGCCGATGGAAGTGGAGAGCAGCAAGTCCGGCCACCAGTTCCAGGTGACCGAGCGCTACACCCTGGGCAACATCGCGACGCTCTCCGAGGAGACCCAGCGCTATCAGGCGCCGGTGTACACACCAGACGTGCTGGAGTACCTGAGCGCACCGGAGCCGCTGGTGCGCAAAGCGCCGCTGGCGCTGGATCACCCGCTCGAAGTGAACCAGATCACCGAGGTCAAGCTGCCGGAGGCCTGGAACGTCGAAGAGACGGTGACCGAAGTCAAGGATGCGGCATTCACGTTCCGGCGCGCGGTCAAGCTGGAAGGGCGGGTGGTGACGCTGAGCGATCAGTTCACCACGCTGGCCGATCACGTCCCGGCGGACGAGATGGCGCGCTACGCCGAGAACCTGGCCAGCGCCCGGCGTGCCGCGAGTTTCGAATTCTATTGGCCGAAGACGCCGGCCGAGGCAGAGCCCGGCGTCGCTGCCGAGGTCAGCGCGCCAGTCGGCCTGAATCCGGGTGCGGTCGCCGGTGCCATCGCAGCCGTTCTTTTGGCGATTGGCCTGTCGCTGTGGTTGTACCGCTTCGATCCCGCTGCGAGGTACCAGGGACCCGCGCATCCCTTGCAGGGCATTTCCGGGTGGCTGCTACTGCCGGCCATCGCCGCGGCGACCATGCCCTTCGTGTTCGGCTATTCGCTGTACGACAACTACTCCTTGCTGCAGCAGCCGACATGGTTGGGACTCGACGCGATGGCCGGCGCGGGCGCCGGCAGCATGCGCTTGATGCTGGCCATGACCTTCATCGCCAGCCCGGCTCTGTTCGCGCTGTCGATCCTGTTTGCATTTCTGTTCTTCCAGCGCCGCACCAGCGCGCCAGCCCTGTTCGTGCTGCTGACCTTCAGCAATCTTTCGGTACTCATCGCCGAACAACTGTTGATGCGACAGATCGGCATCGAGGTGCTGTGGACGCAGAAGGAAGCCGACGCGCATTACGTGTCGATCTGGCAGATGGCTCTGCGCGCGGCGATCTGGATCCCGTACTTCCTGCTGTCGCAACGCGTGCGGGTGACGTTCGTGCGGCGGCTACGGGCAAGCCCGCCGGTCCTTGAACCAGTCATCGAGAATCCCGAGGTTGCCGCGTCGACGCCCGTATAGGCCTTCTCATCCGTCGCGGTCATTGATGCACCGGCGTAGGTCACGTTGGCCGCGTAGCGGCCTACGTGACACCGCCGAGAGTCACGTAGTCTGCTGCGCAGACAATGTGACCTACTTTCAATAGACTTACGGGATGTTCGGTGAGCGCCCTGGTTGCCCTTGGCGGTGCGCTTGTTCGCGCATCGAACCTGTGGGAGCGGGTTTATCCCGCGAAAGCTCTCGCGGAGTAAATCCGGCGCCGGTCGGCGATCAGCAGTTCCTGCATTTCGATGCCGACGCGGAAGGCGACGCGAATGCGCTGCTCATGTCCGTAGAGACTGGCGAAGGTCTTCTTGCCAGCGCGCCAGACCGGCGTGCCGAAGGCCAACTCTTGCCGCGTGTCGGGCAGCGCCAGGCAGAGCTCGCGCATGCGCGCGAGCACCTTTTGCGCCGGCGGCGTGCTCAGCGGATCGAACTGCGCCGGGTCAATCGTCCTTGCTGGCGGGTCGATCGAGATGGTCGGCCCCAGCGTGCGTGCCAGCGCCGGCGGCGCCACCTTCATCCAGGCTTCGCGCACCAGGGCGGCAATCTCGTCCCAGTCCAGGCCGCGATCGAGATGGACGCCGAGCCAGCCGCGAGGACCGACGTAGGGCGGTATGAAGAAGTGCTGCGGTTGGTCGCCGACGTGCAACTCCTGGGCGCCGGCGGGCGTATTCAGCCACAGCGCGATGCGCCCGTCGCCGTGGTGATTGACCAGATAGCTGGCGAAGGTCTTGCCGCGCACGCGAAAATTCGGCGCGCCATGCGACAGGTATTCCTCGGTTTCGGGAAACCACAGGCAAATCTCGCGCACTGCCTCGTTGATATCCGCAGCCACCAGCCTCTCCATGGCGCGCCGTTACTGGCGAACGTGCGCGATCATATGATGATCCTCGCATCGGAACGCGAGTCACCTGGCCCTGCGGGCAAGCCGACCTAGGGACCCTCTGAACAAGTTCTGCGAGCCGCGTTGTGACCCACAAGCCTGCCGCTAGGCGCGGTCCGAAGGTCGTAGCCTGGCCTACGAGGCCTACGTGGACGCGCCACCGAGCCAGTCAGCCCTGGCAATCTCGAAGATCACATTCGGCATGCTCGCCTCGCCGTGATAGGCGACCGCCGCTTCGCCCAACCGGCGCGCGCCGAGCCGGCCCATCGCCACCTGCGAACGCACATTGCACTGTCCGACCTCGAACAGCACGCGGTCGACCGACTGGAAGGCGTGCTCCAGCATCAAGGCCTTGCACGCGGCGTTGTAACCGCCGCCCCAACTGGCGCAGGTGAAGAAGGTGTAGCCGATCTTCACCACGCGCTGCGCGGCAGCGTAGTCGTAGAAGCGCGTGCAGCCGATCAACGCCTGATCGCGCGTCCGGTAGATCAATAGCGCGCCCTTCGACGTCAGCGCTCCGGCGAAATAGTTCTCGAACACCGGGCGCTGATAACGCGTCGGCGTCGGATGCTGCAGCCAGATCTGCGGGTCCGATGCAATGGCGTAAAGGGATTCGAAGTCAGCCGCCTGCACTGGACGCAGCGTGACCAGATCGTTGTGCAGATGGGGTTGCAGGTTCATGCGCGGTTCGGTTGCCTGGTTCAGGCGACAGCATACGGCGCCGCACGCGCGGGCGATTCCCCGGAAGCCTCGGCGCTGAAGCGCAGATCGATCCGGACTGCGGGAAGCGCCCGCGGGTGGCCACCAGGCTCAGCTCGAGCGGTGTTCAAACTGAGGTCGCGGCTGCAATCACCAAAGCGGTGTGCCCCGTTGAACTATCTGCCGTCGCTGCTCAACCATCCCGCCTGAATCGCCTGAAACACCGCTTCGCTGCGCGAGTTGACGGCGAGTTTGGAGTAAATCTGCTTGATGTGCTGGCCGATGGTGTTCTTCGAGATGCCGAGCAATTCACCGGCTTCTTCGTAGCTGTAGCCGCGCGTCAGCGCGCGCAGGACTTCCACTTCACGCGGCGTCAGCGCTTCCAGCGGGTTGTTGGCAGCGGGCGGCGTGGGGCGTGAGGGATTGCGCAATCGGCGCAGCAGATAGCTGGCCACGCCGGGGGAGATCGGCGCGCCGCCACTGAGAACGGCGACAATGCCGGCGATCACCTCGCGTGGACGCGAATCCTTCAGCAGATAGCCGGCCGCGCCCTGTTCGATGGCATGCCCGACGGTGGCCTCGTCGCCGATGGCGGAAATCACCAGTGAGGCCGCAACCATCGGGCAGGCCGATATCCAGCAGCAGCACACCCAATCCGGCAATGGACTGCGTTCGGGCATCGCGCAGGGAACCGCAGGCGAAGCGCAGGCGCCATTCTGGTACTTCGGCGATGGCACGCTGCATGCCATCGCGCACATGCGGGTCGTCTTCGACCAGGCCGATCTCGATCCGGGATGCGGGCGTGTTGATGGGACGCAAGTCCATGCAGACGTACCGGGAAGACGTGCAAGGACAACCACTTTAGCGGATCACCGCGGCGGAATCCGGCGCTTCCGGGAGTCACGGTCGCCCATGCCGGTGCTAGCCCTTACTCGAAACCGTCGCGAAGTAACGGCAGCGCATCGTCAAACACGAACACCTGTCCTTCATTGAGGCTGGCGCCGACGTCGATGCCCGGCGCCGACACCAGCACCTGGTTGCCGATTGCAATGATGGCGCCACCCATGAAGTCCGAATCGACGCCGGGTCCGCGGGCCCAGGAGGCCACGCGGGTCCAGTTGTTCGGCGTGAAGTCGCGAAAGGCGTGGGCGCCACCGGTGAGCAGGCCGCTGCTGCGCTCGCGAATATCACCGATCAGCGCGTGCTGATCGCCGCTGAACGCGACGCTGGCACCGAAGTTGGAAGCCTGGGCGGTGCTGGGTGGCGCAATACGTGCAGTTTCGGTCCAGGAACCGCCCATGGTGCGTTCAAAGGCAACCACGGTGCCGACCTGGGTTTGTCCATCAGGCGTGGTCTGGAACGGCGCACCGACCAGCAATTTGTTGCCGTTCGGCGACAACGCCAACGCCGACCCGAACACCGAGATGCCGGTTCCGTTCAGGCGAAAGCGCTGTACCTGAGCCCAGGTGGCGGCGGCGCCGGCACCGCTGCGCAGGAACTCGTAGACATAGCCGCGGTTGTTGCCGCTGGAAACTTCTTCGGTGGCGGCAACCAGCAGCCGAGTGCCGCGCATCAGCACGCGGATGCCGAAGCGGCCGTTGTTCGCGGTGCCATTGAGCAGCGAGTGATAGATCCACTGGCCGTTGTCGGGATCCTGGTAGTAAAGCTGCACCTGCCCTGGGTCCAGCGCCCCGCGCAAGGGCACGCCGAGCGCCAGCCAGCCGCCATCCGCGGAACTGTGAAAGGCGAACCAGTCGCTGAGTGACAAGGCGATGCCGGGGGCGATCGTCTGCAAGTGCGTGTAAACGTTGGCGACCGGCTGATAGACGTGAACCGCGCCGCGCTCAACCACGCCATTGACGCTGCTGAAGGGTGCCGACACCAGCAGCTGGTTGCCGGCGAAGGCGAGGTGGTGGCCGAAGCCATCGCTGTTGCCGGGCACCGGTGCCTGCAAGGCTTGCATGAAGGTCCAGACGCCGCCAACGCGCTGCTAGAGCAGCTCGACACCCGGCGCGACCGTGGCGCCGCCACCGGAAAATTGCGGTGCGCCGATGGCCAGGACGCTGCCGTTGCTGGCCATGCTCTGGCCGAAGAAGCGCGCCGCCGGCACGCCGTTCTCGTGCGCGGTCAGGATCTGAGTGGGAGTTGGCGTCACGGCGGTGACCGGCGTCGCCATGACCGCCAGGAACAAGCTGAGAGGCAGGAATCGGATCAGGTGCGAAGCGAATGTCATGGGTGGGCGCCACGGGTGGAGTTTCCCTCACCCTAGCCAGCACCTCTTGCGTTCGCCTGCCATGAACATGGCAGGGCCGGCCTGCCGCGCTCTTGTAGCGCCGAGCTTGCTCGGTTCGGCGTGCGCCTGGGCTGCGGAGCAGGCTCCGCTCTACAGGAAACAGCAACCCGTCGGGCTCAGGCGGTCGCCGACGGCAAGCGCAAGATCACCTGGGTGCCGTGCCCGCTGGCAGTGCGCACTTCCAGCACGCCGCCGAGCCGCGCGGCGCGGGCGCGCAGGTTGGCGAGGCCAAAGCCGTCGCTGGCGTGCGGATCGATGCCGATGCCGTCGTCGGCTACGGTGATCTCGAACTTCCCGTCGACCAGCTGCGCGCGAATGGTCAAGGTCTGCGCCCGGGCATGGCGCACTGCGTTGTAGCAAGCTTCCTGCAGCAGTCGATAGACGTCGAGCACGGCCTCCGGGCTCCACGACGGCAGGTCGAGTTGCGGATCGATCTCCCAGCGCAGGCGCATGCCGGCGGCTTCCAGCGTCGGTTCGATGCGCTGACGCAAACGTCCGAAGGCGACCATGGCGTCGTCGTCTTCGTGCGCCAGCGAATCCAGGATCAGGCGCAGATCCGCCAGCCCATCGCGCAATCCGGCGACCACCTGATCGCGCGAGGTTTCGTCGCGACCCGCCAGATGCACCAGCGAGGCGAGCTGTCCGCCGACGCCATCATGCATGTCGCGCAACAGGCGCTGGCGTTCTTGCGCCAGTGCGCGTTCGCGGTCGGCGGCAGAGACGCGTTCGAGGCTGGCGCGCAGCGCTTCTTCGCGCACGCGCACGGTCTGCTCCAGCTCGGCGGTGTAGCGCGCCATGCGCAACTGGCTTTCGCGCATGCGCCGTGCCAGTTCCAGGAACAGCGCCAGCGAGACGCCCAGGCCACCGAGCGGCAACAGCGCATATTCCAGTGGCGGAAACCAGCCGACTCGAAGGGCATCGGCCACGCCGAAGACACCGGGCATTGCCGCGAAGGCCAGAATCCACGGCGCCGAGCGCGAATCGCCGCGAGCCAGCACCACGCGCAGCACCAGCCACAACATCAGCGGCACCAGCAGCAACGAGCTGAAGCGCAACAGTGTGTTGGGCAACAGGACCTGACGGGTCGCATCCAGCGGCAGAACCAGCAGTGCGCCAAGGGTGATTGCCGCGCATCCGGCGAAATAGCCGCTCAGTGCCCAGCGCAGGCGTCGCCACGGTGGCCGCAGGATGGCGACGATGAACAAGGGGGTGAACGCGAGCACGCCGAAGACACTGATGAACATCGCCGCCCAGCGCAGATTGCCGCCCGGGATCACGGTCGGCGAGACATGCAGCACGATCAGCAGCAGCCAGAAACTGCCGCAGATCAGGTACCAGCCCAGCACGCTGTCGCGACGCCCGCCGAGCAGCAGCGCCAGTGCCAGCAACAGCGAAGCTGCCTGCAGCCAGCCGACACCGGCGACCGTATCTTCGGTGAGGCGCTGGCGCCAGCGCTGGGCCGGCGCCAGTTCGATGACGGGTCCCAGGTAAAACGGCGCCAGTCCACCAATGCGTTGCCGTTCCGCGCGCAGGTGCACCACCCCCCTTTTTCCCCCCCCGGGGGCCCCCCCCCCGGGGCCCCCCCCGGGGCCGGGGGGGGCCGGGAACCGCCGCCCGGGGCCCCCCCCCGCCCGCGCTCGTCGAGTTTTCGCCATTCAGGTAGACGGCGGTTGGCGTCGAATGGCAGCGCCCAGTCCTCCCGCGCCCCGGCCGTGAAGGCGGAATCGCAGCGCACCTGGCAGACCCGCACCGGCAGCGAATAGCGCTGCCACGGCGAATCCAGCACGGGTGGACTGGTGGCGTCGCCGCGTGATGCCCCCCCCCCCCCCCCGCTCGGGGATCGAGGCACGATGCATGGCGGCGAGAACCGCAGCGATCAACCCGAACCAGAACCCGCACACCAACAGCACCCAGACCGCGCGCCGCAGCCGGCGTGAATGGGATCGCGCCGCAGATCAAGGACCGTGCGCGAAGGCGGCGCCGCAGCGCCGCCGTCGTCTGCACCACTTCAGATCGCTCCATGCCCGGGATCAAAGGCATTGTCGAGCATCCTGCGGGCGCAGCGGTGCAGCGCCGGATCGTCGTCGACCGTCGAGAAGAATGCGTCGATGGCGCAGCAGCGCGCCAGATAGGGCACGCGGATGCGCACTTCGGGGTCGAGCGGCGCGTCGTACGCGGCGAGCGCGCGTTCGAGGAAATCGGCGCCGCCCCAGGACAACACCGCAGCCAGATCGCGCGCCGGATCGGCGAAGCGGGCGTCGGACCAGTCGAGGATGCCGACGAGCGGTCTGGGCGGACGCCCCACCACCAGGTGCTCGGGGTCGAGATCGCCGTGGACCAGGCGCAGGGCGGATGGCGGCGGTGCGCAAGGCGCTTCGGCGGCGGCAAGGAAAGCGCCCGCCCGCGCGGCATGCTCGGCTGGCAGACCGAGCGCCTGCAGGCGTGCAGCAAAGTCGCCGCTGCCGCCGAGCGCTTCGAGGTCATCGCGCACGGTCTGCCGGTAGGCAACCGGATCCCAGCTGTCGTGCCCGGCGGCGGGCGCGACCACCGCGGCAACGTCCGCGGCAGGCGTGCGGTGCAAGTTCGCCAGCGCTCGGCCCAGTGATTCGGCGAGGCCAGGAATGTCGCCGGGGCGTTCCACCAGGTGGCCGGGCGTTCCCTCGATCCGCAGCGCAACGACCCAGGGCACCGGCAGCGCGCCTGGCGCCAAGCATTCGACGTGGCGGGGCACGGCGAGGTCGAGACGTGCTGCGAGCACGCCGAGCAGCGCGTGCTCGCGCGCCAGCCACGCCGCGGCGTGCGCATGCTTGGGGAAGCGCAGCACATGCTCGCCTGCCGCGAACACGCGAAAGTCCTGTCCTTCGCCGAGATAGTGCGGAGCGCCGAGGCCCGGGATGCCCTGCGCGACCTCGGCGGCGACGGCGGCCGCAGCCAGATGATCGTCACCCAGCAGGATCGACAGCGGTTCGCTGGTCATCGCCATGCTCAATAAAAACACGAACACAGCACGTAGCGGCGGCCGGCGGTGACCGGACGCCCCTCGTGCACATGCGACAGGCCACCCGGATAGATCACCGCAGTGCCCGGCATGCAGCGGCCCGGCGTGTAGTCCCAACGCGGGAAATAGGTCCCGCCGCCCTCGAAGGCATCGTTGAGATAGCAAACGATGGAGCAGGTCTCGAGGTCGTAGTGGCGGGCCATCCCCTGCACCACGCCGGGTTCGTAGCGGAGCAGGTAGGGCGGGTCCCACTTCTGCACCTGAAACACCGGCCACAGGTGTTCGGCGAGGGGCTTGAGGTGCCGCCGGATGATCTCGTCGTAGACCGTCTCCATGCCTGGAATCGCGCTCAGCGGCAGCACGGTATCCGGCTCGCAGACGTCGTCCAGATCCGGCGCGTAGGGGTTTGCGGTGGTGTCTTGTCCGGTCTTCCAGCCGCCCTGGTGCTCGGCTTCTTCGACCAGCAGGCGGCAGAACTCGGGCGTGAACAGAGCGAATCGATAGATCTGCTCGACGTCCTCGTGTGCTGCGCCGGCCACGCCGGCACGCAGCGCGGGGCCCACGAATCGTGGGGCATAGCGATAAATCTCGGGGTGGAGCGGCGAACGCGACATGGGACCCTCAAGTGCTGGTGGAAAGAAGGCGGCGGTAAGAGCGCCCGAGCGCGACAGACGCCGCCAGCCAGGCCAGCGCGGTCGGTACCGGGACGAGCAGCAGCGCTGGTCCGGCAAACCAGGCTGCCGGCAGGAGCAGGATCGAGGCCCCGGCGAGGCCGGTGGTGAGCGGTTCGACGACGGTCTCGATCCGGGACAGGGTGCGCTCGCGCGGCGCGCGCGAAAGCGGTCGCTGCGCCGCCATGAAGGCCGGCTTGCCGAGGGCATTGCGCGCAGCCGACTCGACGACCGATAGCGCGAATGCAGCCACCAGCACCGAACCGGCGATCGGCTGTGCCGCCATACCGAGCGCGCACAGGGCCAGGACCGCGACCGGTCCGCAGGTCAAGCCGAGTCCAAGTCCGAAGCGCGACAGCAGTCGCCCGGTGAGGAACAGCCGGAAGCCACGCCGAGCGCGACCCGCGCGGCACTGACCGCGCCAAGCGCGCCGGCAATCGACTCGGGCTCACCCGCGAAGGCGCGCTGGATGGCGATGAACAGGGTGTACTCGATCAGGTAGTAGGTCAGGTTGTACGCGCTGTAGTAGCGGATGCAGCGGCCCACATGGCGACGCTCCAGCGGCGCGGTTGCTGCGGCGGGCAGTTCGTCCTCGTGGGGCGTACTGCCATGGACGCTGCGCGCAAATGGCAGCAGCGCCACGCCGGTCAGGGTCACCAGCGCAAGGGAAAGCGCCAACAGCGCGGGCAGATCGAGCCAATGCCGCATCGGCGCCGCCAGCAGGCCGGCGACCACGATGCCGACCAGTTCGCCGGCGCTGACCAGTCCGTACAGACGCCGGCTCTGCTCGATGTCGAAGCTGCGCGCGGCGAGCGTCCAGAAGGCCACCATCGCCAGCGCGGACAGCACGCCGTGGCTTGCGATCAGTCCAAGCAGACCGGGCAGACCGGGCGCGGCGCCGACGATTTGCGGCAGCACCAGCAAGGCGACTGCACCGAGCAATGCCACCGGCGCGCCGACAAAGACCGCTGGCGACAGTCGCGCACGCAGCACGCTGAGCAGCCCGCCAGCGGAAAATACGGTCACCCCCACCGCCACCTGCGCCCAGGGGATGCCGTCGGGCGACCCGGACGCCAGCAGGCTGGTTTGAATCGCGATTTCCATCGCGCTCAGCCCGAAGCCGAAGGCGAACGACACCGCGAACAGGCCAGCCGCGCGCGGCCGCTCTCCGGCGCGCAGATCGAAGACTCGGTCCGCGCGGGTGGCGATCACGATGTTGCGGCAGCGCGCGGCGTGGCCCAGGCTTCGTCGTCCAGGTACAACTCCTCGCCCATTTCGACGGCATCGTCCACCGCCGGCTGCGGGAGCTGGATGGCCTCGGCGCGCAGGAAGGATGCGGTGTACCAGCGATGGTTGGCGCCACCGGCCCCAAGCTCGCTGAGCACCGGCCACTGCAGGCCGGCGACCTCGAGCGGCGCATCGTGGTCCGGATAGCCGCTGAAACGGCGGCGGATGTCGGTGACCACGAAGCCCATCTGCGCCAGCACCTGCTGGATATCGAACCACTTGCGCCGGGACGCCTCGACCGTGGTCAGCCCGAGCCACACCGCCGAGCCCTCGGCGCGCAACGCGGCAGCGCCGCGCGACAGATACAGCCGGATTCCGGGCAGCGTCTCGACCGGATCGCAGACGAACACGTCGAAGCTGCGGCGCAGATCGTCGGGCAGCGCCGCACGCACGTCGAAGGTCCGACCCGACAGCGGCAGGCCGTAACGCCGACCGACTGCGTTGACGAAGTCCACCACGCGGTGGTCGATGTCGAGCACGACGATGCGCTCGGCCTGCCGGGTCAGCGCCAGCGCCACGCTGGTGAGGTCGAAGTCGCCGACGAACAGCACCGACTGACCCCACAGGTCGCCGCGATCCTGCATCGCGGCGACGCGCAGCAGTGATTCCTCGGCCGGGATGGCACCCTGGTCGAAGGCGAAGTTCGGCGCCGGTCGATCGGCCAGCGCTGCGCGCAGGGCAGCCAACTCCGGCGCGTCCTCGGCGGCCAGGTAGCCGCGGCTGTCGCAGGCGGTGCACGCGCATGCGACCGGCACCGGAGCCGCGACCGGACGGGTCAGGCGGACGTGGCCGTCGGTGACCGCCACCAGGCCGATGGCGCGCAGTCGCTCCAGAGCCGCGACGAACTCGGCGATGCAGGCGTCCTGCGCGTCGAGCAGCGCGCCCCAGCCGAGCGGCCCGCGGCTGGCCAGGGCGAATACCATCTGGCGCTCGCTGCGGCCGAGCTGACGGGGGTCGATCAAGGTATCCATCGTTGTCCTTTGCTCGGTGGAGGGGCATTCAACCAGGGTGGATGAAAGCGCCAATCAGCGACCGAGCGGTATCACGGATGTTGCAGGCGGCTATGACGGAGGTTGCCTGGACTGGGGGTTTCGTTACAAACCCGCGTTTTCGTGGCGACAGCGCTGCAGAAACAACTTGGGTGATAGCCGCGCGCAACGTCGGTGATACCGCAGCTGAAGTGTTCACCCATAGCCTCGGCGAACGTTACAACCGGGGAGAACTGCAATGCACGGTGAACTCAACAGCTGGTGGCGCGACCGCTGGCCCGGTCCCGGTCACCGCAACGCCTTTGAGGTGAAGCAGCGCGAAACGCTGGGAGTCGCCAGCGCCTTCGACCACGACCACCATGGCCGCATGCTCGCAATCGCTGGCGCCCTGCGCAGTGTCGAGAGCGACCGCGCCTATGTCGAAATGGCTGCCCACCTTGCGCTTTGCGGCGGCGGTCCCTGGCCCGGCGGGGCGCGAGTCCTGATCCTGGGCGGCGAGGATGGCGGCCTGGCCTTCGAGGCCCTGCGCCATTCCTTCGTGACCGAGGTGGTGGTCTGGGTCACCGACCTGGACGGCGTTGCGCTGGCGCGCCGCCATCTGCCGGCCGGCATCGCCTTTTCCGATCCGCGCGTCACCCTGGTCAGCGCGCCGCCAGCTGGCAGCTTTCAGGTGATCCTCGTCGATCTGCTGGCAGACGAGCCGGTGCATGCCGGCGGCCTCGCGGCTTTGATGGCGCCCGATGGCGTCTGCTGTGTCGCCGCGCGCACGGCCCTCGGTACGCAGGCGTCGGGGCTCTATGCCGGCAAGTTGTTTGCTGCCGCGGAGGCACTGGGTCCGGCAGAACGCGCGGTAGTCCCGACCGCCTTGTCGCCCGGCTGCTTCGTGATCCTGCATCTGCACCGCACCGACGGCGGTTCCTGCGCGGTGCCGTTGGCGACCTGGCACGGCCGTCACTACGACCCGGAGGTTCATCGCGCCGCCTTTGCGCTGCCGACCTGGTGGCGCGGGCCGCTGCAGATCTGCGCCGAGCACGTGCCTGACAGCGATCCGGCAAGCTGGTGGCACGAAGCCACGGTGGAGCTGGGGACCAGCCAGGCGCTGGCGATGTCAGCGGTCCATGGCGAGCAAAGTCCGTTCCAGCTCATCGAGATCCACGATCACCCGGACTTTGGACGCGTGTTCTCGCTGGATGGCACCGTGCAGGGCACCACGGCGGACGAGGCGATCTATCACGAAATGGTCGTCCACGTGGCCCTCGCCGGGGCCGAGCGCCTGCCGCGCCGGGTGCTGATCATCGGCGGCGGCGACTGGGGCGCAGCGCGCGAGGTGTTGCGCCACCCCGAGATCGAGCAGGTGGTGATGGTGGAGATCGACGCCCGCGTCCTGGCGGTCTGCGAGGACCTGTTCGCGCTGGGCAAGCCGGTCGACCCGCGGCTCGAACTGCAGGTGATGGACGCTGCCGATTACATCGCCCAGGCCGCGCAGCAGGGCGACCACTTCGACGTCATCATCATCGACGCTACCGACTCGACCGAGCCCTCGCAGAGTCTGTTCACTGACAACTTCTACGCCCAACTGAAGGTCTGCCTGGGCGAGGACGGCGTCTGCGTGGACTCGGACATCGTCGCCAACAGCCTGCGCGGCGCCAGCATGTCGCGCGACGTGCACGGCTGGCCTCTGGCCGACCTGCGCCGCGTGCGCGCGGCGTTCGGCGCCATCGAGGCTTACATCTCCCGCGTTCCCACCTATCCGGGCGGCCTGTTCACTTTCTTCATGTACTCGCGCAAGGGGGTTTCCCGGCGCGAGCCGCGGCGCTCCGTGGAGGCGCGCTTCTACAACCCCGAGGTCCACCGCGCCGCCTTCGCGCTGCCGCCGTGGTGGGCCGAGACGCTGGCCCGGCTGTGAGTCGTCGCCTGGGCCGATTACTGGACGTGCTGCGCGGCGAGAACGGGACCGCGGAACTTCCGTGGGTCCGGGCCTGTTTCGATCTGACCTACGAGAACTCCCATGACCACATTTGAAACGGCACTCGAGAACTCCAACCGCAGGCCGCTGCACGTCCTGATCATCGGTTTTGGCGTGGTCGGCAAGGGCGTGCTGGCGGGTCTGCAGAAGCACTTCGCCCAGGTGACCGGGACCATCATCGATCACAATGCATCGGTGATCGCGGATGGACGCCGATCGCTCGCCAGCGAGTTTCCGAACGTGAGCAATCGCTGGTCATTCGAACACTTGCGCATGCACTCGGAGAATTACGCCGAGGTCCTCGCCCGATTCACGTCGACGGGCTCGATCGTGGTCGAGACCTGTGTCGAGGTGAATACCGCCGACCTGTTGCGCTGGTGCCTCGACAACGGCCGGCACTACACCAATACGGTCTGCGATCTGTGGAAGGAGCAGACACTGGCGAAGACCAACCATTACCGCAACATCCACGGCATCCTGCGCCATTTCGTCGAGCCGGTCGTCGACTACATCCGCGCAAGGGCCTTGCCGGCCGAGCCGGCGCAGACAACCTGTCTGATCGGCAATGGTGCCAACATCGGCATGGTCAACCACTACTTCAAGAAGGCGCTGGCCGACGCCTCGCGCACCTGGGGCATGTCGGCCGATGCGCTGGCTGCCGACCTGAGCGGCGTCTACATCTACGAGAAGGACACGCTGGTGTTCCGTGGCGATTTCGTGCCGGCGCCGGAGGTCTTCTACAACACCTGGAACGTGCTCGAGTTCCACCTGGAATCGGTCGCCCATGTGGACTATCCGCGCGCGACCGAAGCGGCCGAGCATCCTTCGATGCCACGCGGCTCGACGGTCCGCAACGTCTGGTATCAGCGGGCGATGGCGCGCGATCTGCGCCTGCGCGATCACGTGGTGCACGGGCGCGTGGTCGCGCACGAGGAGACCTACACGCTGGCCGATTACCTGCTGCGCAATTACCAGCGACACCCGGAAGTACAGTTCATCTACGAGTGCAGCCCGATTGGCGAGATGAGCCGCATCCGTATTCCACTGGGCACGCCGTACGCATCGGTGTGCGTGTCCAGCGAAGCCGACGGAGACCATGGCAGCGACCTGGTCGGCACCCTGATCGTCGCCAGGGACGGGCGCGCGTGGTCGACCGGCTTCGACTGCAAGCAGTTCGAACTGGCCGACAGCATCAAGAATTTCACCAACGCAACCGCCTGGTATGTGTCCTGCGGCATCCTCGCCTCGATCCTGTTCATCCGCGAATTCCCGCAGCAGGGCGCCGGGTTTCCGGAGGATTTCGACATCCGCTTCAACGAGATCGTGATCCGCAATTTCGAATCATTCGTGACCGAGCAGCCACGCAAGGACATCGTGTCCCGAGACGAAACCGGCGTGTCCAGCATTTCCGCGCCGTATCCGACGTATGAATGCGAGAACCGCTGCGGTCGTAACGCGGAACTCCGGCGGCGGCGGTCGCCGATATTGTGGAGTTGGCGCTCGAGCGTGGCGACTTTCGAACAGTTTCGTGACCCACTTGGCCGCCAGCGCGGTCCGAAGGTCGTAGCACGGTCTACGAAGCCGAGGACCGGAACCACGCGGCAGGCAACATCGGTCACAACCCTTTGGCTGACGGCTCCAGTGCGTCTGACCCCCTCGCCCAGAGCGCGGGCTATGTCTCGGTGTCATCCTTGCGGCGACTGCTTCAGCCGTCGCGGACGCAGAACTTGTTCAGGAGGGAACCTCAGGCCACCTTTGCGTTCGCCAGCCGGTCGGAACCGGCGTCGGCGGTGACCTACGCGTGGTTCTTTGCGCGCGCGATCGCGCATCAGTAGGCGCTGCCGTCCTTGTGCAGGAAGATCCATTTCCCCTCGGGGCTTTGGCGCGCCGCAAGGTCCACATCCGGATAGCTCGCCGCGTCGCGCGGATCGCGGCCGCCGACTTCGAGGTAGGTGGCGGGGCGGTCGCTGCGATTGACCAACTGGTGGGCATCGGGATCGCCGGCGCGGAAGCCGACCACCATGCCGGGGGAAAGCACCTGCTCGCCGGCGTCGGTGACCAGCACCACTTCGCCGTCGAGGATGTAGATCAGTTCCTCCTCGTGGGTGTGCCAGTGGCGCATCGACGATTCGGCACCCGGATGCAGCACGGTCAGGTTCACGCCAAAGGCAGTCAGGCCGAAAGCATCGCCCAGCGCGCGCTTCTCGCGCGGCAGCACGCGCGAGCGGAATGGCTCCGGGTACAGCGAGCCGGTGCGGGCGGGGAGGTCGGTGGCGCGGATGGCGGGCATGGCAGGGGCCTCAGACGGGTCGCGGCTATTTTCGCGCAACCATGACAGTCTCGCGAGTGCGCGGCGTGGCGCCAACCAGGCCGTCAGTCCGCGCTATCGTATAACTCGATGCCGGTCTGACCCTCGAGCACTTGCAAGCGCAGGTCGCCGGCGCCGGCGGCGCGCGCGTGCTGCGCGCCTGGGTATGGATCTGCACGTTGCTTGCGTCCGCGGCACAGATGCCGGCAAAGCCGCTGCGTGTGCCGTCGAGCCAACCGCCGACCACCGCGCCACCGGCAAAGGCGGCGGCATCGCCGTTCGGCTGGGTGGTGCCGATCGCGGCAAGAAACAAACGCGTGCCCTGCAGCGGTTGCAAGCCGACGATGTGGAAGCCGTTCGCCAGCGTCAGGGTGCGCCGTTGTGCGGTTGCGCTCAAGGTCAGTTGTTCGCGCAGCTCCAGCGTGCGTATGGTCGAGGGCGGCAGGGTGCTTTCGACCGTCAGCACGAACTCGCCGCCGTCGCCGCTGAGGTCCAGGGTGACGCGTTGACTCGGCCCCAGCGGGTTCTGGATCGAGAACGCGGCGTAGCCGGGAACGCCGGTGCCGGCACTGCTGCCGTAGCCGCCGAAATTGAGGCCGCCGTGCAGCAAGCGGCTGCCATTGCCGAGCAGCAGATCGAGGCCCCAATGGCCCGCCGCGGACGCGTCGTCAGGATTGAGCAGACTGACTGAGGACACCAGATAAGCGGGGCAGGCGCGCGCCGCGTCGAGCGCGACCGCCACCGTCGGTGCCGGTTCGATCGCGCCGGCGCGATAGACGGGCTCAGGCGCAACCGCGGGAACGCGGAGCGCGAAACCCCAGCACCACACGTCGCTCGCCACGATCGCGCACGCGAAGCGTTCGCCAACCGCCAAGCCGCGCGGGATTCCCGGCAGACCAACCACCGCCCGCCAGCCGCGCGCCTCTGCCGACAACCGCGCTTCGTCCTCCAGACAGCCCGGATACATCTCTCCGTGGTGTTGATCGAACCGGCACACCGGGCCGGACAACGGCACGCAACGCACGTCGGTACCCTGTCCCTGCACGCAGACCAGCGCGCCGCCGAGACCGAGCGCACGCGTCGACGCACCGGTCGGCGGCTCGAACAAGGTGGCGACGCGGTCCTCGCCGCGATCGGGCGGCAGCATATTGAGTCCATAACAGCGATCGCCCACGCACGCGGTGAAGCCGGCGGCGCGCAAACGGGGTGTGCCTTCGCCCGGCAGCGCTGATCCGGCCGGCACCACGCGTGGGCTGAAATCGACCACCCCGGCCGACAGGTCCATGGCGTTCAACGGCAGCCGTCCCCAGCAACGGGTTTCCTCCGTGCCGCCGGGCAGCGCCAGCGTCGCACAGCTGTGCTGCGCGCCGACCGCCAACGCGTCCACCACGACATTGCCCATCGGCGTTGCACCGGCGGGTACCGGTGCCGAGCTCGGTATTCCGCTGACCTGTCCGCTCTCGTTGCGACCCCAGCAGTGGAGGCCGTCGTCCTGGCCCCACGCGCAACTGTGCCCATCGCCAGCGGCTACGCGCGTGCCGCCGAAGCGCGCCCGCACCGGTCCAGCGCGCGGATCTGTCGTGCCGTCGCCGAGTGCGCCATCGACGTTGTCGCCCCAGCACCAGACGCCATCGGCGGTGGCGGCGCAGGCATGCAGCCTGCCCACCGCGAGGTCAGTGGCGGGCGGGATCGGCATCCGGATCGCAGCTTCCGATCCGTTCATCCAGCAGGCAACCGCCCCGTCTGCGTAGCGTGCACACACCTGGAATCTGCCGAGCGCCAACTGTACCGGCTGGCCCTGGATCGAAGGCACGCGCCTGGCATCTTCCAGCTCGTAAGGGTAGCCAAGGAGCCCGCGTGCGCAAGTCAGCGCCTCTCCTTGCTGGTAACAGCCGTCCAACCAGTCCCGAGGCGCGCCGTCGATGCGTGGCACTTCGCGCACCTGGGTGGGCCGGAACTCCAGATAGCGGTCCGGGACGCCCCAGCACCAGCGCCGACCGTCCACCAGCGTGCAACTCTGCGCCGTCGCCAGTTGCAGTCTCGTCGCCGGCCCAGGCAAGCCTTCGACGCGCCTCGCCAATCGCACAACGATGCGTTTTCGCCCCAGCACCAGATGTCGCCGCCGGACATCAGCGCGCAGGTGTGGCGCCAACCGGCATCGAGCTCGCTGACGTTCGCTGGCAGGCCGCTGACCAGCTGGGCCGTGGAATGGTCGTCTTCCAGGCCATCGCCGAGCTGCCCGACGGCGTTGTCGCCCCAGCACCACACACGCGCATCGGCCAGCGCGCAACTGTGGGCGCCGCCCAGGGCGATGTGGTCGACCACCGCGGGCAGTCCGGGGACGCGTTGCGGAAGCAACTGCTGCGGCGCCGCAGGCTGCCCAGCCTGGCCCTGGTCGTTGGCGCCCCAGCACCAGACGCCAGCGCTGCGGCTGCGCGCGCAGGTATGTCGCGGAGACAGCGCGATCTGGACGATGTCTGCGGGCAGCCCCGAAAGGTGCGTGGGCTGCGGGCGCGGCGCCTGATCGCCGACACCCAATTGCCCATTTTGATTCGGGCCCCAGCACCAGACGCCGCCGGCATCGGCAACGCAACTGTGACCGTCGACTGCCAGGCTGACCGGACGATCGAAATCGCCCGACGGGCGGTCGGGACGGCGCACCCACTCAGCCAGCGAAGTCACACTGGGTGCACCCGGAATGAGCGCTCCAAAATAGTCGCCCCAACAGTAGAGCCGCTCGCCGACAAAGGCGCAGCCGTGTTGGCAATCGTTGCTCTGTGCGTCCTGCGTGCAGCCGCGGTCGAAGTTGCCCTGGCTGACCAGGGTGACGCCCTGCAGCGGGACCACCGGCGACGCGAGCGTAGCTAGCGGGGCCCAGGCGAGCAGTACGGCGATGGCCCAGCGCCAGGGCTGCCTGGCTGATCGTTGTCGCTGATGTTCGCGCTGGCGGCCAGTCAAGGTTGCTCCTGTTGAATCGGATTGCAGGGTTGCTGACGTCGTCTTTCAACACTTGACTGAGCGCACAGCCTGAAGTTCCCGTCAGCAGCGAGATGGGCATTCTGGATGGGCATTCTGGACACCCAGTGCTGGACCCGCCCACCGCTCCCGGCGGGAACGGTGAGGGTCATCGACTTTCTGCGTGTCGAGAATCCTTCTGGGTGTCCAGAATTCATGGGTGTCCTTCAACTACGTCATCGACGCGCCGCAGATCGACTGGCCCGGCCAGAAGCTCAACCAGGCCACGCTGACCTTGCGCACGCGGGTCTATCGCGACGACGTCGACAGTCCCTGGCGCGATCCGATCACGCCCGAGCAGGTCGATGTCACCGTGCATTCGGGCGAGGCGAAGACGCCGCAGGAGCTTTCCGGATATTCCCAGCAAGCCCACTGAAGGCTGCGCCAGCGCCGGATATGCGGGCACGGCCGGTTGCGAGACGCGCGAGCGTTGTATCGTCGACAGTACGCGGACTTCGGAAATCAACCGCAAGCCGGCCCGGCGCGCACGCGTGCCCACTTTGGAGTACCGGCATGCACAGCGACACCCTGAACCCGCGTATCGATCGTCTGTTCAAAGCGCAACTGCAGGGTGTGCTGGCCACGCAACAGCAGGCGCAGCCATACACCAGCCTGATGGCCTTCGCGCATACGCCGGATCTGCGCTACCTGATCTTCGCCACCTTGAGGGACACCCAGAAGCACGCCAACCTGCTGCTGAATTCGGCGGTGTCCTTCCTGATCGACGATCGCAGCAACGATCCAGCCGACTATCAGCATGCCGTCGCCATCTCGGTGTGCGGCTGCGCACAGGCGATTCCCGACGACGAACGCGCCGGGTTCCTCGCGCTGTTTCTCGCCAAGCACCCGACGCTGGTTGAGTTCGTGAGCTCGCCGGACTGCGCCTTGCTGCGCGTGGCGGTCAGTTGCTATCGCGTGGTCAGTCAGTTCCAGGCGGTCGAGTTGCTGGCCATCGAGCCCTGAGGCAACGACATGAATCCGGTCGACCTGCTGGCCCAGCCCTACACCTTGCCATGTGGCGTGGTCTTGCCCAATCGCTTGTGCAAGACCGCGATGACCGAGGGCCTGGGCGATGCGCAGTTGCGCGCCACGCCGGAGCATGTGCGTCTGTATGCCGCCTGGGGCGCGGGTGGCGTCGGGCTCAACATCAGTGGCAACGTGATGGTGGATCGCTTCGTGATCGAGCGGCCGGGCAATGTCGCCATCGATGTGCGCCATCCGCCCAGCGTCGACGCTGACGCGCGGGCTCGATTGAGCGCATGGGCGCAAGCCGGCACTGCTGACGGCGCGCAGCTGTGGATGCAGCTCAGTCACGCCGGCCGGCAGTCGCCGCGCTACGCGACACGCCAGCCGGTCGGGCCTTCGGCGGTCACGCTCGACATGCTGGGCAGCTACAAGACACCCCGCGCGCTTGAAGACAGCGAGATCGTCGACATCATCGCGCGCTTCGGTGCCGCGGCGAAGATCGCGCAGGACTGCGGTTTCACCGGCGTGCAGGTGCATGGCGCGCACGGCTATCTGATCAGCAGTTTCCTGTCGCCGGTGACCAACCGTCGCGAAGATCGCTGGGGCGGCGCCATCGACAACCGTGCGCGGCTGCTGATCGAGTGCGTGCGCGCGGTGCGCGCAAAGGTGGGGCAAGCCTTCCCGGTCTCGGTAAAGCTCAATTCCGACGACTTCCGCAAGGGCGGATTCAGCCATGCCGATTGTCTCAAGGTGGTCGAACTGCTGAACAGCGAAAACCTGGATCTGTTGGAGATCTCCGGCGGCACTTACGAGCAGCCGCGCCTGCTGGGCATCGCCGGCCGCAGCGAGGACGCGGTCGCCGTGCGGCCGAGCACGCGCGTGCGCGAGGCCTACTTCCTCGATTACGCCGAGGCCATCCGCGCCGTGGCCAGGATGCCGCTGATGGTCACCGGCGGTTTCCGCTCGCGGGAGGGCATGTGCGCCGCGCTGACGTCGGGCGCGCTCGATGTGATCGGTCTGGCGCGACCCTTCTGCACCCACCCCGACTGCGCCCGCGAATTGCTGCAAGGGCGCATCGACCGTCTGCCGGCCTTCGAACAGCAACTGCATCTGGCCGCAAGCGGCTGGCGCTCGCCGACCAGCCCCCTGCTGCTGATGAAGATGATCAACGTGCTCGGCGCGCAGGGTTGGTACTACCAGCAGATGGACAGACTGGCCCACGGGCGCCCGGTGGATCTCAAGCGCGGGATCCTGCGCAGCTTCCTGCGCTACTGGTGGGACGATCTTGGCCGCGCGCTGCGGCTGCGGCGGTGAAATTCAGGGCGCTGCGAAACGCCGGAGTCGGCTTCGCAGACAACACCCGCGATGACCTGACGCCGGCATCGCGGTTCGACGATCTCGTCAGCGATGGCTTGCCGACTCACGCCAAAAGCGCGCGGTTCGGCGTGACCGCCCTTGGGTATCGCTTTCAGCGCTGCCGCACGTACTGGCCGGGCGCTTCGTCGAGCACCTTGTAGCCCTGCTTCGCTGCGCCCATCGTCGGCGGCTTGACGCGTCCGCTGGAGTGCTCGGCCAGCCAGCGCTGCCAGGCCGGCCACCACGCGCCCTCGGAACGCGGCGCCTCCTCGAACCATTCGTCGGGCGCCAGGTGCGGGTCGGCCAGACGCCGCGTCTTCATGCGGTAGTGCCGCTTCGGATTGACCGGTCCGCAGATGATTCCGGCGTTGTGGCCGCCAGCCGTCAGCAGGAAGGTGAAGTCGTCGCTGCGCACCAGGTTGTCGGTCTTGTACACCGACTTCCACGGCGCGACGTGATCGGCCTCGGTGCCGACCAGGAACATCGGCACCCGAATGTCCGACAGCCGCACCAGCGTGCCGGCGACCGGGAAGCGGTTGGTCGCCAGCTCGTTGTCCAGATACAGCCGGTACAGGTACTCGGAGTGCATGCGCCAGGGCATGCGCGTGCCGTCGGCGTTCCACGCCATCAGGTCGATCATCCGATCGCGCTGACCCTTGATGTAATTGTTGACCAGGGGCTGCCAGACCAGGTCCTGCGAGCGCAGCAGCGCGAAGGCGCCGCCCATCTGCTTGCTTTCGAGCACGCCCTTCTGGTGCATCGTGGCTTCGAGCAGCGCCAGCTGGCTCGGATTGATGAAAAACGACAGCTCGCCGGGCTCGGAGAAGTCGGTCTGCGCGGCGAACATGGTGACCGAGGCCAGCCGCTCGTCGCGCTTGCGTCCGAGCACCGCGGCGCCGATGGCCAAGAGCGTGCCGCCGATGCAGTAGCCCACGGCGTGCACCTTGCGCTGCGGCACGATGGCGCTCACCGCGTCGAGCGCGGCCATGAAACCCTGCTCCACGTAGGCGTCCATACCGGTATCGCGATCGCTTTCGTCGGGGTTCTTCCACGACATCATGAACACCGTGTGGCCCTGGTCGACGAGGTACTTGACCAGCGAGTTGCGCGCGCTGAGGTCGAGGATGTAGTACTTCATGATCCAGGCCGGCACGATCAGGATCGGCTCGGCATGCACGTCCGGCGTCGTCGGCGAGTACTGGATCAGTTCGATCAGGTCGTTGCGCAGCACCACCTTGCCCGGGGTCGCGGCCACCTGCTTGCCGACCTCGAACTCCTCCGCACCCGGGGGCGGGGCGCCCTTGAGCGTGCGCTGCACATCGTCCGTCCAGTTCTGCAGCCCGCGCAGCAGGTTCTGGCCCTGCTCATCCTTGGTCAGCGCCAGAAGCTCGGGATTGCTGGCCAGGTAATTGGCCGGCGAACTGGCGTCGAGCAGCATGCGCAGCGCGAACTCGATCAACTGCTCGTGATAGTCGCTGACACCGCTGACGTCGGTCGCCGCCTCCTTCATCAAGGTCACGTTGTTCTGGTAGGCACGCGCGTAGACGTTGAACGGAAAGCCCGACCAGGCGTCGGCCTGGAAACGGCGGTCGGCCGGCGTAGCGGAACCCTCGGCCGGCGACAGTGGTTCACCGGACAGCGCGCGCAACGCGAAGGTCCAGGTGTCCTGCGCCTGTTTCAGCGCCAGTTGCTGCAGTTCGTTCTGCTTTGCCGGTGCCTGCGCCAGGTGCATCGCCCAGTCGGCGAAAGCGCTGGTGAACGCGGTCGGTGCCAGCCCGGAGGTCATCTGTGCCAACTGGGCGCGGAATTCGCGGTCGAAGTCGATGCCGGTGGGCGCCTGGTAACTCTTGGTGGTCATCACCATCTCCTGTCGGCGCCGCGTCTTGCCGTTGCGGCGTGTTGATCGAATAACCGCATGTTGCGGTGCATCATTGTGCGCCCGGCACAAGCCTGCCCGGTTTGCGTTGGCGCAAGCCAGCAATGAAGGGTCCGGCGCACAGCGCGGATGCCGTGCCGGGCAGCGCCGCTGAGGGGTTCACCACACAGCGGTACACGCACCATCATGCCGCAAACGTCCGATACAGCGACGACCCATCCGCCGACCGACAGGATCTGCAGCGCGTAATCATCGTGCGCTGACTCAAGCGCGCCCGCCGATTGTCGGCAAAGGCCATGGTGGAGAAAGCCAGTGGGCAAAGGTTCGGTCGTCGCTTGAACGCAGGCTCCCGATCCAGCCGGGGCGGGTCATCGTGGGGCCTCAGCAAGCGGTTTTCAGGCGGCGCATACCTCCACGCGATTGCGCCCGGCATGCTTGGCGCGATAGAGCGCCTCGTCCGCGCGCCGCGCGGCCGCTTCCCAGCCCTGGCCGCTCTCGACCTCGGCGATGCCGAAGCTGGAACTGATGCGCAGCCCGGGTTGGACCTCGCTGAGGTCGATGCCTTCGATGATCCGCCGCACCGACTCGGCCATCGCGGCGCTGCGGGTGCGGTCGAAATTCGGCAACACCGCAAGAAACTCCTCGCCGCCGACGCGCCCGACCAGCCCCGGTCGAAGTGGCGCAGGGCGGCGGCCACCCGACGCAGCACCAGATCGCCGGCGTCGTGGCCGAAGGTGTCGTTGATGCGCTTGAAGTGGTCGATGTCGAGCGCGACCACGCTGAGCGGCATGCGCTCGCGCGCGCGTCGTTCCACCTGGCGACGCGCATAGTCGAGTGTGGCGCGCCGATTGGGCAGACCGGTCAGCTCGTCGGTGAGTGCGATCCGGCGCAAGCGCCGCGCATTGCGCACCTGCACCAGCGCCAGACCGCCAAGCGCCAGCAGGGTCAGCGCAGCGCTGGCGATCACCCAGCTCTGCAAGGTGCGGATGCGCTCTGCAGCGCGCAGGGCCTCCGCGCGCAGGGCATTCTCGGTGGCCAGTGCGCGGTTCTGCTGCTCGAAGCGGTCGGTGTCGAATTCCACCCGCAGGCGTGCGGTCTGCTCGGCGCGCCAGGCCTGGTGCATCGCGTCCTTCAGCTCGATCTGGCGCTCGCGTGCCGCCAACGCCTCCGCGTGCCGGCCAAGTGCCTTAAGGGCGCGCGCGCGCTCGTCCTCGATCTTCTCCAGAAATGGCGCGGCTTGAGTCGTCTCAAACCACTCACGGGCTGAATCGAGCAGGCCAAGCGCCTCGGTGGGCCGATCGAGGTGGCGCAAGGCAGCGCCGCGGGTCAGCTTCAGCGCGGCGCGCATGCCCGGATCTGCCTGCACCGGGGGCAGTCCGTCGGCCTCGTCCAGCAGCGCCAGCGCCTCGCCCGCACGCTCCAGCTTGATCAGGCTGATGGCCATCGAGCGCAGGCTGTCGGGAATGTCGCCAGCCAGATCAGCGGCGCGCTGCACGGCGAGCGCCTCACGATAGTGCCTCAGCGCGGCGTCCGGATTGCCCAGTTTGTCCTGGGTCACGCCCAAGTTGTAGAGCGCCGTCGCCTCGTTGTCGCGCCGGCCAGTCTCGCGCGCCAGGGTCAAGGTCTGCTGATAATAGTCCAGCGCCTTCGCGTGTTCGCCCGCGCTGCCATAGAGGTTGGCGATCGCGGTCAGTGCGTAGGCCCGGCCGCCGGCATCGCCGAGCGCTTCGCTCGCCTCGAAGGCGGCCTTGAGGTCCGCCAGCGCATCGCTCCAGGCGCCGCGCTCGTATTGCAGTTCGCCGCGCAGCACACGCGCTCGCGACAGCAACGCCAAGTCATTGGCGGCCAGGCCCGCTGCTACGCCCGCATCGTAGGCGGCCAGCGCCGCATCGTCTGCTCCTGGCGTTGGTGCGCATAGCCGCCGCAGACGCGCAACTGTTGCCAGTCGAGGCTGCCGCCAAGCGAGTCAGCCAGCGGTGCCGCGAGTTCGATCAGATCGAGTGCCGCGGCCGGCTGCGGGTGCACGATCAGCCAGCACTTGCGCGACACGGCGTGCAGCCATTGCGGCCCCGTCGCGCTGCGGATTCAGCCCTGCGAGGGCCTGGTCATACAGTCCGATGGCCTCTTCGGCGCGCGCGGCAGGCAGCGCGTCCGCGGCAGCGAGCAGAACCGACGGCGCCTCGGCGGCGTTCACCGTTGTTGCCATGACGGCCAGGCTGAGTGCGGTGGACAGTCGGCGCATGCACGGCTCCCGGTGGTGGCCGACGTGAATTTCCCACAGCACTGTGGAGAAGCGATGGAGGTGCGCCGGGAACGGCGCGCCCGGTTCGCTAACGCTGGAAGTATGCCGCCGAGCCGGGATAGTCGATCACGACACGAAAGTACTTCAACGCCGAGCCGCCCAGCGCGCCCCAGGTCGGCCGGTCCATCATCCTGGCCATATAGGACTGGAACGCGCCCTTCGGTTGTTCCGAGAACCACACCGGACCCACGGAAAGTCCGGCGATGGTGACCTCCGGTACCTCGATCATGCGTCGTTCCTGCTTCCCCTTGAGATCGGCTGCCTCGATCACGCGCCAGTCGGGATGCGTCCTGGTCCAGCGTTCGAAAACTTCATGCTCGATGAAGCTGGTGCCGACGCTGGTGCCCGGCGCTACGCCAAAGATCGAAGCCGAATTGTCGGTGGTCGTTGCCGTCGCGCCGCTGTCGTACAGCATCGGCAGGAGTTCACCGTCGACTTCGACCTCGATGCTGGGAAAGTGCATGGTGCGCTCGCCGGCGTCGTTGGTCTGGAATCCGAGCGCGGCGCGGTGGGGTGGGTCGGCGTCGGCAGTGAAGCCCGCAAGCCGGTACAGTCGGCCGTTCGGATAGTCGAATTCCCACACTCCGTCGGCAAACCAGCGCCCGCCGAGAAAGCCGTCAGCGCCGGACAACTGCGCCTGCGGCGCCACAGCCAGCCGGCCGTCCATGAAATACGGCGGCGCTGCGGGGATGCCCGCCCCTTCGTCGAAGTTGGGCCAGGCCACCAGTTCGCCGTCCTCGGTTTTCTCGCGAACCAGCGCCAGTCGCTGCGCCAACGAGTCCGAGATCGCGTTCCAGCCGCCGCCGGTGTCCGTGAAAAAGCGCAGTCGCTCGCCGCCCAGCGCAGGGGTCACCCACACCTGATCATGGACGAACTCGGCTGGGACCCGCACTCGATCGGCCGCGGCCACCGGCCCAGCAAGCGCGAGGAACGAACAGACGAGGCTTCGAAGCAAGGGCATGGCGGGCACTCCTCAGGCGGTACCAGGATCCACAGGAAAGGTCGACGCGTGCAGACGATCGGTGACGGTCGGCATGGTAGTGACGCTTTGCGACGCCGGCATGGGCCGGAAGATGGCTCAGCTGGACTCAGATCCTGCGCCAGGTGTGCCTTCAGCGCAGTTCCGTCGCGCAGGGGGATCTGCAGAGGCGCGCAGGGCAGGGCATTCCGGACACCCAAACCCGCCTCGGCGAGGCGGTGAGGGTCGTCGATTTGCTGGGTGTCCTGAATCCATCCTTGGGGGGGGCCGGGGGGGGGGCCGGCCCCCCGGGGGGGCGCGCCCCCCCGCCGCCCCCCCCCCCCCGCCCCCCCCCCCCCCCCCCTCCCCCCCGGCCCCCCCCCCGCCCCCGGGGCCCGCCCGGGGAAAACGGGGCCTGCCCCCCCGCCTCCCGCCGGGGGGGCCCCCCGCCCGCCCCCCCCCCTGCCTCCCCCGCCCCCCCCCCGCCCCCCCCCCGGGGCGGGCCCTCCCCCCCCCCGGGGCCCCGGGCCCCCGCGGGGCCCCCGCCGGGGCGTTCCCCGCCCGCGGCCCCCCCCGGGGGCCCCCCCCCCCCCCCCTGGCCGGCCCCCCGCGCCCCCGCGGCCCCCCCGCCCCGCCCGGCCCCCCCCGGCCCGGCCCCCCCCCCGGGAACCCCCCCCCCCCGCCCCCCCCCCCCCCGGCACCCCCCCCCGCAACCGGGCCGCCGCCCCCCCCCGCGGCGCCCCCCGGCTCCTCCTCCCCGCCCCCTCTTCCCTTTTTCCCCCGGGCCCCCCCCCCCCCCCCCCCCCCCCCCCCCCCCCCCCCCCCCCCGCCCCCCCCCCCCCCCCCCCCCCCCCCCCCCCCCCCGCTCTCAAACCATCGGCCAGTTGGCGATTCCCAAGGCATCCGCGGTGTGCAGCGCGCACGTGCCGTCAATGCTCAGGCGCTCGCGACGCTGGAAGGCAACGACTGCATTCAGTGTCGCGCGGCCATAACGAGCATCGACTTGCCCGGGCTCCAGCAGACCTGCCTTCACCAGGGCTCGTTGAACGCGTTCGACCAGCGGTCCGACGCTGCCAAAGCGCAGCATGCAGGGCACCGTACCCGGTGCGGCTGTGGCGACCGCCTCGGCTTCGCCGCCGTGAGCAAGTACCAAGGTGAACGATGCCTGCCCGGTGGCGTACGCGGCATCGCGAAAGCGTGGCCAGCAGCCAAGGTCACGCGATTGCGGATAGCCCTGGCGCAGCGGAAATCCGGCGACGACGATGCAGCCGGCGCTTTCGAAGTGGGGCGGGAAGTCACTGGAGGCGGTGTCGGCGTAGGACGCATGCAGGTTGTCGCCGGGGGTACCCACGGTGATGACATCGTCATCGTCGTAGTCCAGGTCGTCGCGGGTTCGTTGATGCGGGAAGGGCTGGGCCTGCTGGAAGGCGTCATGCGAGCCATAGCCACCGGCGCTCGGGTGTTTGCCTTTTGCGAATCGAAGCAGGCCAGGCGTAAGACAGTTGGCGCCCTGCCCGGATTGCGCCAGTGCCCTTTCGATGTGCTTGAGGTGGGGTACGGTACTGCCGGGGCAAGCCATCAGCAGTCCGGTTTGCCGATCTGCCGAGCCCACGGTGCAGCGCAGTCTTCGATGGTCGATCGGCACCTGACGCAGCGGCTTCAGCGCGGTCCTGGTGACGTCCTGCAGATTGGTGGGCAGGCAGCCACGCAGCCCGAACAGGACAACATCGTCGGCAATTTCGTAGTGGTGTGCCTCGACAAGGCGCTCCAGGTGGGCGGCGGAAAAGGTGAACATGCATGGGCTCCGTGGATGAAGAGAAGTCTGGTGGACGAGTCGCGGGTGGGGGCCGTCGTCAGTCTTGGGGAAGCGTCCATTGCTCGCCGTCGGCACCGGCGTAGTTGCCGGGATCCATCAGCGCATAGGCGGGTATGCAGTAACTGAGCGCGCGGCCGTTGCCGTCATCGGGATTGCCGGCGATGTGCATGCCGGCCAACCTGGGTTTGCTGTAGCCGATGACCAGCGGGCTTCCGCTGTCGCCCGGCAGCGTTTTCTGGTTCCCGACCAGTTCCACTTCCACCAGCGGTCCCACCGAGGCGACAAATCGCGCGGCACCACTGCCGTAGCTGACGCGCATGACCGGCCAGACGCCGCGGTAGTTCACCCGGATCGCGCCGTCGTCCCGGGGCAGCTGCAGCCACATCGAAGCTTCGAACTCGCCCCCATGACTCACATGCCCGCGTGGCCAGATGGCCGTGAAGACACAGCGATTGGCCGCGGCCGGCGTCGACACGCGCATGGCCTGAGCATCGAAGCCCGCAGGGTCTGTCGCACTGAGTTCACCGCGGATGGCCAGCGTGTCGCCGATCAGAGCCCCGTTGTGACGGACCGGCACGGAGTTGGGTTCCGGGGAGCGAATTCCCGTAAGGCTGAGCACATGGCGACAACTCAGGGCGCGGCGCTCACGAGTGCCGTCGGCAAGCGCGCAGTCGACGAGGCAGGTGAGTACCCCGTGCGCAACGCGATCCGCCACATCGACAGCTTCCGGGCTGGCATTGGCCTGCAAGGGTCTGGACTCGCTGACGTCCGTCGGAATCGCCAGCAGGGTCCGACGCCCGCGGACAAGGTCGTGGCAGTACAGATGCGCCGGCAGTCTGCGCAGTTGTGACCCCCGGCGCTTCCACTTCCTGCGCACGAGAAACAGCACGCAGCGTTCAGCGGTCACGATCTCGCCCACGCCGTCGCCAGCGTGCGTGCGCCGCCGCCGGAAGCCGTGGCCCACGGCCAGCAGGCACGGGTAGGCACGCAGCAACTCGTTGCTTCGGGTCAGCAGCAGTTCCTCGATGAGCGTGAATTGGCGGCGGCGGCTCAGACCCAGGAATCGCTGCTGGGGCGATCTCGCATCCGCCTCCACGCCCGTCGAGGGTGTGTCTGCAGCGCGCGCGCTTGCCGACGGCTGCCCGCTCATTTGGGCAGCACCAGCACCAGTTTGAGG
Organism: Rhodanobacteraceae bacterium; assembly: GCA_016717705.1. GTDB lineage: Bacteria > Pseudomonadota > Gammaproteobacteria > Xanthomonadales > SZUA-5 > JADKFD01. Next base: position 76,229 of record JADKFD010000098.1, on the reverse strand, counting down.
TCGTCCAGTTGCTGCTTCATCGGCCGCTCAAGAACGGACCAGTTGTCGATCTCTGCTTCGACCTTTGCCAGGTCCGCGGCATCCAGCTTCTTGCCGTCCTTGAGGTTCAACATGACCTCGTTGCCATTGACGGCGAAGCCCGCGACGACGTACTTGCCGGCCAGCAGGGCCTGGTTGCCATGTTCCTGGTTCAGCGCGGAAACCAGCGACGTAACCGTCAACGGCTTGGGCACATCGGGCGGCTTGGGCGCATTGGGCGGCTTGGTGGTGTCGGTCGTCGCGGGCGTCGCGCTGGCCGCCTTCTTGACCTCAACTGCCAGCGAGACCCCGTTGCCGTTGGCGTCCGACACCAGAACGGTATGCCGGCCTGCAGCAGCCGCCGCCGTGATCGACACGTCCAGCCGCCGATCAAACGGCAACGGGTTCTTCAGTTCCAGGCCAGACGCAGTCGTGCCGACGGTAGTCGCCGAGTACGGCGGCTTGCCGTTGCTGATCACCACGCTCGCGCTGGCTGCCGTCCCGGCGGTGAAAGCGATCTCCGCGGGCATGATCGACAGCGTACTCAGGCCGAGCAACTTGCAGGCATCCAGGCCGGTGCTGATGTTGGAGGCGCTGAAGTTGGCCAGCACGCCGCGGATCGGCGCCATTTCCAGTTGCAGATTGATGAGCTTGCCCGATAGCGCCAACAGTGCTGCGGAAATGGTCACATCGGCACCCCGGGCTTCTGCCGCCGCTGCCGCCCCCTGGCTGCGACCAGGCATCGCCACCTTGACGTCCCAACCGGGGACGACCTTGCCGGCGATATCTCCCAGCGAGCTGCCGATCTTGATCGCCAGGGTGCCCTCGGGCACCGTCTTGCGCAGTGCATCGTCCACCGCCGAACCGATGGCATCGACACCGTCCATCAGGACGTTGCCGGCACCACTGGCCGCCGAGTCGAGCTTCGCGGCGGCATCCAGTGAGGTGCTGGCGGCGCCCAGATCTGCCTGCACCTGTTCGATCATGGCGGCGCCTTGCGCTCGTTCTTCGCTGGTTCCGAGCCCCTGATTCAGCTTCTCCAGCAGGTCACGGGCTGCGTCCTGAACGTCGGCAATTGCCGTGCGCGCCTGCGCCGTATTGGTCAGTTTCGTTCTTTCGCTGGGCGGCAAGTCCAGCGGGCGCACGGCGGTCGTGGCACAACTCAGCGCCAGCAGTCCCTTGGCATAGATCTCCTCGCGCGGCTTGTTCGAGTACCACGTACTCAGTCCGTACAGGGTCGCGCCGAGCACGCCGGCTGCGCCGTAGGCATCGCGATGTGCGTCGCCGATGGCCAATGCCAATACCGCCGAGCCGAGCACGATGCCACCGGCACCCACAGCCGACTCCATGCGTGCATGTGCACTCAGCTTGCCCCGATACAACTGCGCCAGTTCGTAGGCCGAGCGCTTGGCTTCGGACACCGTGCACTGATCCTTGTTCGCGCAGAAGTGCTCGCGCGGATCCGACTCCCGGATCACATAAGGGTTGCCCAGACTGCACCCGGCGATGACCAGCGTGCTGCACACCAGGGTCAAACGATCAACGCGGCGACTGCTGCTCATCGTGGATTCCCCTACGGCCCGAATTTCGCATCCAGAGCCGAGGTGTCGTCACGCTCGTGCTCTTGCTTGCTTCAGTTCAGTCCGTCGAGGGCGCCATTTCTCCCAGCCGCGTGAATCGAATTTTTGAATTGCGGCGCGTCGAGTCCTTGGCGGGCATGCTGGCGTCCTGATCCGGACGCGGGTAGAGGCGGGACCCTCTCAGCGCAGGCTGGTGGGCCGAATTCCGGCAGCGCGAATACCCTGAGTCATGGGATCGGCAGCACGCCAATCGCTCAACTGCTTCCCGCAGTCGCCTGCTGCACACGCCAGGCCAGGATCGCAGGCATCAGGGCCTCACGCCGCGCCAGGCTTTCTGGGCGCCAGAGCTGCTTGGCGTCGTAGTACTCGGCCATTACCGGCACCTGCGTCGACAGCTGCACCCAGGGCTGCTTGCTCGCCGCGAAGATATGCACATCCGGTGGCAGCTGGTCCGGATCGTCGAGCGTGCCCACGCGTACGAACTTGTACCAGGGCCCGCCGCCCGAGTAATGGCTCCAGAGCGCGATTCGGCAGCTCGGGCAACGGGCGATCCGTTGCCCGCGACCGCTCGCCGATGGCGTCATCACGATCTCCGGCTCACCCGCCAGCGTCTGCACCCGGTCGCTCTCGATCATCGCATTCAATGCAAAGGCCGCGCCGGACTCCCGTTGGCACCAGCGACAGTGGCAGCAATGCACGATCAATGGCGGCGTCAGCATGCGATAGCGCAGCGCGCGGCAGTCGCAGCCGCCGTCGAGCGGAAAACTGGAGTTCGCGTCCATGGTGGGTTCTCGCCTGCGCGTGCATGCTCAAGTATCCCTCGGTCGCGGCCCAGATCGCGAGAGGTCCTGACCCAGGGGCATTGATATCGCGTGGGTCACTGATCGTATGCAGTGGCGGAGCAGGGACCGACTCCGATGAACATGAGTTGCAGGCCGCCTTGGCATGGTTGGGTGCGCCAGATCATGAGCGCCGAATACGGAATACCCTGCGGGCCGCGGGCCGCCCGCCGTCAGGGCACCGATATCACCACGCGCCGCACGTGGTCGAGCAAGCGCAGGCGGAGATCGCGCGCACCTGCCGGACCATAGCTCGGGGCCGACACCACATTCGCGGTTGCCGTGTGCTGCGTACCGAGACAGAACGATGCAAAACCGGAGGTGCCTCCGAACAACGGCGCCGCGTGATAGCCACCAACAACCACGCCGCCAAAAAAGCCGCCGCCGGGACGATTCACGAACTGGCTGGTCGCGGAGACATATACCTCGCCATCGGCTGCCCCGCCGGGCACGCTGGCAGCGCCTGCCGGCGCGACGGTCAGCACATGGAATCCGGGCTGGATGGTCAGACTATGCGTGAACGTCTGTTGCATCGATAAATTCGCGGTGGTCGAGTAAACCGTTTCATTCACGCCCGCGGACGGTTGCCGGATCAGCACGATCTGCACCGGCAGAATGGCGCCCTGACTGCTGGACGGATTGCCGCTGACTACGATATCCAGACGTTGCGCTTCGTTGGCCTCGTTTTGAACGTTGAAGCCGGCGAACGCCACCTGGCTGCCGTCGAGCAAGCCACCGAAATTCAAGCCGCCTTCCAATCGTTGCGTTCCTGGTGGATCAAGCACCAGGTTCAGGCCATATGCCCCGGCCTTGATCCCCACGCCGGGGCCATCATCGATTGCAGCGATGAAATAACCACCGGGACAATTCGGGAACGGCGGATCGGTGGGAGCTGGCAAGGGCAAGTTGCCGACTGCAGGTTCGTCCATCGACCGGAAGCCTGTGCAGGGGTCAAGCAATTGCTGATATCCAGCCGCCGTGGCCTGCGGGTTCGACATCAGTTCCGCTGCTGTCAGTTGCACGCGGCACAGGCTTTTCCGCATTCGTCGCTCTGATGGGGGATTGTAATTCCAGGTGTTGCCGCGCATCCGCGAATTGTTGGAGGGACGATAGACGCCACCAGCCTGGTAACTGGCACCTGAATACAGACCAATTCCGGCGCTGTTGGGGATCGCGAGCGGGGCGTCAAGGCGACCGGTCAGGTCTCCCGACCATGGACTGCGCAGATCATCTGTCACGTGGGTGAGATGCCCCACCGCCAGGCGTACCGCCTCGCGAGAGGTGCCGCCGAATTCGTCGTATTCGTCGGCGAGTCCGCCCGGGTTATGGCCGAATTCGTGACCGACGACGGTCGTGCTGGGACTGGATGTACCGATCCCGCCCAGCGCGAGCAGGAACGAGTTGACGCGACCGGCCGGAACCGGCGCATTGATCATGACGACACGCAAATCCCAGTCCGGCACGTATTCCGAGATGGCGGCGCTGACGCTCGCGTAGTCGGCAGCCAAGAGACTCCGAGAGCGATCCAGGCGCGCTCCGAAACGGGTATCACGGGCCAGCAACTGTTGTCCATCGGCGGCGTAGACATCCAATCCTGCCTGCACTGACGGCAGGAAGATGATGTACGCGTCGAAATTGAACCCTTCATCCACTACCGGTGTCGCCAGTAAACTGCGCAGATAATTCTTGCTATTGCGGACAAAAACTTCATAGTCATCGATATTGGGGTAGCCGTCGCCATTGCTATCCACGAAAAGCTCGTTGCCGGCGGTGATGTCGGTTTCAATCATCGCGTTGGTCGGATACGGCTTGTTTCCGTAGGTTTTTACCGGCTCGGTACTTTGCCATAGGCGGTCGTTATTGAAATCAAGAAAGAGCACGCCATCCCACACGCCATTGGCATTGCTGTCGGTAAAACTTTCATTGGCAGCGGTATAGCCCTCCGCCAAGATCGCGATCTTGTATGGGCGCGTGCCATTGCCGTAAATGAGCTTTCTGGGCGATCCGGCCGCCGGGACATCCAGGAACTGGGCTGCCGTCAATCGCACATCCGCCGCAAGGGTTGGTACCGGCGCGCCGAAGCGGCGCGCGCCCATCAAGTCACTGCCGCCATCCGGCGGCGAAAAGGTGACAACGCTATTGCGCACCAGCGGAAGATCGAAAGCGCCCGCAGCATTCGTTAATCCGTGATAGCTGGTATGCCCGGCTTCGTGGTGTACCAGAATGGGTGCAAGCGCCAGCGGATTCCCGGCAGAGTCCCGCAGAACCCCGGTATAGCGCGTATTGGCGCCCGCAAGTGCAAGAATATCGATCGTCGGAAACGCCGCGGTCAACGTCAGGTCATGAATGCTGTCGTCAAAACGGGGGCCACGCAGTTTCAGTCGCAGCGTGGCGTAGTCGCTGCGGACGCCGGTAAAGTAAGTCGGAATCGTGGTTGCGGCTACTGCGCGTCCATCCTGCAGTACCGTCGCGTGTAGATCACCGCCTATGGCCGAGAATGTGGATCGGAATCCATTGGCTGGCAATGTCAGTGGTATTCCGAGGCGTTGACCAGCAACATTGGTCACGGTCAACGTCATGGTGAATGGACGCAGGAGCACACTCGAATATTCATAGGGCGCTGCGGAATTATAGAGACCCGCCAATCCAGTGACCATGACCTCGTATTGGCCGACCGGCAGCAGCAGCTCATGTTCCTTGGGGCTGTAGGTTTCGAAGCCGGCCCAAGGTTGCGCGCCGCGGCGCACTTCGAGCAGGGCGCGCATGCTCATCCCCGAGGGCACTTGCAGGCTGGTTATCAACGGGTAAAGCCGTTCCACAGTCAACTCGACCGGGAAATCGCCCGAGCGGGCCACGAAGCGCGCCGCTGCTGGAGAAATCGACTCCGTACTCGTCAGGGTAAGGTCATAGCTCCGACCGCTTTCGAGATTGACTGAACCGATCTGGCCAGCGGTGAAGTAGGACAGCTGGTCGGGATCATCGGTCGGCGAAACATAACCATACTGATAAGCCACGACCTCGCCGCCAGGCGTGCGCAGTGAAATCTGCGGCGTGGGTCTGCGCTGAAGTGCGAAAGATTCGGTGACATCGCCGCTGAATGCGACTCGTGGGACGAACTTGCCAGCGGCCGCACAGCTTCCATTGAACACGGTCGTCAGGTCCACCGGTTGCTGGCGCGGGACCGCCACGCGAAAACCGATGGGCTGATTTGTGTTGTTGTACAGGATGCTCGATTGAGCAATCGACTGAGGCGCGCCCAGTGCCGCCGAGGTGGTAACCGAGATGTATCCAGTCGCCGCACAATTCAAAGCTGCGGGGTCAAGGAAACGCAGTTCATAGGTATAGCCGCGGCTGAGCTCGAAACGCAGTGGATTGGTCGCACTACTGACATTGGGGAGAAACTGCGCGATCCAGGGTGGGGCGACACTCAATCTCGCCTCGTAGGACTGCGTCGGCGCCAGATAGATGGAAGGGATACTGCCGAAAGTCGTGTCTGGGGTGAGGATCAAGGAGAAGATAAATCCGTTTGGCGGTCCCAATTTCAGCCCGAGAGTCACTGTGGATGTGCCGGTGTAGGCGGGCGTTTCCGCGGACACCAGGCTGAGCGGAATGCGTATGCCCGCCAGTAGCTCCACCGTGCCATTGGCAGCAGCGGTCACTCCGCGGACGAATTGGGCCGCGAATGGCGCTTGCGGCAAGACGACCAGATCGATCAACTCGCCGGGATCCGCTGAAATGGTGACCGTACCGTTCGCTCCGATATTTGAAGCGCTGCGGTAGGTGCCCTGCGGGGTGTAAGCATAGATATATCCCCCGGTGTTGACCACGCCCTGCGCGGCGGTTCTCAAGGTCATGCTGAGTTGGGCGATCTCGTTGGACTTCGGCATGATTTCGTCCAAAGCCGCTGGGACCGATATGCCTTTTTCCCGTGCGCGGATTTCTGCGGCCTGCTGCAGGCGGAAGTAGAAGCGTGATTGCGCGTCCCGTTGGGCCGATGTCGGCTCGTCCCTTGGCGCATGCGGGATACCGCCGATTCCGGTCAGGGCGGTTATCGCCGCTTGCTGATCCTGCCATGACGAGGCACTCGACTTCGCGCGCATCGCCGACAGTGGTTGCTGCCAGCCTTGCCGTTGCGCCGCTTCCGCTTTATCGACGCTCCAGGTGCGATGGTCGACCTCTGAAGGCTCGACGGCGCAAGCGCAGGTCGACAAGAACCACAAGGCACAGGTCAAGAACCAGGTCTTCTTCATGGCGCCTCGGGCGTGTGAAGCTGGGACGAGTTCCATCTTAATTGCAAATCGTGATCGCCGGGACGTCCACGATCGACGAAGCCCCGAAGTGGATACATGTTGGGGCGACCCGGTGAACTGACACCGGGCCTCAAATCCATGGCCTTGGATTGCGTGCCCGGATTGCGTGCCCGTACGCGCATCAGGGCTTGATCAGGAAAACCCGATCAGCCTGATACCGCGGAATCGTCGCCCGGATGATCATCGTCCGGTGCGGTGCGAAGTAGTGGTCGAGGCGCGCGTTGGGGATGACCAGTTCGCCAGTGGAATCGTTCGCAGTACCCTTGTAGCCAACTGGCTGGGTGCGCTCGTTGAAGATCGGCGAGGCGCAGACACGGACGTAGAGGTGCTGGATCTGGGCTTGCATGGCCTTCAGCGCGTTGATGTCCAGGTAGAGGGCGCGCCAGGATTTGTTGTTGCCATAGACGTGGACGTCGTTGACGACGTTCTTGTAGAAGTCCTCTTCGAACTTCCGGTTCTTCGGATTGTTGTTGCTGGGGTCGCGGTAAAACTCGAAGAAATAGTCGGGTACTTCATTTCCGAGGTGGTCCTTGAGGTGAACCACCGTGTTTTGCAACTTGTCCTTGGCCTGCGCCGGATTTGCGTCGAGCGTGAGCTGCTGCTGCCAGGGGAATGGGTCTCCCGGTGCGGCGGGGTAGCTGGCATCCTGGATGCGCAGCGCCGCCAACAGCAGTTTGTCGCGTGTCTGGTAGATGGCGCCGTTGCCGCGGTCGACGATCGATCCGTGCGTATGTCCGGCGAGCACGCCGAAACCGATGTCGCCATTGACGTTGGTGGTCCGCACATTCGCCACGGATCCTGGCTGACTGCCGATTTCCAGTTCGACGCGCACCGCGTTGAGATTGGCTGTGCTGATGCGCACGGTGCCGTCGGAACCATCTTCGTTGGCGATCGAGCGGATGCCATCGTAGCCGGTGTCGCCGACCAGCACCGTCGCCAGGATATTGCCGGCGCCGTACCAGCGCTGGCCACCCTTGAACAGATCGCGGTCAGCCAGATCTGCGGTGTAGGGCGACGCCAGTTCCAGCGCGCGCAGCAGTTGCGTACCGGTCTGGAAACCGGTGTTCCAACCCTTCACCGCACGACCGATGAAGCTCTGGCCCTTGTGCGCAATGCCGGAGCCGAAATTGGCCGGCGCCAGCATCACGAAGCGTTTGATCGGCACCGTGGCCGGCGTGTAGTAACGCGTCATCCACTCGCGCACCACCAGCGCGCCGGTACTGTGCACCACCACATCGTGGGAGCCGGGAACGGTCGACAGTCCCTTGCTCATCCACGCTTGCTGCATGGCCTCGGCCAGATCGGTCATGGTCACGTCGTCCTGCAACGACAACCAGTCCGCCAGATGGATGGCTACCGGCGGCGCGCCCATGCCGGCACTGATGACGTCCTTGAGGCCCTTGAACGATTCGGATTTGTCACTCCAGCCGTGGAGGATGACGATGGACATGATTGCGATCTCCCTGGTTGCTCACCGAAACAGTGAAATGCGCGCTACATGCGGCTACACCGTCCATCATTCGATTCGTACCGGCACCGCCTCGACCCACAAATGCTCGCCGATGACCTTGCTGTCGCGCACGACAAAGCTATCTCCGGGTTTGGCTTCGCCACCTTCTCGCACGCCAGGAGAACCATGTCTCCTCAGGTTTATTCCGGTTTCTGCTCTGGCCGTCCGGGCGCCGGCCACTGGGACAGATTCTGAGTTGCCAGTTGCCGTCCGGCGTACAAGAACACGCTGGGTCCGTTTGCGTGTCGCAAAGCGTTCAGGGTCGACCGCAGGTGAGCGTCACAGTTCGTGAGTGACCAAGTTCGGAGTCTCCCTGCTGGGCGACAGCCCTTCGGACCTCCCTGCTCGCCCTGCCGCGACATTTCGCGGCCGACTCTGTCGACACGCACGCTTGCCTGGCTTCGGCGTTGTGCCCGGCAGGAATCATATGGTCTTGTCGCTCGAGAATCCCAGTCTTCGCTGCGGAAATCAATTCGGTCTCGGTGAGGGAACTTTCAGGTTCCGTCCGGCGTTGCCACTGCGCCAGCTGTGCGGGGGCCTGAGGGTGGCTGTGGTGCTTTCGCGCCCTTGTTCGGCGGTGCCCCTGTGCCGCGGCGGCGATCACCCCGCGGATCCCCGGGCAAATAGCGCCCGGTGACCTCTTGAAGGCATTGGAGGTGCGCTCGCCCGGCCAGCCATCGACTTTCAGGTAGATGCCGGGATGGCTGTCGAGCCAGATCTGCAGGGCGGTGGCGCGCTCGATGATGATGGGGTCGGTGGGTCGCCTGGCGGCATAGCTGACGACCAGCGGCGTGTCCTCGGTGATGTCGGGCTCGCCGGGGAAATTGAATTGCTGCTGTTCGACCAGTCGGCGCAGGAAGGTGGCGGTGCCGCATTGGCCGTCGACCGCGGTATCGGAGTACTTGCCGTCGGCGACGAACTTGCCGTGCTGGTAGTGGTGGGAAAAACTCCACAGGTAAGGGCTGGGTTTGCCGAGTTTGCGGTAGCCCAGGCCGTTGTAGCGTTCCAGCTGGTAGAGCGTGCCGGTCAGGCTCCAGTCGGTCCAGTTCTGCAGATTCTTCAGGCGCAGCGCGTCTTCGGCGCTTTGCTCGAAGGTGTAGGGCGGGTCCGGGGCTATCGGGCGGCCGGCGGGCACATGCACGGTGCGAGCGGTGAGCGGGTCGCCGTTGTGCAGATGGGCGATCTTGAAGGTGGATTCGCGCAGGTGGACGGCGGCAATGAAATACCACGGCACGCCCGTGGCAGCGCTGACCGGCTCATAGCGTGGCACCAGTGCCAGGGCGCGTGCGCACAGCTTGTCGATCGCCTTGGCGCGCTCGGCGCGAATCTCCAGGGTGTCGAAGAGATTGCGGTATTCCTTGCGTAGCGCAAGGCTCGGCTTGCTCATGGCTCTCTTCCTCGCTGGGCAGCTGGTCTTGACCTTCGCGCGTACCGGCTCGACCGGTGACGCGATTATTCTGCGCCGGGGCGGTACCCGATCGCGACCCACGCGCCGCTCCTATAACCACCCCTTTTGCTGCGCCAGCCGATAGGCCTCGATGCGATTGCTGGCGCCGAGCTTGCCGATGGCTTCCGACAGGTAGTTGCGCACGGTGCCGGCGGACAGGTGCAGGCGTTCGCCGATTTCCGCGGAATCCAGGCCCTCTCCAGCCAGTCGCAGCACGGCACGCTCGCGTTCGGTCAACTGGTCGGGTTCTTCGCGCCAGACTTCGCCGGCGAGTTCCGGAGCGATCGAGCGGCCGCCGCGGTGGACTTCGCGCAGCGCCTCGGCCAGTTTGCTCGATGGCGCGTCCTTCAGCAGGTAGCCACGCACGCCGGCATCCAGAGCTCGGCGCAGGTAGCCCGCGCGGGCGAAGGTGGTGACGATGACGACGCGCGTGCTCGAGTTGCGCTCGCGCAGGCGCGCGGCGAGATCCAGGCCGCTCATCCGTGGCATTTCGATGTCGGTGACCAACAAGTCCGGCTGCAGGCGTTCGACCATCTCCAGCGCGATGACGCCATCGGCGGCGCTGCCCACCACGTCGAAGTCGCCTTCCAGACCGAGCAGCGCGGCGAGCGCGCCGCGCACCATCGCCTGATCTTCGGCCAACACCATGCGGATCATGCCAAGGCCTCTTCCCGCAAGGGCAGCCAGATACGCAGGCGCGTACCCACGCCCGGTGCGCTGTCGACCACCAGGCGACCGCCCAACTGCTCGATGCGCTCGCGCATGCCGGTCAGGCCGTTGCCGGGCTTGATCGGCGCGCCGCGGCCGTCGTCGCTGATCGACAGAGCCAGCGAGCGCGGATCGGCCTGCAGTTCGACCTCGACGCGATCCGCGGCCGCATGGCGCACGATGTTGGTGACCGCTTCACGCAGGCTCAGTGCCAGTGCCGATTCGATCGTGCTGGCCAACTCCGGCAGCGCCGGGATCCGTGCGTCGAGCGACACACCGGCGCTCAGCAAACTCAGGCGCGCGGTCGCCAGTTCGGCGCTGAAGCCGGATGCGCGGATGCCGCTGACGGCCTCGCGCACTTCGCCCAGCGCCTTGCGTGCGATCGCTTCGATCTCGCCGATCTGGGTCGCGGCGGCTGCGCTATCGCGGTCGATCAGCTTGCCGGCCAGTTCGCTCTTGATCGCGATCAGCGACAGCGTGTGGCCGAGCAGATCGTGCAGATCGCGGCCGATGCGCTCGCGTTCGTTCATGCGCGCGAGACGCCGGACTTCATCCTGGGTCAGGCGCAGCACGGCGTTGCGGCGATCCTGGATGCGTCCGAGCATCGCGCCGAACATGACCACGCCTCCGATCATCGCCACTGGCAGTACCAGCATCAGCGGCATTCCGGACAGCTTGAGTACGGCAGCGTAGACCAGACTCGCCAGGACGTAGAACAGCACGGCGTGGGGGACCGCCATACTCCAGCCAACCGTCGCCAACGCGTAGATCACGAAAGTGTTGCCGCCGAAGCTGATCGGCGTCAACACGCAGCCGATCAGGGCCATGGCGATGGCAATCGACAATTGCCTCGCAGGCTGTGCCACATAGCTCGCCCAGTACAGCGGCAGGAACACCGCGATCGCCGCCAGGGAGGCGAGCCAGGCGCTGGCGTCAGTGCGCAGCGAGCGATCCAGCAACAGCGGCAGGAACACGAACAGCAGATAGACCAGATTGACGCGGCGCCACAGCGACCAGTGACTGGTGGAGTCGAATTCCGACGAAGCGCTTGCGGCCGCCGCTGGCGAGGGATCGGGGGCAACTGATGGTGGCAGGCTCATGGGCGGGAATGGTACTTCAGTGTGGAAACCGGGAGCGGAACGGCGCCGGTGAACCGCCGCGGCACCCATCGGGCGACGGGCCAACCGCGGTCCTGCGGGTTGACGGGCGAGCTTCATCGCGTTCACCGGCGCTGTTGCTCACTACGGAATGACGTGGCACGGGACCGGCGGATGACGATCATCGTAGGTGGTGTGCGCAGCTTCATCGCGTTCACCGGCGCTGTTACTCACGGACTCCAGCGGCGCCGCTGTGCATACAGCGCAAGGGCGGTAAATCCAAGGGTGAACCCGATCAACGCCAGCAATGCGCTACCCGGGTTGCCAAGTTTGAATCCAGCTGCATTCAGCGCCAGCACGCCGAAGTGGTAAGCGGGCAACATCGGCGCCAGGTCCTGCATGAATGGCGGGAACATCTTTACCGGCATCCACAGGCCGGACAGCACCGACATCGGCAGGTAGATCAGATTGACCACAGCCACCGCGGCCTGGGCCTTGGCGAGCGAGCCGATCAGCAGTCCAAGCGCGCAGAACGGGATGGCGCCGAGTACCAGCACCGCGGTCAGCAGCAGCCATTGGCTGACTTCCATGTGCACCTTGCCGAAGACCACGGCGGCGCTGCCCAGCAGCAGCGTGGTGCACAGGGCAAACAGCATCGCCATCGCCACTTTGGAGGCGAAATAGGCACCGATCGGCATCGGGCTGGCGCGTTTCAGGGCCAGCCAGCCCATCTGTTGCTCCATCGCCAGGCCGACGCCGAAACCGAACAGCGCCGGGCCCATCGCGGCAAAGGCGCCGTAGGTGGCCAGCAGGTAATGTGCCGGCGCCATGCTGCCGATGCGCGTTGGCAACACCAGACCGAACAGCGCATAGAAGGCCAGCGGGAACAGCAGGGTCGGCAGCGCAAACGCCGGTGCGCGCAGCACCTGAACGAAAGCGAGCCAGGATTCGAGCGCGTAGATCCTCGCCATTGACGGGCGTATCGCAACGGTGTTGGTGCTCATGCAGCCTCCTTGATCAGATCGACTACCGCGTTTTCGAGCGATTGCGCGCTGATGGTGAGATCGCGCAATCCAGGATCAGCCGCCAGCAGCAGTGGCAGCAGACGTTCGACTTCGGTGGCGCGCAGCTCGAAGTGACTGCCGTCGCGGCGTACGCTGAGCACGCCCGGCAGTTGCGCCAGCGACGGATCGCTGAGCGTGCTGCGAAAGCGCAGACACTGTCCGCCGACGCGCGACTTGATGGCCAGCGGCGTGTCCAGCGCGACCAGCCGGCCTTGCTGGATCAGCGCGACACGGTCGGCGAGGGCATCGGCTTCTTCCAGGTAGTGCGTGGTCAGCACCACCGCAGTGCCTTGCGCGACCAGGCCACGCAGCACCTGCCAGAAGCTGCGGCGCGCCTCGACATCCAGGCCGGTGGTCGGCTCGTCGACCAGCAGCAGTTGCGGGCGGCCACAGATGGCCAGCGCAAATTGCAGGCGGCGCTGCTGTCCGCCGCTGAGCGCGCCGTAACGGCGCTGCGCCAGTTCGCTCAGCTGCGCCATGGCCAGGGTTTCGGCCAGCGGCCTTGGCTGTGGGTAATAGCCCGAGAACAGCCGCACATGCTCGGCGACGGTCAGCGTGTCGGGCGGGTCGCCGGTCTGCAGCATCACACCCATGCCGCGACGCGCTTCGATCGATGCGGGATCCTTGCCAAACAGTTCAGTGTGGCCGCTGCTGGCGCGGATCAGCCCGGTCAGCAGGCCGAGCGCCGTGGTCTTGCCGGCGCCGTTGGGGCCAAGCACCGCCAGCACTTCGCCGGCATGGATGTCGAGACTGAAACGGTCGAGCGCCAGCACGGCGCCGAAACGTTTGCTGGCCGCTTGCCAGCGGGCAATGACCGGTCTGCTCATGTTTGCTGCTCCCGATGCCGTGATTGGCGTGGGAGCAGTGTCGACTCTGATTGGCCGCGTCTGCAGTGCGCGCTGTCAGCCGTGCGAGGTGACGATTGTCAGGTCGATGCTTGATTTCCGATGGATCCCTCGCACCAACTCGCACAGCGAAACGGTGGGAGCGGATTCGTTCCGCGAGAGCTTTCGCGGAGTAAATCCGCTCCCACATCAGGTGCATTGCCCGAGCGCGACCGCGGTGGGCGCCCGCCCCTTATCCAATCGACTCGATCGGCGCGGTCAGTTCCACCGAGTTGTTGCGCACATTTCCGACCGCCTTGTTCACCGCATACGCGCGCATGCGCTCGGCCGGGAACGGGCGGATCAGCGCGCTCGCGTCCGTCGGCGTGGCCTGCATCCAGGTCTGGTAGTCGGTCGGATCGAGAATCACCGGCATGCGATCGTGGATCGTCGCCATCAGTTCATTTGGCGATGTGGTCAACACGGAGCTGGTTTCCAGCACCGAGCCGTCCGGCGCCGTCCAGTGTTCCCACAGACCGGCAAAGCCGAAGCAGGCGGCGTCGGTCGGCACAATCGCAAACGGCTGTTTGCCACCGGCCTGCGTGCGCCATTCGTAGAAACCACTGGCCGGCACGATGCAGCGGCGATAGCGAAAGGCGCCGCGAAAGGCCGGCTTCTCGGCAACCGTCTCACCGCGTGCGTTGATCATCTTCGCGCCGATGCTCGCGTCCTTGGCCCAATGCGGCACCAGGCCCCAACGCACCCAGGCCCACTCGTTGTCGTCGTCGTGGCGGCGCACGATCAGGGCGGGCTGGGTCGGCGCGATGTTGTAGCTGGCGCTGTAGACCGGGTATTTGTGCACGCGGAATTGCCCGGCGAGCAATTCGGGCAAAGTGTCGAGGAAGTAGCGGCCGCACATGGGCTCGAGTCTACGGCTGATGGTGACCCGCATGAGTAAATTGCGCCCTGTCACCTGCAGGAGCGACGCTTGCGTCGCGACCGTCTAGCCACCGGTTCATCAACCGATGCATTGATCGCGACGTACACGTCGCCCCCACGTCAGGCGCGTTCAACCCGCGTCGTAGGCGAGCAGGTTGTCGTGGCGCCGCGTCAACTGGCGCTTGCGTGCCGAATCGATGCGTCGAACCAGTCGGCCGAGAGCATCATCCAGCGCCGTGAGTATCTGTTCGGCGCGCGCCTCGGCGCGGAAGCGGGTGCCGTCACGCAATGCGACTTCGATGGTACAGGCGTGGTCGACGCCACCCTTGGGACCGTTCAGGTCGCGGAAGCGGCCAACAATCTTGAGGATGCCGGGTGCGAGGCGATCGAGTGCGCGCAGGGCGCGAATGATGAACATGGAACGCAGGCGTTGCGGATCTACCTGCTGCTGATCGATGACTTGAATCTGCATCGTGCTGCTCCTGGTCATGCCGGTGCGGCAATGTGGAGTCTGAGCTCTATTTGTGACGAGGGTTCCCGTTCAGCTTCGGTCGTTCAGTTGTGCTGAACTGAAACTTCATGTTGGCTTTACGTCGCACGCACCAGGGCGAGCGGGCCGTTCTGGGCTGGCCTCGTAGAGCGGAGCAGCCCGCGCCCGCCAGGCGGCGCAGCGCCCGCTCTACGAAGCGAAAGCAGCGGACAAGCTCGCTCTACACATACCGTCGCATCAACCCGACCACCACGCCCTGCACCTGGACGCGCTCGGGGGCGTAGCGCTGGGTGGGGTGCTCCGGGTTTTCCGATTCGAGTTCGATCCAGCCGCCGCGCGGGCGCAGTCGTTTCAGGGTTGCTGATTCGCCATCGATCAAGGCGACCACGATTTCACCCGGGCGGGCGTGCTCGCGTGCTTCGATGATCACCACGTCGCCATCCTGGATCCCGGCGTCGCGCATCGAATCGCCCTGCACGGTCAACGCGTAGCCCTCACCTCGCGGTCGCATCGCGGCGGGCACCTGGACACGCTCGGCGCCGGAAAGCGCATCGATGGGACGCCCGGCCGCGATCTTGCCGAGCAGCGGCAGGGTGTCGTCGTTTTCCGCCGTGGCCATTGGCGCCAAGGCGCGCAAGCGCACGCCGCGTTGTTTGCCATCCATCGGCTCGACCAGGCCGGCGTCGATCAGCGCGCTGACCTGTTTGTGCAAGGAGCCGCGCGAGGACAGACCGAGTTCACCGCAGAGCTGATCGAGCGTCGCTGGCGCCAGACCGCGCGCGCGGCGTTCGCACAGGTGTTCGAACAACTGACGTTGTCCGGCCGTCAAAGAAAGCGCTTGCGTGTTTTCCATTGGTTCTCTACGCTGAGCCTTGGGAGAACGGAAAGAGAACAGGCTGTGAGCTTAAACGCCGTGGTATCGGATGTCGAGTCGAGTTTCGGCGCGGTCGAGCCCGAAGCACCGGATCGCGTGGCTGCGCTGGTAGGGCGGCTCAAGCGCAAGTACCAGGGCTGCATCACCGCCGAAGCGGTCACGCCCGCTCAGCCGGGTCGTTACCAGCCGATTCCCGACCACCTCGATCCGCGCTTGCGCGCCGCCCTGCAGTCGCGCGGCATCCGCGAGCTCTACAGCCATCAGGCGCAGGCCTGGCGTGTGCTGCACGAAGGCGCGCATTGCGTGATCGCCACGCCCACCGCATCCGGCAAGACCATGTGCTTCAACGGTCCGGTGCTGAACGCGGCGCTGCAGCACGAAGCCAAGGCGCTGTACCTGTTCCCGACCAAGGCCTTGGCGCAGGACCAGGTCGCCGAACTGATGGAGCTCAATCGTGCCGCCGAACTGGGTGTGCGCGCCTACACCTTCGATGGCGACACGCCATCCGACGCGCGCCAGGCTGTCCGCACCAAGGGCGATATCGTCGTCACCAATCCGGACATGCTGCATCAGGCGATCCTGCCGCATCACACCAAGTGGGCGCAGTTCTTCCAGTCGCTGCGCTTTATCGTCATCGACGAAGTCCACAGCTATCGCGGGGTATTTGGCGCGCATGTGGCCAATGTGCTGCGGCGCTTGCAGCGCATCTGCGATTTCTACGGCGTGCGTCCGCAATACATCTGCTGTTCGGCGACCATCGGCAATCCACAGCAGCATGCGCAGGCGCTCACCGGTCTGCCGATGCACGCGATCTGCGACAGCGGCGCGCCGCGCGGCGCCAGCCATCTGCTGTTCTGGAATCCGCCGCCGATCAACCCGGATCTTGGCATCCGGGCGTCGGCGCGCTCGCAGGTCAGCAAGCTGGCGCGGTTGACGCTCAAGGCGGGATTGAAAGCGATCGTCTTTGCCCAGTCGCGGCTGATGGTCGAGGTGCTGACCAAATACCTCAAGGATGTGTTCGACCACGATCCGCGCAAACCGGCGCGGGTGCGCGCCTATCGCGGCGGCTATCTGCCGGACGAGCGTCGATTGACCGAAAAACTGATGCGCCAGGGCGCCATCGACGCCATCGTCAGCACCTCGGCGCTGGAACTGGGTGTCGATATCGGTTCATTGGACGTGGCGCTGCTGTGCGGCTATCCCGGCAGCATTGCCGCCACCCGCCAACGGCTGGGCCGCGCCGGGCGTCGGCAGCAATCGGCGCTTGGCGTGATGGTGGCCAGCAGCGATGCGCTCGACCAGTTCGTGGTGCGCAACCCGAGCTACTTTCTGGATCAGTCGCCGGAGCACGCGCGCATCGACCCGGATCAGTTGCTGATCCTGCTCGATCACATCCGCTGCGCTGCCTTCGAACTGCCGTTCACCGAGGCTGATCGCTATGGCGAACGCGATATCCGCGAGTTTCTCGAATACCTGAGCGAGGAGGGCGTGCTGCATCGGGATGGTGCGCGCTGGCACTGGATCGACGACAGCTATCCGGCCAATGCGATCAATCTGCGCTCGGTCGCCGACGGCAACTTCGTGGTCGTCGACCGCACCAATGGCAAGCAGACCATCATTGCCGAGGTCGATTACTCGTCGGCGGCGCTGACCTTGTACGAAGGCGCGATCTACATGGTGCAATCGGTGCCGTGGCAGGTCGAAAAGCTCGACTGGGTGGGGCGCAAGGCCTATGTCACGCGCACCCATGTCGATTACTACACCGACGCCATCGACTACACCCGGTTGAAGCCCTTGGCCGAGTTTGGCCAGGCGCAGTCGGGCGAGGGCGCGGCGCAGCACGGCGAGGTGCATGTGGTGCGTCGGGTCACCGGCTACAAGAAGATTCGCTACTACAGCCACGAGAACATCGGTTACGGACCGGTCAACTTGCCGGATCAGGAACTGCAGACCACTTCGGTCTGGTGGCGACTGTCGCCGCAGGCGATCGACCGCGAGTTCCGCACCCGTTTCGAGGCGCTCGACGGCTTTCTCGGCGCCGCTTACGCGCTGCACACCGTCGCGACCCTGCTGTCGATGTGCGAACCGCGCGATCTGGGCAAGGCGGTCGGCAGCGGCGACAACGACTGGTCGGCGCAGGTGTCGAGCAAGGGGCGCGGCGAGATGCGCAGCGCCTCCGGCGAGGTGCTCGACGTCAATGCCGTGGCCGAGTTCGCCCCGGCGGTGTACCTGTACGACAACTATCCGGGTGGAATCGGCCTGTCGCGTCCGTTGTTCGAACGCCGCGAGGAATTGTTGTCCGCGGCCATTGGGCTGGTGTCAGGCTGTCGCTGTGGTCCGGGCTGTCCGGCTTGCGTGGGGCCGATTCTGAGCGGCGACGAGCAGCGCGCGCCCAAGAGCAGCGCTCTGCGCGTGCTCGCGCTGCTGCGCGTACCGGAAGGCGCGGCTGCGGAGCGCATCGAGTTCGCCGCGTTGCCGGCGCCCGGGCTGCACTGAGCCCCGCGTGCGATGCTCGATCTGCGCGCCAGGCTGGGGCAGCTGAGAGGGCAGACGGCCCCGGCGGTGGTCACTCCCGATGCCGAGTGGAGCGAACGCCTGGCGCGTCTGCGCCTGTTGGCGCGCGAACGCCAGGGACACACGCCACAGGACACACCGGCGCTGCCCGGCGTCGAGCTTGCGCCCGGCTTGCGCCTGCACGAGGTGCGCGTCAGTGCGCTCCGGCTGAAACTGGCAGGATTGGACTTGCCGGATGCGCTGCGGCCGCCGTGGGATCCGGAATCCACGGTCGCCATCGATCAATTGCGCTTGTTCGACACCGAAACCAGCGGATTGTGCGGCGGTGCCGGCCTCAAGGTGTTCTTGCTTGGGGTGCTGCGCTGGCAGGGGGATGGCTGGCTGCTGCGCCAGTACCTGATGACCAGTCCGGCCGCTGAGGAGGCGCTGGTCAGGGCCTGGGTGGACGAATGCGCGGGCGACGCACATCTGGTCAGCTACAACGGCAAACGCTTCGACGTACCGGCGATGCGCACTCTGGAGACCCTGCATGGACTCGCCTCGCGGGCTCATGAGGCCGCGCATTGGGACCTGTTGTACCCGGTGCGCCGCGCGTTTCGCGGTGTCTGGAGTGATTGTCGGCTGGTTACCGCCGAACGCATGCTGGTCGGGCGCGAGCGTCACGACGATCTGCCCGGCAGCGAGGCGCCGCGCGCCTGGCGTGAGTTCCTGGCGCGCGGCCACACGCGCGATCTGCTGCGGGTGATGCAGCACAATCGCTATGACCTCGAAGCACTGCTGCGGGTGTTCAAGGCGATGCTGCAGGTGCCGGCCAGCGCGCCGCGCGTACCCGTGCGCAAGGGTCGAATACCGAAGTCAAAGGCGGCTTGAATGGGGCGCCCTCGATCGGGGGAAGCACCAGTTGTCTCCGCGAAAGTTCGGTGAGCGCTGATTGCCCCCTGGCGGTGCGCTTGTTCGCGCATCGATCATCCGGACGTAGGTCACGTTGGCCGCGTAGCGGCCTACGTGACACGGCTGAGCGTCACGTAGTCTGCTGCGCAGACAACGTGACCTTTTCAATAACTTACGATCTGTTCGCTGAAAGTCCCGGCTACCATTGCCGGCAAAGCACGCGTGCAGAGGCCGCTGCCGCATGTGCCGCGACAGCTCGATTCGAGGGCGAGCGCTCCGACTGGAACGTGCGGGCCTGATCCAAGCCAGCGGCAATCTCAGCGCTGCGTTCCCTGCCACTGGTCTTCCTTGCGCCTGCCGCGCACCTGGCGGCGATCGGTGCCGCTCTGGCCCAGACTCAATTCCGGCTGGTCGATCGGGTCCACCCGCCGCTTGTGGCGACGATTCTCGGTGATGGGTTCGTAGCGGCAGCGGCACTGCTTGCCGCATCCGGCAATCGGCAGTGGCACCGAGGATTCGGCGCGGAAACGCTGACCGCGCGCATCGCGCGCCCAGCTGCAGGCCTTTGCCGGTTGCTCGACATTCAGCTGCCACACGCGGATGCGCCGGAGCTTGGTGTACAGGCGCGGGTTGACCACGCGCGCCGGCAGGTCGGCGAGTTCGCCCAGAAGCCGCCGTCGTTGACGGTTGCGCCATACCAGGACGCCCGCGACGAGCGCTGCAGCTGCGAGGCCAGAGACTGCGATGAGGGTCAGGTCCACTGGTTTCCTTTATTCGTCAGTCGTTTGCGCAGGATCGCGCTGA
This sequence comes from Rhodanobacteraceae bacterium, assembly GCA_016717705.1. Lineage (GTDB taxonomy): Bacteria > Pseudomonadota > Gammaproteobacteria > Xanthomonadales > SZUA-5 > JADKFD01. The sequence goes on along the minus strand of JADKFD010000098.1, from coordinate 56,320 downwards.
CCACGCTTTTCGGCAAGCCCGGTCGGTGATATCCGGCGTGACCGGGCTCGCCTTGGTGCGGCGGAGCCGAGGTATCTCGGGCATCCCGAGGAGGCGCCTGCGGCCACAATGGTATAGTCGGCGGCCCGCTGTCCGTGGGCGCACAACTTGGTGCTGCCGGCGCTGGCGGCCTCCCAGTTTCCTGCGATTGCCTCCTGATGCGCCTCGCCACCGTCAAATTGGCCGGGTTCAAGTCTTTCGTCGATCCGACGACCTTGCACCTGCCTACCAACATGACCGCCGTTGTCGGGCCGAATGGCTGTGGCAAGTCGAACATCATCGACGCCGTGAAGTGGGTGCTCGGCGAGTCCGCCGCCAGTCGTTTGCGCGGCGATTCGATGACCGATGTCATCTTCAACGGCACCACCGAGCGCAAGCCGGTCGGCCAGGCGATGGTCGAGCTGATCTTCGACAACTCCGACGCCAGCGTGCTCGGCGAATTCGCCGCCTACAACGAGATTTCCGTGCGCCGCGTGGTCGGCCGCGACAGCCAGTCGCAATACTGGTTGAACGGCACCAAATGCCGCCGCCGCGACGTCACCGATCTGTTCCTCGGCACCGGCCTGGGTCCACGTTCCTACGCGATCATCGAGCAGGGCATGATCTCGCAGATCGTCGAGGCGGCCCCGGACGATCTGCGCGTGCACCTGGAAGAGGCCGCCGGCATCTCCAAGTACAAGGAACGGCGCAAGGAAACCGAGTCGCGCATGCGCGCCACGCGGGAGAACCTGGAGCGCCTCAAAGACGTCAGCGACGAGGTCGAAAAGCAGCTCGAACACCTGCGGCGACAGGCGAAACAGGCCGAGCGCTGGACCGAACTGCGCGCCGAACAGCGCAAGGTCGACGCCGAATTCAAGGTGCTCGGCTGGCGCGCACTGGCGACGCTGCTCGACGCCGAAATGGGCAAGCTCAAGCAGACCGAGTTGCTGGTGGAGCAACTGGCGGCAGACCAGACCCGCAACGAGGCCGACATCGAACTGGCGCGCGCGCAGCACGGCGAAGCGGCAGAGAGCTTTCGTGTGGTCCAGGCCGAGCATTACCAGATCGGCGCCGAGATCGCGCGCGTCGAGCAGCAACTGGCCTTCCGCCGCGACACCATTGCCCGTCTCAAGCGCGAACTCGGTGAGGCTGGCGCCCAACGCCAGCATCTGGACGAACAGCTGCGCCTGGATCGCGACCAGCAGGTGTTGCTGCAACAGGCACTGGACCGCGAACAGCCGCGGCTGAACGCGTTGGCTGACGCCGCCGCCGAGCGCAGCGATGCATTGGCGAGTGCCGAGAGCGCCTTGAGCGTATGGCAGACACGCGCCGACGCGCTGAATCGCGCAGCCAGCGATGCGACCAAGGCGGCAGAGGTCGAGCGCACCCGCATCGATTATCTGGAACGCCAGCAACATCAGGCGATCAAGCGCCGCGAGATCCTCGATTCGGAGACCGCGATGCTGAGCGCGCGCGGCAGCGCCGATGAACTGAACGCGCTGCGCGAAAGCCTTGCCGTCGAAGAAGAGACGGTCGAGACCTTGTCGGCCGAGCTGGAAACGCGCAAGACCGCGCTGGCCGCCGCCGAGCAGGCGCAGCGCGCTACGCAGACGCAATTGAACACCGAACGCCAGCAATTGAGTTCAGCGCGCGGACGCCTGGCTTCGCTCGAGGCGCTGCAACACGCGGCGCTGGGCGAAGACAAGCGTGATCTCGCAGCCTGGCTGGCGCGCCACCAGTTGCAGCAGGCGCCGCGACTGGGCGCACTGCTTGAGGTCGAACCCGGCTGGGAGAGCGCCGTCGAAATCGCTCTGGGCATGGCCCTGGAGGCGATCGTCATCGACTCGGCCACGACGCGCGACATCGATCTGGCAACCCTGCCCAAGGGCGTGTTGACGCTGATCGACGCGACGACCACCCAGGCGCCGGGGCGCGCAGGTACGCTGGCAGCCAAGGTTCGCGGCCCGGCAGCCCTGGCTGCATGGCTCGACGGCGTGATGACGGCGGCCGATGCCGACAGTGCGCGCGAGCTGGCGTCAGGTCTGGCAGCGCATCAGAGCGCCATCACCGCCGACGGCCATTGGTTCGGACCGGGCTGGCGGCGCATCGACCGCGGCAGCCAGGGTCACGAGGGCGTGATCCAGCGTGGTCGCGAGATCGATGCGCTGAAGCAGCAGATCGAGATTGGCGATGCGCGCATCGCGGAACTGGAAGACGCGCAGACGCGTTGTCGCAGCGTGCTCAGCGAGGCCGAGCGGGCGCGCGAAATGGCGCAGACCGCCTTGTACGCGGCGCATCGCAAACTGGCCGACTTCGGCGGTCGCGTGCGCAGCCACGAAGGCAAGGTCGATCAGGAGAAGCAGCGCCGCGAAGCCATCGCCCGCGAGCGCGAGCAGTTGGGCGAACAGATCAACCAGTCCGAACTGCAGACGCGCGAGGCGCGCGGCAAGCTCAATGGCGAAATGGCGCGGCTGGAGACCCTGGCGGAAGACCGCGAGCAGCTCGAAAGCGAGCGCCAGCGCCTGACCCAGGCACGCGAGTCTGCCCGCAGCGGCGCGCGTGAGGCGCAAGAGGGCGAACGTCAGCTGGCGCTGTCGGTCGAGTCCAAGCGCACCGCGGCGCAGTCGCTGGGTGCGGCGATCACCCGCATCGAGGCGCAACTGGCGCAACTGGGGCAACGTCGCCAGGTACTGGAGCAACAACTGGCCGAAGCCGAGGGCCCGATGCCCAAGCTCGACGAGGAACTGCGCCTGCACCTCGATCAGCGCGTGATCGTCGATCAGCGCCTGGGTTCGGCGCGGCAGTTGCTGGAGCAACTCGACCAGCGCCTGCGCAAGCAGGACTTCGAGCGTCAGCGCATCGATCATCAACTGGCCCAGGCGCGCGAGAAAAAGAGCCAGGCGCAGCTCGGTGAACAGGCGATCCGCATCAAGGCCGAAACGCTGGAACAGGCGCTGCACGCCGAGGGTTTCGAGCGCGATGCGGTGCTCGCCGAGCTCAATCCGGAGGCAACGCTGCCGGCCTGGGAATCGCGGCTCGTGGACCTGGAACAGCGCATCAAGCGCCTGGAGCCGGTCAATCTGGCGGCGATCCAGGAACTCGACGAGCTGTCGCAGCGCAAGGTGTATCTGGACGCGCAGCATGCCGATCTGACCGAGGCGTTGGAGACCCTCGACGACGCCATCCGCAAGATCGACCGCGAGACGCGCACGCGCTTCAAGGAGACCTTCGATCGCGTCAACGCCGGCGTCCAGGAACTGTTCCCGCGCCTGTTCGGCGGCGGACACGCCTACCTGGAACTGACCGGCGAGGACCTGTTGTCGACCGGCGTCAACATCATCGCCCGTCCGCCGGGCAAGAAGCCGGCGAGCATTGGCCTGCTGTCCGGTGGCGAAAAGGCACTGACCGCGGTGGCCCTGGTGTTCTCGATCTTCCGTCTGAACCCGGCGCCGTTCTGCCTGCTCGACGAGGTCGACGCCCCGCTCGACGAAGCCAATGTCGGCCGCTTCAGCCAGATGGTCGTCGAGATGAGCAAGAGCGTGCAGTTCCTGGTGGTCTCGCACAACAAGGTCACCATGGAAGCCTCCAGCCAGCTCGCCGGCGTCACCATGCGCGAACCCGGCGTGTCGCGCCTGGTCAGCGTGGATCTGGCCGAGGCGACGAGGTTGGTGGGGTGAACCAGTGAGTAGTGAGTAGTGAGTAGTGAGGAAGAGCCGGCCTTGACGAGGCACTTCTGTCGCCTCTATGGTCGCCCCATGGCCAGGCGTGATCCGCATATTTTCTCCAAAACCGCAAACCCGGTTTTTACTCACTTCTACGAACTATTCACCATTCACTACTCACCATTCACTACTCACCATTCACTGCGTGACGCCCATGCCCATCGACCTGATCAGCGACACCGTGACCCGCCCCACGCCCGGCATGCTCAAGGCGATGTGGTCGGCGGAGGTCGGCGACGACGTGTTCAACGAGGACGCTTCGGCGCACGCGCTGCAGGCGCACGCGGCGGCGATGTTCGGACATGAGGCAGCCCTGTTCATGCCTTCCGGGGTGATGAGCAACCAGATTGCCATCAAGGCGCACACCGAGCCGATGGACGAGATGATCTGCGAGGAGACCTCGCACGTCTTTCGTTACGAGAACGGCGGTTACGCCTTCCATTCGCAGATCGCGGTGCAGACCATTCCCGGTGACCACGGACGTCTGACCGCTGCGCAAGTGGCTGCGGCGATCAAGCCGGCGGCCGACTGGTTGCCGCGCTCGCGCCTGGTGGTGCTGGAAAACACCTGCAACGCCGCGGGTGGCAATTATTACCGGCTCGACCGCGTCCGCCCGATCCGCGCGCTGTGCCAGGAGCGCGGCTTGCGCCTGCACCTCGATGGCGCGCGCATTTTCAACGCGCTGGTCGAATCCGGCGAATCGACGCATGACTGGGGCAGGGAGTTCGACAGCCTGTCGATCTGCCTGTCCAAGGGCCTCGGCGCGCCGGTGGGCTCGCTGCTGATCGGCAATGCCGAGTTGATTGCGCGGGCGCGGCGCCTGCGCAAGGGCTTCGGCGGCGGCATGCGCCAGATCGGCTTTCTCGCCGCGGCTGGTTTGCATGCGCTGACGCACCACGTCGAGCGCCTGACGGAAGATCACGAACACGCGCGCATGTTGGCGTCGGTGCTGGCCGAGGCGCCGTTCGTGGCCGGATTGCGGCCGGTGCACACCAATATCGTGATCTTCGATCTGGTCGATGGCTGGACCGCCGCGAGCTTTCTGGCCCACCTGCGCGAACAGGGTGTACGCGCATCGGCCTTCGGGCCGCAGACGGTGCGCTTCGTGACCCATCTGGATGTGGATCGGGCCATGGTTGAGCGCGTGTGCAGCGTGCTCAGGGGTATCCGCCGCTAGGGACCCTCTGAAGTGCGCCGTGAGAAGGCGCAGTCCTCCAGCTGGAGAGTAGTCCAGCCCGGCAACTATTGCTCCGGCCGGTAGCAATCGAAGCGGCGACGAGGTAATCGAGTCGCCGGACTTTCGGTGAAGAGGGTCGTGTAAGCGACTCGGCGAGCGAACAGGCCGTAACGTGTTGCTGCTCACCCAAAACTGACCATCTCTGCTCGTTGAAAATTGACCAGGGATGGACGCCGAGGGAACGCCCCTCGGCGGGTGTTTAGTTTACCGGCTGTTGGCCGGTGCTGATGGGTCAGAACGGTTCGGCGTTGTCGTCCGGCTTGCCCTGATTTTTGCTCGCTTCGCGTGACTTGATGCGTGCCTTAGCGGCGCTGCTGCTGTGCCGGAACCGGTACGAGTCGTTGCCGGTTTCGACGATGTGGCAGTGGTGCGTCAGGCGGTCGAGCAGAGCCGTGGTCATCTTGGCATCGAGGAACACGCTGACCCATTCGGCGAACATCAGGTTGGTGGTGATGATCACGCTGGTGTGCTCGTAGAGCTTGCTGAGCAGGTGGAACAGCAGCGCGCCGCCGGCCTGTGAGAACGGCATGTAGCCGAGTTCGTCGAGGATGACGAGATCGAGGTGCATCAACTGGTGGGCGAGTCGTCCGGCTGGCCGGTACTTTCTCTTGCTCCAGGGCGTTGGCCAGTTCCACGCAGGAGTAGAAGCGCGCCGTGGCGGGTGATGGCTTGCACGCCGATGGCGGTGGCGAGATGGCTCTTGCCGGTGCCGGTGCCGCCGATGAACACGATGTTCTCGGCCTTTTCCGTGAAGTCGGTGCTGGCGAACTGCTCGATCTGGCGGCGGTCCAGCTTGCTCTGGGTGTAATCGAAGCCAGCCAGATCGCGATGCACCGGGAAGCGTGCCGTGTGCATCTGGTAGCGGATCGAGCGCAGGCCACGGTCGGTGCGCTCGGCTTCGAGCAGGTGGCGCAGCAGGGCATCCTCGACCTGCAGGCTCATCGCGCTGCGCTGCTGCAGGCTCTCGGCATAGGCGCTGGCCATGCCATACAGACGCAGTTCCTTGAGTTCGGCGATGAGATCAGCCATGACCCACCTCCTCGCGCAGGCGGTCGTAGCGACTGGTATCGGCAATCGGCTCATCGGCGATCACCAGCGCCGTGTCCACCCGCTCCGGCGGTGGCCCCTCGTGCAATCGCGCCAGCACATTGAGGACATGCTCGGCGCTTGGCCGACCCGATTGCAGCACCAGGTCGATCGCCACCAGCACGGCTTCCAGGCCAAAGGTGGGCACGGCGGCCAGCACCTGCGCCATCACCCGATCACCTCCAGGCCTGCGGATCAGCGCCTGGCGCAAGCGCTGCAGCGAGTCCGGCAGATCGGCGAACGGCGCACCGTTGCGCAGCGCGCCGGGCTTGCGCTGCACCAGCGGCACATAGTGCTGCCAGTCGTAGACGATGTGATCGCGATCGCTGGCGCGAACGTGCTCGGCGACTACCGTGTGATCGTCGATGATCACCACGCGATCCGGATACAGCCGCACCTGACCCGCTGTCCGGCCAGCGTACACGGCACCGAGTAGCGGTTGCGGGCTGCCGACACCAGACAGGTGCTGGACACCCGTGCCGGCGATTCCACGTAGCCGTCGAAGGCCGCCGGCATCGGCATCAGGTGCGGCTGCTCGTGCTCCAGCGCCTCGGCAATCGTCATCCCCGGACACTCTGGATGCGCCGCCTGCCGCGCCGCCACGCACTGGCTGGCCAGCCATTCGTTGAGCTCGGCGAAGCTGCCAAAGCGCACCTCCAGCGCCGACTGCCAGATCCGCCGCCGCGAGTCCTGAACGCCCTTCTCGACCCGGCCCTTCTCCCATCCGGAAGCCACGTTGCAGAAGTCCGGATCGAACAGGTAGTGCGCACACAGCGCTGAAAACCGCGCGTTGACGATGCGCGCCTTGCCGCGGCCCGGCACCGGTCCACCGCCGTCTTCATGTTGTCGTAGATGCCGCGCCTGGCTACCCCGCCCAGGCCTGCCAGGCAGCGCGTATGCGCGTCGAACAGCATCTCGTGACCCTGGCTCGGATACGCCACCAGCCAGAACGCCCGCGACGCGCACAGCTTCATGTGCGCCAACTGGATCTTGCGATAGATCCCGCCGATGACGATGCCTTCCTCGCTCCAGTCGAACTGGAAGGCCTCACCCCACTCAAAACTCAGCGGCACGAACGCCGAGCGCGCCGTCACCGATCCCGCCGCCGATCGCCAGCCGCGGATGAACTCCGTCAGTCGGCTGTAGCTACCTAAATAGCCCAACCCCTTCAGCTGCTCCAGCAGTCGCAGCGCTGTCCGCCGTTCCTTGCGCGGTCGCAGCGCATCCGCCTCCAACGCCTTGCGCAACCACTCCGCATGCGCGTCCAAGTTCTTGCTGACAACCTGCCGTTCGTAGCGCATCTCCTTGCGCAACGGCTCACCCAGCCACCGCTTGATCGTGTTGCGCGACAGGCTCGTCCGCCGTGCAATCTCACTGATCGACAACCCTTCCCGCAACCGCATCCGTCGCACTTTCGCGTACATCGCCATGGTGTGCACCTCGTCTCCTGACAGTGGTCCCCCACCGCAGGCTAGGCCTGAACACCCTGGTCAATTTTCAACGAGCAGAACCCCGTTTTGATGGTCAATTTTCAACGAGCGGCAACACCCAGCAGCGCGGAGCCCCGGCTCGGCAATGCTCTGCTCTGCACATGACTTCCGACCTGATTGACAACCGCCTCAACATCTTCTACAAATGTAGTACGACATTTGTAGAAGATGACAATGAGCAGCGAAGACACCAGTCTCAGTGAACTCCAGCTCGAACTGATGCGCGTGCTGTGGGCGCGCGGTGAGGCGAGCACCGCCGATGTCGCCGAGGTGCTGGCAAACAGTCGCGGACTGGCGCACACCACCATCGCCACCTTGCTGTCGCGGCTGGAAAAGCGCGGCGTCGTGGCGTCCCGACGCGATGGCCGGCAACTGGTCTATCGCGCGCTGGTGGCGCAGGGTGAAGTGCAGCGTTCGATGGTCAGCGGCCTGCTCGACAATCTGTTCGGCGGCGATGCGCGGGCGCTGCTCGCCCATCTGGTGCGCGAGGAAGAGATTGCGCCGGGCGATCTCGATCGCGTGCGCGAACTGCTGGCAGGGGGGCGCGGCGATGACTGAATCCGGCCTCTGGTTGTTGTCCTGGTGGATCACGGCGTGGCTGCACGCCTTGATTCTGCTCGGCGCGGTCTGGCTGGCGGAGCGCAACGGTGTGCTGCGCTCACCAGCCTTGCGACAGGCGAGCTGGCGTCTGGCATTGCTGGCGCCATTGCTGACCGCCAGCCTGCAACTGGCTGCCGATCGCATGCCCTGGGGTGCGCGTCTGGTGTTGGTGGCTCCCGCCGACCAGGCGCCCGGCGCTGCGGCGCCAGGTTCCGCCATGGCGCGCGAGCCGCAATCAGGATTCGGCTTGCCGGCGTCGACGCGCCGCGACTCGGGGGTCGCGCCACTTGCATCCTTCACCATCGCGGCCGACGCCGGACGCATGGCCGCGCGCGACCGCACAACGGCGCTGACGCCTCTGCAGCCACAGGCGCGATCCGCGCGCGCGGATCGGCGATTGCCAAGCGCGTGGCTGGCGCCTGCACTGGCCAGCATCGCCTGGCTGTGGACGCTGCTCGTGCTTGCGCTGGGCGGACGCCTGCTACGCAGTTGGCAGAGCGAACGGCGACGCTGCGCCGGCCTGGCGGATGTAACGGCCGCCGACGTGCATCGCGAAGCGCTTGAGTTGGCGCAGTCTGCGCGCCTGGCGCATGTGCGCCTGGCTGCGGATCCTGAGCTGGCCAGTCCCGCAGCGTGGGCGCCGGCTACGGTCTGCCTGCCGCCTTGGGCAATCAGTGCGCTGCGGCCACGCCAGCGGCGGGCGATGCTGGCGCACGAAATTGCTCATCTGGCGCGGCGCGATCCCTACTGGCAGCTGCTGTACGCCATGTTGCCGCCATTGCCGCTGGCCGCATTGGCGCAGCGGCGTCTTGGCGAACTGGCCGAGCACGCCTGTGACGCCTGGGCGGCGCGGCAGAGCGGCGGCGGGCGCGCGCTGGCGGAGTCATTGGCGCTTTGCGTGGAACGCGGATTTTCCGGTCGGATGGCATCGCAATTCGCGGCGCCGATGGCCAAAGGCAGCTCGCCTCTGGTCGAGCGCGTACAACGACTGATCGAGGACAAACCCATGCGATTCGAACGAGTTTCCGCATTGCGACGCGCCGCTCTGGGCGCCGTCGTGCTGGCCGCGGCCCTGGCCATGCCGGGCATTACGCTGGTCGGCAACCCGCTGCTTGCCGGCGTGGTGAGCAATCCTCCGCAACTGCCGCTGCCGCCAGTTCCACCGCAAGCACCGGCACCGCCAACAGCGCCTGCGCCACCCCCGGCGCCAACTGCGGCATCACTGCCAGCACTTCCGGCGCCGCCGGCGGCGCCCGCGGCACCGCCAGCACCGCCAGCACCGCCAGCAGCGCCGGCACCACCAGCAGCGCCGGCAGCGCCCGATCATCTGAGTATCGAGAGCAGCGACGGTTTGTTCGGACGCTCGATGCAGATCACCATCGAGCGCGGCGCCGAGAAGCTCAGCTTCGAAGCAGACGGCAAGTTCACCTTCAATGACGCCGAGGACGATCTGGCGGCGCTCGAGGATGAAGCCACCTTGATCGAGACCAGGGATGGCGTCACGCGGCGCATGGATTTCGCCGCCGATGGCGAGAAGATCGAGCGCAGGTATCAGGTCGACGGCGACGAACAGCCCGTCGATGCCAGTGCGCGCCGCTGGATGGCGTCGGCAATTCTGCAATTGCTGCGTGAGTCGGGCATCGAGGTCGAGCAACGCATCGCGCGGATTCGCAAGCTGGGTGGCTTGCCGGCAGTGCTTGCCGAAATCGAGCAGATCAACAGTGAGCATGCGCGTGGCTTGTATCTGACGGCGCTGTTCGGCTTGCCGGCGCTGGGCGCAGGCGAGCTGGACTGGGCACTGAAACAGGTGGCCGCGATGAAGTCGGATTACAGCCGGCGCACGGTGCTGGAAATGCTACTGGCGCGGCACACGCTCAGCCCGGAGCGCCAGATTTCGCTGCTGCAGATCGTCGCCAGTTTCGAATCCGACTACGATCGGCGCGTGCTGCTGGTTGCAGCGGCGCCTCTGTTGGCGACTGACGATAGCGTCCAGCAGGCCTGGTTCGACGCGCTGGCGGCGTGCACCTCGGACTACGACACACGGGTGTCGCTGGAGGCGGTGCTCGCGCGCGATCAGCTGGCGCAGGCCGACTTGCAGCGGGTGATCGAGTCGGCCTCGCGCATGCAGTCGGACTACGATCGCCGCGCTACGCTGGAGGCGCTGGCGCCGCGTCTGGGCGATTCGCAGCCTCTGGCTCAGGCCTACGCCAACGCCGTCATGGCGATTGGCTCCGACTACGATCGCCGCGTCGCGCTGGAGGCGCAGATCGAGGGCAGCACGTTGACCGCCTACAGCGGCGGCATCGTGCTGGACGTCGTCGATGGCCTGGGCTCGGATTTCGATCGCGCTGAGGTGATGCAGGCGCTGGCCGCCAAGATGCCCGCCGATGCGGCCCTGATCGCGCGCTTCCGCGCCTCGGCGCGCAATCTCGACGATCACACGCGCGGTCAGGTCGAACGCGCGCTGGATCGTTTCCAGAGCTGAGTGGTGGATTTATCGCCCTGGCTGTCCGCGCGACACCGCGGAAGTACCTGTCCCGCAGCCCCCCGCCCCGCGCCCCCGCCCCCACCCCCCCCGGGGGTTGCCCCGGTGGGCTTTCCCCCCCAGGCGCCGCCGCCCCCCCCCGGGCCGTGAGCTGTCCGGTGGGCACTTGCGCCGCCCTCCGGCGGTCAGTCTTGCCGAATCGACGCAAGATCCCGATTCCTTCCGCCCATGGCCGACCCACACACGCTGAGCTACATCCTTAACCACCTGGGCGAGGACCGCGAATCCCAACGCGGCGCAGTGACGCCGCCGATCTTCGAGACCAGTAATTTCGCCTTCCCGACGGTCGCCGCCATGCGTGCGGCTGGCCAGGACGAGCTGAACAACGCCTTCTACACCCGCGGCAACAACCCGACCGTCGAGATCCTGCGGCGCAAGCTGGCGGCGCTGGAGCGCACCGAGGATGCGCTGGTGTTCGGCTCCGGAGCCGCAGCCGTGGCCGCCGCGGTGCTCGCCTTCGTGCGCCAGGGCGATCACGTGATCTGCGTACAGAAGCCCTATGCATGGACGCGCGTTCTGGTGCGCGACTGGTTGCCGCGTTTCGGCGTGACCGTCAGCTTTGTCGATGGCGGTGATCTTGCTGCCGTCGAGGCGGCGCTGACCGAGCGCACGCGGATGATCGTGCTGGAAAGCCCGAATTCGCTGACGCTGGAACTGCAGGATCTGGCAGCGATCGCGCAACTGGCCAAGGCGCGTGGCGTGCTCACGCTGTGCGACAACAGCTACGCCAGCCCGCTGCTGCAGCAACCGGCCGCGCACGGCATCGATCTGGTCATGCATTCGGTGACCAAGTACCTGAACGGCCACAGCGACGTCGTCGCCGGCGTGGTCTGCGGCGCGCAGACGCACATCCGCGAGATCTTCCGCGGGCCATACATGACCTTCGGCGCGATCATCGGCCCGCTGGAGGCGTGGCTGGTGCTGCGCGGTCTGCGCACGCTGGCCGTGCGCATGGAGCGCATCTGCGCGAGCACTGCGCGGATCGCAGACTTCCTGGAGCGCCACCCGAAAATCGCGCGCGTCTACTACCCGGGCAATGCCAGCGATCCGCAGCGCGAGCTGGCCGGCGCAGATGAAGGGGCTCGGGAATCCTGTCGATCGAAGTCAGGGCCGCCGACCTGGCCGGGCATCGAGCGCTTCTGCGACAACCTGAAGATGTTCCTGATGGCGGTGTCCTGGGGTGGCCACGAATCGCTCGCCTGGCCGCTGGCGGTGGTGATCAAGGACGGCAAGGCCGAATCCAATCGCACCGGGTTGCCGTGGAATCTGGTGCGGCTGTCGATTGGCCTGGAAGATGCCGACGAACTGATTGCCGATCTGCAGCAGGCGCTGGCGCGGGTGTAGCCTGGGGCGCTCACCCCTGGCGATTGCGCGGTACAACGTCTGCGATCTGCACCGGTTCAACCCGCTGCTTGCGTCCGGTGTCGCGGCCCCATCGCGTTCACCGGTTGCTGAATGCCCCGCCGGTGTGCTCGCGATCCGCCTCCGTTCGCTGCCGAAACGGCGAATGCGCCTCCAACTGCTCGCGATACTCCCGCAGCGCCTGTGCCTCGTCGTCGATCGCGTGGCGGATGGCCTGGCGGAACTGCGGATGCGCGATCAGGTGCGCCGAATGCGTGCGCGTGGGCAGAAAGCCGCGGGCGATCTTGTGTTCGCCCTGGGCGCCGGGTTCGCAGCATTTGAGGCCGCGGCGCAGCACCTGTTCGATGGCCTGGTAGTAGCAGAGCTCGAAATGCATGCCGGGCAGGTCCTCGCGTGCCCCCCAGTAGCGGCCGTAGAGCGTTGTCGACGAGGAAAAATAGATCGCGGCGGCGAGGATTCGGTCACCGCGCCTTGCCACGGCGGCGTGGAAGTTTTCCGGCATCCGCTCGCGGATCATCGAAAAGAACTCGCGCGTCAACGCTGGCGTGTTGCCCTTGCGATCGAAAGTCTCCACGTACAGCGCGTGCAGATCGTCGAGGATGGCTTCGCTCATGCTGTCGCCGTCCATCCACTCGATGATCAGCCCGCACGTCTGTGCATAGCGCCGTTCCTGGCGGATGTTCTTGCGCTTCTTGTGGCTGAACTCGCCGAGCAAGGTCTCGAAATCTGCATAACCGCGGTTGTGGAAGTGAAACTGCCAGTCGAAGCGCGGCAGCCAGGGATCGTGGGTCAGCGCTGCGGCATCGGCCTCGCTGAGGAAATTGAGGTGCGCGCTGGACAGTCGCAACTGGCTGACCAGGCTCTCGATGGCGCCGACCAGCCTGGCGCGGCGCGCGCCGGCATCGGCGCCGTTGCCGACCAGCAGGCGCGGGCCGGTGATCGGCGAGTAGGGCACGCCGATCAACAGCTTGGGGTAATAGTCGAGGCCATTTCGGCGATAGGCATCGGCCCAGGACCAGTCGAACACGAACTCGCCGTGCGAATTGGTCTTCAGGTAACCGGGCGCGGCGGCGATCAATTTCCCGCCTTCGTGCAGCAGCAGCGGCATCGGCGACCAGCCGAGTTCGCGCTGCAGACTACCGCTCTGTTCCAGCGCCGACAGAAAGGCGTGGCGCACGAAGGGTTGCTCGTCGGCGCCGATCAGCGCGTCCCAGTCGGCTGCCGGGATATCCGCAACACCGTTGCGGACGCCGAGGCTGAGGCTGCGACCTCACGCTTGCTCTGGAGTGCGCCGGCTTGCCGGCGCTTTGTCGCTCCCCCGGCAGGAGCATCGCGGTGGCAAGCCACCGCCCCCAGGTTGCCGCGCCGGTTCATCGCGGTTCCGGCTCGAAGGCGCGTGGCGCAAATCCCAGCGCGGTGCGCGCTGGCGTCATGTCGAACACCTGATCGCGACCGAGGCGCGCTGCAGCGGAATGGTTGAGGCCGGATTGGCCGCGCACGACACCGAAGGCATCGCCAAAGCGCAGCAGCATACCCAGGGGCAGGGGAATCGGGCATGCCAGGCGACTGCCGGCCTGCGCAGCCCGCCGAATCAGTGCAGTCAGGGACAGCGACTGCGGTCCTGGCAGGTCGAAGCGCCGATTGGCGGCCGCTGGATTGTCGATGCTGCGGACCACCGCCTGGGCGAGGTCGCTGGCGTGCACCGGCTGGCGCAGCGCCCGGGCGGCACGGCCAATCGGTCGCGGATAGACATGCCAGCGCCGCGCGAACTGGGCAATCCGCGCGACGAGATCGGTGTCGCCGCCGTAGATCAGGGTCGGGCGCAGCAAGGTCCAGGCGACACCCAGGCGCTGGCATTGCTCCGCAAGTTGTTGTTCCGATTGCCGCAGGCTCTGCGCCAGCGCGCGTTCTTCGGCTGAACTGGAATCGAATTTGGTGTCGGCGCTGGTGGAGCCGAAGGCGATCACCTGACGCACCGACGCTGTCGGCGCCTGCCGCGCCAGCCAGTCGACGAACAGATCGCAGGGGCCGAGGCTAAGGATGTGGGTTGTGCCGTCGACCAATGCTGGCGCTTCGGCCAGTGCAGTCTGAATCCAGCGGACTTCGGGATGCTGCTGCCCATTGGCCAGCGGCCCGCGGCTGCAGGCAGTGACGCGAAGCCGCGCTCGCGCAGCAGCGGCAGCAGCCGCGCGCCGACCGTCGACGTGGCGCCGAACAGCATCAGCGACGGGTCTTGCGCGGGTCAAACACGGTAATCAGGGGCAAGGCGTTTTCGCCGGGTCTGCGAGGAGCGACCCTCGCGCATCGCGGGAGCGTTTGCAGGCTCGCGAGCCAATCGCGCCACACTCAAGGTCGCCCCCCGCGCGGATCGCCTACCCGTGCTGCTCCAGGAAGCGATCCGCATCCAGCGCCGCCATGCAGCCGGCGCCGGCCGAGGTGATCGCCTGACGGTAGATCGGGTCGGCCACATCGCCGGCAGCAAACACGCCGGGGATGCTGGTCATCGTCGCCATGCCGGCATAACCGCTCTTGACCTTCAGATAGCCGTTTTCCATCGCCAACTGGCCCTGGAAAATGCCGGTGTTCGGCGTATGGCCGATGGCTATGAAGGCCCCCTGCACGGGGATGTCACGGGTTTCTCCGCCCTCACGCGGGGCAATGCGGATGCCGGTGACGCCGCTGTCGTCACCCAGCACCTGATCGACAGCGTGGTCCCAGATCACTTCGATGTTGGCCTTGGCGAACAGCTTGTCCTGCAGGATCTTCTCGGCGCGGAACTTGTCGCGGCGATGCACCACGGTGACCTTGCGCGCGATGTTCGACAGATACAGCGCTTCTTCGACGGCCGTGTTGCCGCCGCCGATGACCGCAACGTCCTGCTGTCGATAGAAGAAGCCGTCGCAGGTGGCGCAGGCCGAGACGCCGCGACCGCGGAAGGCGGTCTCGCTCTCGATGCCGAGGTATTTGGCCGAAGCGCCGGTGGCGATGATCAGTGCGTCGCAGGTGTAGCTGCCGGAATCGCCGATCAGCTTGAACGGGCGTGAGCCGAGTTCCGCGGTGTGGATGTGGTCGAAGATGATCTCGGTGTCGAAGCGCTCGGCGTGCGCCTTCATGCGCTCCATCAGGCCGGGACCGGTCAGGCCGTGGACATCGCCGGGCCAGTTGTCGACTTCGGTGGTGGTCATCAGCTGACCGCCCGCATCGATGCCGGTCACCAGCACCGGCTTCAGGTTGGCGCGCGCAGCATAGACAGCGGCGGCATAGCCGGCCGGGCCGGAACCCAGGATCAGGACGCGGCAGTGCTTGTTGGTGCTCATCGGGGGCTCCGGGCGCGGTTGGCGCGGTGGATCTGGGCAAGAAGACGCAAACTAGGGGGCGGGGCCGAGGGATTCAAGTGCGATAGCTCCGAGCGGGGGTTTAGCCCCGCCTTTGCATCAACCGCGCAGCGCGCCAGGATAAACCCGCTGCCACGAATGCAAGGCTCGCGGTTGGCCCGCCCTGGCAGCCATAGGCCCACTTCTGGCGCGCTTCTGCCACTTACCACTCACCACTCACCACTTACCGCTATTTCGAATAGACTGAACACCTTGCGCGCGATAGTTCGCGTAGGGACTCAGGATTGAAGATGGCGGTGAGTGTGGCCAAGCTCGGCTGGCGCGATCGATTCCAGAAGGCAATACGCGAGAGTGCTTTCGTGTTGCTGGTGCCCGTTGCCGGTTATTTGCTGGTCGCACTGGCCAGTTTCGATGCCGCCGACCCGGGCTGGTCGCACTCTGGCTCAACGGCGATCGTCCAGAACTGGGGCGGGCGCGCCGGCGCGTGGCTGGCTGATCTGTTGCTGTACCTGATCGGCCGCATGGCATTTTTGCTGCCGCTGGTGCTGCTCTGGTACGCATGGCGCTTTCTGCGCGATCCGGCGGACAGTTCACAGGCGCCCGATCCTCTGGTGCCCTTGACGCGCCTGGCGGGCGTTGTGCTGGCCTTGCTCGGCGGCGCCATCCTCGGTCATGCGCAGATGCATCCGGGGAATCTGCCGGGTGGCTCCGGTGGCGTGCTCGGGCGTTTCTTCGGCGATCTGCTGGTCGGCAGCCTGGGGCGCGGCAGCACCACCATGTTCGCGCTGATGATGTTCCTGATCGGCTCGACTTTTGCCACCGGCGTGTCCTGGTTTCGCGCGATGGACAAGGTGGGCGCGGCCACATTGAACCTGATCACGCGGATGGGCGTGTGGCGCCAGCAGTTTTCCGACTGGCGCGTCGGGCAGAAAGCCCGCGCGGTGCGCGAAGTCGGGCGCAAGGAAGAAACCGTCAAGCGCAAGAAGCGCGAGCCGGTGAAGATCGAAAGCGTCGCGCCGGTGATGGAGAAGAGCGAGCGCGCCGAGCGCGAACTGCAGATTCCGCTGTTCACCAATATTCCCTCCGGCGAACTGCCGCCGCTGTCGCTGCTCGACGAAGCGCGCGTCACCGGCAAGGGTTATTCGCCCGAGGCGCTGGAAGCGCTGTCGCGCCAGGTCGAACTCAAGCTCAAGGATTTCCGCATCGAGGCGCGCGTGGTCGGCGTCTATCCGGGTCCGGTGATCACGCGTTTCGAACTGGAGCCGGCGCCCGGCATCCGCGGCAGCCAGATTTCCTCGCTGGACAAGGACATCGCGCGTGGCCTGTCGGTGGTCAGTGTGCGCGTGGTCGATGTGATTCCCGGCAAGTCGGTGGTCGGCCTGGAAATCCCCAACCAGCACCGCGAAATGGTGTTCCTGTCCGAGATCCTGCGCTCCAAGGAATACGACAAGGCCTCGTCGGTGCTCACCCTGGCACTGGGCAAGGATATTGGCGGCCGGCCGAGCGTGGTCGACGTCGCCAAGATGCCGCACCTCTTGGTCGCCGGCACCACCGGATCGGGCAAGTCGGTGGCGCTCAACGCGATGATCGTGTCGCTGCTGTACAAGGCCACGGCCAAAGACGTGCGCATGATCATGATCGACCCGAAGATGCTCGAACTGTCCGTGTACGAGGGCATTCCGCACCTGCTGGCGCCGGTCGTCACCGACATGAAAGAAGCCTCCAACGCGCTGCGCTGGTGCGTCGCCGAAATGGAGCGCCGCTACAAGCTGATGGCTGCGGTCGGCGTGCGCAATCTGGCCGGCTACAACCGCAAGGTGCGCGACGCGCACGAACAGGGCCAGCCCATCCCCGATCCATTGTTCAACGTTGCCAAGGCGGCACCGGGCGAGCACCCCAAGCCGCTGGAAACCATGCCGCATATCGTCGTCGTCATCGACGAGTTTGCCGACATGATGATGGTGGCACGCAAGAACGTCGAAGAACTGATCGCGCGTCTGGCGCAGAAGGCGCGTGCCGCGGGCATCCATCTGATCCTGGCGACGCAGCGCCCGTCGGTCGATGTCATCACCGGCCTGATCAAGGCCAACATCCCGACTCGCGTAGCCTTCCAGGTCTCCAGCAAGATCGACTCGCGCACCATCCTCGACCAGTCCGGCGCCGAGACCCTGCTCGGCAATGGCGACATGCTCTACCTGCCGCCGGGAACCGCGAACACCGAGCGCGTGCATGGCGCCTACGTGTCGGACGATGAAGTCCATCGGGTGGTCAAATACTTGCGCGAAAACCACGGCAAGCCGGATTACCTCGAAGGCATCCTCGACGAAACCCAGGAACTCGGCGATGGCCGGGTCATCGGCGAGACCGGCTTGCCGGAAGAGGCCAATGGCGAGGCCGACGAGCTCTACGACATGGCCGTGCGCATCGTCACCGAAACGCGCCGGGCGTCGATCTCCGGCGTGCAGCGACGCCTGAAGATCGGCTACAACCGCGCCGCGCGACTGATCGAGGAAATGGAAGCCGCCGGCATCGTCAGCGCACCCGAACACAACGGCAATCGCACCGTGCTGGCGCCGCCGCCGCCGAAGGATTGAGCCCCCCGCCGGGGGCCCCCCCCCCCCCCCCCGCCCCGGGGGGCCCCGCGCCCCCCCCGGGGGGCGCCCCGCCCCCCGCCCCCCCCCCCCCCCCCCCCCCCCCCCTCCCGCCGCCCCCCCCGCCCCCCCCCCGGTGCGACAGCCTGTGTTAGGGCAGGACGCGCTAAGGTATCGGCACCCTGACTGCGAAGCCGCCGAATGATCCGAACTGCACTGTGTCTGTTGTGTGTGGCGGCAGCGATGCCGGCTTTCGCCGCCGATGGTGCCCGCGCCGATCTCGACCGCTTCTCGGAGAATGTGCAGAACCTGTCGGCCAGCTTCGAGCAGCAGGTCTACGACGACAGCGGAACTGCGCTCGACGCCGCCTCGGGCACGCTGGCGCTGGCGCGACCGAACCGCTTTCGCTGGGATTATCTGGAGCCGGAGGAACAGCGGATCGTCGCTGACGGCGACAACATCTGGATCTACGATGTGGAACTGGAGCAGGTCAGCGTGCGGCCGCAGTCCTTCGACGAACAGCAGAGCCCGCTCGCCGTGCTGCTGGATGTCGCCTCGCTCGATCAGCAGTTCAACACCGAGGATCGCGGCGACAAGGATGGCGCCAGCTGGCTGCGTTTGACGCCGAAATCCGAAGACGCGGAGTTTGCCCATGTCGACCTGGGCTTTCGTGACCACCAGTTGGCGCGCATGGTGATGGTCGACATCGTCGGCCAGCGCACCGAGATCGTGTTCCAGGACTGGAAGCGCAACACCACCTTGCCGCCGGCGACCTTCTACTTCGAGCCGCCCAAGGGCGTCGATGTGGTGGGCGATGTCAGGCCGGGCGCCAAGGTGCAGCCGGTCGGGGAGTGAGGCTTCCCGCGGGCGCAATGGGGGATTGCGAGAGCATCGCGCGCAAGCGCGCTCCTACAAATTTGCCCTGAATTCACACAAGAATTGCAGGAGCGCGCTCGCGCGATGCTCCTACGGCGTCAACGTCAATCGATGGATGGCCGGCCCGGGCAGGAACGGTGATGCCCGCCCGGCCGCCCAATCCTCATGCCCGGCGCCATAGAACGGCGACAGCGGATGCCCGCTCTGGCCAGCGGGCATGTGGAAATAGCCCAGATCCTCGTGCCCCGGCGACACGACCATGCGCTCGCTGGCGCCGAACTTCGGGCCCTGTACGCGCGGCATGTACTGGTCGCCGTCGAGCGCCTGCGCCGGCATGTCGAGCAGCCATCCCGCCAGCGGAATCGCACCGCTGAGCGGGTGGCGAATCGCCGTCGTGTTGAATTCGCCCCAGGTCGCCTGACCAGGCGTGCGCCCGTGGCCGGCGAGATTGGCGACTACATCATGCGCTGCTGCCCGCAGCCAGCTGTCCCAATCGCTGAAATTCCGCGGCAACAGATGGACCGGACGCTGTTGCAGCGTGCTCCAGACCGCGCCTTCCAGCTGCGGCAGGGACGGCCAGACCCAGGCCGGGTCCTTTTCCAGCAGGACCGCGGCAAACAGCTGCAGGAAGCGCTTGTGCACGCGCAGGCGGAAGTCGCGCACCAGACGGTACGCGCGGGTGTCGGCTTCGGCGCGACCATCCCAGTCGCCGATGGCCTCGCGCAGGGAAACCAGTTCCGGCTCGCTGCGCTGCACCAGAGTCTGCTGCAGCAACTCGTGCCAACGATTCAGGAACAGGGCGCGATCGTCGAGCTGGATCGCCAGCAGATCGGCCTCGGACAGGTCTTCCTGGGCCTGCAGGTCATCGCGGATCTGCCGTGCGCGGGCGCCGATCGTGTAGCCGCCGTCGCCGATGCGCGTGGCCTCGACGCCCGACATCGTGCGCGCATTGGCGCTCCACAGTCGCCCGAATGGCGGATCGAGCACGCTGGGTATGTCGGCGCCGGAATACCAGCCTGTCCAGCCGCTGTCTGCGGTCGCGGCGTCGATGGGAAAGCGCGGATCGCCGCCACCTGTGCGCCGGGGAATCGGCCCGATCACAGTCCAGGCGATGCGACCATCGGCGCTCGCCACGAGCAGGTTCTGCGCCGGCATGCCGGTGGCGTGTGCCACGTCGAGTGCCTGCTCGATGGTGTCCGCGCCCTCCAGTCCGGCAAGCCCGGTATTCACACCGCGTGCGTAGTGCGCGGTCCACATCAGCGCCAAGGGCACGCCCGACGAGGACTGCGCGACCACGGGTCCGAAGAGGGTCTCGCGAACGTTGAGTTGCTCGCTGGCGGCACCGCGCACCACGATGGTCTCGCTGAACTCGGAAATGGTTTGCCATCCTTCGGGCGTCAGATAGCGCTGCGGATCTTGCGGATCGAGCTTGAGTTCGACGAAATCCAGCCAGTCGCCGTAGCTGTTGGTGAAACCCCAGGCGATATGACGATTGCTGCCGATGACCAGGAATGGTGTTCCGGGTAGGGTCACGCCAGTGACCGCGCGCGGCTGCCCTTGCGCATCGGGATAGCGCAGTTCCGCGCGAAACCAGATATTCGGCACGCGCAGCCCCAGGTGCATGTCGTTGGCGACGATGGCGCCGCCATGCGGGGTGAGCGTGCCGGCGACCGCGAAGTTGTTGCTGCCGATGCCTTCGCTGCTGGTCGGTGCATCCAGTGGTGGATCGGCAAGCTCGGTTTCGCGCAGGTCGATCTCGTCCGCTGGTGGAATTGCCGGATCGCCGACGGCCACACCCAGCATCGGCGCATCCCACTCGGTGCCAGCGGCGGTCAGAAAGGCGAAGGTTTGCGGCGGCAGGCTCGCGCGCATGCGCTCGAGCTTCAGTTCGCGCTCGTTGGCGGAATCCTGCAGGTTGAAGTACATCGCCAGCGGTGCCAGCAGGCAATCCTCGGCGCTCCACGGCTTGGGTGTCTGTCCCAGCAGCAGATAGGGGAAGGAGCGTGCAGAAAGGGCGCCAAGACCGGCGTTTACGCCGTCGGCGTAGCGCTGCATCTGTGCGCGCTGGTCCGCTGCCAATGCCGCGAAATAGGCATCGATGCGGGTGCGGAAGCGATGGATGCGGGCGCCGCGATCGGCCTCCACGGCTCCGCTGCCGAATAGTTCCGCGAGTTCCCCGGCGGCGCGCCGACGCAGCAGATCCATCTCGAAATAGCGTTCCTGCGCGTGTACATAGCCGAGCGCCCAGGACACATCCAGGCGATTGGCCGCAGTCACGATCACCGTCCCCAGCGCATCGCGTTCGATGCTGGCTGGCGCGGAGAGGCCCGGAGCTGCAATGGCGCCGTCGAGTTGCGGCAGGCTGGCACGCAGCGTCAGCCAGATGCCGGCAATCGCCAGCAGAGTGACGGCGAGCAGGGCGATCAGGATTCGACGGAGCCAGCGCATGGTGCTTCTCTCTGACCTCGCGGGCTTTGCCAGTCCGGGGCGTCCGAACAAGCGCCGCAAGCGTCCGGAAGTAGGTCACGTTGGCCCAAGGGCCGCACGTGACGTGTCGTGTCACGTGCCCGCTGCGCGGCATGCCCCTTGCAATCAAGGGCGTGCCAAATGGGTTCCGGGCGCGAGCCCCGCGCGGGACGCCAATCTTCATTGCATATCGAGCTCACGCACCAGAAAGCTCAGCATATCGGTCCACTCGTCGATCTGCATGCTGGTCGGTTTGCCGGCGCCGTGGCCGGCGCGGGTTTCGATGCGCGTCAGGTAGGGACCTGGGCCGGCTGCATTGGCCTGCAGTGCGGCGGTGAACTTGAAACTGTGCGCCGGATAGACGCGGTCGTCGTGATCGCCGGTGGGTACCAGGATGGCCGGATAGCGCACGCCCGGCTTGATGTTGTGCAGCGGCGAATAGGCGCGCAGCGCAGCGAACTCATCCGGCTTCTGCGGCGAGCCGTAATCGGATTCCCAGGCCCAGCCGATGGTGAACTGGTTGAAGCGCAGCATGTCGAGCACACCTACCGTCGGCAGCGCGGCGCGGAACAGATCCGGGCGTTGCAGCGCCGTGGCGCCTGCCAGAAGGCCACCATTGGAGCGGCCATAGATCGCCAGTTTCTCCGGATTGGTGTAGCCCTGTTCAATCAGGTATTCAGCCGCGGCGATGAAATCGTCGAACACGTTCTGCTTGTTGAGCCTGGTTCCGGCCTCGTGCCAGGTCTCGCCGTATTCACCGCCACCGCGCAGATTCGCCACCGCATACACACCGCCGCGGTCGAGCCAGGTGGCCATCGGCACCGTGTACGCCGGGGTCACCGGGATGTTGAAGCCGCCGTAGCCATAGAGCAGCGTCGGCTGCTGGCCATCCAGCGTCAGACCCTTTTTCGCGGTGATGAACAGTGGCACGCGCGTGCCGTCCTTGCTGGCGTAGAAGACCTGGCGGGTCTCGTATTGTTCCGGGTCGAAGGCCACCTGGGGGCGGCGGAACAGGGTCGACTCGCCCGTGGCCAGGTCCAGGCGATAGATGTCGGTCGGCACCGTGAAGCTGGTGTAGCTGTAGAAGGTCTCGCTGTCGTCAGGCTTGCCGTTGAAACCGTCGACTGCGCCGATGCCGGGCAAGGTGACGCTGCCGAGCGCGCGGCCATCGACGCCAAAGCGGCTGACTTCGCTCTTCGCATCGCGCAGGTACTGGGCGATGAACTGGTCGTTGACCAGCGTGGTACGCACCAGGGTGGCGTCGGACTCGGGCACCAGCGTGCGCCAATTTGACTTGGCCGGCTGGCGTGTGTCGATGGCGATGATGCGGTTGCGCGAGGCATCGAGATTGGTCTGGAACCAGAACACCGGGCCATCGTTGCCGATGAAGTGGTAGCTCGCTTCCAGCGTCGGAATCAGCTCGACCATCGGTGCCTTGGGCAGCGTCAGATCGCGATAGAACAAGCGGTTGCGCTCGTCGGTGCCCTCGGTGACGGTGACGATCAGGTAATGACCATCCTCGCTGACCTCGGCCTGGAAGCCCCACTTGGGCTGGTCGGGACGATCGTAGACCAACACGTCACTGGCCTGCGGCGTCCCGATCTTGTGGAAGTAGATCTTCTGGAACTCGTTGACTGCCTTGAGCTTGTTCTCGCCCTTGGGCTCGTCGTAACGGCCGTAATAGAAGCCGCTGGAGTCCTTGGCCCAGGCGGCGCCGGAGAACTTGACCCATTGCACGACATCGCTGGTGTCCTCGCCGCTGGCGATGTCGCGCACGCGCCATTCCTGCCAGTCCGATCCACCGGAGGAGGCGCCGTAGGCCAGGTATTTGCCGTCCGGCGAGACTTCGGTGCCGGACAGCGCGACGGTGCCATCGGTCGACAGCGTGTTCGGATCGAGCAGCATGCGCGGCTCGCCGTCGAGCGCGTCCATGGTGTACAGCACCGCCTGGTTCTGCAGGCCGTCGTTGCGCGTCAGGAAATAGCGATTGCCCTCCCGGCTGGGCAGGCCGAAGCGCTCGTAGTTCCACAGTTCGGTCATCCGCGCGTGGATCTGCGGGCGCTGGGCGACTGCGGCGAGGTACTTCTGCGTCAGCGCGTTCTGCGCGTCGATCCACGCGCGTGTGTCGGGCGCGTCGAGTTCTTCCAGCCAGCGATACGGATCGGCCACCTTGACGCCGTGATAGTCGTCAACATGATCGACAGTGCGCGCCGCGGGGTAGGCGAGGGTAGGCATCGGGATGCTCGCCGCGTCGGTGGCTGGCGGAGGCGGCGTCGCGCAAGCGCCTAGAGTCAGCAGGGAAACCAGCAGCAGTGTGTGGCGCATCGGAGCCGTCCGTCAGGCGTGAGGCGGCGGAGGATAGAACATCGCGGGTGAAGCCCGCGCCGTCCTGTGGGAGCGGATTTATTCCGCGAGCTGTTGCACTTGAGGCCAAGCCAGCAAAAGATCGCGGGATAAACCCGCTCCCACAAAAGCGTTCAAGGCCCGCAGCCTCACTCCTCGCCGCTGATGAACTGCGGACCATCGCCGGCCGTCTTCTCGTAGACGCCGCCGCCCGCTTTCTTGTACTGGGTGAACCCGCGCTTGGAGAAATGCGCTTCCTTTTGCAGGTGGGCTTGACCGGCGATCACCGAGGCGACCGAGATCAGTCGCTTGATCGGCGCGCCGCACTCGGGGCAGGCGCTCAGCTCGGGATCACTGATGCGCGCGAAGATCTCGAAGCGGGTCGCACAGTGAGCGCAACTTTGAGTCGAGTCGGCGGCGGTGTATTCGTAGATCGGCATCGCGGGTCAACTTGCAGCGGCAAAGATCGATTCGACGGCGCCATCGGCTTCGGCCTGCGTCAGATGCAACTCGCGCCAGCGATTGACGATCGCGCAGAACAGATCGGCGGTCTGTTCCGCATCGTACACCGCCGAATGCGCCGATTTGCTGTCCCAACCCAGGCCGGCCACGTTCAGGGCCTTGGCCAGCACCGTCTGCCCATAGGCCAGACCCGCCAGCGAGACGGTGTCGAAGGTGCTGAACGGGTGGAACGGCGAACGCTTGTGGCCGGTGCGGCGGATCGCCGCATTGACGAAGCTCAGGTCGAAGGAGGCGTTGTGGCCGACCAGGATCGCACGCGTGCATTCGAGCGTTTTCATCGCCTTGCGCACCGGATCGAAGATGTGATCCAGCGCTTCGCGTTCGTCACGCGCCGCACGCAAAGGATGGGTTGGGTCGATGCCGGTGATTTCCAGCGCACGCGGGTCGATGTTCGAGCCCGGAAAGGGCACCACGTGCGCGGATACGGTCTGCTTGCGCACCAGGCGCCCGTCGGGCGTCATGTCCAGCAGCACTGCAGCGATTTCGAGCAGGGCATCGCCCTCGCAGTCGAAACCGCCGGTCTCGACATCGACCACCACGGGATAGAAGCCGCGGAAGCGGTCGGCAAGTGAAGTCGATGGTATGGTCGATGGATTCATCCGGCGCACGATAGCAGGGGGAAGCTGAAGCGGGGCACGAGACACGGGGCACGGGCGCGGGACAGGGCACGCCGCCACCGGCTGCCGAGCGCCTTCCCGTGCCCCGCTTCCCGTGCCCCGTGCCCCGTCACACCACCTCCAGCCGATCGACCCGCTGCAGTCCGCGCGGCAGCAGGGCGCCGCGCTGGGCGCGGGTGCCGCGATAGGCGTCCAGGTCGTGCCCTTTCAAGCGCGTGAGTCTGCCACCGGCGACGACGACCAACTCCTGAGTGGGCTGGAAGGCGGCCAGGGCGATGAGCTTGGCCGCTGCGGCGTGCTTGCTCGCCGGCAGGTTGAGGATCTTGTTGCCCTTGCCCTTGTCGAGCTCCGGCAGCTCGCTCAACGGAAACACCAGCAGGTGGCCATCGCTGGACACCGCAGCGACCAGGGCCACGTCGACGCTGCCCGTGACCGAGGTCGGCGCCAGCACCTCAGCCTCATCGGGCACGGTCAGCAGCTGCTTGCCGCTGCGATTGCGCGAGCACAGGCTCTCGAAGCGCGTCAGGAAGCCGTAGCCGGCGCTGGTCGCCAGCAACAGTCGTGCTTCGCTGTCGGTACTCACGACGGCCAGGAAACGGGCGCCGGATGGCGGGTCGAAGCGTCCCGTCAACGGTTCGCCCTGACCGCGCGCCGACGGCAGCGTGTGCGCCGGCGTGGAGTAGGCGCGGCCACTGGAATCGAGAAAGGCCGCCTGCAGATTGCTGCGACCACGAGTGCTGGCGAGATAACGGTCGCCCTCGCGATAACTGAGCGCGGTGGCATCGATGTCATGCCCCTTGGCCGCGCGCACCCAGCCCTTGTCGGAAACGATCACGGTGATCGGCTCGGATGGCGCCAGATCGGCCTCCGACAGCGCCTTGGCCTGGCCGCGCTCGATCAGCGGCGAGCGGCGATCGTCGCCGAACTGCCTGGCGTCGGCTTCCAGTTCCTTCTTGATCAAGGACTTGAGTTTCGACTTCGAGGCGAGGATCGATTCCAGTTCGGTGCGCTCGATGGCCAGTTCGGCCTGCTCGCCGCGGATCTTCATCTCTTCCAGGCGCGCCAGCTGGCGCAACTTGGTTTCGAGGATGTACTCGGCCTGTTCCTCGCTGAGCGCGAAGCGCGCCATCAGCACCGGCTTTGGCTCATCCTCGCTGCGGACGATGCGGATCACCTCGTCGAGGTTGAGGAAAGCGGTCAGCAAGCCGTCCAACAAATGCAGCCGGCGCTCGACCTTCTGCAGGCGGTATTGCAGGCGGCGGCGCACCGTGTCGGTGCGGAACACCAGCCACTCGCTGAGCAGCATCTTCAGCGGCTTGACCTGCGGCCGCGCGTCCAGGCCGATCAGGTTGACGTTGATGCGGAAGCTCTTTTCCAGGTCGGTGGTGGCGAACAGATGCCCCATCACCTCGTCCACGTCGACCCGATTGCTGCGCGGAATCAGCACGATGCGGATCGGTTGCGCGTGATCGCCCTCGTCGCGCAGGTCCTCGATCATCGGCAGCTTCTTCGCGCGCATCTGCTCGGCGATCTGCTCGATGATCTTGGTCGGCGACACCTGGTGCGGCAGCGCGGTCAGGATGATGTTGCCGTTTTCGCGGGTGTACACCGCGCGTGCCCGCACCGAGCCGTTGCCGGTCTCGTACATGCGGATCAGGTCGGCTCGCGGTGTGATGATCTCGGCGCTGGTCGGGAAATCCGGTCCGCGTACGTGCTCACACAGATCGGCTGTGGTGGCATCCGGATCGTCGAGCAGGCGGATGCAGGCGCTGAGCACCTCGCGCAGGTTGTGCGGCGGAATGTCGGTGGCCATGCCCACGGCAATGCCGGTGGTGCCGTTCAGCAGCACATGCGGCACGCGCGCCGGCAACCACGAGGGTTCTTCCAGCGTGCCGTCGAAGTTCGGCTCCCATTCCACGGTTCCCTGGCCGAGTTCCTCCAGCAGCAGGCGCGCGAAAGGCGTCAGCTTGGACTCGGTGTAGCGCATCGCCGCGAAACTCTTCGGATCGTCCGGCGAGCCGAAGTTGCCCTGGCCATCGATCAGCGGATAGCGGAAGCTGAACGGCTGCGCCATCAGCACCAGCGCCTCGTAGCAGGCCGAATCGCCGTGCGGATGGAACTTGCCGATCACATCGCCGACGGTGCGCGCCGACTTCTTGTGCTTGGACGCCGCGTTCAGCCCGAGCTCGCTCATCGCATAGATGATGCGTCGCTGCACCGGCTTGAGCCCGTCGCCGATGAACGGCAGAGCGCGGTCCAGCACGACATACATCGAATAGTCGAGGTAGGCCTTCTCGGCGTATTCCTTCAGCGGAATCTGCTCGAAGGGCAACAGTTCGCCAGTGCTCATCGCGGATCTTTGCGGCAGTGCGGGAGGTCGCGGACTCTACAATGAAGCGGTGTTGGTTGTCGGTTGAGCGGTGTTGGTGAGTGGGTTGGTGTTGCGAAAGCGCGCACAAGTCCTGCGTGGGTTGCTGCCGTTGTAGGAGCGCGCTTGCGCACCTCGCGACTACGCCGTCGCATCGTTATCGGGGCAGAGAGCAGGTGACGACGCCTGCCTTAACCGAAAACCAACAACCGACAACCGACAACCGTCTCCCGCTCTTGGCGTAGCGCCGCGAATCAATTAAACTTGCGGGCTACGCTCGTTCCATAGAAGTTTTGAAAGGAATCAAAGAATGGTCAAGATTCGCCTTGCCCGTGGTGGTGCCAAGAAGCGGCCCTTCTACTACATCGTGGTTGCCGACGAGCGCGCTGCTCGTGATGGTCGCAGCATCGAACGCGTCGGTTATTACAACCCGATCGCTCAGGGCAAGGAAGTGCCGCTGACGGTTGATCTGGATCGCGTGAGCCATTGGGTTGGCGTTGGTGCGCAGCCGACCGAAAAGGTTCGCCAGCTGATCAAGATCGCCCAGAAGCAGCAGCCGGCTGCAGCCTGAGGCTGTCGTGTCGCTTGCTGATCCAGCCGTTTCGCAACCGAAGCGGCTGGTGACGATGGGCCGTGTGCTCGGTGCACACGGCGTCCAAGGCGCAATCATGGTCGCCTCCTTCTGCGATCCGCCGCGCCGACTTCTGCAGTACTCCAACTGGTGGTTGCGCGGCGCTGATGCGCCCCGCTGCGTGCGTCTGCTGCGCGGCCAGGAAAGCACCAAGGGTCTGATCGTCGAAATCGACGGCGTGGCCGACCGCGATGTTGCCAATGCGCTGAAGGGCACCGAGATTGCGATCGATCGCGATCTGCTGCCGCCGTTGCGCGAAGGTCAATACTACTGGACTGACCTCGAAGGCCTGCGCGTGGTCAATCAGGACAACGTCGACTTCGGCCGCGTCGATCATCTGTTCGACAGCGGCGCCCATCCGGTGCTGGTGATCCGTGACGGCAAGCGCGAGCGTCTGGTCCCGTTCGTGATGGATCACCACGTGTTGTCGGTCGATATCGCCGGTGATCTGATCCGCGTGGATTGGGATCCGGATTTCTGAGCAGATGGTGGGCATGAAGCAGGTCACGTTGGCCGCACAGCGGCCTGCGTGACGCATGCCATTGTCATGCAGGCCCTTTGGGCCAACATGACCTACGAGGCTGCATGGGACCCCAAAATGCGCTTTGACGTCCTCACGCTGTTCCCCGATCTGGTGCGCCAGGCCATGACCGCTGGCGTAGTCGGGCGTGCCCTCGACAAGGGTCGCATCGCGCTCAACTGCTGGAATCCGCGCGACTACACCGAGGACAACTACCGCACGGTCGATGATCGGCCGTACGGCGGTGGCCCAGGCATGGTGTTCATGATCGAGCCGCTGCGACGGGCATTGCTGGCAGCGCGCGCGCAGGCCGGCGCGGCGCCGGTGGTCCTGCTCAGTCCCCAGGGTCGGCGCTTCGACCAGAATCGTGCCCGTGAGTGGGCGCAATTGCCGGGTCTGGTATTCGTCTGCGGTCGCTATGAAGGCATCGATCAGCGTTTTGTCGACACCTATGTCGACGAAGAAATCTCGATCGGCGATTTCGTGGTTTCCGGCGGTGAAGTGCCGGCGCTGGCCATCATGGATGCGCTGACCCGATTGTTGCCTGGTGTATTGCACACCGACGCTTCGGCGATCGAAGACAGTTTCATGGACGGTGTGCTCGACTGTCCGCATTACACGCGGCCGGAACT
This sequence comes from Rhodanobacteraceae bacterium, assembly GCA_016717705.1. GTDB lineage: Bacteria > Pseudomonadota > Gammaproteobacteria > Xanthomonadales > SZUA-5 > JADKFD01. Next base: position 27,359 of record JADKFD010000098.1, on the reverse strand, counting down.
GGCTGATGAAGGTGCCGTTCCAGCGGTGCTACTGTCCGGTAACCACGCGGCGATTGCCCGCTGGCGGCGCCAGAAGTCGCTTGGCGCGACCTGGCTCAGGCGTCCCGATCTGCTCGGAAAGGTGATTCTGAACAGTGCCGATCGGCGTTTGCTTCGCGAGTTTATTGATGACCACGAAGCGAATTTCGGTGTAGAATTGTCGGCTAAGTCTGTTGTTACCCCGAGGGACGTGCCATGAGCAAAATCATTCAGCAGCTGGAAGCTGAGCAGATGAACCGCGAAATCCCGGCGTTCACGCCTGGCGATACCGTCGTGGTCAATGTGAAAGTCAAGGAAGGTGCGCGTGAGCGCGTGCAGGCTTATGAGGGCGTGGTCATCGCCATCAAGAGCCGTGGTCTGAACTCCTCGTTCACCGTGCGCAAGATTTCGCACGGCGAAGGCGTCGAGCGCGTGTTCCAGACCTACAGCCCGGCCATCGAGTCGGTGCAGATCAAGCGTCGTGGCAAGGTGCGTGCAGCCAAGCTGTACTACCTGCGCGAGCTGGAAGGCAAGGCAGCCCGCATCCGCGAGGATCTGTCGGCCAACACCAAGCGCTGAGCGCTGCCGTTGGTGGTGAGGAAGGCGCCTGCGGGCGCCTTCTTCGTTTGTGGGTTTCGTGGGCCTCGGTGGCTCCCGCGTCATCCGCCACCCACGTTAGACTCACTCAGCCTGGTCCTTCGGAATTCCCATGAGCTCAGATATCGACGCCACCGCACGCGCGCATCTGCGCCAGAGCGACGCCCGTCTGGCGGTCTGGATGGACCGCATCGGCGATATTCCCGTGCCGCGAGCTGAGCGCTTTTCGCTGGTACAGGCGCTGGCGCGTTCGATCATCTACCAGCAACTGAATGGCAAGGCGGCGCAGACCATCTTCGGCCGCATGCAGCAGGCAGTTGGCGGCAGCATCACCGCCAGGGCCCTGAAGCAGGTCGATGATGAGCAGTTGCGTGCCGCCGGTGTTTCCGGAGCCAAGGCGAGGGCGCTCAAGGACCTCGCCGATCACGCACTGGCGCGGCGGCTGCCATCCGCGGCGGCGCTGCAGCAGATGGCGGACGACGAAGCCATCGAACGGCTCACCATCGTGCGCGGGATCGGTCCGTGGACCGTGCAGATGCTGCTGATGTTCCGGCTCGGACGGATCGACATCCTTCCGCTGAGCGACTACGGCGTGCGCGCCGGTGCGCGACTCGTGCATGGACTGGACGATCTGCCGGGACACGCGCAACTGGCCGAACTGGGCGAAGCCTGGCGCCCGTATCGCAGCCTGGCCAGCCTGTATCTTTGGCGCGTCGTGGATAGTGCCAAGGAAAACCAGGATCAATGATCCAATGACCGCCGAGGAGTTGTTTCGTTTGCTCACGCTGGAAAGCCTGAGTCTGACCGGGCTGCAGGCGCAACTGCAGCAGGGCGTCGAAGTGCGCAATGTCGAGTGCAATGCGCACGTCGAGTTCCAGTTGACGCCAACTGCGGTCGAGGGTTCCACGCCGCCGCAGTTTGCGCTGCAGATTCGGCTCACCTGCGTCGGCACGCCGGTGCGTGGTACGCAGCGCAGCAAGCTGTTCGATCTGGAGATCCGCGCCCTGGCGCTGTACCGCCAGATTGGCGGCGAGCTTCTGACGCCGACGGACTTTGCGTCGCACCATGCGATCTGCGCGCGCCAGCTGTTTCCGACGCTGTCGGGACGTGCGCAAATGCTGCTCTCCGATCTCGGGTTGCAGAACATTCGCCTGCCGCTGGATTTGCCGCGAGAACTGTCGGCGAGTGCCGATCAGGGTCCGGTGGTACTCAATTGACGTCGGGCGGTTCGGGTGCGGCCGTGCGGTAGCACCAGTGCCAGGGCTCGTAGACGAAGCCAAAGGGGTTGTTGCGCGGATAGGACAAGCGAAAGCCGAAACGCGACGCATGCCGCAACAGCCAGGCAAAGGCCGGCGAGCCCTCGAAAGCTTCCGTCAGCACAGGTTCGCCCGGGACGGCAAGATCGATCGCGCATCCCGTGTGATGCTCGCTGTAGCCCGGTGGCGCATTGACGCGGAGGATGTCCTGCAGACTCTGTCCGTGGCGCAGCTTGCGCGCGAGGATGCGATTCTGGTCGATCACACTGCGGAAACTGGACACCAACTCCAGACTGATTCCATCGGCCTTGGCTGCATCGCGCATCGATTCCCAGGCCCGGCGCGCCACCGGCTGCAGCCAATGCTGGCGACCAAAGCGGTCCCGCCCTGCCGCATCCAGCAGCACGGCTTCCGGGTGTGCCGGCAGGCAGCGCAGACGCGCGATCTGGCTGGCCAGCAAGGCGTCGCCGGTGGCGCGCTGGCGTCGCACGGAAACCGCCGGTGGTTGCTGCACTTGCCGTTGCAGCCCGGCAGACAGCGCCTGATACTGCTCCGGCGACAACCGTCGCAAACCCTCGCGCAGCTGCGAAAAATTGAGGCCGGGACGCAGCTTCAGTGCCGGAATCCGCAGTTTGCCCGCGCGCAATCCGCGCAGCAACGAATCCGGCCATTGCGTGCGTTGCGGCTGACGACGACTTCTCTGCCGCTTCATGGCAAGCGGCAGTTCATTGGGCACCCTGCGGCGCGACAATCGGATCGACCACTATCCGATAGCGGAATCGCAGCAGCGGCACCGGCGCCTTTTCGCTGCCGACAAACAGATTGCGACAGCCTCGGTCGAGCGCCATGGCTTCCGCTTGCGGCAGCAGGTTGAGCGGCGATCGGGCGGGTGTCTGCCCCGGCAGTGCGGCCTCCCACGATTGCTGCGGTGAGCGCACGTAGCGGTAGACGGCGTCGTAGGTCAAGACCAACAGCCCAAGATGGTTACAGTCGAGTGCGAGGCCAGTAGTCTGCGAGCGAAAGCGGCTGAGTTGACCGTCACGCGCGATATCACTCGGGGTGGGCTGCGGGATTGCATCCAGCGCGCCGACGCGTTGCGCGGTGACGACCTTGGGCTTGCCCGCCGCCGACAGCGGTACCCGATAGAGCACCGGCGGTACGGTGCGCTTGGTCAACAGAAATACCGATCCGCTCTGCCCATCGACGGTCATTGCCTCGACGTCATGTGGCGCGTCCGGATAGCGCAGCCGCAGGGCCTGCGCCGGTCCGGCATGCGCGCCATCCAGCAAATGCTCGGGTTCCGGCAACAGCCAAAGCACCACATGCTCGCGTTCACCGGCGTTGTCGCCGGTGTCGGCAATCAGCAGCCAGTTCTTGTCCTGCCAGTGAAAGCTGGCGAGGTCCTCCCAGTCGGTATTTTCGGCGCCGTCGACCGGCAGCTTTTTCAACACCCGGCCGCGCCCATCGAGCAGCAGCAGATGATTGCCGTTGCCGCCGTCGTTGATCGCCCAGTAGCGGTCGCGTTGGTGGTGCGATGACGCCAGGCCGCTGAGCTCCCCCAGTTGCGGATCGGTAACGATTCCGGCGATCGACGGGCGCGCGATCGGCCGCGGCGGATTGGCCAGCACCCACGCCGGCCAGATGACCAGAAAAGCCAGCCACCAGCCGCGCATCATGGGGCGCCGGACTCGATACTCAGGACTTTGAGGCGGCCGAGCAGGGCAACGCCAGCGAAATATCGCACCGGATCACCGTCGCCGACGGCCAGCGCGATGTGCCCGGAATCGAAGCCCTGCAATGCGGCATCGAAGCCCTGCCAGCGGCCATCGACATATGCCTCGGTCCACGCATGGGGCACGAACACGTTCTCGCGTTCACCGAAGCGCGGCACGTAGGCAAGGCCGGTGGCGACCCGTGCCGGGATTCCGGACGCACGCGCGATGGCCGTCAGCAGCAGCGCATGCTCGGTGCAATCGCCCTGACGCGTGGTCGCCACTTCCAGCGCCGAGGCGTAGCCGACCGACAGGTTCTTTCCGAAAATATACGAACGCACGAACTCTTCGGCATTGCGCATCCGCTGCAGGTCAGTCTTGCCGCCGTCGGTGGCGCGCAGCGCCAGATCCTTGAGCAACACGTTGTCCGATTGCACCCAGGCCGAAGGCTCGCGGTAGAGATCGAGCACCACCGAATCGGGCGCCGCTCGGCCGGGATCGATGCCGAGTTCGAAGCGTCCCGATCCCTGCGCGACAACCTTCTGATGACCGGTATTGGCCGGCGCCATATCGGTGCCGGAAATCTGCACCTCAAGGCGTAACGGATGCTTCAGGTCCTTCGCGCTCAGCGCCTGGGTCGAATCGATGACCAGTCGATCGAGGAAATCCAGCGGCTGGTTGGGCCCCCGCGCGCACTCTTCATTGCAGGCCAACAGCTCGACCTGCATGCCGGCCAGTTCCATGCGGATGCGCTTGGCGTCGAAGGCGTCGTCGACGAAAGCGGAGACCTGCATCGGACCGTCCGGGTAGCGCACCAGTTGCTCGACCTCCATCAGATCGGCTTCGTCCTTCATCAATTCGACGCGGCGGCGGCGCTTGAAGGTGGTTTCCAGTGGCACCACGGCCAATTGGCTGGGCACGAAGGCGTCGATGGCGATGACCTTGCCTTCGCCCTCGAAGCCCGCCAGCAGCGCCCGGCGCTGACCTTCGAAGAACAATGCGTGTTCGGGCAGTTGCAGGACTTGCGTGCGCGTCGCGCCGGCGCCCTCCAGCGTGACCTCGAAAGTGTGCGGCGCGGTGAGCTTGCTGCTGTAGCGCAATTCCTGGCCAGCAGTGCGGATCTCCGCACGAAAGGCGAGCGGCTCACCACTGGCGCTCTCGGTGGTTTCCTCCAGCGAGTGCATCACCACGGACACGCCTTCGCGCTGGATCTGCAGGTCCATCACCTCTGCGCTGCGCACGCTGCCGTCGGCGGCCGTTTCACGCTCGGTCAGCGACCAGCCGACCTTGCGGCCATCGAACAGCACCGCACGCCAGGTCTTGCTGTCCTCCGCGGGAGCGGCAGCAGGCGCCAGGTTCGACAGCAACAGGGCCAAAAAGACCAACAGCCAACCTGGACGCATCGGGCATCTGCGCAAACGGAAGAATCCCTATTGTGCCAAAGCGCGGCATGCGCGGGGACGGTCGCAGGTCATGGGTCGGGAGTTGTTCACATTGATGGCAGGCGCAGACCCAGAGGCATCGCGCGCAAGCGCGCTCCTACAACCCTTCCGAAAGTCCGCGCAGGATTTGTAGGAGCGCGCTTGCGCGCGATGCTCTTGTTCGCCGCCCCATTGATTTCAATCGGGCAGGCCCCCAAATCCTCGCCACCCAGGTTGCCAGCGAAATTCTCCGACCATGACTACCGAAACACGCGCCTTCCAGGCTGAAGTCCAGCAAGTCCTGAACCTCGTCATTCATTCGCTGTATTCCAACAAGGAAATCTTCCTGCGCGAGCTGGTGTCGAATGCCTCCGATGCGCTCGACAAGCTGCGCTTCGAGGCATTGCAGGCGCCGGAGCTGCTGGCGGGAGATCCGGAACTGGCGATCGAGATCGAATTCGATGACACCGCGCGCACGCTGACGATCCGCGACAACGGCATCGGCATGAGCCATGACGAGGTGGTCGAGAACATCGGCACCATCGCGCGCTCCGGCACGCGACGCTTCCTCGACGCGCTGAGCGGCGATGCGCGCAAGGACGCGCAGCTGATCGGCCAGTTCGGCGTTGGCTTCTATTCGGCGTTCATTGTCGCCGGCGACGTCGAAATGCGCACGCGCCGCGCCGGTGCGGATGCCAACGAGGGCGTCTACTGGCGCTCGGAAGGCAAGGGCGAGTATGCCGTCGACCGCATCGAGTACCCGCGCCGCGGCACCGAAATCGTGCTGCACCTGAAGGACGAGGAGAGCGAATTTCTGTCGGCCTGGCGCTTGCGCGCATTGATCCACAAGTACTCGGAGCACATCGCCTTCCCGATCCGCATGCGCGGCGAGAAGGAAGAGGTTGCCGAGGAGGGCGCCGAGCAGACGGCGACTCCGGGAGCGATGGAAACCGTCAACCAGGCGGCTGCGCTGTGGGCGCGACCGAAGTCCGAGTTGACTGACGACGACTACCAGGGCTTCTTCAAGCATCTGGCGCATTCGGATGGCGAGGCGGTCAGCTGGAGCCACAACAAGGTCGAGGGCAATCAGAGCTACACCAGCCTGTTGTATCTGCCGAGCAAGGCGCCGTTCGACCTCTACGGCAGTGGCCGCGACGAGCGTCATGGGCTGAAGCTCTACATCAAGCGCGTCTTCATCATGGACGCCGCCGAGCAACTGCTGCCGGCCTACCTGCGCTTCGTGCGCGGCGTCATCGATTCGGACGATCTGCCGCTGAACGTCTCGCGCGAGCTGCTGCAGGACAACAAGCTGACCCAGCAGATCCGCTCGGCGATCATCAAGCGCGTCCTCGACATGCTCGACAAGCTGGCCCAGGACCAGCCGGAGAAGTTCGCCAATTTCTGGCGCGAATTCGGCCAGGTGTTCAAGGAAGGCCTGACCGAGGACTATGCCCATCGCGAGCGCATTTCCAAACTGCTGCGCTTTGCCTCCACCAAGAGCGAAGGCGCCGAGCAAAGCGTGTCGCTGGCCGATTACCTCGGTCGCCTGCGGCCGAATCAGACCGCGATTTACTACATCACCGCCGAAAGCCATCTGGCGGCGCGCAATTCGCCGCATCTGGAGGCCTTCCGCGCCAAGGATGTCGAGGTGCTGCTGGCGTCGGACCGCATCGACGAATGGGCTTTGTCCTACCTGCACGAGTTCGACGGCAAGCCCTTCGTTTCGGTCGCCAAGGGCGACATCGATCTGTCCAACATCCCGGATGGCGAAGGGGTGAGCGCTCCGCCATCGGCCGAGTTGCCCGAAGGGCTCGCAGAGCGCCTGAAGGCGGTGCTTGGCGATCGCGTCAAGGCGGTCCGCGGCAGCGCGCGCCTGCGCGATTCGGCTGCGGTGCTGGTGGTCGATCAGCACGAGTTGTCGCTGCACACGCAGCGCTTGCTCAAGCAGGCCGGTCAGGCCGCGGGTGGCGGCGCGCCGACACTGGAGCTGAACCCGACCCACGCCTTGACCGCGCGTCTGGCCGGCGAAACCGACGAAGCCCGTTTTGGTCAGTGGGCGACGCTGGTATTCGAACAGGCGGTGCTCAGCGAGGGTGGGCAGCTGGAAGATCCGAGCGGATTCGTGCGGCGCTTGAATGACTTGTTGTTCGGCGCGTAAGAGCGACGTGTACGTCGTTGACCTTAATGTGGGAGCGGATTTACTCCGCGAGTGCTTGCGGATACCCGCCCCACGGTCGCGAAGCGCCCGAGGGCCGGCCCCCCCCCCCCCGTTTTCACGTCTGCGCAGCAGACCGACGCAGCGGCACGTAGCGGCCACCGTGACCACCCAGCAAGCACCCCGCAGACCCGTGACCGCCCCGACACCCCCGCAGCCCAGCGTACGCGCCGACCAATGGTTGTGGGCGGCGCGCTTCTTCAAGACGCGCTCGCTCGCCAAGCAGGCCATCGACGGCGGCAAGATCGAGGTCAACGGTGCCCGCTGCAAGGCGGCCAAGGCGCTGCATGTCGGCGACACACTGATGATCAGCCGTGGCATCGAACGGCTCGAAGTCGTGGTGGCGGCGCTTTCGGCCAAGCGCGGGCCGGCGGCAACCGCGACGCTGCTCTACAGCGAAACCGAATCCAGCGTCATCAATCGCGAGCGCGAACGCGAAGCTCAGCGCCTGTCGCGCATGGCCTACCAGCCACCCGACGGCCGGCCGAGCAAGCGCGACCGTCGCAACATCGTCCAGTTCGAGCGCCTTCAGGGCGTGCCGGCCAGCGACGAAACCTCCTGACGAAGCGCTCGCAGGTCAGGTTGGCCGCGCAGCGGCCTACCTGACACGGCCACGACTCTCCAGGCTGGCTGCAGCGAGCACCCCGCCGTTCTTGCTGCCAGAATGTGCCCATGGCAAAACTACTGCTCAATCTGCGACTGGCGACCGACGACGAGGCCGCCGACATCCGCGAACTGCTCGACCAGCACCAGGTCGACTGGTACGAGACCGCGCCCGGTTTCTGGGGATCTCGGCCGGCGGCATCTGGCTGCGCGATCTGGAGCGCGTGGTCGAGGTCAAGCAGTTTCTGGATGCCTACCAGAAGCAGCGGCTTGCACGGGTTCGTGCCGAGTTGGAGGCCGCGCGTCGCGACGGTACCGCGCCGACCTTCTGGAGCGCGCTGAAAGCCGATCCGCTGCGCATGTCGCTGCAACTCGCCGCGGTCATCCTGTTGATCGTACTGACCATCGCCGTGCCTTTCATGCTGCTGTCGCGCGCGGGTTGAGGCGATGCCTCAGCAGTCCAACCGCCTGCCGCGGGCTCTGCTGTCGGTCTACGCGTTGTGGTGGGCGGCGCTTGCCGTCGCTCCGCGCTATCGCGACGACTGGTGGCTTGAGAATGTCCTGGTGTTCATCGCTGCGCCGCTGCTGGTGCTGCTGCATCGCCGGGTGCAATTGTCCGATGCCGCATGCATCGGACTGTTCGTGTTCTTCTGCCTGCATGCACTCGGGGCGCATTACACCTATTCCGAAGTGCCCTACGAGCAATGGGCGCAGTCATGGACCGGCCACGGTATCGATGAGCTGCTGGGCTTCGAGCGCAACCAGTTCGATCGCCTGGTGCACTTTCTCTATGGCTTGCTGATTACGCCCACAGCGATCGCTTTGCTCGACGTGCGAGCCCCGCAAAGCGGCATCTGGCGCTGGCTGCTGCCGTGGCTGTTCATGGTCTCGCATGCGACCGTCTACGAATTGATCGAGATGGCTGCGGCCGTGGCTTTCGGCGGCGACCTCGGGCAGGCCTACCTCGGTACCCAGGGTGATATCTGGGACGCGCAGAAAGACTCGGCGCTGGCGGCGATCGGGGCTGCGATTGCGGTATTCGCGTGTCGCTGGCCGCGATTGCCACGAGCAAACGGTTTGCGGCCGTGAATCTGGAGTGCGCTGGGTCGCCACCGCTCTGGATGTTTCCGGAAACGGCCGGACCAAATGAGCCGCGTGCTCGACCTGAGATGGTGGAGGCATCGCGCGCCAGCGCGCTCTCGCCGAACCTGCGTGGACTTTCGGCACGAGTGCAGGAGCGCGCTTGCGCGCGATGCGAACTCGCCGGCGCAGTCCAGATCAGCTCGCCGGCAGCAACATCACCGAGGTCGCGGTGATCTGCACTTCCTGGACTTCACCGACCACCTTGTCGGGATCCTGTCCGGAGTCCTTGGCCAGATGCTTGGCCATGCTCTCGCTCATGGTCTTGGCGGTCAGCGTGCCAAAGACCACGGCTTCGCCGCTGGTGTCGGTGGGAATGAAGAAGTCGTCCTCGCCGAACATCACGCGGGCGCTTTTCTCGCCGTCGGCCATCACCATCCAGCAGCCCTTCTTCTGGCAGACCTTGGTGACCCGCCCGCTGAACTTCTGCGGCTTGCCAGCGTATTGATCGGCGTTCGCCAGCACCGTACCAATGGCGGTGGCGTCGCCAGCCGGCATCTGCGCGCCGTACACCGGATGACCGTCGACGATGGCGATCGGTTCCGGCGCGGTGGCCGCGAAAACCGGTGCAGCGGCGAGCAGCGACAATGCGATCAGGTTGATTCGAAGCAGTTTCATGGCAACTACACCGTGAACGGTTGAGGAAGTTGTGCGGCTGCGAGCGAGGACTGCTCGTCGCATGTGGAATAACGACCGTTGTCATCGCGTTGCACGGCCGCATGCGCAACGGTCGAATCATGGGTGAAGAACAGGCGCACGCCGCGGCGCAGCTTGTCGGCGAGGAAGTGGCGCTTTTCGTCGATCAACAGTTCCGGATAGCGGTCGTAGCCCATGGTCACCGGCAGATGCACCCAGGCCCTGCCGGGAATCAGATCGGCGCAGAACACCATGCCGTCGTCACCGCCGATCTCGCTCAGCATCAAGCCAGGTGTATGGCCGTGGGACTCGTAAAACCCGACCGCGGTGCCGAGTGTCGCGCAATGCGCCGGAACCGCGCCGGGATTGCCGATGGCGTTCGCCGGCCCAAGATCGACCAGTTCCAGCCGGCCGCTGGCCTGCAGCAAGGCGTTGAGCTCGGGGATGAACGAGGCGCGATCGCGCGGATGCGGCGCCTGCGCGCGCTCCCAGTGATCGCGGCCAACAATGAAGCGCGCCTGCGGAAACAACAGGCGCGGCGCCTGGGCTTCCTGCCACGCCGCCAGCAGGCCACCGGCATGGTCGAAATGCAGATGGCTGAGCACCACGATATCGATGTCGGCATCGCTCAAGCCCAGTGCAGCCAGCGAATCGAGCAGCACATGGCGGTCTTCGAGCACGCCAAAGCGCTGGCGCAGCTTGGGATCGAAGAAGGCGCCGATGCCAGTCTCGAACAGCACGCGGCGGCCGTCGTCGAGTTCCACCAGCAGGGCACGGCAGGCCAGCGGGATGCGATTTTCCGCATCCGGTGTCACCCAGCGCTCCCACATCGGGCGCGGCACATTGCCGAACATGGCGCCGCCATCTAGGCGCTGCGTATTGCCGTCAATCGACCAGGCTTTCATCGGTAGATCATCCCGCGATCGCGGCTCTCGCCGCCACTGACTTCCTTCCAGCGTGGATCCGAGGCTGCCTGCACGCTGCCGTCGCGCTTGTCCCACACGACGATCTGCAGATTGCCCCACGGGCGTTCCGACGGCGTCAAGGTGAAACCACGGGCGGTCAGCGCAGCAATTTCCTCGGCGCTCAGCGCGCCCGGTTCACTGGACACGCTGTCGGGCTGGTACTGGTGGTGGATGCGGGGCGCGGCGACGGCATCGGCCGCGCTGCTGCCGTCCAGGATCATCGACAGCCCCTGGAACACCATGGTGATGATGCGGCTGCCGCCGGGCGATCCGATCGCCGCGACGCGCTCGTCGCCCAGCAGGATCGTCGGTGTCATCGACGACAGCGGGCGCTTGCCGGGTTCGATGGCGTTGGCGTCCTCGCCAATCAGACCGAAGGCATTGGGCACGCCGGGCTTGACCGAGAAATCGTCCATTTCATTGTTCAGGACAAAGCCGGTGCCGGGCGCCACGATGGCGGCGCCAAACGGCAGGTTGACGCTCTGGGTGACCGCGGCGACATTGCCGTCGGCATCGATGATCGAGAAATGCGAGGTGTCGTTGCCTTCCTGGGTGGCGCTGATGCCGGGCAGGGCCTTGCTGGGCGTGGCCTTGCCGGTGTGGATCGATGCGCGCAGCCCGGCGGCGTAGTAAGGACTGAGCAGCATGTCCAGCGGCATCTGCACGAAATCCGGGTCACCCAGATAGATCGCACGGTCCCGATAGACCCGCCGCATGGCCTCGATTTCCACGTGCTTGCGGGCCACGCGGTCGAAATCGGCGAGCGGATAGCCACTCAGGATCTGGAACAGTTCGACCAGCGCGACACCACCCGAGGATGGCGGCGGTGCCGTCAGGATCTGCTGGCCGCGGTATTCGAAGCGCAGCGGCTCGCGTTCGACCGCCTGGTACCGACTGAGGTCCGCTTCGGTCCAGATGCCGCCGGCTGCGCGGACGCCCTTGACCAGGGTTTTCGCCGTGACGCCGGCGTAAAAGCCCTGATGGCCCTGCTCGGCCAGTCGTTCCAGCACTCGCGCGATATCCGGGTTGCGCAGCGTGTCACCCACGGCCGGCGGCTTGCCGCTCCTGAGGAAAAGCTTCGCCGCAGCCGGCGATTTGCTCAGTTGTTCGGCGCGAAAACCGATCATTGCGGAGTTCTTCGCGCTCCAGACAAAGCCTTCGCGCGCCAGTCGAATGGCCGGGGCGAGCGACTGTTTGAGCGGCAGCTTGCCGTAGCGTTCGGCGACCAGCACCATGCCCGCCGGCAATCCCGGAATGCCTGCGGCGAGGCCGCCGTTGACACTCCTGGACCGATCGGGATTGCCCGCCGCGTCGAGGTACATGTCGCGGGTCGCCGCCAGCGGCGCCGCCTCGCGCGCGTCGATGAAGACGGTTTTGCCGTCGCTGGCACGATGCAGCAGGAAAAAGCCGCCGCCACCCAGGCCGGAGCTCTCCGGCTCGACCACGCCAAGCGCCGCCGATACTGCGACCGCCGCGTCGAAGGCATTGCCGCCCTGTTCGAGGACTGCGAATCCGGCCGCCGTGGCCTGCTTGTTCTGGCTGGCTATTCCCGCTGCCTTGGGTACATCGGCCCACAGCGCGGCAGTCCAGAGTCCGCCAAGCAGCAAGGCGAGTGCGCCCAGCGCCTGCGAGTGCAGTCGCGCGTGAATGCTCATGCGGTTTCCTCGGCCTTCAGACGCGCGGTCTTGGCCTGCAGTTGCTCAACGGTTTCGATGCAGTCCGGATCGACGAAAATGCACTCGACCGGGCAGACGACGATGCATTGCGGTTCATCGAAATGACCGACGCACTCGGTGCAGCGGGTCGGATCGATCTCGTAGACACGCGCGCCCTGGTAGATCGCCTGATTCGGGCACGCCGGCTCGCAGACGTCACAGTTGACACATTGATCGGTGATCAGCAGCGCCATATCGGGCAAACGCGGGCGCGCTCAGCAAGCACGCCCGCGCGCTCTGATTACTTGGCTTCGTGGAACACGAAAGTGGCGCCCCACGCGGTGACTGCCGTGCGCACACGCTCTTCTTCGGCTTTCTGACCAATGAAGATCACGCTGATGCCCTTGAGCAGATCCGGCTTCGGATCGACAAAGGCCTTTTCGACGATGTCCGCCATCAACGGCGAGTCCGGCGACGCGAACAGGATCAGCGTGCCGTCGGCAATGCCGCGGGCGACGAAATTGCGGATGTTCTCGACCGTGCGCGCAGCCTTGGCCTCGTCGGAGCCAAATTCCACGAAGGTGGCGAAGATGCGCTTGCTCTTGTCGGCCGGAATCATCTTCTTGGTGACGGCCGTGATGTAGGTCTTCCACGCCACCGAATCGGACGCGTTGGCCGGCACCGTCAATGCGGGATCCGGCGGCGGTGCGGCCTTCTCGCAGGCGCCCAGCGTGAACAGTGCGCAGGCCAGGGCAACCGAGGCAAACAAGCGACGGAACATGGTGGAGCTCCTTCGGTGAGTCATTGCTTGATCGCGCATGCTACCAGTCCCGGCGTGACTAGGGACCCCAGCGAATCTTGCGAGCATGGGAGGCCTTGAGTCCCGGGTTGAAAGCGTCCTCAGCGCTGCCACAACGCCGCCAGCCGGCGTTGCACCGCCGGCGGCACGAAGCTGGAGACATCCCCACCCAGGCGCGCAACCTCGCGCACCAGGGACGAGGAAATGAAGCTGAATTGCTCTGCCGGGGTCAGGAACATGGTCTCGGCCTCGGGAATCAGGTGGCGATTCATGCTCGCCAATTGAAACTCGTATTCGAAGTCGGAGACCGCGCGCAGGCCGCGCAGGATCACGCTGGCGCCGATATCACGGACGAAATGCGCCAAAAGCGTGTTGAACCCGCGCACTTCGACATTGGGAATGTACGACAGCGACTCGCGCGCCAGTTCGATGCGCTCATCCAGGCCGAAGCTCGGGCCCTTGATCGGGTTGTGCGCGATGCCGACCACCAAACGCTCGAACAGCGGCGCGGCACGCACGACCAGATCCACATGGCCGTTGGTCATCGGATCGAAGGTGCCGGGATAGACCGCGATACGCGAGGCGGGGGCAGGGCGGGGCGTTGCGCTCACGGTGCGGACTCCGCGGGATTCTGATCCAACACACTAGCGGACACTGGCGCGTGCTCCAAGAGATAGAAGCTGACGCGGCCGGCCCGCGACTGCTTGCGCACCTGCCAATCGCTGCCGAACGGCGGCGCCATGTCTGCCGGATGCTCCAGGTAAACCCATGCACCCGGCGCCAGCCAGGATGGCAATCGGGCGAGGATCTTCGGCCACAGGGCCGAGTTGTAGGGTGGATCGACGAAGGCCCCGTCAAACAAGGCATCCGGACGTGTTGCGATCAGGCGTTCGGCCGGCAGTCGGCTCACCCGCATGCGATCGGCGATCTGCAGGCGCTCGCCATTCCTCACGATCTGCGCAGCCAGACCCTCGTCGGCCTCGTTCAGCCAGGCAAAAACGGCACCGCGCGACAGCGCTTCGATGCCCAATGCGCCAGTTCCGGCGCAAAGATCGAGCACGCGGGCGCCTTCGATCATCGGCGCCAGCCAGTTGAACAGCGTTTCGCGCACGCGGTCGGGCGTGGGGCGCAAACCGGGGCGGGCGGGGACCGCCAGTTTCGAGCGCTTGAGTGTGCCGCCGATGATACGAACCTCGCCCATCGCGACATTGGAAGGAGCATTTCGACGCGTGTTCACGTTCATCAGGCAACGACGGGGCGGCAGGACCGTTAGAATCGACGGCTTTCGTCCCGACGGCAATCGATCCGCGCATGTTCAAGTGGTTTCACCGAGACAAGGTCGACAAGCCTGCGGCTACGCAGCCTCCCGAGGCCGTGGCAGCGCCTCCGACGGAGTTTGTCGACCCCGCAATGGCCTGGGCCGCGGCCCTCGGCGAGCGCGTGGCGCACTTCGATGCGCCGACCGAAGTCGCGCCGACCGTCGACCTTGCGACCGGAAGCAATAGTGCGCCGACCGCAGCGCTGACACACGAGGAGTCATTCGCGGCGGCTCTCGCCGACGCCGTGGTGCACGTGGTTGCCGCCGAGCCGGCAGTGGTCCTGGAATCAGCGCCCGAAAGCGCTGCGCCGGTGGCCGAGCTTCCTGCGGCGGCTCTCGGCGCGCCTGCTTGGCACGAGCCGGTGCCGGTCGCGGACCCGGCGCCAGCCTGGAGCGACGAGTACCCGGTAACCGCCGTGGGAGCGGGCTCTGGCCGCGATGACGGCCGCGCCGTCGCCGATTCGACGTTCGAGTCCGTTCCAGCGCTGTTCGACAGCGAAGCGCCGACCCCTGAAGCCGCCAAGCCACGCACGCTGCGCGAGCGCCTCGCGGCTACAGCGAAGGCGCTGACCGCCAGCGTCGGCAGCCTGTTCAAGCGCAATCCCAAGCTCGACGAGGACCTGCTCGAAGAACTGGAAACCGCGCTGATCCAGGCCGACGTCGGCGTCATGGCGAGCACCGAACTGGTCGCCAAACTCGGCGCGCGGATGCGCAAGCGCGAGTTCGCCGATGCTCAGGCGCTGCTTGCCGCCCTGCGCGCGGATTTGCGCGGATTGATCGCCAACTACGCGCGGCCATTGAATATTCCGGCGGCGCCGCGACCTTTCGTGATCCTCACCGTGGGCGTCAACGGCGCCGGCAAGACCACCACCATCGGCAAGCTGGCGATGCGCTTTCGCCAGCCGGCTACAGCGTCATGCTGGCCGCCGGCGACACCTTCCGCGCGGCCGCCGTCGAACAGTTGAAAACCTGGGGCGATCGCAACCAGGTCGCGGTGGTTGCCCAGGGCAGCGGCGCCGATTCGGCCTCGGTGATCTTCGATGCGCTGCAGGCGGCCAGGTCGCGCAACATCGATGTGCTGATCGCCGATACCGCCGGTCGCCTGCACACCCAGGGTCATCTGATGCAGGAACTGGCCAAGGTCAAGCGCGTGCTCGGCAAGATCGACCCCAGTGCCCCGCACGAGACCCTGCTGGTCATCGACGGCGGTACCGGCCAGAACGCACTCAACCAGGCCAAGCAGTTTCATCAGGCGGTGGGTTTGAACGGCATTGTCGTCACCAAGCTCGATGGCACGGCCAAGGGTGGCATGGTGTTCGCGTTGTGCCGTGAGCTCGGATTGCCGATCCGTTTCATCGGCGTCGGCGAGAAGCGCGAGGACCTGCGCGAGTTCGTCGCCGAGGATTTTGTCGATGCCCTGCTGCCGCGGGAACTCGGTGGCTGACGCGAGCGCCTTGGAGGGCGCCCGTCCCCAGGCGCCGCTCGACCAGGAATTCGCCGCGCGCCTGCTCGCCTGGTTCGACCAACACGGTCGCCACGACCTGCCGTGGCAGCATCCGCGCACGCCCTATCGAGTGTGGCTGGCCGAGGTGATGCTGCAGCAGACCCAGGTGCAGACGGTCATTCCATACTTCCAGCGTTTCGAGTCGGCATTCCCGACGCTGGCCGATCTGGCACGTGCCGATCTCGACCAGGTGCTGGCGTTGTGGTCGGGGCTGGGCTACTACAGCCGGGCGCGCAATCTGCACCGCGCGGCGCAGATCTGCGTCGAACATCATCAGGGTGGATTGCCGCTCGATTTCGAATCGATCTGCGCCCTGCCGGGCATCGGTCGCTCCACTGCCGGCGCGATCCTGGCGCAGGCGCATGGCGCGCGCTATCCGATCCTCGACGGCAATGTGCGTCGCGTGCTGGCGCGCCATGGCGCGGTGGCGGGCGCACCGTCCGGCACCCAATTCCAGCATCGTCTGTGGGCGCTGTCCACGGCGGCGCTGCCGGAACAGCGACTGGCGGACTACACCCAGGCACTGATGGACCTCGGCGCCACCGTCTGCACGCGACGACGGCCGGCGTGCGAGCGCTGCCCGCTCGCCGACGACTGCCAGGCACAGTTGCAGGGCAGGGTGGACGAATTCCCGCAAGCGCGGACGCGACGGTTGCGGCCGCTGCGCAGTTGCACGCAATTGTGGCTGCAGGATGACCAGCAACGAGTATTGCTGCAGCGACGGCCAGCTGTGGGTATCTGGGCCGGGTTGTGGTCGCTGGTAGAGGGTGAGACAACTCAGGCCGCGCTGGCAACGCTATCCCAACTCGGCATAGTTGCCGAGTCGCCGCATGAGCTGGCGTCGATACGTCACGAGTTCACCCATTTCTCGCTGGACATCCAGGTGCGCGCTGCACGCGCAGTCCATTTCGGCGTTGCCGACGCCAATCTACGTTGGCTCAGCGTCGACGAGGCGCTGCAATTGGGCCTGCCGCAGCCCGTGCGCCGACTGCTGCAGACTTACGCCGGCGCAGCCATGCCAAGATCACTGATCACCACGCAGGAAATCACCATGTCCAGAACCATCGATTGCATACGCCACGGCGCGGGCGAAGAGGCCCTCGACCGGCCACCATATCCCGGCGAACTCGGCAAGCGCGTCTACACCTCCGTGGGCAAGCGCGCCTGGGGCGAATGGCTGACCCACCAGACCATGTTGATCAACGAAAACCGGCTGTCGCCCGTCGATCCCAAAGCACGCAGTTTCCTGAAGGATGAACTCGAGAAGTTCTTCTTCGGCGCCGGCTCGGTGCACCCGGAAGGCTATGTGCCGCCGGAAGATTGAGCAGCCGTCGGCTCGGCCACGCAAGAGGGCGAGTCGAAGCAGCTTGCCAAGAATGTAGGTCACTTGGGCCGAAAAGCACGGCCTAGTGTGTGCGGCCCCCCCGGCGCGGGTAATCGTCTTGGCGACGCACAACGACGCATCGGGCCAAAACGCGGAAATATGGCGCGCCGCACTACACTAGATGGCACCTACGGCCATCGTTCCGGTGGCGGGCGGCCAAGCGCGCTCACAAGTCCTTGTGGTCCCGGCGTTCCTGCTGCAAGGCCTTGTAGTCGACCGGCCGAATCTCGCTGAGATAGCAGACCTGTTGTTCGAAGCGCACCGTGTCGAAATGCACGTCGATGATGTTGTTGCTCGACGTCACTGCAATCGCCTTCTGAAACTCAAGGCCCGTGCATGGCGCGCGCATGGTCAGCAGGTAAGCACGACTGACACCGGTCCAGATCACCAGCTTCAGCGACGACAGCGCCTGCCACTGATCCACGCCCCGGAAGGCCTTGATGCGCTCGATGGGTTCACCGGCGTGCTTCTCGAAACGCGCCAGTTCCACATCCTGACGCTCAAGATAGGACGGCGAGGCTGCGCAAGCTGCCAGCGTGAGCACCAGGCCCGCGCCGGCAAGAGTCGTTCGAAGATCCATATGGCCCACACCCACGATGCGATGGTCAGCATGATCACCCCATTGGCCTGATCCGTGGACAACCGCCAGATGAAGCTTCGTTCATCTGGCGTCATGTCCGGGGGGATTGACGCCGCCAGAACGAGCAGGCCTAATAAGCGGCTGTCGCGAAGCAGGCACAGGTCGAAATTCTGACCGCCTGGCGACCTCAGTGGCCGGGTAGCTCAGTTGGTAGAGCAGGGGATTGAAAATCCCCGTGTCGGCGGTTCGATTCCGTCCCCGGCCACCACTAATCAAGCACTTAGCGCAGCCTTTGAGCTTGCCGTCCCGCTACCGGGATACTTTCCGGGATACTTCGGATTGTCGCGGCGTCTTTGCGAGACGGCATCTTGCGCCGCAGCGTCGCACCTTTGGACACACTCCGCTCAGCTTTCAGTGCTGAACGTTGTTCAATCGGTTTAGGATTTGCACGTCAAGAGCGGCGCGCCTCGCGCGTGCATGCGTGCGAGGACCCGATTCACGGTCGCCCTATCCTTGCCCCGGAGAGCTGGAAGGGTTGAGAGACAACCTCCGGCCCGCGCTCAGACTCAGGGATGGCTGTCCGGCGCTTCGTCTACGGACTGCCTGTACGTCCCAGTGATCGACACGATCGCCCAGCAGATCGGCGAATCGGGTTTGGCGCACCAGCGCCGCGCCGAAGGTGCGGTGGCGGTAGCGAATCAGCTCCATCACATCGCGACCATTCCCGGTCGCGCCGCGCCGACGAGTGCCACGCCTTATGGAGCCTGATTTGGCGCAACACTCACGCCATCCGCTGCTGGTCGCGAACCCATGCGCGGACTCGCAGACCAGTCGGGGGAGAACGCGGGAGAGATCGATCTGGTTGAGCAGGACAGTCGCAGCTGCCAGAGCGCGTCTTAGCGCTCTACGAGCGCAATGCCAAAAGCAATGAGTGGCCGGTCAGCGCTCTGGGTTGTCAGCAGGGCTCGTTCTCAGGCCGATCCCATTTCCATTCTGTTGTGATACAACCCCTCAGGCCGGCACGAAGCTGAGCTGTATGTATGACAGGGGGAAAGAACGATGTGGTCGGACATCGAGACCAAGAGGGACTACCTCAACTATGCCGAGGTAGCTGAGGTCGTTGCTGAGATATTGGTTGACCCCGGCATGCGCCCGGTCTCGGTAGGCATCTTTGGTACGTGGGGCACGGGCAAGTCCAGTCTTCTCAACCTCATCGAGATTGAACTCAAGCAGCGAGCTGGCGACGACACGATCATCATTCGTTTCGACGCTTGGCTCTACCAAGGCTATGACGACGCCCGCGCGGCGCTGATGGACGTCATCGCTCGCTCCCTATACGAGGAAGCCAAAAACAACGAGGGATTGTTGCCACTAGCCAAGCGGTTTCTAGCGCGTGTGAACACGATGCGGACTCTTGGCATGGCCATTGAGGTCTTGGCGGCCGCGCACGGTCTACCGATGTTCGGTGCCGCTGCGAAAGCGGTGGGAGCCGCAGGCAACTTCGTTGTTGGGCGGCCGGGCGAAGACGATGCGAAGGCTGTTGCCGAAGGAGGCAAGGCGGTCGCAGGGCTCGTGGACCCCGAGAAGAAGAAAAGCCCCCCGGAAGAGATTGATGCTTTCCGCCAAGAGTTCGGCGAGCTACTGGCCGGCCTGAAGAAAACCATGGTTGTCTTTGTCGACAACCTGGACCGTTGCCTGCCCGCCCAGACTATCCATACGCTGGAGGCGCTGCGTCTCTTTCTCTTCATGGACCAGTCCGCTTTCGTAGTGGCCGCGGATGAAGACATGGTTCGGCACTCGGTCTCCGAGCACTTCGGCGGCGTGGACGTGCGCCACGTTAAGGACTATCTCGACAAGTTAATTCAGGTGCCCGTGCGCGTGCCGCGGCTCGGTGTAGCCGAGATCCGAGCGTTCCTCTTCATGCTGTTCGCTGAGGCAGCGAGGATCCCGGAGAAGGATATGTCGGTCTTACGGACAGGTTTGGAGAACAACATCCGATCCAGTTGGAAGGAGCAGCCGCTATCCGCCGCCGACGCGGTTGGGATTTTGGGCCTGGACGGAAAGAACTTGGCAGCCACGTTCGACATTGCCGATCGCATGGCCGCGCTATTGGCCAGGTCGACGTATGTAGAGGGCAATCCACGCATCGTCAAACGTCTGCTCAATGTGGTTCGCCTAAGAGCTCGCATCGCCGAACGGCGGAAGATGCCCGTAGATGAAGGGATGGTGGCGAAGTTCGCTTTGTTCGAACGATGTGCGAGTCCAAGAGCGGTCACCAAGCTGTATTCGCTCATCAACGAGGCGCCAAAGGGACAGCCCTCGTTGATCATTGATCTGGAAAGGTTGCTGGAGGACCAGGAAGAGTTCATCAAGGCATCTCCCAAGGAGTGGGAGGACGACACGTCGTTTTTATGGGATTGGTTCGGTCTCAAACCCTTGCTTGCTGGCCATGACCTTCGTGCTCTCATCTATCTAAGTCGAGAGACCACTGCGCTGCGCAACCAATCTGCTGACCTATCTCAAGCAGCCGCACAGGCCCTGGAGCGCCTGCGAAAGGTGACCACGATGGCATCGCCCAGTGCCAAGGCTGCCATCAAGGAGATCGCTGCCGCAGAGCGGTTAGGCGTCATGGGTGAACTGATTGAGCTCTTTCGGCCTCATCAGGATTGGCAGGCAAAACCTGAATGCTTCACAGGCGCTGTCCTACTTGCGGAGGCAGATGGCTCGGGTGGTGCCGCGGCAACATTGCTTGCGAACTTCATTCGCAAACTACCGAAGCAGCCGCCATGGTTGCTGGCGCTCGTGCGGGACAAGGCCTGGTTCAAGGAGGAGAGGTAAGTGGGCACATCTACTTCCAGTAGAGGGCCGGGTAACGGCAGCCCTCTCGTGCCACCGTGGGCTGATGTCGACAGTGCGGGTCCTGGTCCCGCGCCAGAGTCTGACCGGTTTCGAGGATTCCGGACAGCGTTGGGTCGTTATGTGGGCAGCAGCGATCCTTCCTATCTCACCAAGGCCCTGAGGCACTACACGCGGTCTTCAACGGGTGGGTCCACCGTGGGCCCACGTCGCTTCGGAGCGATGGCGCAGGTGGGCGGTGGGCTCTTCGGAGTCCTCGACCAACTGAGGACCAATCCTGCCAAGGCGCCCGTCGACCTTAGGGCACTATCGGGGCGCCCCACGCGGGAAGCCATTGACGCCATCGTTGAGGCGTTGGTGCCCGAAAACGGAGATGCGGAGCGGATAGCGCGATTGGAATGTTGAACCTTCAGGCGGGCGGCAAGAAGCCAGTGCTGGTCAGCCATGCCTATCCGCGTGACGCGGGAAGACAGCATGAGATCTTGGGACGCTTGGGCCTCGGGCTCTCCCGGTTCGCTGCCATAGCTCACCCGGCGAAGTGGTGGGAGCCAGCCAACGACGTCCAGATGCGCACCAGAAGCATCAATTTTCTCGGCATGGGTGCGGTGATGGCCGCAACCATGGCCGAACTCAAGCTGGGCATTGGGAAGCCTGTGTTGTATGTCCCCGAGAACGGGCTCATCGCGATCAACCCTCCGCTGACGAACCGACGCATCGGCGCCCTTAGCACGCGCACAACGCACCCTCATTTCTTGAGCCTCATCCAAGAGATTTTGGATGCTGTCGGCATTCCTGCCCAAATCGAGAACCCGTTCTCTCAAACGACGAAAGGGGAGATGATCGCCCAGTGTCTGGACCAGCAAAGGTTGCGCTTGATTGCTGATCGCACGGTCTCGTGCGGCAAGTGGAAGAGGCATGGCATCCAATGCGGTCGATGTGTCCCCTGCTTGATCCGGCGGGCATCCTTTCACGCAGCCCAATGGGCCGATCGGACGCAGTATGACAATCGCGGCGCAGACCTCCAGCAGGTTCTTGTAGACGAGACGAAGCGCGACGACTTGATGGCAATGATTTTGGCAGTGCGCCGGCTTCCCGCGACCAACATTGCCGCTTGGGTGGCCAGAACTGGGCCGCTACCCCAAGACGCCAACGTCCGTGACGCGCTGGTAGACGTGGTTCATCGCGGCCTGCGAGAAGTACGGGATTTTTTGAGCACCCAACGCCTCTTCTGATGAGCAGTCCGGTCGTTGACATGCACTGCCATTTGGACCTGTATCCCAATCCACGGGAGCAAGTTCAGCGCATCGCCGAACGAAAGAGCTATGTGCTTTCCGTCACCACCACCCCCAAGGCTTGGGGTGGCACTTCCGACTTGGCGAAGGGAGTGCCGCGGATCAAGACCGCCTTAGGGCTCCACCCGCAGCTCGCCAAAGAACGGAAGTCTGAGCTCAAACTTTTCGAAAAGTTGCTTCCCGAGGCACGCTATGTCGGCGAGGTCGGTTTGGATGGAGGACCAAATTGCCGCGGTTTCTGGAAGGATCAAATCAACGTTTTCGAGCACATCCTCTCGGCGTGCGTAGCTGAGGGTGGCCGCATCTTAACCTTGCATAGCCGAGCGGCAGCCAGTGATTTGCTTGACGCTTTGGAGCGTCATCCCGGCTTTGGGACGGCCGTGCTTCACTGGTTTTCCGGCACGCAACGCGAGCTCGCACGCGCCATCGAGATGGGGTGTTGGTTCTCTGTAGGGGCCGTAATGTTACGAAGCAAAAAGGGCTCAGCACTGGCATCAAGGATGCCCGTAGATCGGGTATTGACTGAAACAGATGGGCCCTTCGCGGCGATGGACGGCACCCCCCTTCAACCTGCGGAATGCGAAGTTGCGCTGCGTATCCTTGCGAGGCTGTGGAGCATGGATGAACCCGGCGCAAGAGATCAGGTGGTTTCGTCTTTTCGCGAGCTCGTTTCACTCTAAAACACTGGCGCCACTTGGTTGGGTGATAGCCATAGCAGGATGACGAGCGGGCACTGGCGCGTGAACGGTTTGGCGTAATCCCAAGACCTGCTTCGTTGCTCACGCGGACAAGGTCCCACGCATTCTGTAAGCCAGTCGGTTAGATACCAGGATTGATCAGGGCTGGGCTGATCAAAAGCCGGGGCCGGGCTCACTTCCGCGTGACAGCTTCTGGCCCAACACGGCCCCCGAACAATCCACCCAAAGAACTAAGGAAGGTCTGAACAAGCCCCGTTCACCCTTCGACAAGCTCAGGGCGAACGGGTAACGTCTTGATTCCGTTCGTGGTGAGCCTGTCGAACCATGAGCGGGATCAAGTTTCATCGACTTGTTCAGAGGTTCCCTAATACTCGCCGACGCACCACGTTATAGGTTTCGATCAGCACCCCGATCACCACTCCCCCTCTCCCTCAGCCCTTCCCACAACCTCCCAACCCCCAGCAACACATCCTTCATATCGTTCCGCAGCTTCTCCGACTCCAGCGCCTGCTTGCTCATGGCGCTGTGGGCGGTCAGGGCGTCCATGACGGCGTTGATGAGTTCGTGGGTGAGGTCGGGTGAGTTGGCGAACTGTTCCTTGGTGTTGTTCACCGCCTGCTCGATCAGCTTCTCCGACTCCATCAGCTTGCCGCGGATGACGTCGTTGACGTAGACCAGCTTGTCGCCGGGGGTGAGGTCGCCTTCGAACAGGTCGTTGACGCGGGCGATCAGCTCGGACAGGGCGATCCTGGCTTTGTCCTGCACCTGGCCGGAGCCGGTGTCGCTGGCGGGTTGCAGCTTGACCGGGTCGCCGTCGCTGATGTCCTGGCGGGCGTTGCCGATGTTCTTGATGGTGTAGGCGGTCAGGCGCAGGGCGGAGAGGTCGACGCCTTCG
This sequence comes from Rhodanobacteraceae bacterium, assembly GCA_016717705.1. GTDB lineage: Bacteria > Pseudomonadota > Gammaproteobacteria > Xanthomonadales > SZUA-5 > JADKFD01. Next base: position 3,815 of record JADKFD010000098.1, on the reverse strand, counting down.
CGTTCTCGGCCGTAGGTGAGCAGTGGGTGCAGCAGGCGGAAGAAGATCGAGCGCTTTTCGATGTCGGTGTTGCCGTAGTCGAAGATCTGCGACAGGAAGCCGTAGATGCGCACGTAGGCGGCGATGTCGCTCTTGAACAGGATCAGGGCGTCCATGGTGTTCTTGGCGGCCTGGGCGCGCTTGCTGTCTTCTCCGGCGGCCTGGTGGTTGCGCCTGGCCTCGGCGTAGGTCTTCAGCAATCGATCGGCGACGGGCGTGGTGGCGGCGTCGAGTTCGGACTGTTTGGCCTTCTTGCCCTTGAGCGCGACGGTGACGACGCGCTCGACCTCGTGGTTGTCGTAGTAGCCCTGGCTATCGAGCTTGGCCTTCAGCTCGTGGACGATGTACGGGTCGGTGATGCCGGCGAGTTCGGCGGTCTCGTAGTAGGGCTTGAACGCGGCGAGGATGTCGGCCGGATCGTTAATGAAGTCGACGACGAAAGTCTGGTCCTTGCCGGGGTAGCAGCGATTCAGGCGCGACAGGGTCTGCACGGCCTGGATGCCGCCGAGGCGCTTGTCGACGTACATGGCGCACAGCAGCGGCTCGTCGAAGCCGGTCTGGAACTTGTTGGCGACCAGCAGCAGTTGGTAATCGCCGCTCTTGAAGGCGCTGCGGATGTCCTGCCCGGCCAGCCGGGGATTGAGGTCCTTGCTGGTCTCGGTGAACGGGTCGGGGCCGCTGTCGAGGTCGATCACTTCGCCGGAGAAGGCGACCAGGGTTTCGATCTTGTAGCCGTGGTCGGCGATGTACTTGCGCGTGGCCTTCTGCCAGCGGATGGCCTCCTTGCGGCTGCCGGTCACCACCATCGCCTTGGCCTTGCCGGCCAGCAGCCCGGCGACGTGCTTGCGGTAGTGCTCGACCACCACCTGCACGCGCTGGGCGATGTTGTACTCGTGCAGGCGCACCCAGCCCATGATGCCTTTCATGGCTTCTGAGCGATCGACTTCGCGCGAGTCGATGGTCTTGCCGTGGTGCGCCAGCGAGAACGCCACCTTGTAGCTGGTGTAGTTCTTCAACACGTCGAGGATGAAGCCCTCTTCGATGGCCTGGCGCATCGAGTACACGTCGAAGGCCGCCGGCAGGTTGTCGGCCGCCGCCGGCCGCGTGGGATCGGGCCGGGTGCCGAACAACTCCAGCGTCTTCTCCTTGGGCGTGGCGGTGAAGGCGACATAGGTGATGCCGGCCTTCTCGTCGGCATTGGCCTTGGCACTCATCTGCGCGGCGAGGATGTCCTCGGTGCTGATCTCGCCGCCGTCCTGCACTTCGGCCAGTTCGGCGGCGCTGAGCACCAGCTTGAGCTTGGCGGCGGTCTCGTTGGTCTGCGAGGAATGGGCCTCGTCGGCGATCACCGCGAAGCGCTTGTGCCGCGTTGCCGCCAGCTTGCGCACTTCGTCCAGCGCGAAGGGAAAGGTCTGGATGGTGCAGACGACGATCTTCTTGCCGGCGGACAGCGCCTCGGCCAGTTCCCTGCTTTGCTGGCGCCCTCGCCGGTGACCACGGCGACCACGCCGCGGGTGCGCTCGAAGGATTCGATGGCCTCGCGCAGCTGCGTGTCGAGCACGGTGCGGTCGGAGATCACGATGACGGTGTCGAAGACCTTCTGGTCCTGCGCGTCGTGCAGATCGGCCAGGAAGTGCGCGCTCCAGGCGATCGAGTTGGTCTTGCCGGAGCCGGCCGAGTGCTGCACCAGATACTTGTGGCCAGGGCCTTCGGCGGTAACCGCGGCGACCAGCCTGCGCGTGACCTTGAGCTGGTGGTAGCGCGGGAAGATCCAGCCGGTGAGCTGCTTCTTGTCGTTCTTCACCGGCACCAGGTAGCGGCCGAGGATCTGCAGGAAGCTGTCGCGCTGCCACACCTCTTTCCACAGGTAGTCGGTGGCGATGCCGTCCTTCGGCGGATTGCCGGCGCCACCCGCGTTGCCCTGGTTGAACGGCAGGAAGACGGTATCCAGCCCGGCCAGCCGCGTGGTCATCGCCGCCTCGGCATTGCTCACCGCGAAGTGCACCAGCGCGCCACCCGGAAAGGCCAGCAACGGCTCGGGTGCGTTCTTCGGCTTGAACAGCGGCTCGCGGTCGGTCTGGTACTGGTAGATCGCGTCCTGGATGCCCTGCGTGTAATGGCTCTTCAGCTCAGCCGTCGCCACCGGGATGCCGTTGACGAACAAGACCAGGTCGAAGCAGTTCTCGTGGTGGACGGAGTAGTGGACCTGTCGCACGACGCGCGCAGGCGGTTGGCGGCGTAGCGCGATTGCAGATCGGCGTTCATCGCCAGCGCCGGCTTGAACTGGCACATGGCCAGCGCCTGCTTCAGGCCGATCAGGTCGAAGCCGTTACGCAACACCGCCAGCGTGCCCTGCGCATCCAGCGCCTTGCGCAGGCGCTCGGCGATCACCTTCGGCGCGGCGGTGCCGTGGCTCTTGTCGATCGCGTCCCAGGCCTTCGGCTGGCTGGCCTTGATCCACGCGATGACATCGTCGAGGTACAGCGCTTGCGTGCGGTCGTAGCGGCTGGCGTCGGTGGGATCAAACAGCCAGCCGGCGGCAGCGAGATCGGCGCAGATTTCGTCTTCGAGGTGGATTTCGCGGTGGATGGTCATGGGTCACCCGCGAGCATCGGATGCTCGGTTCCCAGCCATCGTTCGGTGATCACCAACAGCTTGCTCGCTTCCTCCAGGCAGCTCGCCAACGCACCGTCGCTGATCGGGTCGCCTTCGTAGTCGCTGAGGTTGCGTTGTTTGCGCAGGGCATCGAGGACGATCACCGATGGCGGTGGCAGCCCCATGGTCAGCGTCAGACACTGCAGCGCGGTCTGATGGTGACCCGGCTGACTGGTCGAGGTGCGATAGCCGCTGACCCACAGGCCGATCATGGCGCACTGCTGGATGGCCTTGTAAGCAGCATCGAAGCGGTTGTCCTTGCTGATCGACTGCACCTGCGCGTCCGCCAGATTCCTGCGCGCCGCGGTCAGCAGCTTCTGGACGGACCCACGATCAGGCGCGTGCGCTTGCAGGCGCCCGATCACCCGCAAGTTTTCCAAGCTCATCCGGCCCTCCGATCACGAATATCCGGGCATCACTCAGCACGCGGGCGGCGAAGGCATCCCCGCGGTCCAGCCGCTCGCCGAGTTCCTTCGCCGAGTACAACACAGGATTGATTTCGCGTTGCAGCGTTTGTTGCGCCGGATACAGCGCTTGCACCAGTTCCGCGAATCCGACGTCACCGACCACCAGCAGGTCGACATCGCTGGCAGGTACCTCGCTGCCGCGCGCCACCGAGCCGAAGATCAGCGCCAGGCGAATGCGCTCTCGAAGCGGCGCCAGCGCCTCGGCCAGCACCGCCCGCGCGCCATGCGTCTTGCGGAACAAGCCGGCCAGCTCATCGAACAACGGGCAATCGCGATTGGCGCGGTAACGCACCTGATTTCCCTGCGTGCTGCGCAGCACCAGGCCGGTGTCGGCCAGCTTGCCCAGCTCGCGCGTGAGCGTGCCAGCGCTGCTGCCCGTTACGCGCGCCAGCTCGCGCACATGGAAGCTGGTGTCAGGCTGCAGCAGCAAGACCGCCAGCACGCGCTGGCGATAGTCGCCGAACAGCAGGTCCATCAGGGATGATGTGTTGCTCATAGGGCAACGATTGTTGCTCAATGGGCAACGGCAGGCAAGTGCGCTGATCAGGCGGCCAAGCCGCGGACGTCGATCTTGCCGGTGACGGCGGCGGAGACTAAAGCGGCGCGTCGCTCATCAAGCAATCTCATCGCTGTCTCGGCTTCGGAAATCAACCC
>JADKFD010000097.1 GCA_016717705.1 Rhodanobacteraceae bacterium | reverse complement strand
CATCTCAACCGGATCGCACACGTTCGTTGGATGAGGGGATACGCAGTGCTTCACGATACTTTGCCACGGTACGTCGCGCCACCAGGATGCCGCGGCGCTTGAGAACATCCGCGATGGCGCTGTCGGACAACGGCTTCTGTGGAATTTCGTCGTCGATCAGCTTCTTGATCATCGCCTGAATCGCGGTGCTTGAGGCCTCTCCACCATCGCGCGTGGCGACGTGGCTGGAAAAGAAATACTTGAACTCGAAGGTACCGCGCGGCGAATGCACGTACTTGCGCGTGGTCACGCGGCTGACGGTGGATTCGTGCATGCCGATTTCCTCGGCGACCTCGCGCAACACCAGCGGCCGCATCGCCTCCGGGCCGCGCTCGAAAAATGCTTCCTGTCGTTCGACGATCACCTTGGCCACTTTCAACACGGTCTGGTCGCGCTGTTCCAGGCTCTTCAACAACCAACGTGCTTCCTGCAACTGGCCTTTCAAGGCCGTACCTTCATCGCGTGCGCAGCGACGCAGCAGATTGACGTAGTGGTCGTTGACGCGCAGCTTCGGCGCGGCCACCGGATTCAGGCTGACGTCCCAGCGCCCGTTGCGCTTGAAGGCATAGACGTCGGGCACCACGTGTTCGGTTGCAACCGCCGTAAAGCGCGCCCCGGCTTGGCGACAGTTGCCGGATCAGGACAACGCGGCGTCCAGTTCCGCTTCCGAGACCACCAGGTCACGCGCCAGCCGGGCGCGGTCGTGGCGCGCCAGAAATTCCAGGTGGGTCGCCACGATGCGCAAGGCGAGCGACTGCGCCTCGTCATGCTCGAACTGATGCAGTTGCACGGTCAGGCATTCGCGCAGATCGCGGCTGGCGATGCCCACCGGGTCCAGTTGCTGCATGTAGTGGCGCACGGCAGCCACCTCATCGGCGCCAACCCGATGCTCCGGCGCCACTGCCTCGACCAAGGCTGCGTCCGATTCCGCCAGATAACCATCGTCATCCAGCGCCTCGACGATGGCGTGCGCGATTGCCAGGTCGCGTGCACTCAGATGCGACAGATGCAGCTGCCACAGCAAGTGATCGGACAGATTGGGGATGTCGGCGAAGCGCGGGTCGCCGCCATCTTCCTCGCGGTCGTCGCCCTGACGGCCGGCGGCGTAGTCGGGCAGATCGAAGTCGGCCGAATCACGCCAGTCCTCTTCCGCCGGCGCTTCCGCCCTGTGGGTGATCGCCATCGGACGTCGCTGCTGCTCGCCGACTCCGCCGGCCCCTCTGCTTCGGGCTCTCGGAATAATCATCCGCCGCCGGCGCATCGTCCCACTCCAGCATCGGATTGGTCTCGACCGCCTGCGCCAGTTCGGTCTGCAGTTCCAGCGTCGACAGCGTCAGTAGCCGGATCGCCTGCTTGAGCTGTGGCGTCAGCGTGAGCTGCTGTCCGACGCGTAATTGGAGACTCGGCTTCATGCCCCTAGTCTGCTTGGCTGCGGCGGCCGATACCAGTCACTTCGGTCAAACAATGTTGCTGGACGAAGGGTAGGATGGTGGAAATCGCTGGCGATTTCGCGGTGAGTCGGGCGGTCGGCCGTGTCAGTGAGCCGGTGTGCGCGCGCAGCGCGTTCACCCGGTAGCACATCGGCCAGCCGGCGCGCGTCGGCAGCTCTCACCGCTCAGATCTCGACCTGCGTTCCCAGTTCGACCACTCGATTCGGCGGCAGCTTCAGCGAATCCATCGCACGCGCCGCGCTCTTCCACATCCAGCCGAACAAATGTTCGCGCCAGGCGGTCATGCCGTCGCCGCGGGTTGGAATCACGGTTTCGCGGCCGAGGAAGAAAGTCGTGTCCATCATGTCAAAGGGCATGCCTTTGGCCGCGGCGCGCTGAAGCACCCGGGGCACATCGAATTCCTCGGAGAAACCGAAATGCGCCTTGATCCGGTAGAAGCCGGAACCGAGGTTCTCGATCTCCAGCAGGCGATCGTTGAGGATGCGCGGCACCTCTTCGACGATCAGGCTCATCAACACCACGCGCTCGTGCAGGATCTTGTTGTGCTTCAGGTTGTGCAGCAGGCTGTGCGGAATTCCCTCGGCCACGCGCGACAGGAATACCGCGGTGCCCGACACGCGCGGCACGCCGGTGACACTGGAGAGGAACAGATCGATCGGCATTTCCTGACAGCGCACCTGCTCTCGCACCAGGCGACTGCCGTGGGTCCACGTGGTCATGAGGATCACCAGCAACATGCTCAGCACCAGCGGAAACCAGCCACCGTGGCTGATCTTCAACGAGTTCGCTGCGAGGTAGCTCAAATCGAACAGAATCAGCCCGGCTACCGGCAGCAGCGACCACCAGCGCCAGCCCCAGCCGGTCGCCGCCAGCACGAACACCAGCCCGACCTCCAGCACCATGGTCAGCGATACCGCGATGCCATAGGCCGAGGCAATTTCCGAGGAACTGCCGAAAACCAGCAGCAGGCAAATGACGCCGATCAGCATCGCCCAGTTGGCCACCGGCACATAGATCTGCCCCATTGTGCTTTCCGAGGTATGGACAATGTCCGCGCGCGGCAGGAAACCGAGTTGGATGGCCTGGCGCGTGACCGAGAACACGCCCGAAATGACCGCCTGCGAGGCGATCACCGTCGCCGCCGTCGCCAGGACCACCAGCGGCAATTGGACGGCCTTCGGTGCCAGTCCGTAGAACGGATGCGCCGCGGCTCCTCGGATCACTCAGCAACAACGCGCCCTGACCAAAGTAATTCAGCAGGATCGCCGGCATGACGACGCCGAACCAGCCCATCCGGATCGAGTGACGACCGAAATGCCCCATGTCCGCGTAAAGCGCCTCGCCTCCGGTCATGACCAGGAAGACCGCGCCCATGATGACCAGGGTGTGCCAGCCGTGGCGCATCGCCAGATCGACCGCCCAGCGCGGATCGATCGCGGCGAAGATGTGCGGGTCGTCGGCGATGTGCATCAACCCGAGCACCGCCATGGCCGCGAACCAGACCAGCATGATCGGCCCGAACCAGGTGGCAACCCGCTCGGTACCGCGCTTCTGGACGATGAACAATCCGACGATAACCGCAATGGCGATCGGCAATTGGTGGTCGCCGAATCCGGGAGCCGCCACCGACAGACCCTCGATCGCGCTCAGGACCGAAATCGCCGGCGTGATCAGGCCATCGGCGAAGAACAGCGCCGCGCCGGCCATGCCGACCAGCAGCAGGACGCGGCGGCGGCGACCGGTCGCCGCCGACTTCTGCAGTGCCAGTGCCATCAATGCCAGGATGCCACCTTCGCCGCGGTTGTCGGCACGCAGGATCAGGGCGAGGTACTTGATCGAGACCACCAGGGTCATCGACCACAACAGCAGCGACAGCACCCCGAGGACATTGGCACGTGTCGCTTCGAGCGCGTAGTCGCCGTTGAAGCACTCGCGCAAGGCGTACAAGGGGCTGGTGCCGATATCGCCGAAGACCACGCCGATCGCCGCGACAATCAGGCCGCGGTGAGTGGCGCTGGATCGGATTCCGACAAGGCCAACTACCTCGCAATCGCGAATGCGGAATGATGAGCGCCGCGATTGGCTGTTGACAGCTGGTGGCATTCCGCGGTCACAAAACAAGCAAGGCGCCCGAAGGCGCCCTGTTTGCGGCGATTCGACGATACCGTCAGGGACGCAGCGCCAATTCCGGATCTTCCTTCTTCACCACTTGCAGGTCGCTCTTCGACACGCCGAGCCAGAGCAGCATCGGGTTGCAGAAGAAGATCGAGGACGCGGTACCGACGATGATGCCGAAAATGGTCGTCAGCGCGAAGTTTTCGACCACCGGACCACCGAGGAAATACAGCGACAACAGCGCCATGAAGGTGGTCACGCCGGTGATCAAGGTACGCGACAAGGTGTTGTTGATCGCCTTGTTGATGGTGTCCTCGGCGCCCAGCTTGCGTGCACTGCGGAAGATCTCGCGAACGCGATCGAAGACCACGACCTTGTCGTTGATCGAGTAACCGGCGACCGTCAGCAGGGCCGCCAGCACCGTCAGATCGAAATCCATGTCGATCAGCGAGATGAAGCCCAGGTGATGATCATGATCGTGCGACTTCGCCGGCAATCCCCGAGAGGCCAAAACGCCATTCGAAGCGCATGGCCACGTAGGCCATGATGGTCAGCATCACGAACACCACGGCGATGAGCCGTCTTCGGCCAGTTCCTTGCCGACCTGGGGACCGACGAACTCGCTGCGCTTGACGGTCGACCGTGATGTCGGCCTCGTTCAGCGCCAGTTGCACGCGCTTGGCGGTTTCCGCCTGGCGCTGGTCTGCCGAGATCGAACCCTTGGTCAGGGCGGCAGGCGCATCGCCGCCTTGCCGCGCCACCGATGCTCTGCACCGCGACGTTCTCGAAACCGGCCTTTTCCAGCGCCGCGCGCACAGCGCCGGTGTCCAGCGCTTGCTCGGACTCGACCTCCACCAGCGTGCCGCCGGTGAAGTCGAGCGCCAGATCGAGGCCACGCGTGGCCAGCAGCACGATCGAGGCGAGGATCAGGAAGGCAGAAATGCCGACCGTGATCTTGCGCCAGCTCATGAACGGGATATTGGCGTTTGGATTGAAGAATTCCATGGCTTTGCTCCTGTCCTGGTCGGCTTAGACCGAAATCGACTGCACTTTGCGTTGGCGACCGTAGACCAGCGCCATGATCAACTGGGTCACCGTGACCGCGCTGAACATCGAGGTCAGGATGCCGGTGAACATGGTGACGGCGAACCCTTTCACCGGGCCGGAACCGAAGGCGAACATCGCCATCGCGGCAAACAGCGTGGTCAGGTTGGAGTCGAGAATGGTGCCCCAGGCTTTCTCGTAGCCGGCCTTGAGTGCGTTCATCGGCGAGTTTCCTGAGCGCACTTCCTCGCGGATACGCTCGGCGATCAGCACGTTGGCGTCGACCGCCATACCCAAGGTCAGCACGATACCGGCGATGCCGGGCATGGTCAGCGTGGCCCCGAGCACGCTCAGGATCGCCACCAGCAGCAGCATGTTCACACCCAGGCCGATCACGGTCACGATGCCGACCAGCTTGTAGTAGAACATCACGAACACGATGATGAAGGCGGTGCCGATGGCCATCGCCTTGATGCCCGCCTCGATGTTCTCGCGGCCCAGGCTGGGCCCGATCACGCGCTCTTCGATGATGTCGACCGGCACCGCCAGCGATCCGGCGCGCAGCAGCAGGGCCAGTTCGCTGGCTTCCTGGGTTGCTGTCCAGGCCAGTGGTCTGGAACTTGTTGCTGAACACCCCGTGGATCCGGCGCCAGCTGATGACCGTCTGCGTTTCCTTGAAAGTGCGCACTTCCTTGCCGTCGACGACGTGCGGACTCCGGCACGCGTTCGATGTAGACCACGCCCATCGGGCGACCGACATTTTCGCTGGTGAAGTCCAGCATGCGCATGCCGCCGGCGGAATCCAGGCGTCACCGACACCATCGGCGTTCCGGACTGCTGGTCGAAGCCGCTGGTCGCATCGACCAGCTGGTCGCCGCTGGCGATCAGTTCTTCTTCAGCAGCACCGGGTTGCCCGATTGGTCGTAATACAGCCTGGAATCCGGCGGAATCCGGCCGGTCGCAGCGGCCTCGACCGCATTGGCGCTGTCGTTGCCGGCGCGGTATTCGAGGGTTGCCGTTGAACCGAGGATCTTCTTCGCCGCGGCTGTATCCTGGATGCCCGGCAACTGCACGACGATGCGCGTCTGCCCCTGCTGCTGCACGATCGGCTCGGCGACGCCGAGTTCGCTGACGCGCTTGTACAGTGTGGTTATGTTCTGGTCGATCGTTGCCTTCTGCGCCTCGGCGATCTTCTCCGGCGGATGCGCGCCAGCAGGACGTTGGATCGCCCGCAGTCGCCTCTTCGGCCAGCAGGTCCGGCGCTTCGAGGTCACTTGCGCCAACGCCTTGGCGCGATCCTCGCGAGACAGCAGCTGGATCGACAGGCCGTCGCGGGTGCGCGTCACCGAGCGGTAGGCAATCTTCTCGGCGCGCAGGATCGTGATAGAGCTCGTTGACGTAGCGCTCTTCGAGCTTGTCACGGGCCGCCTGCTGATCGACCTCCATCAGGAAGTGGACGCCGCCCTGCAAGTCCAGACCCAAGGTCATCGGCTTGGCGTGCAGGGCCTGCAGCCAGCCGGGCACGGTCGACGCCAGATTCATGGCCACCGTGTACTTGTCGCCAAGCTCTTCCGACAAGATCGTCTGCGCCAGCAGCTGCGAGTCGGCAGTGGGCAAACGCACCATCAGCCGGGTATCGGTTCGCTCCAGGCCGAAAAAGTCGATCTTCTTGCCCTTCAGCGCCCCTTCGACGCGACCCTGCAGGACCTCGTCGACGGTGGCGCCGCGATTGGCCGATATCTGGATCGCCGGCTCTTGCGGGAACAAGTTCGGCAAGGAGTACAGCGCTGCCAGCAACACCAGTCCGGCCACCAGGCCGAACTTCCATTTGGGAAACTCAAACATCTATCACCTCGACAGAGGCTAACGAGCGAATGGGAGGAACCAGCAAAGCGCGCTTTAAGCGGACTTGTAGGTGCCCTTTGGCAGCACCGCGCCGAGCGCGTGCTTCTGCACCTTGATGCGGACGCCCTGGGCAATTTCCAAGGTCACGAAGCTGTCGCCCACTTCCTCGACCCGACCGAGCAGGCCACCGGTGGTGACAATCTCGTCACCGCGTGACATCGCGTCGACCATCTTCTTGTGCTCAGCCACGCGCTTTTGCTGCGGGCGGATCAGCAGGAAATAAAAGATCGCGAAGAACACAACCAGCATCACAAGGCTGGGCAACATGCTGGGCTGCTGCCCGGCGGCCTGCGCGTAGGCGGGGAAATCAGAAAATCCATGGGGATCAGCTCGATGACGACGACGGGGCGCGACAGGAATCGCGGCTAGCCGGCAAGTATGCCACAGGGATCGCGAGCGGGGCCGGCAGGCGCGCAGCAGGCGCGCGCCGCCCTGCGCCGCCATTCGCGCGCGCATTTGGCGCACTGCACAACGCGTGCCCTCGCGCACTGGAATATGCTGCGCGCACGCGAGCGAAAGGATCCTGATCGAGTGCGACTGCGGACGTTGAGCGGCCTGGACGCCGGCTTTCTGTACCTGGAGGCTGCGGGTACCCCAATGCATGTCGGCAGCTTGATGCTGCTGGAAGCGCCGAAGAAGCGTGGATACGAATTTCATGCGGCCGTGCAAGCTCTGATTGCCGAACGCCTGCCCAAGGCGCGCGCCCTGCGCCGCAAGCTGGTCGAGGCGCCACTGGAGCTGGCGCACCCGATGTGGCAGGAGGCCGAGCATCTCGATCTCAACCACCACATCCGCTACGAAAGGCTGCCCAAGCCCGGCACCCAGGCGCAGTTGCTGCGCAAGGTGGCCGATCTGCATGCGCAGATGCTGCCGCGCGATAACCCGCTTTGGTGCCTGGTCGTCATCGATGGCCTGGCCAGTGGCGAACTGGCGCTGTATTCGAAGATTCATCATGCCCTGCTCGATGGCCAGGGCGGCATCGCGCTGGCGCAAGCGCTGCTCGACACCGCTTCACACTTCCCGAAGCCACTGAGCGGGACTGAAGTGATCCACGTCGAACCAGAGGCCGGCACGCGTGCACGCGCCAGCACTGCCGCCCGCGCCACCGTGTCGCAATTCGCGCGGCTCATTCGCGCGGTGCCGGCGACGCTGAAAATGGCCGGACAGGCACTGGGCAAACCGGGCAGCCTGATCGGCAAGCTGCGTGACACGCTGTTGTTGGCGCCGAAAACGATCTTCAACGTCCAGATCGGGCCAGAGCGCGCGTTCGCTGTGGCCAGCATCGACCTGGCCCGCGTCAAACGGGTCGCCCGCGGCCATGGCGTCAGCCTGAACGACGTGGTCATGGCGCTGGTCGCCCACGCGCTGCGCGACTATCTGGGCAAGCACGGCGGCGTTCCGGCCGAGCCGCTGGTGGTTGGCATGCCGATTTCGCTGCGCGGCGCCGGCGATGGCGAAGCCAACAATCAGGTGTCGATGGCGCAGTGCCCCTTGCCGACCCAGATCAGCGATCCGCTGGAACGCCTCGCCGCGATCCACACCGCAACGGCGAGCATCAAGAACCGAGTCAGCGTCCTGCGCGACCTGATTCCCACGGACTTTCCCGGGCTGGCCGCCCCGCTGTGGGCATCCGGGCTCAGCCGGCTGTGGGCGCACGGCCACATTTCCGAGCGCCTGCCGGCGCTGGCCAACCTGGTCATCTCGAACGTGCCGGGGCCGCCGATCGAGTTGTTCCTGGCCGGCGCGCGGGTGCTGCACTACTACCCGATTTCGATCGTCATTCATGGTCTGGCGCTGAATGTCACCGTGCAGAGTTATGGCGGGCACCTTGAGTTTGGTGTCATCAGGCCAAGGACGTAGTTGCGCGCCCGACAGCATCGCCCGGGCCTTCGAGCGCGCCCTGGCCGCGCTGGAAAAGAGATTGCCCAAATGAGCGTGGCGCGATCCGCGGCAAGCCGGAGACGGCGGCGGGCCGGCACCACCCTCACGTCTGTTGCTGGCGCTCGAGTCGCGCGCGGTCTTCGAATGGGCGTCATTGGCGCTGGCCTGGCGTTGGCTCAAACGCGCCCCCAGGGGCGACGGCCACCCGGTGCTGGTGCTGCCCGGACTGGTTGCCGGCGACGCCAGCACCTGGCCACTGCGCAAGTACCTGGAAGAACTCGGCTACGTGCCCTACCCCTGGCAACTCGGCGTCAACTTCGGCCCGCGCGGGGAAACCCTGCCCAAGCTGCTGGCGCGGGTGCGCCGCATTGAACGCAAGCACGGCCGCAAGGTCAGCCTGATCGGCTGGTCGCTGGGCGGCGCCATGGCGCGCGGGCTTGGCGCCAACCTGCCCGATTCGGTGCGCAACGTGATCACGCTGGGTTCGCCGGTACAGCCACACCCGCGCGCGACCAATGCCTGGAAAGTGTTCGAGGCAGTCAGCGGTTGGCGCACCGACGATCCGGAACTGCACCAGATGGCGCGGCAACATCCGCAGATGCCTTTCACGTCGATATTCAGCAAAGGCGACGGCATCGTCTCGTGGAAAGTCAGTGTGGCGCCCGAAGCGCCCCTGAGCGAGAACATCGAAATCGCCGCCAGCCACCTCGGAATGGGCGTCAACCCGATGGTCCTGTGGGCCATCGCCGACCGCCTGGCGCAGCCCGAAGGCGCGTGGAAGCCGTTCGACCGCGAAGGCCTGCTGC
>JADKFD010000096.1 GCA_016717705.1 Rhodanobacteraceae bacterium | reverse complement strand
ATTTCGGGCCGGATCGACGCTACTGGTATGGCACGAACTCGGGCATGGGCAGCCCGTGCGCGCCGATCCGCTTCATGGGTGATCCGGCCGGTACTTGCGCTGCTGGCATGCCGATGAACAGCGACAGCACCACCAACGGGGCGACCTTGCACCTGGACCTGCCGCTGGCCGGCGCTGACCTGGCGCGGCTGGGCGCGGAATTCTTGCGTTATCGGCTCGACGACTACTGGCCGGCCTCTGGCGGCAGCATGGGTCCGGGTACGTTCACCAACATCGAGGATGGGCAGCGCGACCGCAATTCGCTGTTCGCCGAGTGGGAGGCGCACCCGGCGGACCAATGGACGACCACCGTGGGTCTGCGCTACGAGCATGTGCGCAGCGACAGTGGCGAGGTACGCGGCTATAGCACGGCGATGATGGCGATGGGCAATCAGGCGGCCGAGGCCGCGGCGTTCAACGCGCTGGAGCGCGAGCGGCGCGACGACAACTGGAACTTCGCCGCATCGGCACGCTACGACTTCGCCGAGCGCCAGACGCTGGAGTTCGGCATCGCCCGACGCGAACGCTCGCCGAATCTGTACGAGCGCTACACCTGGTCGAGCTGGTCGATGGCGGCCGCGATGAACAACACCGTCGGCGACGGCAACGGTTACGTCGGCGACGTCGGCCTGGATCCGGAGAGCGCGTGGACCGGCTCGGCGACCTGGCGCTGGACCTCGGCCGATGGCCACGACCGTTTCGAGCTGACCCCGTTCTACACCCAGGTCGACGACTACATCGACGCGGTGCCGACCAGCGGCTACCGCGACAACCAGTTCAACGTGCTGCGCTACGCCAACCAGTCGGCGCGCCTGTGGGGGCTCAACGTGGCAGGGCAGATGCGGCTGGGCGAGAGCGACAGCTTCGGCAGTTTCGATCTTGGCGCGCGACTCGAGTGGCAGCGCGGCGAGAATCGCGACACCGACGAGTCGCTGTACCAGCAGATGCCCGCAAACGCCGCATTCAACCTGACGCAGACGCGCGGGGCGTGGAGCAGCACGCTGGAATGGGAACTGGTCGACGCCAAGACGCGCGTTTCCGACGTGCGCAACGAGATCGAGACCGCCGGTTACGGCCTGCTGCATCTGCGCGCCGCGTACTCGTGGACGTCAGTTCGCATCGACGCCGGCGTCGACAATCTGCTCGACCGCGCTTACGACCTGCCGCTCGGCGGCGCATACGTTGCCCAGGGCATGACCATGAGCCTGAACGGCATTCCGTGGGGTATCGCCGTGCCCGGCGCCGGGCGCACCGTGTATGCGGGGCTGCGCGTGATGTGGTGAGGTGTCGATGGCCAAATCGACTTTTGGGTCGATGATAAGTATGATTGATGATTATCAAATGTGGAGCTGCCGGTGTCGACCTCGGCCAAACTATTCATGTCCGGGCGCAGTCAGGCGGTGCGATTGCCCAAGTCACTACGATTCGACGGTGATGAAGTGATTGCCAAGCGCTTCGGAAACGGCGTGCTCCTGCTGCCGATGGATGCGCCGTTTGCGTTGATGCAGCAAGCGCTGAGCGAGTTCGAGCCTGACTTCGTGTTGCAGCGCGAGCAGCCCCCGCAACAACCGCGGCAGGAATTTCCCCAGTGAGTGTGCCGCGTTTCCTGTTGGACACCGATACCTGCATCTACATCATCAACCAGCGCCCGCAGCGGGTGTTCGAGCACTTCATGGGCATGCGCGTGGGCGACATTGCGATCTCCAGCATTACCGGTGCGGAGTTGAGTTTCGGCGTGGCGAAGAGTGGTTCGCGCCGCAATCAGGACGCCCTGGACAAATTCATGGCGCCGCTGGACATTGTGGCCTTCGACGAGGCGGCGATGCGCGAATACGGCCCCTTGCGCAGCCACCTGGAGCGCATCGGGACGCCCATCGGTGCGCTTGACACGCTGATTGCCGCTCATGCGCTGGCACTGGGCTGCACCCTGATCAGCAACAACCTGCGCGAATTCAGCCGCGTGCCCAAACTGAAGTTGGCTAATTGGGTCACCTAGCCGCGCCCCGGCACGGGTCGCTTGCCGAGCTTACGTTGCAGCGTCCGCCGGTGCATGCCGAGCAGGCGCGCGGCAGCGGAAATGCTGCCGCCGCTGGCACTGAGCGCCTGCTGGATGTGCTCCCATTCCAGACGCTTGAGTGGCGTCATGGTCTCGGGTTTCTTCGAATTCATCGGGTTTGCCGTCGCCGTTCAGGGCACGCAGGATCGAATCGATGCCGGCCGGTTTGGGCAGATAGTCGTCGGCGCCGCGCTTGATCGCTTCGACGGCGGTGGCCACGCTGGCGTAGCCGGTGAGCAGCACGATCACCATGCTGGCCGACAAGGCCCGCAGCGGCTCGATCAGGCGCAGGCCGGAGTCCTCGGCCAGCCGCAAATCCAGCACGGCGCCATCCGGCGTGCGTGCACCGGCGAGCATCAGAGCACTGGCGGCGTCATGCGCCAGATCGACCGTGCAGTTGCGCCGCAGCAGCGAGCGCTGCAACTGCTCGCCGTAGTTGACGTCGTCGTCGACGATCAGGATGTGTCTCGGGTTCATGTCAGTTTCGCCAGCGGCAAGCGGAAACGGGTGATTGCGCCGTCATCCCCGGCTTGCAGCGACAATTCGCCGCCATAGCGTTCGACGGTGGCGTGCGAAAGCGCCAGGCCGACGCCGAGCCCATCGGTCTTGCTCGACGCGAACACCGCGCCGAGCGGCCGATTTTCCAGTGCACTGCCGCCATGATCGGTGATCGCGCCAATCAAGGCGTGATCGACCACGCGCAGGCGCAGTGCCAAGCTCGGTGCTCGATTGCCCGACGCTAGCGTCGGCCGCGTTGTCGAGTAGTGCCTGCAGCAAGTGGGCGAGCGCCGGATCGGCGCGGATCGACAGCTGCGGCAACTCGATGTCGCGCGTCAGGCGCATCGATGGCCGCAGCAGTTCCCAGCGCGCAATCACGCTGTCGATGTAGCCGGGCAAGGGTTCCAGTTCATGGCTGTCCGGATGCGCCTCATGCACCAGCTTGCGCACCTGATCGCGACAGACGGCGACCACGGCGCGGGCGCGCTCGATGTCGGCGTGCGTTTGCGGGCGATTCGCGTTGTCTTCGGCCAGATCGTCGAGGATCAAGGTGAGCGTGCCGAGCGGCGTGTTCAAGGCGTGTGCCATCGCCGCGGCATGCGTGGCCAGCCCGAGGATGCCCTCGGCGCGCGCGGCCTGCTCGCGCAGACGCGCGATCTCGCGCTCACGCGCATCGCGCGCGGCGGCCAGTTGCGTGAGCACGGCCACGAACACCAGCGTCGACACCGCGAAGTTCACCGCCATGCCCCAAAGGTGCAGATCAAAGGTGCCGGAAAGTCCGTGGATATGCGGCAACGCCGGCCCCAGCGCGGCGGCCAGTGCGTAGCCCAGGGTGGCCAGTGCCGCAACCAGCACGATATGGCGGATCGGCAGTGCCAGCGTCGCCAACGCGATCGGCACCAGGAACAAGGAGACGAAAGGGTTCATCGGCCCGCCGCTCCAGGCAATCGCCCAGGTCAGCTCGGCGATGTCGAAGGCCAGATGTGCCACGGCGACGCCTGGGCGAAACCGAGGGCCGCACCGCTGCCGCGGTGCCTGAGTGGCTGGCGACCGCCAGCCAGGGCGCTGGTCGCATAGGCGTTGAACGACCAGCAATGCCGCCACGCCGGCCCACAGCGGCCACGCCGGCAGCGGCAGCTCCAACACATACAGCGTCACCACAATTGCCAGCGCCTGCCCCGCTGCGGCAGACCAGCGCAAGCGCGCTAGCGTGCGCAGGAAATCAGAATCGATGAGAGGGCGCAACATGGATTCCAGGGTGGGCGTCCTCTGTTCGGTGGTTGGGTTGGGGTCGTGGCCAGTTGTCCCGCGCCAGAACTTAGCCCGGCTTTGGGCGCATGCGCAAATACAGAGAGTCGGTTGCCGCCACGACGAGCACCGACAAGCCGAGCAAAGGCAGCAGCACGCAGACCCCGAGCGCCATCCAGCGGATCGCTCGCGGTATCGGCAAGGGCAGACGCGGCGGTGCGGACAGCCGTCCGGCAGGGCGTCGGCGGTACCAGCCGATGAATCCGGTGAACGCCAGCCAGTACAGCGCGGCGACCACGGCGGTGTTGAACCACTGGTTGGCGCGGCCAAAGAAGGTCCCTTCGTGCAGATCAACACCGGTGGCCACAACCTTGGGGATCAGCGGATAGTCCTGCCAGCCCACCCGTCCCAGCACACTGCCGCGGTAGCGATCGATCTGCAGCACGCGCTCGTTGCTGGAACGGCCCTGGCGCAGGGCGATGCCGATCGGCGCATCGCCACCGCGCGGCTGAATTTCGAGATCGCCCGCCAGGCCTTCCGCGCGGGCGATGGCGACCGCCTGATCCAGGCTGATCTGGCGACCGCTGCCGTCGTCGATCGACTTCAGCGCCATCTGGCCGAAGCCCAGTGCTGCCGGTGCGGTCTGCCCGGTGGCGCGTTGCACTGGGCGAAGGATCTGCTCGCCCCAGAATGCCGTCCACGGCAGCGCCGTGAGCAGGAATGCGATAAAGATGCCCGCGAAGTAAACGCCGACGACGCTGTGCAGATCGCGCCAGAACACGCGCGGGCTGCGCGTCAGGCGCGGATAGAGCACGCCGGCAAGCCCCGCCCGTCCGCGCGGCCACCACAGGTACAGCCCGGTCAGCACCATCACCAGCGTCCAGCCAGCGCCGAGTTCGAGCAGCCAGGAGCCGGGATCTCCGACGGCCAGCCGCCGTGCAGTTTGCGGGTCAGGCCGGGCAGCCAGGTGGTTGCGGCTACCGAGCCCAGATGCTCGCCGGTATAGGGATCGACGAAGGCCGGCGTGACCAGGCCGTCGCCGTTGTCGAAGACGATCTCTGTGCTGCGATCAGGCGCCGCCGGCAGCTTGATCAGGCGCGGCGTTGCACCGCCGTGGATGATGCTGGCGATTTCGACCTGGGCATCGAGAGACGCACGCTGCTCACCGATTTCCACGAAACGCAGTTGTGGCC
>JADKFD010000095.1 GCA_016717705.1 Rhodanobacteraceae bacterium | reverse complement strand
GACATCATCTGACCGATCAGGATGTGCAGTTGCGCGTCGGCATCGGGTTCGAGCTTGCAGTTCGCGATGAGAAATTGCACCTGGCTGCTGACCACACCGGCGAGCGTCGTGGCCGCGGGCGCGGTCAGCTCGCCCCTCTCGAATGCGGGTAGGGCCGTCGCCAGCGCGACGTGGATGGTCTCCATGCCCTGGCGCAGCGCGGCGTCGGTGGGCCAATTGCCGCCGCCGGGTGGGCGCTCGAGCGCCACGCCGACAGCCGCGTCGTGGTGATGGGCGTGGTCATCCGCGGCCGGCAGCGCCTTCGCGGCCGGCTCAGGCGACGGTGCCACAACCGGCGCCACGGTTGGCGCGGGCTTGCTGTTGCTGTCGCTGTCGGGGGCACAGGCACTCAGCAAGAGGCAGAGCGGCAGGATGGCGAGGACGGGTCGGCGCATGTTGGCACACTCGGGAATTCGATAGGGTCGCCTATTGGACGCGCTCGCGGAGCGCCGGTGCAATGAGCCCGGTCAAGATCACATGCCGCCCTCGAAACCGTCCCGCAGGATCACTTCGGTGTAGAACTCGATCGCACCCAGGTCGCCCAGGCGATTCGGATTGGCCGGCGCAACCGGGTTGCCAAACAGTCGTCCTGGTAGTCGATCATCGTGGACACCAGGAATCACCAGAGGCCGCTGGCAACGGTCGATCAGGCTCAACGGCGGCGCGAAGTCGGCGCCCAGTGCCAGCGCACCGGTCACCGTCACCAGCGGCCCGAAGTCGTCAGCCACCTGGGTTGCCCCGGAAAACCCGGCATCGCTGAGGGTGGTCAGGTAGTTGCACCATTTCAACGTCAGGTTGGCCGCAGGGGCATTGCCCAAGCGCAGCAGGCGTGGCCGGGCGTGCGGCACGTTGCCCTGCGAACTCAGCAGGCTGTTGTCGTCGATCCTGACAAAGCGTATGGAGTTGCCGGTCATGGTGTTGTGCCAGCAAGGCGCGTCGGGCGCCGGCGCCGTGGCACCCGACGGCGTTCCGAGCGCAAACAACACGGCGTCGGTGCCATTGACCGTATTGCCATCGATCGCGCTGGACTGCTGCAGATAGATGCTGTTGCGGTACTGCACGGCGATCAGCGCTTCCTGGGCGATGTTGCCGGTGAAGCGCGCACGCTCGATCCACAGCGTCGTCGTCGAGCCGTTGCCCATCCTGACCGCGGCGCCGGTCACGCCGGCAGGAAAGCCGGCTGCCACCGCGTTGTTTTCGAACAGCACGCATGGCGTGTCCGCGGCGCACACCATGGTCCGCCCGGAGGCGCGCGCAGCGCCAGCTCCAGCGCGGCGGTGACCGCCAGCGCGACGAGGAGTCGAGCACGGGGTGTCCCGCCCGGCTGACCATGTTCGCCGAGAACCAGACATTCTGGATCGCGAAGCGCGGCATCGGAACCGGTGCCGGCGACGCGCCACCGCGATCGCCCCGTCCTCGACGCACAGGCCGGAATCTGCGGGGTATCGCTGTTGCTGATGACCAGCATATGCCAGTTACTGCCATCGTCGGCGCGATACGCGTTCGTCGATGCCGTTCACGGGAACCACCAGGTCGAGCGTTGCAGCGATTGCGCAGAAATTCCCTGGCGCACCGCCATTGTTGGCCACCAGTGCGAGCGCCCCCGGGAGCGGCCGCGGCTGGTAGCCGCCGCCGGCATAGCTGCCGCGACAGTTGATCGCAGAACCGGTGCCGCCAGCCTGATTGTTGAGGATGGACCCGTTCCGATGCACGATGCTGCCATGCCGGGGAACCGACAACGGATCGCCGACGACGGAGATGGCGCCGCCGCAGTAAATGCCGCCGCCGTCGGCCACGGCGGTGTTGTTGCGGATCTCGGCACCTTCGTCGATGTAGAAGTCTGGTCGTGCGAGGGCTTCGCCGCCGCTGTAGACCAGACTGCCGACCAGCGCGACGCCGCCACCATGGCCGGCAAGGTTGTTGCGGATGGTGGTGCCGCTGCCGATCAGCACCGAGGCGTTGCCGTACACCGCCAAACCGCCGCCATGGTTGTAGGCTCCGGCAGTATTGGTCCACTCATCGTCCTGCAAGCGGTGCGGCGCATCTGCAGGCCGCCAACGCGGCCCTTGATCTGCGCGTTGCAACACCGAGCGTCCGGGCCACCGCTGCCGCTGAAAATGCTGCGGCCGGCGTCGCTGGTGGCGCTGCCGCTGGGCGTAGCCGCGGTGCAACTGGCGTAGCCGCCTTCGAGCACGACGAATGCCTGCGCCACGCTTGGCTGGTAGTTCATGCCGTCGGGTACGGCATAGGTCCCGGCGTTGATGCG
This sequence comes from Rhodanobacteraceae bacterium, assembly GCA_016717705.1. Taxonomy (GTDB): domain Bacteria; phylum Pseudomonadota; class Gammaproteobacteria; order Xanthomonadales; family SZUA-5; genus JADKFD01. Next base: position 6,150 of record JADKFD010000095.1, on the reverse strand, counting down.
GATGTTGTGGCTGCCACCTACGCCCTCGATGGCGCTGAGCGCTGCCTGCAGTGTGGCCTGGGTGCAGCCGCTGCCGACGCCAACGCGCAGGTCGAGCGCTCCAGCCGAACTCCCGCACGCAAGCAGCGCCCAAGCTCGCGGCCACCGAAACGCGTGGCGCGATGTCGCATGTCCGTCCCCCGGGCCGGTTGGGCCTCACTGGAGCGTGGGCAAGGGTCGCCACCCTGCTCCTTGACCGATGTCAATCGATGCGTCGATGGAATGTGCCAGCGCAGGCCATCATGTCGAGCGCAGCCACCCATTCGCCGACCAGGAGCCGGATCAATGCAGCCTGTGCACTTCCTGCGGGCTAGCCCGCCAGCCTAAGACAACCGGCAAGCGCGCGTCGTATGCTCCACCGCTGCCATCCGCACGCTTGGTCGTGCCAGCCTTTGGAGTAGCGTGCATCCATGATCGTCACTGTCCGCGACCAGAGCGGCAATCCGCGCGGCATCGCTGCCGTGCCGGTGGATGCCGTCGGCGCCGAGGAGCGCGCGGCCTTTTTCGGCAAGCGCAGCGTCAAGCAGCAAAGCAAGCTCGATTTGCTCTACCTGGCGCTGCAGATGATGGATCTGACCACGCTTAGGGGGGGGCCCCGCCCCGGCGCGGGTGCCCCCAGAGGTGTGGCAAGGCGCCGCAGCCCCCAGCCCCCCCGGGCTGGCCGAGATGTTGGCGGGAAGTTCCCGGTTTCCGGCCGATTCCCGCGGTCGCCGCGGTTTGCGTCTATCCGCTGCTGGTGCCGCACGCGGTCCAGGTGCTGGAAGGCAGTGGCGTGCACGTCGCCTCGGTCGCGACCTCCTTCCCCTCTGGTCAGGCATCGCTGAAGACGCGACTGGTCGATGTGCGCGAAGCGGTGGACGCCGGTGCCGACGAGATCGACATGGTGATCAATCGCGGCGCCTTCCTGGCCGGTGAATACCAGCAGGTCTTCGACGAAATCTGCGCCGTGCGCGAAGCCTGTGGGCAGGCGCATCTGAAGGTGATCCTGGAGACCGGCGAACTCGGCACGCTGGACAAGGTGCGGCTGGCCTCGGACATCGCCATCGCCGCCGGCGCGCATTTCATCAAGACCTCGACCGGCAAGATCCAGCCGGCGGCGACCATGCCGGTGACGCTGGTGATGCTGCAGGCGATCGCCGATCACTACCGCAAGACCGGCGTGCGCATCGGCATGAAGCCGGCCGGCGGCATCCGCACCGCCAAACAGGCGATCGCCTACCTGTGCATGCTCTACGAGACGCTCGGTCCGGACTGGATGACGCCCGACCTCTACCGCTTCGGCGCCAGCGCCCTGCTCAACGACGTGCTGCGCCAGATCTATCGCCAGTACACCGGCCGCTACTACTACGACAAGGGCTACTCGCTTGACTGAGACCACCGCCAAGGGCGGCCGCGCCGCCGCAGCGCCCGGGACCGTCATCGACTACGCCCCGAGCATCGAATCCGACAAGATCGTGAGATCCCGCCGCGCCACGAGCTCTACATCGGCGGGCAATGGACGCCGCCGGCGGCCGGGCCGCTATTTCCCCAGCGTCAACCCGGCGACGCCAAGCCGCTGTCGGAGGTCGCCGATGCCGACGCCAGGCGACGTCGATGCCGCGGTGCGCGCGCGCAAGCGCGCCTACGACCGGCCTGGTCAAGCTCGGCGGCCCGCGAACGCGGGCGCTACCTGTTCCGCATCGCGCGCATCATCCAGGAGCGCTCGCGCGAACTGGCGGTGCTGGAGACTCTCGACAACGGCAAGCCGATCCGCGAATCGCGCGATGTCGACCTGCCGCTGGTCGCCGCGCACTTCTTCTACTACGCCGGCTGGGCCGACAAGCTCGAATACGCGATGCCCGGTCGCCAGGTGGCGCCGCTGGGCGTCGCCGGCCAGATCATCCCGTGGAACTTCCCGCTGCTGATGGCGGCGTGGAAGATCGCGCCGGCGCTGGCCTGCGGCAACACGGTGGTGCTGAAGCCCGCCGAGCAGACCTCGCTGACCGCACTCAAGCTGATCGAGATCTTCGAGGCCGGCCGGCCTGCCGCCGGGCGTGGTCAACATCGTCACCGGCGCCGGCGCCACCGGCGCGGCGCTGGTCGCGCATCCGCTGGTGAGCAAGATCGCGTTCACCGGCAGCACCGAGGTCGGCAAGGCGATCGCGCGCAATCTGGCCGGCAGCGGCAAGCGGCTGACGCTGGAACTCGGCGGCAAGTCGGCGCACATCGTGTTCGCCGACGCTGCCATCGACCAGGCAGTGGAAGGCGTGGTCAACGGCATCTTCTTCAACCAGGGCCACGTCTGCTGCGCCGGCTCGCGGCTGCTGGTCGAAGAACCGGTGGCGGAACTGGTGCTCGACAAGCTCAAGGCGCGCATGCGCCAGTTGCGCGTCGGCAACCCGCTCGACAAGAACACCGACATCGGCGCGATCAATTCGACCGCCGAACTCGAGAAGATCAAGCGCCTGATCGAGATCGGCAAGCAGGAGGGCGGCGTACTTCGAGCCCGAGAACATCACCTTGCCGACCAAGGGCAACTTCCTGCGCCCGTGTCTGTTCAGCGACGTCGCCTCGGCGCACACGCTGTGCCGCGTCGAGGTGTTCGGCCCGGTGCTGGCGGTGTCGACCTTCCGCACGCCGGCCGAAGCCGTCGCCAAGGCCAACGACACGCCCTACGGCCTGGCCGCCGGCATCTGGAGCGAGAAGGGCTCGAAGGTGCACCAGGTCGCCGGTGCGCTGCGCGCCGGCGTGATCTGGGCCAACACCTACAACAAGTTCGACCCGACCTCGCCGTTTGGCGGCTATGGCGAAAGCGGCTACGGCCGCGAGGGCGGACGCCACGGACTGCTGCCCTATCTGGAGGTGCAGGCATGAGTACCGCCGACACGCGCCGCCTGCCGGTGCCAAAGACGCACAAGCTGTTCATCAACGGCGAGTTTCCGCGCAGTGAATCCGGGCGCCGCTATGCGCTGTGCAAGCCCGGTGCCGCGCGCCCGTACGCCAACCTGTGCCTGGGTTCGCGCAAGGACCTGCGCGCGGCGGTGGAAGCGGCCAAAGGCGCGCAGCATGGCTGGGCGGCACGCTCGGCCTACAACCGCGGCCAGATCCTGTATCGCATGGCCGAGATGATCGAGGGTCGCGCCGAGTCGTGGCAGTCCCTGCTGCGCGATGGCCTCGGCTTCACCAGGCGCGCAGGCAACGCGCGCTGGCGGCGACGATCGACGCGCTGGTCTATTTCGCCGGCGCCACCGACAAGTATCCGCAGATCATCGGCGCCGTGAATCCGGTCGCCGGGTCCGCACCACAACTTCACCACGCCCGAAGCGGTCGGCGTGATCGGCATGATCTTTGCCGATGCGGCCGATCCGGCGGCGATTGCGGCGCGCCTGGCGGCCGTGATTGCCTCCGGCAACACCGTCGTGGCGCTGCTGCCCGGACGTGCCGGCGGTCTGGTGGCCGAGTTCGGCGAGGCCTTCGCGACCTCCGACCTGCCGGGCGGCGTGATCAATCTGCTCAGCGGCGATGCCGCGGAACTCGGCGCGCAATTCGGCTCCCACATGGAAATCCAGGGCCTCGCCTTCTTCGGCGACGAGACCGCGCGCCACCGAACTGGAACGCCTGGGCGTCGACAACATGAAACGCAACGCCAAGCCGCGCGGCCCGCTGCTGGCATTGGAGCGGGTGCTCGATTTCGTCGAGTACAAGACCGTGTGGCACCCGATCGGGTACTGAGGCCGGCTTCCCGCCCGTGGTAGCCCGGTGTACGCGGCTCCATCGCGTTCACCGGGTGCTTGCGGCAAGCCCCGCCGGTGAACCGCTACGCGGCACACCGGCCTACCCAGGCTCGCCGACGTGCGTATCCGGGGCTCACTTCCCGTCGCAGGTCATCCCGTGAATATCCTGCCGCACATGCTCCATCTCTGATGCCGAAATCGGCCGCGCCGGCACGCCGGCCCAGGTCTCCCCTGCCCCGACCCGCGAACCCGGCAACAGCACCGAGTGCGGCAGGATCTTGGCGCCGGCGCCGATGTGCACATCGCCCATCACCGTCGCCTTCTGGCCGATCGTGGCGCGCGATTCGATGACGATCGGCTCGATGACCAGATGGCCACCACCGCCAAAGTGGGCGAACAGGTGGGTGCTTCCGCCGATCACGACGTCGTCGCCAAGCGTGATCAGGCAGGGGTCGGAGATGAACTCGGTATTGATGAAGGCACGCTTGCCGATCTTCATGCCCATCGCGCGCAGGAACCAGGGCCCGAACGGCGTCAGCGTCACATACGGCAGGAAGGTATAGCGCGCCATGTAGAACAGCGCGTTGTGCAGGAACCAGGGCACGGCGGCGATCGAGTAGTAGGCGCCGTGATACGACTCCACGCGGGTGGGCAGCATCCAGTTGAACAAGGGCACCACCAGCAGCAAGGCGAATCCGGCGACGAAGAAGGCCAGTCCAAAGCCGATACCGACCAGCGGCCAACCGAGCAGTTCACCGTGGGTCATCGCCCAGGGCCACCAGATCACCAGCAGCCACAGCGCCGGCGCCAGCGCCAGGCCAATGACGACCGCCAGCACCGCATAGACCACCAGGACCACCAGCAGGTGCGCCAGTGAGCCGAAGCGGTGGATGAAGCGGTCGATCGCGTTGCCAGCGCCGCGATGGGTCGCGGTGTCGGGTCTGGGCTGCTTGTGTGGCGTGCTGCCGGCGTGATCCATTCCTGTCGATCGGTGGCCGCGATGGCGCATCAACGCATACCGGCAGTGCCGGTGTCCATGATCAGCGCAACGCGAAGCCATTCGCCGCGCAAGCGCGCTCCACTGCAACCTTGCCGGAATCCACGCAAATGTGCAGGAGCGCGCTTGCGCGCGATGGTCTGCTAGAAGCACTTCCCCGCCGTCAGCACCGGCGGCTGGTCTTCCAGCGCATCAGCAAAGATGGTTTCACCCACCATCGCACTGAACTCGCTGTTGTTGCCGGCCGCATCGGTTGCGGTAAACACCAGCGGCAGCAGATTGCCGCCATCTGGCGCGGTCAGCACCCAGGTCTGCGGCAATTGGGCGTCGACGGCCTCGATGGTCTCGCTGGCGATGAAGCTCTTGCTGCCACCACCGCAGTCGCCACGATAGGCGCGGATGGTCAACGGATAGGTGGCGTTCGCCACCGCGGTGGCAACCGTGTAGTTCACCGTCACACTGCTGCCGCCGGCCGGCAGGAAGCCGCCAGGCAGCGTGTAAGCCGGAAAATTCTGCAGGCGGTTGCCGCCGGTATCGGCATCGCCCGCATCGTTGGGACTGGGGCCGTCGGCGTTGCTGGTCTCGCTGTTGTCGATGGCCATCACGCGATTGCCACGGAAGTGATTGAGCGGCGAGGACACGCCACGACTGGTCGCCACCTGCAGTCCTGCGGCGCCACCATAGGCAATCAGGTTGGCTTCGCCGGGCAGCAGGCCGCCGATCGCCAGATTGCTGTCGTTCCCCGAAAACAAGTACACGCTGGCCACGGTCTGGGTCGGACTGGCGAGGTTCAGACCGTTGCCGAGCGGCTTGAGTCCGCTGACATCGGTGCCGATGTAGTTGCCGACGATGCGCGTGCCGGTGTAGGGATTGACGTTGCTGGTCGACAGGTAGATGGCACTGAATCGGGAGGCCGAGATCACGTTGCGGGCATTCGGGTCGGTGCCGCCGATCAGCGCATTGGTCAGCGGTCCGCTCGACTCGATGGCATTGCCGGCGTGGCCGATCGCCTGGGTGCCGCTGATGTCGGTGCCGATCAGATTGCCCTGGATGACGATGCCGTCGTTGGCCGAAAAACTGGTGATGGCGCCGAACATGCCGCTGATCAGATTGCGCGCCGCCGGCGCGGTGCCGCCGATCACATAGCCGCCCGGGCCAAATGGGCGGATGCCACTCCCCAGGCCAGAATTGCCGGTCACTGCAGCCGCAGTACCGGAGATATTGGTTCCCAGAAAACAGCCCTCCACGCGATGCGCGCTGCTGCCCGCAAGGAATATCTGGAGCGGAAAGCGGCTGATCGCCAGTCCGCGGATGGTGCTGGCGGGCTGAGCGAAGAAGTTCAGAGAAATCTCGAGTCCGTTGAACTGGACCGGCGGGTTCGCCGGACGCAGTTCGATCTTC
>JADKFD010000094.1 GCA_016717705.1 Rhodanobacteraceae bacterium | reverse complement strand
GGACCGAGCGAATCCCGGCGCCAGCCGCGCGGGCATCGCCAACATCGGGGCCGACCGCGTCATCACAGATCTGCAGATAATTGCTGCCGACGCCCAGGCCCGCGCACTGCACGGCATTGCCGTCGGCAAATGCGGTCCATGCAGCATTGACCGAGGTGATCGATGCTGTGCTGTCGATCAGCGCAATGTGCAGCGGCAGCGTATCCAGGATGGCTGCGTTCCGCGCCGCTTCGCTGAGGCGCAGCGCAATCTGTGCCCCGCGCAGCAGGAAACTGCCGCCGCTGCCATCGGAAACGGAATCGATTTCGCCCGCGGTGATCTCGTCCAGGCGCGCGAAGGTGGCATGCAGATCGGCAATCAGGGTTGCCAGTTCGTCCGGATCGGACAATTCCCGGGCGCCGGCAGGTCGATGCAGCGGGCAAGGCAGGTTCATTCGTGCAACAGTTCGAGTCCCAGAGCGTCGCGCAGTACCTGCGTATCGCTCAGGATGCCGATGATTCGGCGTACCGGCAGTGGCGTCAGCTTGATCAGCGTCGGCGTCAGGATGATGCCTTCGGCGAGTCCTCTGCGCGGTTCCTTGAGTACGTCGACGACTTCGATGTCATGTTGATCCGGAAGATAGGCATGGCAGAAGTGCGTCAGATTGGCGATTGCCCGGGATGAGTTCGGGGCGTTGTCAGCGACGTACAGGCGAAAACTGAACCGGTCGCGATTGCTCATGGCGTCGGTTCTTCATCGGTCGGGGCGATGTCCGCTCCGCGCAGCTCGCGCATCCGGTTGCGCCCGCGCAGCAATTCGCGTTCGCGACTCTTGGTGGTGCGTGCCAGCAACTTCTTTTCCACCTGCTTGGCGACCAGTTCCGTCTGCAGTGACTTCGCCCGCACTTCGAGCACCGCCTCTTCGGCATCCAGCCGCACGCGCTTGAGCTCGTCGGCGACTTCGGCCACTTCATCGGCCAATCGCTGCGCAGCTTCCTTCTCCCAGCGCAAGGTGCCCATCAGTACCTCGCCACCGGCGGTGTAGATGTCGGCCACGGTGACACCCTCGTCGCTCAGGATCAGTTCCCGCACCTGGTTGGAGTGCGCGGTGCCGCGCGACTTGATGATCGACATGCACGCAGGCGCCCCGGTAGTAACCACCGCCGAGCATCGTGTCGAGTCGCTCGATGCCGCTGGAGACGCGTTCGAACGTGATCTCGGTAGCGCCCCGCGCAGCGGTGTGCGTGATGGCGACGTCGAAGCCGTGACTGCCAATCACGAACGGCGATTCGTCCTCGTTGAATCCCGATCCGCGATACTTCTGGACCCGCAGGTTGCGCTGCGAAACACCCTGTTCGACGTGGTGGTTGAGGATCACGGCGCAGTCGACCATGAACTGCATGAACCCTGCCGGCTGCTCGTTTGCGGAGTGCTTTGCGTCCGAACCCAGTTTTGCCGTGATCAAGCCAGTCAACTCGTGCCCGATCAGCCATTGATGCAAACGATAAACCTCGCGGCGGCGAGCGGCATCATCCGGCAGCAAGGCCAACAGGATATCCATCGCGTCAAAAACGATCCGCCGCGCGCCCATGTCGGCAGCAACGGTGGCAAGGCCTGCCAGCATGCCGCCGAGGTCAAAGTGGCCTGACTGGATCAGGTCCGGCGCAGGCTGGGCGTCGAGAAAGAACAATCGGTCGGGCTGCAACTCGCCGACGTCCCAGCCGAAATTCTCGACGTTGTCGATGATCCGCTGCGGCGACTCTTCGAAGGCCACGAAGATGCCGGGTTCGCCGAGATGGCGCGCACCATGAACCAGGAATTGCAGGGCAAAGATCGTCTTGCCGGAGCCCGGTCCGCCAAGCAGCAGCGATGTTCGCCGCGGTGGCAAACCGCCATGGGTGATTTCGTCGAAGCCGGCGATGCCCGTGGGTGATTTTGCGCAAACCGCTGGCAGCGGGGAAGCCGCTGGTTTCGATCTCGCGGTACGAGGGGCTTTCATCGATGCGTCCTGGGGTCATGTCCCGGGGGCCACTTGAGCGTGGCTGCAAATGCTCAGGAATACGTGCTGTCAGCATGCGCATCTGTCCGGTAGCGCACACATGGATCATCGAAAGTTTGCCGCTGGCGCCGGAGCCAATCGTGGAAAGGGCGTGGCAGGCGGGATTGGAAGCGGGGTCCTCGCGAGTCAGTGTAGACCCATTGTTGCAGATTGAGACGGTATTTCGGTTGCGATGCTTGACGCAGCCGGTTCAGCTGAACAGATCAGCCTGCGGCGACGGCGCCCGCGGCGGCTGAAACAGGTCGCAGCGCAATTCGACCCGCTCCTCGCGCGAAGCAAAACCGAGGCGCTTGCGGGTCAACTCGAAACGTCGCTTCAGCAGATCGGCGAACAAGCCTTCGCCCTTCATCCGCGAGCCGAAGCGCGGATCGTTGTCGCGACCGCCGCGCATCTGCTGGATCAGGCTCATCACATGGCTTGCGCGCTGCGGGAAGTGCACATCCAGCCACTCACGGAACAGCGGCGCCACCTGGTGCGGCAGACGGACCAGGGTGTAGCTGATGGTGGTCGCGCCGGCTTCGCGCGCGGCTTCCATCACGCCTTCCATGTCGCTGTCGGTGAGCGCCGGAATCACCGGCGCGACGAACACCCCGACCGGCACGCCGGCGGCCGCCAGTTCCGCAACCGCCCGCAAGCGTGCGTGCGGCGCGCTGGCGCGCGGCTCCAGGCGGCTGGCCAGGACGTTGTCCAGCGTGGTCACCGAGATGAACACTTGCGCCAGCCCGGCGTGCGCCATCGGCAGCAAGAGGTCCAGATCGCGCAACACCAGCGCGTTCTTGGTGACGATGGTCAGTGGATGATTCGCGCGGGCGAGCACTTCGATCACCTGGCGGGTGATCGCATGCCGACGTTCGATCGGCTGGTATGGATCGGTGCTGGCGCCCAGGTTGATCGGGCTGACCACGTAGCCGGGTTTGGCCAGTTCTCGGCGCAACACCTCGGCGGCGTTCGATTTGGCGGTCAGGCGCGTCTCGAAATCGAGGCCAGACGACAGGTTCAGGTACTCGTGCGTCGGTCGCGCGTAGCAATAGATGCAGCCGTGTTCGCAACCGCGGTAAGGGTTGATCGACTGGTCAAAGGGAATATCTGGCGAATCGTTGCGGCTGATGATCGAGCGCGCCTGCTCGTCGACCACCGTGGTCCCGGGCCGCGGCGCCTCGAATTCCTGCCACCAGCCGTCGTCCTCCCGCTCGGCGCGCGTGGATTCAAAACGCCCGACCGGATTGCTGGCGGCACCGCGACCCTTGATGCGCGCAGGAGCATCGTTCATCCGGGAATTGTAGCCCGGTGTACGCGCGTCAGCGCGTTCACCGGGTGCTTGCCGCGAGCTCCCGCCGGTGAATCGCTGCGCGACACACCGGCCTACGAATGCGCTGCCTTCTTGCCGAACACCCGCTTGCCGCCACTGATCACCAGCAATACCGCGGCGCCGGCCAGGACGCCGATCACGGTTTCCAGCAGCAGCACGACGGCTCCGCTGATGAACCAGCCGGCGCCCAGGGCAGCTACGTGTTCGCCACCATGCTGGACAACGTGGTGCAGCGCCGCAATGCCGTGGACGATGATGGAGCCGCCGACCATGAACATCGCGGCCGTGCCGACCACCGACAGGGTCTTCATCAGGTACGGCGCGGCCAGCAGGATCCACTTGCCGAACTGGCGCGATCCGGCGTGGGCCTTGCCCTTGAGGCTGTTCAGGTAGACACCGAAGTCGTCCAGCTTGACGATGCCGGCGACCAGGCCGTAGACGCCGATGGTCATCGCCACCGCGATCGTGCTCAGCACCGCCACCTGCTTGATGAAGGGCGCGGCAGCGACGGTTCCCAGGGTGATCACGATGATCTCGGCGGACAGCACGAAGTCGGTGCGGATGGCGCCCTTGATCTTGTCTTTCTCGAAGGCGGAGAGTTCCTCGGCCGAGCGCGACACCGCTTTCAGCAGTTCGGCGTGGTTCTTTTCGACCTCTTCCTTGCTGTGCAAGTACTTGTGGGCCAGCTTTTCCACGCCCTCGAAGCACAGGAACAGGCCGCCCAGCATCAGCAGCGGGATCACCGCCCAAGGGATGAAGGCGCTGATGGCCAGCGCCGCCGGCACCAGGATCACCTTGTTCAGCATCGAGCCCTTGGCCACCGCCCACACCACCGGTAACTCGCGCTCGGCGGCTACGCCCGACACCTGCTCGGCGTTCAGCGCCAGATCGTCGCCGAGCACGCCAGCAGTCTTGGTCGCGGCGACCTTGGTCATCACCGCGACGTCGTCGAGCAGCGTCGCGATGTCGTCAATCAGGGCTAGCAGGCTGGATGCGGCCATGGATGCGGACTTCCTGGTGTTGTCGACGCGGGAGCATAGCGGCAATGGTGGTTGACGGATTGTGGGGACGGGTCGCCCGTGGCGATGCGTTTAATCGCGCATCGAGCGACGGAGGGCACCAGGGCAAGAGGGCAAGAGGGCATGTGAAAGCGGCTTCGATGCGAGCTGTTGATCTGCCGTGCCCTCTGATCAATAACGTACTGCATGTTCGGTGCGGTCGGTGGCGACTCGCCAAGCCTTCGCGCCATCTGCAGGTCATTGGCCGCAGACTATGGGCACACCATCAGCACCGACGGGTTCCATGTCTCACACCGGTCAAACTGGCCTGCGCGCCAAAATCGGCGTCGCCTTCATCCTGCAGGCGGCTGCGATCTCCTGCGGCACCGTGCTCGGCGTCTACGCGGCGGCGGCGATTCTCGAAGACGTGCTGATGAAGCGGGCATTGCGCGAGGAAACCGCGCACTACGTGCAGTTGCTCGAACGCAACCCGATGCACCCGACGCCCGACACACACAACATGAAGGGCTTTCTGCAGCGACCGGGCGATACCGACGAGGTTATTCCGGCGGATCTGCGCGGCCTCGACCTGGGTTTCCACGTGCTGCGCAAGGATGGCGGGCGAGCTCTGGTCTATGTGTCCGATGCCACCCCCGGCCGTCTGTTCCTGTTGATCGATCAGGCGCACATCGGCCAGCTGGCGCTGTTTTTCGGACTGTTGCCGCTGACCGTGGTGCTGATGTTCATCTACATCGCCACCTGGCTGACCTATCGATTGTCGCGCCGCGCGATCTCGCCGGTGATCTGGCTGGCCAACGAAGTGCGCAGCTGGGATCCGAAGAACCCCGATTTCAGTGCGCTGGGCCCGGAGCGCATGCCGGCCGATATCGAGGGCGAGACGCTTTCGCTGTCGGAAGCCATCTATGGATTCGGCAAGCGCATCGGCGAATTCGTCGAGCGCGAGCGCAATTTCACCCGCGACGCCAGCCACGAGCTGCGCACGCCGCTGACGGTGATCAAGATGGCCAGCGAGGTACTGATCAGCGATGGCCAACTGGACGACTACGCGATGCGCAACGCGCAACGCATCCTGCGCTCGGCGCGCGACATGGAAGCGTTGATCGAAGCCTTCCTGTTGATGGCGCGCGAGGCCGAAAACGCGCTGCCGGCCGATGACTTTGCCGTCAACTCGATCGTGCGCGATGAGCTGGAGCGCGCCGAAGCTGCGCTCGGCGACAAGCCCGTCAAGCTGGAACTCGACGAGCGGGCGCAGTTCTGCCTGCACGCGCCGTCCAAGGTGGTCGCCGTGCTGATCGGCAACCTGATCCGCAACGCGGTGGCCTACACCGACGAAGGCCATGTGCGCGTGACGGTCGACATGGGCGTAGTGACGGTCTCCGACACCGGGGTCGGCATGTCGGCCGAAGACCTGAAGCAGATCTTTCAGCCCTTCTTCCGTGCCCAGCACGGTCGCCGCGGCGGTCACGGTGTCGGCCTGACCATCGTCAAGCGCCTGTCGGATCGCTTCCGCTGGCCGATCGAATTCGAGAGTGAGCCGGGCAAGGGGACTACCGTGCGG
>JADKFD010000093.1 GCA_016717705.1 Rhodanobacteraceae bacterium | reverse complement strand
GGGTGGCGCGACAAGGCCATTCGCGCGGACGGCCGCGGCGGGCTTGCGGCAAGCCTGCGCCGGGCGTCGCGCGAAACGGCTTTTGGGCACAGGCGAAACCCAAGGACGCGCGTACCCGTCTACCAATGCACGCCGCATTTCACATCCCCTGTCGCATACTCGCGGGCTTTTCTGCAATGGAGATCGCGCATGTCCGCTTTGACCCAGGATGACGTCCGCGCCTTGCTGGCCACTTTCGTCGATCCGCACCACGGCGAGAATCTGGTTGCCGCCGGCAGTGTGCGTGGCATTGGTATCGATGGCGCCAATGTCGCTGTCGAGATCGGCCTTGGCTACCCGGCCGAAAGCTGGTGCGACACGTTGGCCGCCGAACTGCAGGCGCTGCTGCAAGGCGATCCGCGGATTGCGCGCGCGGTGGTCGATGTCGGTTGGCAGGTGATTGCCCACAAGGTGCAGCAGGGTCTGACACCACTGCCCGAGGTGAAGAACATCATCGCCGTGGCCAGCGGCAAGGGTGGGGTGGGCAAGAGCACCACTGCCGTCAACCTGGCGCTGGCGCTGCAGGCCGAGGGCGCGGTCGTGGGCATCCTCGATGCCGATATCTACGGTCCCAGCCAGCCGCGCATGCTCGGCATTTCCGGCAAACCGGACACCCGCGACGGCAAGGTGATCGTGCCCAAGAGCGCCTATGGCCTGCAGGTGATGTCGATCGGTTTCATGATCGAAGAGGACACGCCGATGATCTGGCGTGGCCCGATGGTCACCCAGGCGCTGCAGCAGTTGCTCAACGAGACCGACTGGCAGGGCCTGGACTATCTGGTCATCGATTTGCCGCCCGGCACCGGCGACATCCAGTTGACCTTGTGTCAGCGCGTGCCGGTGTCCGGCGCGGTGATCGTCACCACGCCGCAGGACATCGCCTTGCTCGACGCGCGCAAGGGACTGAAGATGTTCGAGAAAGTCGCGGTGCCGGTACTCGGCATCGTCGAGAACATGAGCACCCATGTGTGCAGCAACTGCGGCCACGTCGAGCCGATCTTCGGCAGCGGCGGCGGTGAGCGCATGGCCGAGCAATATGGCGTCGCGCTGCTGGGTCGTTTGCCGCTCGACATCCGTATCCGCGAGGAATCCGATTCCGGCCACCCGACGGTGATTGCCGCACCCGATTCGGCGATTGCCGCGACCTACCGCGAAATTGCGCGCAAGGTCGCCGGCCGCTTGAGTCGCCAGGCGCGCAACAAGTCGATCGGTTTCCCCAATATCGTCATCCAGAGCACCTGACGCGGCGTTGCTGGCGCAGCGCTGCTGCGCAGCGGCAACGCCATTCCCGCAACCAGTGCCAAGCGTCACTCAATGAATTAACCCGCGCCCGGCGCTATTGTTCACACACCCAAAATTGAGGTCTGAGCCATGTTCATGCGTGGATTGTGTCTGGCGCTGCTGTTCGTCGGCGACGCCGCCAGCGCCGCTACGGCCGCCGAGATGCCAGTCAAGGACTACTGGCGGCACTCCGAGTTCGAGCAGATCCAGATTTCGCCGGATGGCAAGTACCTGGCGGCGACGGTGCCGGATGAGGAAACTCGCGCCCTGGTGATCTTCACGCGCAAGGATCGCAAGGTCACCGGCGTGGCGCGCTTCACGGACGATCGTCAGGTCGGTGCTTTCGCCTGGGTCAACAAAGATCGTGTCGCCTTCACGATGAGCGATCGCGGTGGCCGGTTGGTGAGTCCGCAGCCGCGCGGCGAATTGTTGTTCATGCGCGCCGATGGCAAGGACAAGGCCGCCTACGCGGGCGGCAACCGTGGCTCCTTGCTGACGCGAACGCTGCGCGACGGCAGCGACTGGGTGGTGGTCACTGACTACCTGCCCAGCCAGAAGCGCGAACAGGCGGATGTCGTGCTCTACCGCGTCAACGCCAAGAGCGCCAAGTCGATGAAGATCGCTTTCTCGCCGGTCGGCAACGCGCGATTCACGTTGACCCATGACGGTGAGCCGCGTGTGGCCTCTGGAGGCGTCGCCTATCGCCAGAGCGAGGTGCACTACTACGATGCCGAGAGCAAGTCCTGGCACAAGATTCACTCGGAGAAAGACACCGGGCTGACCATGGAACCGTGGGTGATGCACGGCGATGGCAAGCGCTTCTATGCGGTCATGCCGGAAAAGACCGGTCCGAGCAGCCTGTACCTGGTCGATCCCAACGGCAAACGCGAACTGGTGGTGCGCGACGAAGTTTCCGACCCGACCAGGCCGGTGATGTCGCTGGACGGCAAGGAAGTCATCGGCGTGGAATTCAGCTCGACCATGCCGCGGCGTCACTGGCTGTTGCCGGACCATCCGGATGCGATGCTGCTGAAGAACCTGCAGCGCAGTTTCGATGGGCAATGGGTCAGCTACAACAACGCCAGCGACAACGGCAAGCTGGTGGTGTTCACCGTGCGCAGCGACCGCAACCCGGGCGATTTCTATCTTTACGATCGCAACGACCGCAAGGCCACCTATCTCGCCAGCGTGCGGCAGTGGATGGATCCCGAACTGATGTCGGAGATGAAGCCGATCCAGTACGCGGCGCGCGACGGTCGCATCATCCATGGCTGGCTGACAGTGCCCAAGGGTTCCGACGGCAAGAACCTGCCGCTGATCGTGAACCCCCACGGCGGTCCCTTCGGTCCTTATGACGACTGGGGCTTCAGCGCGGAGATCCAGTTGTTCGCCTCGCGTGGTTATGCCGTGCTGCAGCCGAATTTCCGTGGTTCCGGCGGCTTCGGCCTGGAATTCACCGAGGCCGGCTACCGCCAATGGGGCGGCACGATGCAGGACGATCTCACCGACGCCACCCACTGGGCGGTCAAGGAAGGCATCGCCGATGCCGGGCGCATCTGCATCTACGGCGCCAGCTATGGTGCCTACGCCGCCCTGATGGGCGTCGCCAAGGAGCCGGATCTGTACCAGTGCGCGATCGGCTTCGTCGGCGTTTATGACCTCAAGGTCCTGTACAGCCGCGGCGACATTCGCGAGCGTGATTCCGGTGTCGATTTCCTCGAAGAAGTGCTGGGCAGATCCGATGCCGAACTGATCAAGGGTTCGCCGTCGAAGCAGGCATCGAAAATCAAGGTGCCGGTGGTGGTCGTCGCTGGTGCCGAGGATCGCCGCGCGCCGCCGGCGCAGAGCGAGATCATGGTCGATGAGATGAAGCGCGCCGGCAAGGAGAAGCTGGTGGAGGCCTTTTACCTGCAGCCCGGCGAGGGACACGGTTTCTACAAGGTCGAACACAACGTCAAGCTGTATGACACCTTCCTGTCCTTCTTCGATCGGCACATCGGCAAGAAGGCCAAGCCGGAAGCGGCGGCGGGCTTGTAATTCGAACCTGTGGGAGCGGGTTCACCCCGCGAAAGCTCTCGCGGAGTAAATCCGCTCCCACAGAAGAATCAGTGCCATAGGGCCTACATTTCCCGCAGCCGCCCGAACACCGCCTCGACCTCACTGTGGACGAACATCACGGCGAGGTCTCCCGGCTGCAGCCAGTCCAGCGTGCGCGCCAGCGCCGCACTGTCGGTCTCGCAATTCTCGATGCGATCGGCTGCCAGCCCACCCGCCAGCGCACCCTCGCGCAACAGGTGGGGAATGGCGCCCGGCTCGCGCCCGCGTCGATACTTGGGCATGTCCTTGACGATCAGATGATCCGGGCGCTCACCCGCGGCCAGCAGGCCCAGTGAGCGGATGGCGTCATCCTGGCGATCGCCGGCCTGGCCGATCGAGATCAGCAGCCGTCGATGCGGCAAGCCGCGCGCGGTGTTGAAGATCGCCGCCAGACTGTCCGGGTTATGGCCGAAATCGGCCAGCACCTGAGCGCCCGAGCGCAAGTTGTACAGATTCGCTCGTCCCGGGTTGTCATCGACCGAACGGCCAAAACTGCGCAACGTCGCCCGGATTGCGGTCAGCGGCAGCTTCAACTGGATCGCCGCCGCAGCAGCGGCCAGACAGTTGGCAATGTTGTGGCGCGCGCTGGCGCCGCCGGGAAGACCGATTTCGTGCACGCCGATCAGGTCGATACGGCGCTGCGCCTGTTCGTAGACCAGGCGGCCATCGCGCACGGTGGCCACGCCGCGCAGCGCGCGCGTGGCGCGCAAGGTCGACGGATTCGGCGGCTGTACCGAAAACCAGGCGGTATCGCGGTCGACGCGGCGCGCCTGTTCGCGACACCACTCGTTCTCGGCATTGGTCACCAGCACGCCATGCGGTTTCAGTGCCTTGGCCACCAGGAACTTGACCTCGGCGAGTTGGTCGAGCGTGTGGATACCCATGTCATTGAGATGATCGTCGGCAATGTTGGTAACGATCGCCACGTCCGCGGTGCGCACCGACAGCCCGCGCCGCAGCATGCCGCCGCGCGCCACTTCGAGCACGGCGAATTCAGTCTGTGGATGACGCAGCACCTTGCGTGCGCCACCCGGCCCCGAATAGTCGTCGCGATCGAGCACTTCGCCACCCACCTCGACCGAATCGGTGCAGCAATGCCCGGTAACGCGGCCGGCGACGGTCGCGATACGCGCCAATAGCCGCGTGGTGGTGGTCTTGCCATTGGTGCCGGTGACCAGCGCGACCGGCATGCGGTGACGCACGCTCGGCCAGTCGATCGAGTTCGGATGCGGCACATCATCGTCGGCGAAAGTCCGTGCAAAGCGGCCTTCGCCGACGCTGAGATCGCCATCGCCGATCAGCAGTTGCGCGTTTTCCTTGAGCGCACGCTCGCGGAAAGCCACCAGCGCCGGATTGGCGGCGCTGTCGCGACGGCGCAAGAGGCGCGCCAGGATGCGCGAACGCCGCGGCACTTCGTGGTCGATCAGACCCGACAGCGCCAGCTCCCAGGCCCACTCGGCGATGAAGGTGGCAATCATCAACTGGTCGATGGGTGCTTCCAGCGCGCAGTGCAGCGTCGGTTCGAACCAGCGCGTCACCCGCGCCACCTCACCCCAGCCCAGCGCCACGGTGAAACGCCGCACCTCGCGGCGCCAGCGCGCGCCCAGATGCGTGCGCATGGCCGGCGGCGGCCGCGTCTCGATCACCGCGCCTGGCCCGTCGAGCAGAATGGTGCGGCCAGTCAGACGGCGCGTGTCGGTGAGGTAGGGGACGGTCATGGGACGGAGCGGTGAAGAAGCGGGACCCGGGACCCGGGACCCGGGACCCGGCAGAAGAGAATCGGGACCCGGGACTCGGGACCCGGGAACCGAGATACGATGCGCGTCGTGACTGAACTGTGCGGCCGGGTGCATCTACGTTGCCCCCGACTTGCGGGCGTTCAATAGGGGCCAATTTCGCACGCATGCGGGTCCCGGGTCCCGGGTCCCGGGTCCCGAGGCTCATCAATCCGCCTCCTCCGCCACAATGAACACACCACGCTCATCCTGGCGGATTTCCATCGGCGTCGGCTCCGAATAGTCCTCGAAGCCCATCAATCCACCGATTGCCGCTGCCGGCGCCGCGATCAGATTGGGCTTCTCCGGTGCCGCCTGCACATCTGGCTTGAAGTAGATGATCTGCTTCCAGCTGCGCGGGATGTTGTCGGCAAACACCACCACGAGGTCGCCCGCACGCGCACGCTTCAGCGCCGAGGTGATCGCATCCTGTTCGTCCTCGATGATCTCGACCTGCTCGGCGGCAACGCCGGACTCGACCAGACCCTTGTGCAACAGCGCCGGGACCTCATCGCCGCGGCGGCCGCGGGTGTGGTCGTCGCGCTTGCAGATGTAGGTGTCGAAATGGCCCGCTGCGGCTTGCGCCAGTTCCAGGATGTCCTCGTCGCG
Organism: Rhodanobacteraceae bacterium; assembly: GCA_016717705.1. GTDB lineage: Bacteria > Pseudomonadota > Gammaproteobacteria > Xanthomonadales > SZUA-5 > JADKFD01. The sequence goes on along the minus strand of JADKFD010000093.1, from coordinate 8,221 downwards.
CCGATCGCCGGGCGCCGCCATCACCACGATGCGCTTGCCGACGATGTTCAGCTGGTCGGTCAGATTGGCCATCGCGCTGACGCCGTGGGCGTTGTGCGCGTAATCCATGATCACCTTGAACGGGTGCTCGTCGAACACGTTCAGGCGACCCGGCGCCTGGAAGAAGCTGGTGGTGAAGGTGCGCAGGCCGTGCTCGATGTTCTCGCGACTGACTTTGAGTCCGTAGGCCAGCGCCGCCGCGAACATCGCATTCTGCACGTTGTGCAGCGCGCGGCCCTCGATGGTCGCCGGAATCAGGTGCGTCCACATCAGCGGCAGATGGCTGCCCTTGTCGTAGAGCGCGATCATGTGGCCGTTCATGCCTTGCTCCAGCACCACCGCGCGGCCGCCGGCGCGGATATGCGCCTGCACCAGGGTGTGGCGCGGATTCATGGTGACGTAGCAGACATTCTTGGCGCGCGCATACGCGGCCATGCGCAGCACGCGCGGATCGTCGGCATTCAGCACCGCGGTGTCGTTGGCAATCTCCATTACCGTGCGCTTGACCTCGGCCAGCTCGTCCAGCGTGTCGATGCCGCGCAGGCCCAGATGATCGCTCTGCACGTTCAGCACCGCGGCGACATCGCAGTCGCGCACCGCCATGCCGCGCTTGAGCAGCCCGCCGCGCGCGGTTTCCAGCACCGCCGCGTCGACCGTCGGATCGCGCAGCACCATGCTGGCCGCCACCGGCCCGGTCATGTCGCCCTTCACCGTCAGTTTGCCGTCGATGTAGACGCCATCGGTGGTCGTCAGACCCACCGTGTGCCGGCCATCTTCAGGATGTGCGCGAGCATGCGCGAGGTGGTGGTCTTGCCGTTGGTGCCGGTGATGCAGGCAATCGGAATGCGCGAGGGCGCGCCGGGCGGGAACAGCATGTCCATCACCGCGCCACCGACATCGCGCGACTTTCCCTCGGCCGGTGACACATGCATGCGGAAACCCGGCGCCGCGTTGATTTCGCAGATACCGCCGCCGTTGGTCTGGTAACTCTGCGAGATATCGTCGGTCAGAAAATCCACGCCGCAGACGTCCAGGCCAATCGCCTTGGCCGCGCGCACCGCCATCGCCCGGTTGTCCGGATGCACGACATCGGTGACGTCGATCGCGGTACCGCCGGTGGAAAGGTTCGCTGTCGAGCGCACGTAGAAGATCTCATCGGGCGGCAGCACCGTTTCCAGCGTGTAGCCCTTCTTCGCCAGCAATTCGTCGACCTGGTGGTCGAGCTGGATCTTGGTCAGCACCTTCTCATGGCCGATGCCGCGGCGCGGGTCCGAGTTGACGATGTCGATCAGGTCCTTGATCGAATGCTCGCCGTCGCCGATCACGTGACCCGGCACGCGCTTGGCAGCTGCGACCAGTTCGCCGTTGACCACCAGCATGCGGTGGTCGAAACCGGTGATGTAGCTCTCCACCACCACGGTCTTGCTGACTTTGCTGGCGACTTCATAGCCGCGCGCCACCTCTTCCGGGTTGCGCAAATTGATGCAGACGCCGCGGCCGTGATTGCCGTTATAGGGTTTGACCACCACCGGAAACCCGACGCGTTCGGCGGCGCGCAGCGTTTCGCGCTCGCTCGACGCGGTCATCTGTTTCGGCACCGGCAGTCCGAGATCCTCGAAGATCTTGTGCGACATCTCCTTGTCGCACGAGAGTTCGACCGCAATGTGACGCGTCTCGCTGGTGATGGTCGCCTGCATCCGCTGCTGGTAGCGGCCGTGACCCAGTTGCACCAGACTCTGGTCGTTCAGGCGCAACCACGGGATGCCGCGCATCTCGGCCGCCTTGACCAGCGAACCGGTACTGGGGCCCAACTCGCGCTTGTGCGTGTAGCGGATGAACCAGTCGCGCTCGCGTTCGAAGTTGAACTCGCGGTCGGCGTACTTCTTGCGAAGTTCGTCCGGCAGCAGCGAGTGGATCAGGCGCAAGGCCAGCCGGCTCGCTTCCAGGCCCACATCCTTGTCCTGGATCTCGAACACGACGTTGTACTGGCCCGGATTCTTGGTCGAGCGGGTCTTGCCGAAAGTCACATCGTGCCCGGCCAGATGCTGCACTTCGAGCACCGCATGCTCGAACACATGCCCCAGCCAGGTACCTTCCCCCTCACGCATGCGCCGCAGGAAACCACCGGTCTCGCCGTAGGAGCAACCGTGGTCCGCCAGCGTCGGCAGCGCCTTGACCAGGCCATCGATGAAAGCATCGCCCAACCGGGTCGTCGACCATTGCTCCAGCTCTTCGAGGTCGACCACATGCAGTACACACGGAAACAGCGCGAACCGGTTCGGTCCGCCGTAGACATCAGTGCTCAGAATGCGCATTGCGTGATTCCCCAATCACCAGGCCCGGCCCAAGCATGCCCCAAGATCGATCGGCTTTGTAGGAGCGACGCGTGCGTCGCGAAAAACGGCGATTGCGGGAGCGACCTCTACGTCGCGACCATCAGCATCCAGCCGCGATGGTCGCGACGTACATGTCGCTCCTACAACGACATGGACTCGCTGCGCCAGATTGGCGCCGGGCCGCCTGATCGCGTCAAGGCTGCGGTCACGTCGAGAAACTCGCCGCGCGGCATCAGTTCGGCACCGAGACTGACCAGGTGCGCGGTCTCCTGCTGGCAATCGATCAACGGCCAACCCCAGGCCTGTAATCGCGCGCACAACGCCCACAGCGCCGCCTTGGAGGCATCCGGCACCGCGCTGAACATCGATTCACCGAAGTACATCTGGCCGATGGCAAGCCCATACAAGCCACCCACCAGCCGCGTTCCCTCCCACACTTCGACGCTGTGCGCGATGCCCAGTCGATGCAGTCGTACATAGGCGGCGATCATCTCGGGCACGATCCAGGTACCGTCCTGGCCCGGTCGCGGCGCGTGGGCGCAGGCGTGAATCACCGGCAGAAAGGCCGTGTCGCAAGTGATTCTCCAACCCGCCGCGCGCACCCGCTTGCGCAGGCTGCGCGTCAGTTTGAAGTTCTGCGGACGCAATACCAGGCGTGGATCGGGCGACCACCACAAGATCGGCTCACCCGCCGAAAACCACGGGAAGATGCCATGCCGATAGGCCGCAACCAGGCGCTCGGGCGACAGATCGCCGCCCATCGCCAGCAGACCATTGGGGCGCCGCAGCGCCCCGGCTGGATCAGGTAATTCGTCGGGATCGGATCCCAGGATCGGCACGCCATTCATGGGCTGATTCTGCCGCAACGAATCACCCGATCGCGGCGAAGACCGCATCCGCAAACCTCGCGCGGACTCAGGGAGAATTTGTAGGAGCGCGCTCGCGCGCGAAAACAGGCCGCGCCGGTGCCGGGACGCCAATCCCGGCCACGGCCGCTACCCGCGCCACCAGCCAACTATCTCAACCCTCGCGCAGCTTCTCCAGTTCCTGACTCGCCTCCTCGAAATCCGGATCGACCGCGAGCGCCGCCTCGTACGCAGCAATCGCATCGCCCTTGCGCTCAAGCTTCGCCAGCAGTTGTGCCCGGCGCCAGTGCGCGGCCGACAGCGAAAAGCGGTCCGGGTAGTGCGGCAGGGCAATCAAAGCGTCGAGCTCGGCCAAGCCAGACTCCAACTCGCGTCCACTCATGACAGCCCATTTCGCGTACTGGTAACGCACGGAAACGCTGTTCGGATCGACCTCGCGCGCCTTGTCGAGCAAGACTTTGGCGCCATCGTAGTCGGCCTTCTCCAGCAGGCCAGCGAGCACCGCGCCAAGTGCATCGCGGTGTGCCGGCGCCAGTGCAAGGACTTCCTGGTTGCCACGCTGGTAGCCTTCCAAGTCCTTTTCGGACAGGCGCAACTGTGCCTTGGCGCGCAGTCCCTCAACCGCCGACAGGGTCTCGATGCGCTCGGCAATGGCAGCAGCCTCCTCGTCGTCGCCACCCATCACGCCGGGCGCCATCACATAGAACTGCATCAGTGCGTATTGCGCGTCCACGTTCTTCGGGTCCAGCGCGACCGCCTGTTCAAGGCCCTTGCGCGATTCCTTGGCAAAACCCATCGCCTTGAACATGCCCGAGCGCATCGCCATCTGCCCGGCGGTATTGCCCGCCCAATACGCCGCGCGCGCATTCTCCGGTTCGGACTCATGCCAACGGACGGCGGTCTCGTACGCTTGCTCGATCTGGTTGCGCGCCAGCAGGTCGGCAACATGCGCTGCGGTGTCCGCCGGCGCTGCCGGTGTCAGGGTTTCAGCCGTAGCCAGATGGGACGCGGTCAGCAGGGTCAGAGCAATCAAGCAGCGCATAGGGCAGGATCTCGTCCGGGTAATGGGGGAATAGCGATGTCGCCAACTTCCTGGCTGGCGCGGGTCACTGGATAGCGACTGGCCACGAAACCCTCGGTGAACAAGGCGGGAACGCGTGAATTACGTTCAGTTACCTTATACTTTCGCCTGATTCGACGCGAGCCAGCCTTGCGGATCGCCATTCCAGTGGAGGTCCCGGGCCGCGAAAGGCGCTGACGCAGGGCCGCACCCCATTCAGTCCGGCAGATCAAAGGCCAGAATCGACGCGTCATCGCTTGGCATGCTGCCGCCAGCGAACAGCTCCAGTCCAGCGATGACTGAACTGACATCCCCCTGCGGATGCGTGCCCCGCCGCAGGATCTGATCCAGCACCAGGGGGGCAAAAGTATCGCCGTTGCTGCCACGAATCTCGGCAATGCCGTCGGAATACAGAATGAGGCGCTCGCCGGCTTGCAGCGTCAATTGCTCCGACTCGAAATAGGCAGCCGCATCGATCCCCAGCGGGATGGCGCCGTGCCCTTCGAATTTGCAGGGTTGGCCGTTGCTGCGGACATGGCGACCATGGCCATGACCTGCATCCACGTAGCGAATACTTCGCGCCCGGGAATCGACTACGCCAATCCAGGCCGTGGCAAAGCGCCCGCCACCCACGCGACTGACATACTGGTTGCAGCGCCGCGCCGCCAGCGCCGGATCGCAGGTTCCGAGCAATTCGGCATGCAGATAAGCCTGCACGCTGGCCATCAGAAAGCCGGCGCCCACGCCCGCCCCGGCAACGTCACCCAGCACCACCGCACAGCGGTACTCGTCCAGCGCGAACACGTCGACCAGATCGCCAGCGACCAGTCGCCCCGGATGCACGTGAAATGCGTAGCGCGTGCCGGCGTACTGTCCATGAGCGGGCGGCAGGATCTGTCGCTGGACCTCACGTGCCTGCTCCAGATCAGCATGCAGTCGTTCCACCCGGCGCTCCATGTCGCGGCGCTCGACATTGCCCAGAGTCAGCCCTGCCAGACGCGCAAGGGCATGCGCAAACTCGGCCGCGTCCGCACGTTGCCGCGGGTCGGGACGCGTCAGCTCGGCAAGCACAAAGCCACGAATCTCCTTGTCGACACGCAACGCGACCGCCAGCACCGGGCGCACACCGGGACTCCCCGGCAATTCGATGTCTGCCTGCACCACGCTGCCCTGCCGCGCACCCTCGCAGAGCTCGGTGATGCACGGAAACACCGCCTCGGTGTCAGGTATCGACGCCGCCAGCGTGAACTGGCCATCGTCCTCCAGCCAGGCGCTGACCACACGCGCCCCCGACCCGCGCTGGGCGAAGTCGCACAGCTGGCGCACGATCAGTTGCACACTGTCGGCATTGACCGTTGTGGCGGCGAACTCGACCAGCAGCTCCAGACGCCGTTCGGCGGCCAGTACCGGCGCCGCAATCCGCGTCACCGATCCCAGAGACACCGAGGCTGCGCCGATCGGGGAACTACGCGCCGGCTCGGTTTCCTCGCGGCGTACTCGAAAGCGCCACGGACCGATCCGCAGTCGATCATGTTCAGCCAAAGGAACCGGTCGATCCGGATCGACCGCGTGGTCATTGACGAAGGTGCCGGCGCGGCTACCCAGGTCGCGCAGATAGTGACTGGCGGATCGTGGCTCAATCACCGCGTGCCGACGAGAAACACCAGGATCGGCAAGCACCCAGTCGCACTCAGGACTGCGCCCGAGTATCCGTGGCTCGTCCAGCTTGAGCTGCCGCGAGGGTAGGGTGGGACCGCTCAGGACTTCAAGGACCAGATCATGCATGTGTGCATTCTAGTGTGGTGTGTCGCCATGTGGTGGCGATCTGCGGACATCTGTTGTCAATGACCCGATCAGAAAATCCCGCCGTCGGCAATCACAGTGGTGGCTGGAGCCTCGTTGCCCGAGGAAATTCAAGAGCTCTCGGCGCCCAGGGTGATGGCTTCGAAGGCGGGTCCGAAACGGTCAACAGCAGAGGCAATCGCCTCGGAGCGAGCGCAGGCATCGGTCCTGGAGGGTTCCCAGGCAACTTCATCACCGGCGTCAGTTCAAGCAGCCATCGCCGCCGCATCAGTTGTTCAGAGGGCCCATGGTCGGCGCATCCTCAGGCGCGATCGAGCGGACTCAAGACGCCACCCGCCCCTCGATTCAATACATGCGTATAAATCTGCGTCGTAGTCACATCCGAATGCCCCAGTAGTTCCTGAACCGTTCGAATATCGTAACCCGCTTCCAATAGATGCGTGGCGAACGAATGCCGCAGAGTATGGCAACTCGCCAGTTTCACGATGCCGGCCGCCGAGATCGCGGATTTGACCGCCCGTTGCAATATTTGCTCGTCGACATGATGACGTTGCTCGACCCCGCTGCGGGGATCCACCGAGCGGCGCGGTGCCGGAAATACATACTGCCAACCCAGTTCACGAGACGCATTGGGATATTTGCGAGCAAGCGCCGCCGGAAGGTAGACCTCACCAAAACCAGCCTGCAGTTCAAGTTCATGGTCCCATCGTGAGCGTTCAATCTGCCGAACGAGCGCATCGGTCACCGTTCGAGGTAACATTGTCACCCGGTCCTTTGCGCCCTTGGCGTTGCGAATTACGATCTCGTGGCGGGAAAAGTCAACGTCCTTTATGCGCAATCGCACACATTCCATCAGACGCATGCCGGTGCCGTAAAGCAGACTGGCCATCAGCCACTCGCGACCATCCAGATGATTGAGGACCGCGCGAACTTCGGCCCGACTCAGCACGACCGGTAAACGCCGCGGCACCTTGGCCCGCGTGACATTCTCAAGCCATGGCAAATCGACACCGAGCACCTCGCGGTACAAGAAGAGCAGTGCACTCAAGGCTTGCGATTGCGTCGAGGCGGATACTTGGCCGTGAGTAGCAAGCACCGTCAGGAATTGCTCGACCTCCAGAGCGCCCATGTCGCGCGGATGGCGATTCTGAAAGGCCAGCATGAACCGATCCATCCAGCCCAGGTACGCCCGTTCGGTGCGAATGCTGTAGTGCTTGAGTCGCAGCCGATCGCGCGCCATGTCCAGCAGACGGCGCTCGCCGTGCAACTGGACAATCTGAACATTCGGCACAGCGATCTCGGTCCCGACTTGACAGGAGCTACCGGACGCATCAGGCCGGACTACGGACATGCCACGAGCCAAGTCCGGCTTGCCACGTTCAGAGCCATTGCCAAGCGGAGCGCCGTGGGCTAGAGCACGATCGCGATTACGAACGGCGAGGGAGCCAGATGGTGCGCGGGCAGCCGCCGGGCCCGACCCGACCTCCTTAGCGGCAGCCCTGTCCGCCGCGGCCCCTGCCTGAGAGCCAGGTCGCGGCGGCACCCGGGTATAGCGCCCGGCTGCGACGTCTCGCAGCGCCGCTTCCACAAGAGCCCAGTCAATGTCGAAAGCGGCGACATAAAAGGGAACAAACAGCGACCGATCGCGTCGATACTGCATTCGAGATCACCAACGAGTTGACTCCGGCTACCCTAACCGTCCAGCTGCTGCCGGTCAGTCAGGGAAGTGCCCGACAGCACGTAGGAAAAATCTGACATCGTAGACAAAGCAACGCCCAAACTCACGGTGTCGACGGCACGGATCCAGCCTGGCCCCGACCCGCCGCGTGCTCGAAACAACGACAATCCCGTCGCGAGCCGAGCCACCACCCGAAATTTGACGCCGCAGCGCCAACCGGTCAACGCAGAAATCAGCCTCGCGTGCCAGGCCGGAGCCATGCCTACCCGCTTAGCAATCGCCGACGAGGCGTCCCAGGCCCAACGCCGGGAGTCTCCAAACCGCCAAGCTATTGATTCGAAGTAAAATTGGTCGCAGACTGGCCAGAGCTTGATATCGCATATCACGTCAACTTCGAGGTTCATAAGTCACTTCGCACCTCACAACTGACGTCTACTTG
>JADKFD010000092.1 GCA_016717705.1 Rhodanobacteraceae bacterium | reverse complement strand
CATCATCAGCCAGCGCGCGGCGGTAACTCTGTTTGCTGACTCGACTGGCGAGGCTGCCGTCGGCAAGCAGATGACGCTTGCCCCGGACGGACCGACCTACACCATCGTTGGCGTTGTCGGCGACGTGCGCTACCAGGACTTGTCATTGGCACCGTCGGCAATGGTCTATCGGCCACACGCCGTGCCGACCAACCCGAACCTGGAGCCAGTGCCGCGAGCTTCGTTGGCGCTCGTGGTGCGGTCGAGCGGACCGCCGGGTGCGCTGGTACCGGCCATTCGGCAGATTGTGCGCGAACTCGACCCCACGGTCCCGATCTTCGACGTGACGACGATGGACGACGTGGTGCGCGCCTCGACGGCGCGTCTGACCCTTACGCTGACACTGATGACAGTCGCCGCCGCGATCACGCTCCTGCTGGGCATGATCGGCTTGTACGGGGTGATGGCCTACATGGTGGCCCTGCGAACCCGAGAGTTCGGCGTGCGCGTCGCCCTGGGTGCCGAGCCCTTGCGAATTGCCCGCTGGGTGGCGCTGCACGGATTGTCATTGACGGCTGGCGGCGTGGCCGTCGGGCTGGTCCTCTACGCGATGGCCGCGCCTTATTTGCGGGCCTTCTTATGGCGTCACGGCGAGCGACCCGACAACGCTGGTGGCGACGACGCTGCTGCTGGTTGCCACGGCTTGCCTGGCAAGCTGGCTGCCGGCGCGGCAGGCCGCGCGCGTCGATCCGGCGCTGTCGCTGCGCGCTGAGTAGATCCTCCCGCAGTGGTCGGAGTTTGTGTTGCGGCGGGGTGCCCACAAAGCTCGCGCGAGCGTGCGCGCCGGACGATCACCGCCTGGCGGGTGGTTGACGCCACAGGAACCGGATCCAAGTCAGCACCAGGGGATTCATCATGTCGCTTGAGCTCTATGGACACCGCTTCTCGTCGTACACGCAGAAGGTGCTCGTTGCCTTGTACGAGAACGCGACGCCGTTTGAATTCCGCTGCATCGCACCGGCTGAGCCACAGCATGTCGCCGAGTGGCTGCGCCGTTCTTGCGCAATTTCCCTTGCTGGTCGACTGCGGCGCAGCATCGTCGAGACCAGCATCATCGAATACCTGCAGTTGGTGCATCCCGGGCCGCTGCACCTTCTGCCGTCCGATCCAATGGCGGCGCTTCAGGTTCCTTCTTCGACCGCTACTGATCTGGACATGGACGGACGCAGCGCAGCACGCGGTGGATGGAGCGCTGACGGTGATCCGGTGAAACGGCGCGAGGGCAGGCGCTGGCGCAAGCAGTTTCGAACGCGCTTCATGCCTGGCTGGGTCCCAAAAGTAAATTGAACCATTTCCGCGCCTTTCGACCCGAATGCGGCGTTGCTCGTCGTCGCCATAGCGCTGCTATGACTTCTCCTCGCGCCTTGCCTCGGGCCGAAATGCATCAGAAATTTCTTCAACTTAATTCTGGGACACCACACTAGACGGCCAACTCGCCGGGAAAAACATGGGCTGCCGGCAACGAGTTCACATTGGCCGATTGCGCCGCTGGCGTAAATCCTTGGCCAATCGCCCCGGTTGCAGTCGCGCGAGGCGAGCGGCGCCTGGCGCCGCAGCAAGGATCAGGCTTGCGTCAGGCTCAGACCATTGCCATCGGGATCGGCGAAGAACGCCACTTTCGCGGCGCCATCGGGCGATGTCCAGATACCCAGCGCGTCCTGGCCCATGCCTTCATAGATGGTCATCGCTACGCCCTTGGCGGCGAGCGCACGCACCGTGGCCGCGATATCCGGGACCTGCCAGCCGAGCACCGGATGCGCCGAGGCAAGATGACCGGGCACCTCGGTGACCCGCAGCGGCACGCCATCGAGATCGTACACGGCCGCATAGTCGTCACCGGGCAGGCGGCGCAGTCCAAGCGTGCCACCATAAACGCTTCGGCGACTTTGCGGTCACGGGTGACCACGAAGGCAATCGGACGGGCATTGGCAAGCGACATGGCGAGGCTCCCGTGCGGGCGGCGGTGTGTGCAGGTTGCCGTGCGCGGCGGCGCAACAATCGCGTCGGCGCCGATGCAGGGGTTCCGATCGCTGGCGGCGCGCTTGTTCGCGCATCGAACTTGGCGGGAGCGGGCTTAATCCGCGAGCTCTGGTGTCCGCCAATCCGCAGCAAGAGCTCGCGGAGTAAATCCGCTCCTACATTGAAAACAGAGACTTGCGGCATGTTCGGTGAGAGTCCCGGTCGCCCCTGGCGGTGCGCTTATTCGCGCATCGAACTTTGGAGTCGCGGCGCGCCGAATCCTTCTCCCCGCAAGCGGGGGAGGGATTCATCGCGCCATATATTTCAACGAGTTACGGAATGTTCGGTGAGAGTGTCGCAAGCGGCGCAACCGTCACTCAGGAAACCTGGTTTGCGGTCGCGACGTCCACGTCGCTCTTGCAACGGCGGCGCCGCATTGCGCGTGGCCCTCCACTTCTGGCACGGGCGGGCGCCTGCGGTTCGATGCCTATCGCCGACCATGGCCGACCCACTCCGCTATCCGTTGCATCCCCGCGTGACCTGGGGTTCTGGCAGTCCTTGATCGGTTCGGCCGTGATCGCCTTTGCCGGGCATGCTGGCGGGACTGCTTTCCGGCAATTGGCCGCTTGCACTTGGAGCGGCGCTGGGCGGCGTCTTGCTGTTGCTGCTGGCACGGCACTACTACCGGCGCTACGCGGCGCAGTTCCGCTGCGAATTGTCTGAGGATGGCTTGCTGGTGACGCGCGGCGTCTGGTGGCGCAGCGAGCACTACACGCCGCGTTCGCGCATCCAGCACACCGAAGTGAAACAGGGGCCGATCGCGCGCCACTACGGGATGGCGACGCTCAAGGTCTACACCGCCGGCACCCACCTGGGTGAACTGGAGGTCGAAGGACTGGCGCACGCCGATGCGCTGTCGCTGCGCGACCACTTGCTCGGACGCGATGGCCGTGACGCCGTCTGAACCGGAGCGGCAGATCGTCCTTGATGCGAACAGCCGCGCCGATGCTGCGCCTGCACCCGCTGTCCTGGCTGTTCGCCCTGCTGGTCCAGTTGCGGCCGCTGGTCGTGCCCTTGCTGGTCTGATTTTCCTCGGCCGTGGCGAGTGGTGGGAGCTGTTCGTCGTCGCTGGCGCCGCCGGCTACGCGCTGTACGCCTTGATCTACAGCATCGGTTTTCGCTATCGGCTCGGCGACGACGAACTGCTGGTCAAGGAAGGCATCTTTGCCCGCACCGAGCGGCACATTCCGTACGCGCGCATCCAGAACATCGTGCGCCGCCGCAATCTGCTGCACCGCGCCTTCGGCGTTGCCGAGTTGCGCCTGGAGTCTGCGGGTGGCGACAAGCCCGAGGCGGTGATGAACGTGATCACGCTCGCCGCCGCTGAGCAGATCGAAGCAGTGCTGCGCTCGGAGAAGGCGCAACCCGAAACCGCGGATCTGCGCCCGCCGCTGCTGGCGCTGGATTGGCGCGAGCTGCTGCGACTGGGCCTGGTGCGCAATCGTGGCGGCGTGGTGATCGGCGCGATCTTTGCGCTGGCCTGGCAATTCGAGCCCTGGGAGCACTCGGGTGTCCGCGGGATCTTGCGCATCTTCGGCGAGCTGCTGGCGAATTTTGACGCCCTGTTCGACAATCAGATCGCGCTGGTGGCGGGCGCCACGGGTCTGCTGCTGGCCTTCGTCGTCGCCATCAAGCTGTTCTCGATTGCGATGGCTTTTCTCAGCTTTCATGGCTTCTCGCTGGTCAGCGACGGCGCGCGCGTGGCCACCGATGGCGGCCTGTTGACGCGGCATGCCGCCAGCGCACGCGTGGACAAGATCCAGCGATTGATCCTTGGCGAGAGCTGGCTGTCACGCCAGGTCGAGCGCCGCTGGCTGGCTTGCGATGTGGCTGCGGGCAAGCGCCAGACCAACGAGGCAGCGGGCGCGCGCCTGCGCTGGCTGGCGCCGATTGCCGCGCCTGAACGCATCGATGCCGTGGTCGCGGAACTGGCGCCTGAGCTCGACCTGCGCCATTGCGTGGCACCCGCTGCATCCGCGCGCGTGGCTGCGCGTGTTCAGGACCAGCGCATTGATCTGGAGCGCGGTGAGTGCCCGCCTGGCTGTACCTCGGCGTCAAGGCGCTGCCGATCTGGCTAGCGCTGATGATGGGCTGGAGTTGGTCGAGTCGCGCGGCTGGGCGCGCTTTGCGGCGTACTCGTGCGAGCCTGGCGTGCTGGCCTGGCGCAGCGGTTTTCTGACGCGCGAATGGGTGATCGCCCGCATCGACAAAGGCCAGGGCCTGGCCTTGCGGACCTCGCCTTTCGACCGACGCGCTGGCATGGCCAGCGTCGAACTCGACACCGCCGGAAGCAGCGCAATCGGCTCGCACCTGCGGGTCCCGTATCTGGACGAGCCTCAAGCGCGCATGCTGATGGCCAGACTGCGCAGCGGGATCGACATCGGCGCAGATCCGGCCGGTGACGTTCGCGCCTGAGCCCGCCGCGCTGAGTAGGCCGCGTGTGCGCGGCGTCATCGCGCTCACCGGCGCTTTATTCGCTCTCGATATCAAGTGCGCCGGTGAGCCGCATCGCGGCGCATCGGCCTACGTCGGCCCAACTCCCTGCGGAAACCGCAAGCGCCTTCTCGCCAGTGCCTTGCCGGCTTCGATGTCGCGCAGCTTCGGGCTGGCGTTGGAGACCAGCGAATAGACCAGCATGCGCGCCGCCGCCGTGACCTCGGCGACCGCCTGATCGAATGCCACCTGGTTGGCCTTGGAGGGCGCGTTGAAGCCACTGAGCTTGCGCACGAACTGCAGCGCCGAGGCGCGGATTTCCTCCTCGGTGGCAGGCGGCTCGA
>JADKFD010000091.1 GCA_016717705.1 Rhodanobacteraceae bacterium | reverse complement strand
ACCAGCACCATGTACCTGATATGTCCAGCACCAGGTTTTCGCAACCCTACGCATACGGTCCCCGGAATTTCAGGCTGGCTGCCGGGCAGTTGCTCCTGTTCCCATCCTGGGTAATGCACGAAGTGCGACCATACTTTGGCGAAGCAAGCCGAATAACGGTCGCTTTTAATGTGCGTTTTCGAATGGCGGGTGTCAAGCGCGGGCAGGTTCCGATTTATCGCGCGGACCAATGATGTGCAGGTTCTGGCGGCATCTGCGGATTCGCCGGCGCCTGCGCTTGGGCTTTCTATAGTTGGTGCCTCTGGCAGGGTCAGTTGCCTCTTGGCCCGGTGGGCCGTGAGTGGCCACTGCGAGTATCATCGCTCCCCCGGTTCCCGGTGAGGCAAGTTGATGTCCGCAAACGCAAACGCAAACGCAAACGCAACGTCCACTCTGGACCTTGTCGCCATGGAGGCTTCTGCTCTTGCGAGCTACGAGTCGGGCGACGTTCAGGATGCGCTCGCCAAGTTTCGCAATCTGCTGTCGATGTGTCAGACACACCAGACCGCGCTGCGATTCCTTGCCTTCGAGGTGGGTCTGCGCGGCGATCATGCTGCCGCGGTGGGTTTCCTGGTTCGCGCAGCCGATGCCTATCCGCAGGACTTGGTTGTTTTGTTCGATCTGGGTCGCGCGCAAGTGGCGCTTGAACAGTGGACAATGGCGTTAGATACCTTCGAGCGCATGGTGTTGCTCGATGCAGGAAACATCGACGCGATGCTGCACTGCGGCCATTGCATGGAGCGGTTAGGACAGACGCAGGATGTAGCCCTTGCCTACCTGCGCGCTACGCGCGCCGCGGAGGGACTTGATCCGCGACAGATCCCGAACGAGACGAAGCGCTTTCTCAACTACGCGCTGGAATTCGTGCGAACGTATCTGGATGGTGAGATCGAGTTGAGCTTGGCACCCATCGAATCCGAGTTTGGTCGCGAGGCCCTGGCACGCATCCGGAAGGCTGCCGATATCTATGTCGGTAAGCGCCCGCTGGAGCGGGCACACGCGAAATGGCGCCCCGGATTGCTCTATGTTCCCGATCTTCCCGTCCGCACCTGGTTTGAACGCGGTGAGTTCGACTGGGTCGAGAAAGTCGAGAGTGCGGTCGACGCCGTGCGCGACGAGTTGCTCGGGGATTCTTGGCATCGACGATTTGTTCAAGCCCTACGTAGATCACGCGGAGGGCACCCAGGGTGCCAAAATGTTCCGTGAGATCAATCGGTCTCGCGACTGGACGAGCTTTCATTTCTACCGTCACGGGAAGCGCGTTGAGGCCAATTGCATGCGCTGCCCCGCACGGCCGAGCTGCTCGACGCTGTGACGGATTTGCATCGCGTGCCGGGTTACGGACCCGAGGCGATGTTCTCGATCTTGCGCCCGCATTCCCTGAATACCCGCGCATTACGGCTCAGTCAACGGACGGCTAGTTGTCCATCTGCCGTTGATCGTTCCACCGAACTGTGGGGCTTTGAAGGTCGTCGACGAGGCGCGGGCGTGGGAATACGGGCGTCTATTGATATTTGACGACACCTTCGAGCATGAGCATGGAATAGTAGCGATCAGACGCGCGGTGCTGATCTTTGATGTCTGGAATCCGTATCTCTCGGCGGCTGAGCGGGAAGGTTTCCGTCGAGTGCTCACCACAGCGCAAAAGTTCGAGCAAGCCGCGGTGTAGTTGAGTTGGCTGGAAGCTGCCGGCTTATCACTGCCACGCCAAGTGGGACGCGCACTTGCGACTGTCCCCGTCCGCACGCTATGTTCCGTTCAACGCGTGAACAGACGAAATAGTTTGCAATCCTGGTTTGCGGTCATGACCAAGCCCCGCGCCGAAGCTGAGGCGCAGATATGCCTGACCCGGCAGGGTTTCGAGACGATGTATGCCCGCACCAGGCGTACGGTACGCGCAGCTTCAGGCATGGTCGTGCGCACCGAATCGCTGTTTCCGCGTTACGTCTTCATCCACTCCGATCCCTCGCTGCAGTCGCTGGAGCCGGTGCGCAGCACCCGCGGCGTCACCACCATCGTGCGTTTTGGCGGTGAACCCGCCCGCGTGCCGGATCTGGTGATCGAGCAGATTCGAGCGCGCATCGATGTCGACGATGGTTTTGTGAAACTGGCGCCGCCCGACATGCTTGCCGGCACCAAAGTCCGCATCAATGAAGGCCCCTTCAGTGGTCTGGATGCGATTTTTGCCGCCAGGCACGGCGAAGACCGGGTGCGCCTGTTGCTGACGATGCTCGGCAGCGAGCGTGAGATCGTCGTGCCAAGATCGGTGCTCGGCGCGCGCATCTGAGCTTCCTCAAGGGCGCGAGTTCATTCCGCGCCCACCGCTTTTCCGGCCATGCGGGCCTACACCGCAGGGCGGCAGCGTGGGGGGTGGGAAGCCCGTATGTAGGAGCGACGTGCACGTCGCGACCAGTGAAGCTCAAATTCCGCCTTCGCGACGTAGCCATCTCGCTCCTGCAACGCTTTCGCGACGTGCACGTCGCTCCTACAACGATTTCTCGACGTACACGTCGTCCCTACAACGCTTTCGCGACGTGCACGTCGCTCCTACAACGCTTTCGCGACGTACACGTCGCTCCTACAACGCATTCGCGACGTAGCGATCTCGCTCCCACAACGGCGATCCTACATTCGCCGCGGCACCAATCCGTACCATGCTTGACGACGACACCCGCTATCGCCTGCTGCGGCTCCTGACCGAGCACGCGAACTACTCGCAACGCGAGTTGGCGAGCGAACTCGGCCTGTCGTTGGGCAAGACCAATTATTGCCTGCGCGCGCTGGTCGAGCGTGGGTTGATCAAGGTGCAGAATTTCCGCAACAGCAACAACAAGCTGGCCTACGCCTACGTGCTGACGCCTGCCGGCGTCATGGCCAAGTTCCGCGCAGCCGCCGAGTTTCTGCGCCGCAAGCAGGGCGAATACGCGCGCCTCGACGACGAGATTGCGCAATTGCGACGCGAGGTTGATGCATTGGGTTCGACGGTCGACTCCGACGGCGCCTTCGCGCCGCCGGCCGGACCTTGATCCAGATGCACGATTCCATCGATCGCGTGCCGCCCCGGGTTGCTGCTGGAAGTCTTCGGGCGATGCGACGACGGCGCTACGCCCCTGGGAAGCGCGTCGGCGCAGCGCAGGCATGTCGCGCGGGTCGGGCGCAGCGTCGGTTCGCCCTGCCGAGGGACTCGCCGGTGCGCTGACCGGCGTGCTGCTCTTCCTCGCGCTGTTGCTGGGTGGCGGCACCCGCAACTACCTGTTCACCGACCTGCTCGTGCAACTGTTGGCGGCTGTGCTGTTGATCTATGGCCTGGCGCGCCTGCGCTGGCGCGACCTCGATACCGCGCACCGACAGTTGTTCCTGCTGGTCGCGCTGGTGCTGGCGCTGCCCTTGCTGCAGCTCGTGCCGTTGCCTGGCGTATTGATACAGTGGCTCCCCGGTCGCAGCCAGTCCGGGCCGAATATGCGGAGCTTGGTCTGGATGTCCCGATGTTCGTCTCCTGGACACTCGACCCCAACGCTACGCTGGCCGCGCTGCGTGCGTTGCTGCCGGCGGCCGCACTGGTGGTTCTCGTCAGCCAGTTGGGCGTAGTCTGGCGCCGGCGCCTGGTGGCGGTGGTGGTCGCCGTTGCGATCCTCAACGTGCCATTCGGCGTAGCCCAGGTCGTGCAAGGCGTGCACAGCGAACTGCGGCCCTACACGCCGACCAATGTCCACGATGCGGTCGGCCTGTTCGCCAATCGCAACCATTACGCCGCATTGCTGGTCGCCGCTCTGGCCTTCGTGTTCACCGGACTGCTGCTGAACGCGCGTGGCGGCCAGCCGCGCAACACGCAGGTCCTGCACATGGTGGGCTGGATGCTGCTGGGTGTGATCTTGTTGATCGGCGACATGCTGTCGCGTTCGCGCGCCGGCGTCGGCCTTGCCGGGCTGATCGCGCTGGCCATGCTGGTGGTGGCTTACCGTCGCCGCGGCGAACATCCGCAGACCTTCCGCTGGTTCCTCATGTTCGTCATTGTCGGCGGACTGATGGCGTTCCAGTTCGGATTCGCAGCGATTGCCGATCGTCTTGGCCAGGCCGGAGAGCAGCGCTGGGATGTCACCACCGGGGTGTTGGCGGCATCCTCGAAGTTCGCGTGGCTGGGTTCGGGCATCGGCAGTTTTCCGGCGGTCTACGCCGCCTACGAGCCTGTCGACCTGGTCGGTTCGCGTATCCTCAACCATGCCCACAACGATTGGGCCGAGTTGTGGGTGGAGATCGGCGTGCTGCTGATCCCGCTTGCATTGTTGCTGATTCGCTTCCTCTGGCTGCGCGCCGCGGAGCTGCGAGCCGGCGATACCCTGGAGCGGCAGGATCACGCGCTGCGCCTGGTCGGACTGGTGGTGCTCATCACGCTGTGCATCCACTCGCTGGTGGATTACCCATTGCGGACCACCGCCATCTCGGCGGTGTTTGCCTTCGCGGCGGTGCTCGCTTGCAGTCCGGTGACACGGTCGGAACGCAAAACGGCAGATGACTGACGACCTGCTCGCCCTGCTGTCACCGGCGATCCGCAAAGAATGGGGGGCGCTGGGCGTTACCGATCTGATTGCCCAACTGCAGCGTCATCGCTTGTTGCCGATCGCTCTGGCACATGCACGCCAGGCCAATGGCGGACTCGACGGCCTGCGCGCGGGCCTGTGGGACGCGTTGATGGCTGCCGGCCGCAGCGACGCGGGCGAAAGATCGCCGCTGCTTGAACGCGTGCGCCGGCGCTCGCTGCACGCGGCTGCCGCGCCCCTTGCTGCTGAAGGGCGGCCCTGGGTCGTTGGCTTTACGGCGCGCGCCGATGCGCCCGGGCAGTGATGTCGACCTGCTGATCGATGCGCGCAAGCGACTGGATGCGCATGCAGCTTTGGTGGCGGCCGGCCTGCAGTCGGATGGCTACAGTCAGCACGACCTCGCCAGCAACCAGGCGCCGTATGTCGATCCGGAAACGGGGCGACAGATCGATCTGCACTGGGCGCTCAACGTGGTACCCGAGCTGGCCTGTCGCTTCGACTTCGCCCAACTCGACCAGGATGCCATCGACCTCAGCGAGCCCGCTGGCGCGCGCGCACTCGGGCGCGTCGATGCCTTGATGCACACCGTGATCCATTATTTCGCGCATCGGCCGGCCAGCGACCGTCCGCTGATCTGGCTGCACGACCTGACCCTGCTCGCGCGTGGCCTGGATGCTGGCGGCTGGGCCGATCTGGATTGCAAGGTGCGTCGCATGGAGCTGGCGGGCCTGCACGCCGCCGCGCTGCAACTGGCGGCAGAGTCCTTTCCGCTCGAATTGCCGGCAGCGCTGATCGCGCAATGGCAGACGTTGGGGCAGAGCGAGTGCACCCGGACACTGCTCGAGACCGATGGTGGCCCATTCCGCCGACTGCTGCACAGCCTGAGCTGCGTGACCACTTTGCGCGGCCGCATGGCGTACCTGCGCGCGCGCCTGTTTCCCGCGACCCTGTGGATGCGCGGCCGCTACGGTGCCCGCGGCAGCATGCAACTCGCCGCCGCTTACCTCCGCCGCTGGGCCGCGGGCCTCGGCCAGTCATTGAATGCGCGCCGGTAAAGCACCGCGTGGTTCGGCTGCCCAAAGTTCCTGCAGAGCGGAGCTTGCTCCGGCTGCGTTTGTCCCGCTTTCGCTCTGTGCTAGGCGGAGCCTGCTCCGCTGCCTTGCCCCGGCCTTTCGCTCTCTGTAGAGCGGGAGCTTGCTCCGCTGCCTTTGCCTCCAACTCTTTGTAGAGCGGAGCTTGCTCCGCTGCCGCCGTTCGTCATGCCGTTTGCAAAGCAGCGGAGCAAGCTCCGCTTCTGCCCACCGCCGAGGCAGCGAGCTGGCCCGCTCTTGACCAGGCCCGCGAAGCAGCAAGCTCCGCTCTACACCAGCAAAGGCGGCGCGCTCAATCACCCATGACCCACACTCTGCGACCCATGCCTTCAATCCCCGCTCTTGACCAAGCCCGTCCCGCCGTGATCGGCCTTGGCTATGTCGGTCTGCCGCTAGCCCTGGCCTTCGGCCGGCTGCGCGAAAGCATCGGCTTCGACATTCACCAGCAGCGGATCGACGCCCTGCGCCGCGGGCACGACGACACCGGAGAGTGCAGCGAGGCCGAGGTTTCCACGGCAACCCAGCTGCGCCTGAG
The DNA here is from genome assembly GCA_016717705.1 of Rhodanobacteraceae bacterium. GTDB lineage: Bacteria > Pseudomonadota > Gammaproteobacteria > Xanthomonadales > SZUA-5 > JADKFD01. Next base: position 8,893 of record JADKFD010000091.1, on the reverse strand, counting down.
TTCCGATCCGCAAGATCTGCGCGCCGCCAATGTCTACATCATTGCCGTGCCGACGCCGGTCAACCAGCACAAATGGCCCGACCTGACGCCACTGGTCAAGGCCTCGGAAACCGTGGCCAAAGCGCTGAAATCAGGCGACGTCGTCATCTACGAATCCACCGTCTATCCGGGTGCCACCGAAGAAGTCTGCGTGCCGGTGCTGGAGCGCGGCAGCGGCCTGCGCTGCAATGTTGACTTCACCGTCGGCTACAGCCCGGAGCGCATCAACCCCGGCGACAAGCAGCGGCGCCTGCCGGACATCGTCAAGGTCACCTCCGGATCCACTCCCGAAGCAGCAGCCTTTGTCGATGCGCTGTATCGCGAGGTGGTGCCGGCTGGTACCCATATGGCGCCGTCGATCCGCGTTGCCGAGGCCGCCAAGGCCATCGAGAACACCCAACGCGACGTCAATATCGCGCTGGTCAACGAATTCGCCCAGCTGTTCAGTCGGCTCGGCATCGACACCGAAGCGGTGCTGCGCGCTGCCGGCACCAAGTGGAATTTCCTCAAGTTCTGGCCCGGACTGGTCGGCGGTCACTGCATCGGCGTCGATCCCTACTACCTGGTGCACAAGGCGCAGGAAGTGGGCTACCACCCGGAATTGATCCTGGCCGCGCGGCGCATCAACGAAGGCATGAGCAGCTACGTCACCGGCGAAGTGCTCAAGCTGATGGCGCGCAAGCGCATCAACATCGTCGGCGCCCGCGTCCTGGTCCTTGGCATCACCTTCAAGGAAAACTGCAGCGATCTGCGCAACACGCGCGTCGTCGAGATCGTTCACGCACTCGAGAGCTACCACGCCGAAGTCGACATCCACGATCCATGGGTGTCGGTTGACGAGTGCCGTCACGAATACAAAGTGGAGCTGTGTGCGGAGCCTGCCGCCGGCACCTACGACCTGGTCGTGCTCGCAGTGGCGCATCGACAGTTCGTCGACTTGGGCGAGGCTGGCCTGCGCGCCTTCCTCAAGCCCGGCGGCGTACTGTTCGACGTCAAGTACGCAGTGCCCGATGGAGCGGCCGATGGGCGGCTGTGAGCGTGATGGTCGCCCCTGGCAGTGCGCGTGTTCGCGCAGCGAACCTGTGGGAGCGGATTTATTCCGCGAAAGTGCTCGCGGAGTGAATCCGCTCCCACATGAAGATCAGTGCCTTAGGTCATGTCGATGCTGACTGCCGGCCCGGCATTCGAACCCGCCGTTACCGCGCGCCGCGATCCCTTGCGCGACATCCCCGATTACCTGCGCACCTTCCGCGAGTTCATCGGCGCGCGCATGTATCTGGTGTTTGGACTGATGCTGGTCGAAGCGCTGCTCGAAGGCCTTGGCATCGTCATGTTGCTGCCCTTGTTGCAGACGCTGGACGCCGGCAGCGCGACGCCGGGGAGCTTCGCCGCCTGGATGACGGCTGGGCTGGACACCTGGGGAATCTCCGGTCCCGTTCCAGTGCTTGTGCTGTTTGCGGCGGTATTTCTGGTCAAGGGTGTCATCGCCTACGCCGCCAGTGCTTACGCCGGCTTTCTGCGAGCCAGCCTGCAAACCAGCCTGCACTCGCGGCTCTACGATGCTTATTCAAAGATGAGCTATCGCTATTACGCGGCGCGCAACACCGGCCACTTCTTCAACAGCTTCACCCAGGTGTTCTCGCTGGTCCATGCCTTCCACAGTTTTTCCGGATTTGCGATTGGGCTGATCAGATCCTGCGTCTATCTGGCGCTGGCCATCGTGGTCGCCTGGACTTTCGGTGTCGCCGCCATCGTTGTGGGCGCCGGCCTGTTTGTCGTGTTTCGTCGCCTCAACCATCGCATCCAGGCGCTTTCACGCGCATCCGCCGAGCACATGGGGGAGGTGTCCAGCACCTACGTGCAGTCGATTCAGGCGTTCAAGTACCTCGCCGCGACCGACACCGCCGAGCGCTGCGCCGGCATGCGCTGGCCAACGTCGCCCGTGCCGGCCAGTTGACCGCGCGGCTGAACCGCGTGCTCGCCTTCACCAACGCTGCGCGCGAACCGATCGCCGTGCTGGTCATCGTTTCGATCGCCATCGTCCAGTTGTCGCTGCTGCAGCAGCCCTTGGCGCCGATCATGGTCTCGATTCTATTGTTCTATCGCGGCGTCAACGCCGTGCTTGGCGTCCACAGCAGTTGGCAGACGGTGATCGCACAAGCCGGATCGATCGAGGTCGTGCGCGACGAGTTCGCGCGGCTTGCCGATGAGGCCGAGCCGAATGGCCGCACTGTGATCGGTCCATTGCGCGATGGAATTGAGTTCCGCGATGTCTGCTTCGCCTACGACGAGCGCATCGGCGACGTCCTGGACGCGGTCTCTTTCGTGATCCCGGCGAATGCGATCGTGGCCATCGTCGGTGCCTCCGGCGCCGGCAAGTCGACCCTCATCGACCTGCTGACGCTGCTATTGCAGCCGCGAGCCGGTCAGCTCTTGATTGATGGCATACCCGGCATCCAGATCGAGAAATCCAGTTGGCGCCGCCAGATCGGCTATGTGCTCCAGGAAGCGGTGATTTTCGACGACAGCTTCGCCAACAACATCTGCCTGTGGAGCGGCGATCCGGATGCTGATCTGGCGTTGATGGCCCGCATTCGCCTAGCGGCGCAAAGCGCGCATCTGCTCGGGTACATCGACTCGCTGCCGAACGGTTTCCGCACGCGCGTCGGCGATCGTGGTATCCGCCTGTCCGGCGGCCAGCGCCAACGCCTGTTCATCGCCCGCGAACTGTTCAAGGAACCGAGCCTGCTGATCCTCGACGAAGCCACCAGCTCACTCGACAGCGAAGCCGAACGCGTCATCCAGCAGAGCATCGACGACCTGCGCGGACGGATGACCGTCGTCATCATCGCCCACCGTCTGGCTACCGTTCGGTCCGCAGATCAGGTCCTGGTGTTTGATCAAGGCAGGCTGGTGGAACAGGGTGATTACGTCAGCCTGCGCGACCAGCCCGGTAGCCGCTTTGGCGCCATGGTCGCGGCGCAGTCGCTGTGAACGGCGCCTTGGTAGGAGCGACGTGTACGTCGCGACCCGCAGAGATCGTCGCTACACCGGTCGCGACGCGCGCGTCGCTCCTACAACAGCGCCGCGCCTTTGTAGAGCCGAACTTGCTCGGCTACGCAGCCTCCCCGACACGCGGTCAGATCGGAAAAGCAGCGGAGCAAGCTCCGCTCTACCAATGCAGAAGCGATGTAAGATATACATCTCTCAACGTATATCTGAGGACAGAATCATGCAGGTCTCCAGATGGGGCAACAGCCTCGCCGTTCGGCTGCCCGCCGTCGTTGTCGAGGCGCTGGACCTGAAAGACGGCGATGACATTGAAATCCGTATCGCTGAGTCCAGAGTCTTTGAAGTGACCAGGAAGCCGGGAACGCTCGATGTTGCTGGCACGCCTGCGCGAGTACCGCGGTCGTCTCCCCGCCGACTTCAAGTTCGATCGCGATGAGGCAAATGGGCGCTGACGCGTTCATCGACAGTAATGTCGTCATCTATCTCCTGGGAAACGACCTCGAGAAGGCCAATCGAGCCGAATCGCTGATCCAGGCTGGCGCAATCTGCAGCGTCCAGGTGCTTAACGAGGTCGCCAACGTCATGCGGCGCAAACTGGCGATGAATTGGAGCGACGTACGGGAAGTTCTCGGCCTGTTGAAGCAACTCTGCAAGGTGAAGTCCCTGACGGTCGAAACGCACCAGAAGGGAATCGATCTTGCTGAGCGCTTTTCACTGTCGATGTACGACGCCATGATCGTCGCCTCGGCCCTGCTCGCAGGCTGCGCGACGCTGTGGTCGGAAGACATGCACGATGGGTTGGTGGTTGACGGTCAACTTCACATCCGCAACCCATTTGGCAGGCTCACCGGCGCATGAGAATCCTGGTCACCGGCACCGCTGGCTTCATCGGTTCCCACGTTGCAGCAAAATTGCTGGCGCGTGGCGATGAGGTGGTCGGCATCGACAACCTCAACGATTATTACGACGTCAAGCTCAAGCAGGCGCGAGTGGCGCGGCTCAACGCGAACGCCGGATACACCCACGTCCACGCCGATCTCGCTGATCGCGCCGCTGTCGAGCAAGTCTTTGCAACGCATCGGCCGCAACGTGTCGTCAATCTGGCGGCGCAGGCGGGTGTCCGCTACGCCGCAGAGAATCCGCACGTCTATGTGGCGAGCAACGTCACCGGTTTTCTGCACATACTTGAAGGCTGTCGCCACTTTGAGGTCGAACACCTGGTGTTTGCGTCGACCAGTTCGGTCTACGGCGCCAACACCTCGATGCCGTTTTCCGAGCACCAGCCGACCGAACACCCGATCACGCTGTACGCGGCCACCAAGAAAGCCAACGAATCGATGGCGCACAGCTACGCCCATCTCTACGGCGTGGCATGCACCGGCCTGCGATTTTTCACGGTCTACGGACCTTGGGGCCGGCCGGACATGGCGCTGTTCCTGTTCACCAAGGCCATCCTGGCCGGCGAGCCGATCAAGGTGTTCAACCACGGCCACCACAAGCGTAGCTTTACCTACATCGACGACATCGTCGAAGGCATCGTGCGTACCCTCGATCAGCCGGCCGCCGCAAATCCAGTCTGGAACGGCGCCGCGCCGGACTCGCCCACCAGTCTTGCCCCATACCGCATCTTCAATATCGGCAGTCCGACCAGCGTCGAACTGCTGCGCTACATAGAAGTCCTGGAACAATGCCTGGGCCGCAAAGCGACCCTTGAGCTATTGCCGATGCAAGCCGGCGACGTGCCCGAGAGCCACGCCGATTGCACCGATCTGGCCGTCGAACGCGGCTACGAGCCCAGGGTGACGGTGGAAGAGGGCATACCCAGATTCGTCGAGTGGTATCGGGAGTATTACCGGTGCTGACGATGCTCTTGTGGGTACGGACTTGTCCGAACGCTCTTCCCAATCTCAGCCGAGGGTGGATGGAGCCGCAGGCTCTGCGCTTCGATTTTCGGAGAGCGGGAGCTTGCTCCGCTGACGTCGGCGGGCGTTGGTAATCTGCACATTGACGCTTTCGATCAGGCGCCTTAACCTTGGTGCATGAATGCGGAAAGCACATTTATGCGTACAACACTCGTCTCCCCGATGACATTCTCCGTCAGGCCAAGATTGCCGCCGTCGAACGTGGATCGAGTCTCCGCCAACTGATTTGTGGACGCATTGACCCAGGAACTTGACGGCAATTCCGGCGTCCGTCGCCAGCGAATGACCAGTGCCCCGGTTATGCTTGCGGTGGATGCGCCCCTGCGCACTGGAGCGCCGGAGAGCTGAAGCGACTGGACGTGGAGTCCGTCGAACAACACGATCTTGCAGTCGCAAGTGCGCTACATCGTTGATGCCAATGTATTCCTGCCGCTACTGACCGACGGCCATGCCCTGCGCGCGCCAGCTTTGAGCTGGTGGGACGCGTGCGCCGATGGCGACGCAGGCATGAGCTTGCCCGTGCGCATGGCGCTGCTGCGATTGCTCAGCAATTCGCGTGTCATGGGAACCAGCACTCTGAACCCGGAGCGCGCGTGGGAGGTGGTTGGCGAGTTGATCAGCGACCCACGCGTGATCGTGATCGAGCAACCGCCGCAGTCGCATGCCATGCACTGGTTAGCCAATATTTCCGGTCGCTTGCCCTCACCTGATCTGTGGACCGACGCATGGCTGGCAGCACTGGCGCAAGCCACGGATTCAGCGATGACCACCTTTGATCGCGGGTTTCTGGCGTTCAACAAACTGAAGCTTCAATTGCTGGCGCCCAATTGACCCCCTGAACATCCTCCACCACGGCGCCGTCAACGGCACCACCGGAAGCTGCCATCGGCTGCAACTGGATGCCGACAACGCCATCCTGATCGACTGTGGCTTGTTCCAGGGTGCGGAAACCTCCGGTGGCGACGAATCCTCGCGACATCTCATCGAATTTTCGATCTCCGACGTGCGCGCGCTGATCGTCACCCATGTCCATATCGATCACGTCGGTCGGCTGCCGTATCTGCTTGCGGCCGGCTTTCGCGGTCCGATCATCTGCACCACTGCCGTCGGCGACGCTGTTGCCGCTGGTCATCGAAGACGCACTCAAAGTTGGATTCACCCGCGACGAGCGCCTGATCAACGGCGCGCTGGCGCTGATCAAGTCGCTGACCCAGCCGCTCGACTACGGCCACTGGCACACGTTGATCGACCATCCGACCTCCCCGGTCCACGTGCGCCTGCAACGCGCCGGCCACATCCTCGGATCGGCTTACGTCGAGATCGATGTCGGCACCGGGCCGAAAAGTCAGCGCGTGGTGTTCTCCGGCGACCTCGGTGCCCCGCACGCGCCGCTGCTGCCGGCGCCGAAATCCCCCCAGCGCGCCGACACCGTCGTGCTGGAAAGCACCTACGGCAACCGCAACCACGAAGACCGTCGCACCCGTCGCCTGCGCCTGAAAGCGGCGATCGATCACGCGATGAAGGACGGCGGCACCGTGATGGTGCCCGCCTTCAGCATCGGCCGCACGCAGGAGTTGCTGTACGAACTCGAAGGCCTGATTCACGAAGCCGCCGATCCACAGTGGCGCGAACTGGCGGTGATCGTCGACTCCCCGTTGGCCGCGCGCTTCACCGCGGCATACAACCGCCTCAAACCCTGGTGGGACGCCGAAGCGCACAAGCGCCTGCGCGCCGGCCGCCACCCCTTGTCCTTCGACAACCTGATCACCGTCGACAGCCACGAAGACCACCTGAAACTGGTCGATCACCTGGCGAAAACCCGGCGCCCGGCCATCGTGCTGGCCGCCAGCGGCATGGCCGCCGGCGGTCGCATCGTCAACTATCTGAAGGCGATGATCGAAGACCCGCGCCACGACGTGCTGTTCGTCGGCTTCCAGGCCCCCGGCACACCCGGCCATCAGATCCAGAAGTACGGCCCCAAAGGCGGCTACGTCGACATCGACGACCAGCGCCTGACCATCCGCGCCAAGGTCAGCAGCATCAGCGGCTACTCCGCCCACGCCGGCCAGGACGATCTGATCAACTTCGTCCGCCGCATGCCCAAACTGCCGCGCGAAGTGCGCCTCGTCCACGGCGACAGCGACGCCAAGCACACCCTGCGTGAGCAACTGCTGGCCATGGCTGCCGCGAAAAGCCAGCCAACGCAAGTCACCATCGGCACCGAAGCCCATGTGTAGGAGCGACGTGTACGTAGCGACCGTAGCACCGCGCCTTTGCAGGAGCGACGTGCACATCGCGACCGCGGTAATCCCGTCAACACCTGCAGGCTCGACGTACCCATCGCGTCGACCACCAGCATCCTTGCAAAACCAACATTGTTAGTCCAGATTTACAAGGATGATCCCGCGTCGACTCCAACATCAAGTCGAGATGGCGCTTGCCGAGACACCGGCCGTCGCCCTGCTCGGACCGCGTCAGGTTGGCAAGACCACCTTAGCCTTGCAGATCGCCAACAACCGACCCTCGATCTACCTCGATCTGGAGTCGGAGCGCGACAGGGCCAAGCTGGACCAGGCGGAGCTTTACCTCTCCGATCATCTCGATCAGCTGGTCGTGCTGGACGAAGTGCATCGCGCGCCAGGGCTGTTTCCGATCCTGCGCGGAATGATCGATCAGGCTCGCCGACAAGGGCAGGGCAACGGTCGTTACCTGTTGCTGGGGTCGGCCAACCTCGACCTGCTGAAGCAATCCGGCGAAAGTCTTGCGGGTCGAGTCTCGTACCTCGAACTTGGCCCGCTGGACTTGCTCGAAATCCAGCAAGACCTTCAAGACACGCTGTGGGTACGCGGGGGCTTCCCGGAGACCTGCTGGCTCCGAGCGGGCAAGCCAGCCTGCGCTAACGCAGGACTTCATTCGTACCTATCTCGGGCGCGACATTCCGCAGTTCGGTCCACGCATCGCTCCGGCGCGGACTTCTCCGACGATTCTGGACCATGCTCGCCCATCACCAGGGCGGACTACTGAACGCGGCCCAGTTCGCGCGCAATCTGGGAGTCGACGGGCGAACTGTCGCCGGCTATCTCGACCTGTTGACCGACCTGTTGCTGTTGCGCCAGTTGCCGCCCTGGCACCAGAACCTCGGCAAGCGGCTGGTGAAGTCGTCCAAGGTGTACCTGCGCGACAGCGGCCTGCTTCACGCGCTGCTGGGTATTGCCGACAAAGACAGCCTGCTCGGCCACCCGGTGAGATGGATCCAGTTAAGGGAAGGTTTCGTCATCGATAGCCTCCTCGCACAAAGCGCCGGCAAGGCGCAGGCGCACTTCTACCGCACCTCTGCAGGTGCCGAGATCGACCTGCTGCTGACCTGGCCCAACAACGAAACCTGGGCCATCGAAGTGAAGCGCAGCCTCAGCCCGAAACCCGAGAAGGGCTTCCACCACGCCTGCGCGGACCTGCAACCCAACCGCCGCCTCGTCGTCTATCCCGGCCAGGAACGATATCGACTGGGCGAAGGCATAGAGGCGATTCCGTTGCATCTACTCGCAACGGAAGTCCTGGCACGAGCATCAATGTGACTATCAACCTGCAAGCCGGCGCAGGAGTGACATGCCGGTCGCGACCACGGCCCCGCGCCCTCGTAGGAGCGACGTGTACGTCGCGACCACACCTGTGCTTGAGCCGGCTTTGGTAGGCCGGGCACTCGCGTCGACAAGAGTCGGCAGTGCACGAGTGCTGATACGCGAGACGCCCGGCGCTCTGTCGGCGCAAGAGCCGCGCGGCGATCGTGAGCGCGGCTTTGGAAGGCGGGGTCCATACCTCGCGACCGTCAGTACCAGAGTCGGCGCCAACCCGCGAAGTCCCACCCATCAACACACCGCAATCCAGGATCGCCGGATGACCCTTCGATGAGCAATTCCGCC
>JADKFD010000090.1 GCA_016717705.1 Rhodanobacteraceae bacterium | reverse complement strand
GAGATGGCCGAGACGCTCGAAGCGGGCGCCGTCGACGCGCAACAATTCGCCGCCCCAAGCCGCGCCATCGGTACCCAGGCCGACGCCGTCGAGCGACAGCGCCAGGTTCGCGCCTTGCATGCCGTGTTCGGCGAGCACGGCGGCCGCATGCGCGTGGTGGTGCTGCACGCCGAGCAAGGGCAGGCGACGCTGCTGGGCAAACTCGGCAGCGAAACGTGTCGAGTAGAAATCCGGGTGCAGGTCGTGCGCCACGATCGTCGGTTCGACGCCAAGCAGTTTAAGCATTTGCGCGACGCTTTCCTCGAGGAAATCGCAAACGGCGGCGTTGTCGAGGTCGCCGATATGCTGCGAAACGAAGGCTTCATCGCCGCGAGTCACACAGACGGTGTTCTTGAACCAGGCGCCGACTGCCAGTACCGAGGGACCGGAGACCGGCAACTTGATCGCGCGTGGCGTGTAGCCGCGTGCGCGACGGATGAATTGCAGACCGCCGGTGGTGATCCTCGCGACGCTGTCGTCACAACGTGTGACGATGTCGCGGTCGTGCATCAGAAAAGCGTCGGCGATGCCGTAGAGGCGCAGCAGGGCTTCGCTGTTGCCGACCACCAGCGGTTCGCCACCGGGGTTGGCGCTGGTCATCACCAGCGCCAGATCCTGCGCCCTTTCCAGCCAGCCGACACCCGCCGGACGTCTTGCCGCTTCGTGGAAGAGCAGGAACTGGATCGGCGTGTACGGCAGCATGACGCCAAGCCAGGCCAGGCCGGGGGCGACCCCGGGTAGCGCGGCGTCGCAACTGCTACGCTTTCTGAGCAGGATCGCCGGACGCGTCGGCAAGGTCAGCAGACCCGGTTCGCCGATGCCCATCTGGACGAACGAAGCCGCCGAAGCGGCGTTGGCCAGCATCACCACAAACGGCTTCTCATCGCGTTGCTTGCGCTCGCGCAGGAGCCCGACGGCGACCGCATTGCGTGCGTCGCAAGCCAGATGGAAGCCGCCCAGTCCCTTGATGGCGAGAATTTTTCCCTGCTGCAGCAGGGTTAGGGCCGTGCTGATCGGGTCATCGGGCAGGCGGTGTCCCTCGCCGTCGAGCAGGAACATCTGTGGTCCGCACTTCGGACAGCAATTGGCCTCGGCGTGAAAACGCCGGTCCTCGGGTCGTCGGTACTCGAACTGACACTTCGCACACATGGCGAACGGCTTGAGACTGGTGCGCACCCGGTCGTAGGGCAGGCCGCGGCTGATCGTGTAGCGTGGCCCACAGTTGGTGCAATTGGTGAAGGTATAGCGCCAGCGCCGGCTGCCCGGATCGAACATCTCCGCCAGACAGTCGCGGCAGACGCCCGTGTCATGTCCAATCATCGTCGCTGCGCGGCCACTGCGGCTGTCGATGATCACGAAATCTTTGCCGATGCGTGCCGGTGCCGTATCGCGGGCGGTCACCGAGTTGACCCGGGCCAGCGGCGGCGCGTCGTGTTCCAGACGATCGACGAGACTCTGCACTTGTGCGGCCGCGCCGCGAACCTCGATTTCGACACCGCGTGAATCGTTGCGGACCCAGCCCACAAGACCCAGTTCCCTGGCCAGCCGCCAGACAAAGGGGCGGAAACCGACGCCCTGAACGACACCGCTGACGCGGATGTTCTGGCAAACGATGGGCTCCGACATCTCAGCCTCCTGCAGCCAGCCGTGCTTCGAGTTCGGCGATACGGCGCTGCAGCGACGGCCATGGTCCCCTCTTCTTCTCCTGCGTGCGGCGCAGCCAAGCCCGTCAGCCAGGCCAGCCACTGCTCAGCCCTTCGCCGGTTGTCGCCGAAAGCTGGATCACCTGCAATGCCGGATTGACCTGTCGGGCATAGCTGATCGCCAGATCGCTGCTGAAGGAAACGTAGGGCAGCAGATCGATCTTGTTGAGCAGCATCAGCGAGGCGGCATGAAACATGTTCGGATACTTGAGCGGTTTGTCTTCGCCTTCGGTGACCGACAGGATCACCACCTTGCAGGCTTCACCAAGATCGAAAGCCGCCGGACAGACGAGATTGCCGACGTTCTCGATCAGCAGCAGCGAATCGTCGGCCGGCGACAGCTCGTGCAAGGCATGGCCGACCATATGGGCGTCGAGATGGCAGCCCTTGCCGGTATTGATCTGCAGTGCGGCGCGCCGGTCGCGCGGATACGTTCGGTATCGCGGCTGGTCTGCTGGTCGCCCTCGATGACGGCGATCGGCAGCCTCGCCTTGAGCAGCTCGATGGTGCGGCAGAGCAGAGTGGTCTTTCCCGAACCGGGGCTGGAGACGAGGTTGAGCGCGAATATCCCCTGCATGTGCCGTGCTCATGGCCGTGCGCATGCTCATGGTGGGCGGTGCCATGGCGTGATGGGCCTGCCCATGCCGATGCCACGCGCGGCTATCCCGGCAGGAATGGCCGGCGCCCTCGCGCGGCGGCGAAGCGTGTGCCGTGTGCCTGCTGCCGGGTCTTCTCCGGCTCGGACAAAGCCTCGCCACCGGACGCGAGCTTCCCCGGCGCCACAACCGCAAGTGGTACACATCTTTGCTGTCTCCTCATTGTTATTCGACTTCCAGTTCCTTCACCCGCATCTCGGTACCCCCGGTTGCTTGAACCGGATGCCCGCCGCAGGCTGGACAGGGGTCGTACAGTGCCGCAAGTGGCACCGTCATATTACAATTAAAGCATAAACCTTGGCCGGGCACCTCGATTACCTCCAGGGTGGCGCCTTCGGCCAGCGTCCCGCGGCTGACCGCAGCAAAGCAGAAGCGCATCGCTTCGGGTTCGACCGCCGAGAGTTGGCCGATTTCCAGCGCAACCAGGCGGACGCGCTGGAAACGCTGCGCGCGCCGCGTCCTCGACGATCTGCAAGATACCCATGGCCAGTGACATTTCATGCATCGTCGATCCTGTTCACCGAAGGGACGCAGGGATCGAGCGACCGGGCCAGGCGCCCGATCCGCGCATCGCACGGGTCGCCGACAGCCAGCATCTGCGGACAAAAGCCCTCGGTGGAAATTCCATTCGGTCGGCGCGACGACGTAGCGCCGACCCGGTCGCCAGCGAGTCGACCCGGTGGGTGCCGCCCCGCCAGCCCCCCCATCACGACCCGCGTCGCCACCTGCGCCAGCCGCGCAGTCAGCGGCCGCGCGCGCGCCCGCGCGGCCACCCGCAGCCACCGGCGCCGCGGCGTCCCCCCGGCCGGCAAGGGGCCCCCCCCCCCCCCCCCCCCCCCCCCCCCCCCCCCCCCCCCCCCCCCCCCCCCCCCCCCCCCCCCCCCCCCCCCCCCCCCCCCCCCCCCCCCCCCCCCCCCCCCCCCCCCCCCCCGGCGGCCCCCCAAAAACACCAGCGCCGGGTTCCCCCCCCCGCCCGCGGCCCCCCCCCCCCCCCCCCCCCCCCCCCCCCCCCCCCCCCCCCCCCCCCGGCCCCCCCCCCCCCCGCCGCCCCCCGGGCCCGCCGCGGCGGCGGCCCCCGCCCCCCCACCCCCCCCCGGGGGTGCCCGCCGATCGCCCGCGCAGCCCGCCGGCGCGCCCGCCCCCCCACAACCCGCCCCTGGGCACCGGCAGAGACTGAACACGCGAAGAACTCGAGAACGCGCGCCACCGGCGCCACGCGGTGCCACGGCGCGTCGAAACGATCTCGGCCGACACGATTTGCTTGCCGTCCCACGCCAGTGACAGCTGCAGAACACCCTGTTCCACTGCCACGCTCCCGGAAAGCCATCAAAGAATACTAAAAGCCTTTGAATCGATTTTGATTTTCGATCAATCCGGGGCTAAACTCCCGCCTTCACAATACGCCCTCGCCGGCCTTGGCCACTTCCCGGATCTCCCTCTGCATGCTTGAAGCTTCGAATCTGGAATGCGTACGCGGCGAACGCCGCCTCTTCGCCGGCGTCAGCTTTCGGCTCGAAGGCGGCGAGATGCTCTACCTGCAGGGAAAGAACGGTTCGGGAAAGACCAGCCTGCTGCGCATGCTGTGCGGTCTGGCGCCGGCGGCAAGTGGCGAGATTCGCTGGCGGAACGAGCCGATCGACCAACTCGGCGACGAGTTTCGCAGCGAACTGTGCTACCTTGGCCACCACAACGCGATCAAGGAGGAACTGACGCCGCTGGAGAACCTGCTGTCGTCGGCCACACTGGCGCAGGAAACGCTCGACGAGGACGCGGCGCTCGATGCCCTCGAACAGCTCGGACTGCGCAGCCGCGCCGACCTCGCCTGCCGCTACCTTTCACAAGGGCAGAAGCGCCGCGCCGCGCTCGCCCGGCTGGTGCATGAAAAGCGCGCTGTGGGTGCTCGATGAACCTTATGTGGCGCTCGACCGGGCGGCCGTCGAACTCGTCGCCGGCCTGATCGGCGCGCATCTGCAGCGCGGCGGGCTGGCTGTGCTGACCACCCACCAGGCGGTTGCCGTCCCGGCGGCGGCGGTGCGTGAACTCTGGCTTGGCGCCGATGATGCAACGCAGCAACGCTTCTAGTTAACAAGATGCTAATATTGATCCGCGCCGTCATCGGCCGCGACTTGCGACTGGCGATGCGGCGACAGGCCGACATCGTCGCGGCGATGTTCTTTTTCATCATCGTCGTCAGTCTGTTCCCGCTCGGCGTCGGGCCCGAAGCGGAGCAACTGCGCCGGCTTGCGCCAGGCGTGTTGTGGGTCGCCGCACTGCTGGCGACGATGCTCTCGCTGCCGCGCCTGTTTGCCGACGATCACCGCGACGGCACGCTCGAACAACTGGCGCTGGCGCCGCAACCGCTGGGCCTGATCGTGCTCGGCAAGGTGATCGCGCACTGGCTGGTTGCCGGCCTGCCGCTGGTGCTGCTGGCACCGGTGCTGGGCATCCAGTTCGACCTCGCCGGCGATGCGCTGGCGGTATTGACCCTGTCGCTGCTGATCGGCACGCCGGCCCTGTCCGGCATTGGGGCGATCGGTGCGGCACTGACGCTGGGCGTACGCGGCGGCGGCGTGCTGCTGTCTTTGCTGGTCCTGCCGCTGTATATCCCGGTGCTGATCTTCGGTGCCGGGGCAGTGGATGCGACGGTGAGCGGACTCGGACCGCAGGCCCATTTGTCGCTGCTTGGCGCGCTCGCGCTGGGCGGCGTGTTTTTTGCGCCGTGGCCGACTGCCGCGGCCCTGAGAGTTGCCCTGGAATAGATGAGTAACCGAGTAATCAACTGGTTCAGATACGCCAGCCCACAGACCTTCTACCCGCTCGCTGGCAAGCTGATTCCCTGGTTCTGGACGCTCGCTGCGATCTTCGGCGTCGCCGGGCTGAGCATCGGCTTCCTGCTGGCGCCGACCGACGCGCAGCAGGGCGAAGGCTACCGCATCATCTTCCTGCACGTACCGGCGTCGTGGATGTCGATGTTCATTTACCTGGTGATGGCTTTCTGGGCCGGACTCGGGCTGGCCTTCAATTTCCGCCTGTCGGGCATGATGGCCTCGGCGCTGGCGCCGACCGGCGCGCTCTTCGCTTTCCTGTCGCTATGGACCGGCGCCCTGTGGGGCAAGCCGATGTGGGGCGCCTGGTGGGTCTGGGATGCGCGCCTGACTTCCGAACTGATCCTGCTCTTCCTCTATATCGGTTTCATCGCCCTGCAGGCCTCGATCGACGATCCGCGCCGGGCCGACAAGGCCGGCGCGATCCTCGCGCTGGTCGGCGTGGTCAACATTCCGATCATCTATTTTTCGGTCAAGTGGTGGAACACCCTGCATCAGGGCGCTTCGGTCAGCCTGACGAAAGCGCCGAGCATGGCCGCGCTGATGCTCTGGGGCATGCTGCTCTGCGCGCTGGCCTGCTGGATGTACAGCATCGCCATCGCCCTGATGCGCGTGCGAACGATCATGCTCGAGC
>JADKFD010000089.1 GCA_016717705.1 Rhodanobacteraceae bacterium | reverse complement strand
CACCCGTGGCGGCTGTTCGAGTGGTGGTTCTTCTTCGATGCCTACGCGCCGAAGGTCTTCGACATCGGCGGCGCCATCGCGGGCGGCAGCGGCCTGGTGGCCGTGGTGGTCGCCATCGGCATGTCGATCTGGCGCTCGCGGCAGTCGAAACTGGTCACGACCTACGGCTCGGCGCGCTGGGCGATGCCGCCGACATTCGCAAGGCCGGTCTGACGCAGCCTGCCGGCGTGTTCCTGGGCCAGCACGATCGCCAGTACCTGCGCCATGAAGGCCCGGAACATGTCCTGACCTTCGCGCCCACGCGCTCGGGCAAGGGCGTGGGCCTGGTGGTGCCGACGTTGCTGTCTTGGCCGGCGTCGGCCGTCATCCACGACATCAAGGGCGAGAACTGGCAGATCACCGCAGGCTGGCGCTCGCGCTTCTCGCACTGCCTGCTGTTCAACCCGACCGATGCGAAGTCGGCGGCCTACAACCCGCTGCTGGAGGTGCGGCGCGGCGCGCATGAAGTGCGCGACGTGCAGAACATCGCGGACATCCTGGTCGATCCCGAAGGCGCGCTGGAGAAGCGCAACCATTGGGAGAAGACTTCGCACGCGCTGCTGGTCGGCGCCATCCTGCATGTGCTCTACGCGGGCGAAGACAAGACGCTGCGCGGCGTCGCCAACTTCCTGTCCGATCCGGCCAGCCCATTCGAGCTGACCTTGCACCGGATGATGACCACGCCGCACCTGGGCGATGGCCCGCATCCCGTCGTTGCCTCGGCGGCGCGCGAAGTGCTCAACAAGAGCGACAACGAGCGTTCCGGCGTGTTGAGCACCGCCATGTCGTTCCTCGGCCTGTACCGCGATCCCACGGTGGCCGAAGTCACCTCGCGCTGCGACTGGCGCATCGCCGACCTGATCGCGGCCGAGCATCCGGTGTCGCTGTACCTGGTGGTGCCGCCTTCGGACATCAGCCGGACCAAGCCGCTCATCCGCCTGATCCTCAACCAGATCGGGCGGCGCCTCACCGAATCGCTCGATGGCAGCGACGGCATCGAGCGCCGCCACAAGCTGCTGCTGATGCTCGACGAGTTCCCGGCGCTGGGGCGCCTGGACTTCTTCGAGACGGCCTTGGCCTTCATGGCGGGCTACGGCATCCGCAGCTTCCTCATCGCGCAGTCGCTCAACCAGATCGACAAAGCCTACGGCCAGAACCATTCGATTCTGGACAACTGCCATGTGCGCGTGACGTTCGCCACCAACGACGAACGCACGGCCAAGCGTATTTCCGAAACGCTGGGCACCGCCACCGAGCTGCGCGCGCAGCGCAACTACGCGGGCCACCGGCTCGCGCCGTGGCTGGGGCACCTGATGGTGTCGCGCCAGGAAACGGCCCGGCCGCTGCTGACGCCGGGCGAAGTGATGCAGCTTCCGCCCGACGAGGCCGTGGTGATGGTGTCCAGCGTGGCGCCGATCAAGGCGAAGAAGCTGCGCTACTACGCGGACAGCAATTTCAAGCGCCGCGTGCTGCCGCCGCCCACGCTGGCGGACGGGCAGTACGCCGACGCGCCGCCGTCGCGGCCCGACGACTGGAGCGGCCTGGCGATTCCCCGCCGTGCCGGGCTCGGCGATGCCTGCCGCCAGGCACGGCTGGCCATCGACGACGGCGGCCCGCGCCGTCAGCCGGAGCTGTCCGAAACCGTCGCCTACGCCCCCGAGCTGGCCGTGCCGGCTGCCGACCTCGCGCTGCTCGATGACGACGACGACCTGCCGCTTCCCCTTCCTCGCCAGCTCGATCCGGCCATGCAGCGCACGGCCCGGCTGGCTTCCCTCGACCCCAACGACGGAATCGAGCTATGAGCCACTACCGCCTCAACCTGTTCATCCAGCCCGAGCACGCCAAGCGCCTGGACGAGCTGGCCGCCAAGAAAGGCGTGTCCAAGTCGTCCATCGTCGCCGCTGCCTTGGCGTCGTGGCTGTCGCCCGATGCGGCCGACCAGCGCGAGGCGGCCATCGCCAAGCGGCTGGATCGCCTGTCGCGCCAGTTCGAGCGCCTGGAGCGCGACCAGAACATCCAGATCGAGACGCTGGCGCTGTTCATCCGCTACTACCTGACCGTCAGCACGCCGGTTCCCGAGGCGCATCAAGACGCCGCCCGCGCCCAGGGCAAGGCGCGCTTCGAGCAGTTCGTTGAGCAGTTGGGCCGCCACCTGCTGCGCGGGCGCAGCCTGGTGCGCGACGTGGTGGAGGAACTGCATCCCGACCCGATGCGGATGGAGGCGCGCACGCCGCCAGCGCAGAGCGTGCCGTCATGAGCGCCGCGCCGCGGTCCGGCTTGCGGCCACGTCGCTGGATCGCCGCATCCAGATGCTGCGCACGGCGATGGGGCCGCTGATCGCCGCCGCGCTCGAAGACCCGGACGTGGTGGAAATCATGCTCAACCCCGATCGCACCCTTTGGGTGGATCGGCTTTCATCGGGGCGCGCACCGATGGGCGTGGAGCTGCCCGAGGCCGATGGCGAACGCATCATCCGCCTGGTCGCCGCCCACGTCGGCGCGGAAGTGCATCGCGGCCAGCCGCTGCTGTCGGCCGAGTTGCCCGAAACGGGCGAACGCTTCGAGGGCATCTTGCCGCCCGCCGCGCCGGGGCCGGCCTTCGCGCTGCGCAAGCGCGCCATCGGCGTGATCCCGCTGGAGCGGTACGTCATCGACGGAATGATGACCGCCGCCCAGGCGGGCTTTCTGGTGCGCGCCGTGCGCGAGCGCCAGAACATCCTGATCGCCGGCGGCACCAGCAGCGGCAAGACCACGCTCGCCAATGCGCTGCTGGCCGAGATCGCCGCCACGGGCGACCGCGTGCTGGTGCTCGAAGACACGGTGGAGCTGCAATGCGCGGCCCGCGACCACGTGCCGCTGCGCACGCGCGCGGGCGTGGTGTCCATGACCGAGCTGGTGCGCTCGTCCATGCGCCTGCGCCCGGATCGCGTCGTCGTCGGCGAGGTGCGCGGCGCCGAGGCGCTGGATCTCATCAAGGTGTGGGGCACGGGCCACCCCGGCGGCATCGCCACGATCCATGCCGGCTCCGCGCTCGGCGCGCTGCTGCGCCTGGAGCAACTGATTCTCGAAGTGGCGGTGAACCCGCCGCGTGCGCTGATCGCCGAGGCGGTCAACGTGGTGATCCACATCGCCGGGCGCGGGCGCAAGCGCCGCATCGAGAGCATCGCCCGCGTCGTCGGCTTCGACGGCGTGGGCTACCAACTGAGCGCGATGGAAGCCGTTTCCCGAGCTGCCTTCCTTCCGATCCCTTTCCTCCACCACCCGAGAACCGTCATGGCGACTTGCGCATCCGCAACCGTTCCTGCTTTCCGTTTTCCGTAAATCCGGCTTCCCCCCGCGGCAGGCTGCTGCTGGCCGCGCTGCTGCTGTTCCTGGCCGGAACCGCGCAGGCCGCCGGTTCCTCGATGCCGTGGGAAGGCCCGCTGCAATCCATCCTCGAATCCATCCAGGGGCCGGTGGCGCGCATCGTCGCGGTCATCATCATCATCGCCACCGGCCTCGCGCTCGCCTTCGGCGACACGTCGGGCGGCTTTCGCAAGCTGATCCAGATCGTGTTCGGCCTGTCCATCGCGTTCGCCGCTTCCTCGCTTCTTCCTGTCGTTCTTCAGCTTCTCCGGCGGGGCCGTCGTATGAGCGCCCCGGATACCTTCGCGGCCGGCTTCGAGGTGCCGCTGCATCGCTCGCTGACCGAGCCGATTCTGCTGGGCGGTGCGCCGCGCACCGTGGCGATTGCCAACGGCACGCTGGCCGCCGCCGTCGGGCTGGGCCTGCAACTGTGGATTCCGGGCGTGGTGCTCTGGATCGTCGGCCATTCGCTGGCGGTGTGGGGCGCGCGCGTCGATCCGCAGTTCATGGCCGTGTTCGCCCGGCACATCAAGCACCGCCCGCTGCTGGACGTGTGAGGGGAGGATGCCATGCTGAACCTCGCCGAATACCGCCAGCGCCCGGCCTTGCTGGCCGACTGGCTGCCCTGGGCCGGGCTGGTCGCGCCGGGCGTCGTCTTGAACAAGGACGGCTCGTTCCAGCGCACGGCGCGGTTTCGCGGGCCTGACCTGGACAGCGCGACGCAAGGCGAGCTGATCGCCACGTCGGCGCGCTTGAACAACGCGCTGCGCCGCATGGGTTCGGGCTGGGCGCTGTTCATCGAGGCCGAGCGCCGGCCCGCTGCCGACTATCCGCACTCGGAGTTTCCCGAGCCGCTGTCGTGGCTGGTGGACGAGGAACGCCGGGCCACCTTCGAGGACTCGGGCAACCACTTCGAGAGCGGCTATCACCTGACGCTGGTGTACCTGCCGCCCGAGGAATCCCGCGCCCGCGCGGCGGGAATGCTGTACGAGAACCGGCCCACCGAAGGCGTGGACTGGCGTGAGCGCCTCACGGCCTTCGTCGCGGAAACGGACCGCGTCTTCGATCTGCTTGATGGCGTGATGCCGGAAATCGCCTGGCTCGATGACAGCCAGACGCTGACCTACCTGCACGCCACCGTCTCGACGCGGCGCTACCGCGTCGGCGTGCCCGAAGTGCCGTTCCACATCGACGCGCTGCTGGCCGATTCCGCGCTGGTCGGCGGCCTGGCGCCCATGCTGGGCGACCAGCACCTGCGCGTGGTGTCGGTGCGGGGCTTCCCGACCTCGACCTGGCCGGGGATTCTGGACGACCTCAACCGCCTCGGCTTTGCGTACCGCTGGAGCACGCGCTTTCTCTGCCTCGACAAAGCCGAGGCGGAACGGGAACTGGGACGCCTGCGCCGCCAGTGGTTCGCCAAGCGCAAGAACGTCATCGCGCTGCTGCGCGAAACGATCTTCCAGCAGGAAAGCCCGCTGGTCGATACCGACGCCAGCAACAAGGCGGCCGATGCCGACGCCGCCTTGCAGGAGCTGGGCAGCGACCAAGTGGCCTTCGGCTACCTCACCGCCACGGTGACGGTGCTCGATGCCGACCCGGCCGTGGCCGACGAGAAGCTGCGCATGGTGGAGCGCGTCATCCAGGGCCGGGGCTTCGTGACCATCCCCGAGACCTTGAACGCGGTGGATGCCTGGCTGTCGTCGATTCCGGGCAACGCCTACGCCAACGTGCGCCAGCCCATCGTCTCGACGCTGAACCTGGCGCACATGATGCCGGTGTCGGCGGTGTGGGCCGGGCCGGAGAGCGCAATGCCCATCTCGACGGCCCGCCGCTGATCGTCACGCGCACCGATGGCGCGACGCCGTTCCGGCTGGTCACGCACATCGGCGACGTGGGCCACACGCTGGTGGCGGGCCCGACCGGCATGGGCAAGTCGGTCTTGCTCGCCACGCTGGCGATGCAGTTCCGCCGCTATCGCGGCTCGCGCATCTTCGCCTTCGACATGGGCCGCTCGATGCGCGCCACGATCCTCGGCCTGGGCGGCGAGCACTACGACCTGGGCACGGATGGCGAAATCGCCTTCCAGCCCTTGGCACGCATCGACCGCGAGGGCTACCGCACCTGGGCGGCCGAATGGATCGAAGGCCGCTTGCTGCACGAAGGCGTGGCGGTCGGCCCCGACGAGAAGGCGGCCATCTGGTCGGCGCTGGGCAGCCTCGCCGGTGCGCCGGTGGAGCAGCGCACGATGACCGGGCTTTCCGTGCTGCTGCAATCGAACACGCTGCGC
>JADKFD010000088.1 GCA_016717705.1 Rhodanobacteraceae bacterium | reverse complement strand
GGTGATCGGAATCTCAACACGTCGACGAGCGCATGGCCGGCCTCGTGCAGGACGACCGCAACAAAGGCGCCGGCCAGCGCATTGGTCGTCGATTCCTCATCCTCGAATTGTCCCTCGAGCGTCTCGGCCATCCCGTCGATGAGCTCGAGACACATCCAGATTTCGTGATTCGATGGGTCGTAAAAGGCGTTGGCCACACCACACTCGGCGAAGCGCAGGCCGATATCGCGCGGCAGCACGAAGATCGCATTCAGTCCCCTGGCAAGTTCCTGCAAGGTGCCGCTCGCATGCATGCCGCGCGCCTGCTCGCGCATCTCCTTCGACTCGACCGTTGGTTCAAGCACGACGAAGCGGCCGCTTGCGGCGGGCACCGGTGTGGGGATGACCGCGAACAATGCGGTGAGCACTACAAGCAGCGGACGAATCGGGAGCATGGGTGCGTCCAGGGTTTGGTCAGGCAAGGCTAAACCGTTTGTCGCGGCGTCATTGCACACAATTCTCAACTCCCGCCACGGTCGGGGGTGACAACGGGAGAGGATAAATGGGTGTCCAGTGACGCTGCTGCGCCCAGATCGTAACCTGGCTGGGTCAGGACGCCAGCGGTGGTACCCTCGACCAGCAGTTGGCTGCGTTGGCGCGTCATTGCCGCATGGACCGGGTGCCACGTCAGCTGAGTATCGCCCTGGATACTTAGCCGACACCGATCAGCGGGCGTAGCGCGCGCCCCGACGAAGGGCAGCCACTGGCCGCCCTTGGCGTTTGCATCATCGTCCGGACCCGCGCCGCAGTGGCGGCACGGGCCTGTGAGCGGATTACGCCTGTCGACGTACCGCGACCACACCGGCCATGCCGAGCAGCAGGCCCAGCAACATCAAACCGAGGCCGTTCAACGACGGGATTTCCTGGGTCAGTGAACCCACCGCCACCGACTGGTTGCCCAGATTGTTGTTGGCGGTCGGATCAGTCGTGGCCGAGCTGGTGCTGGCATTGACCGCGGTGATGCCGTCAGAGTTGCTGTAGGCGACGACCGCCAGTGCGCGTGACGCCCGGCGCCGTGGCGCAGCCCAGGTGCTTTCACTGCGCCGGTCGTGCCCACTTGTGGCGTGGTGCAGGTCGCACCGGCTGCGGTGAAGCTGCTGAAACGGAAGTCCGGCGTCAGCGTAACCGTAACGACCACATTCTGCGCATCCGACGGACCCTGATTCAGGCTGGTTGCCGTGAAGGTCACCGGCACGTTGGCGACCACCTGGCTAGCCGAGGCCGTGAGGCCCAGCAAGCAGGTCGGCGCTGGCCGCCACCGCGGTCGGTGGTGCCCGCATTATTGGCCGCATTCGGGTCCGGCGAGGCGCGGCCGCCGTTGCGGTCCGCCCTAGGCACCGTGCCAGCAACCACGGACGGCGCCACGGCGACCACGATCGTCGCCACGCTGAGCCACCGGAAGCGATGCTGCCGCTGACCGGAGCAAACCACCGGGCTGCGCGCAGGTACCGCCGCCAGCGACGCTACCGGAAACCAGACTGGTGCCGGTCGGCAGCGGCAGCGTGATGGTGACGCCGGTGGCATCGGACGGACCGGCATTGGTGGCGGTGGCCGTGTGGTCGGATTGGCGCCGGCAGAGACCGGATCCGCTGTCAGTCAGCGTGGTCGATAGATCAGCCGACCACCGCCTGCCGGGCAGGTGATCGTCGCCGTGGCATCGGCCGGAGTTCGGGCCGGGCGTGGCCGTCTGCGTGCAGGTCAAGGTCGCCGTCGGGATGGCCGGCTGCGGCACGCAGGACAACCGATCCGCCACCGGCGCGCCGGTGGTCAGCGTCCTCGCGATGCGTTGCCGGTGATGGCAAAAATTGCTCCGGTGCGCCGTGGCCGGAATGCTGCAGCTGGACGACGGTGCTGCCTGGCGCCCACTGCGGGCGTGGTGATCGTCGGCGTGACCGAACCGGTGCCGCCCGTGAGGGTAGCCGGCGCAACCGAAGCAACCGGTGCCACGTCGGCAATGGTCGCCGCCGGGCAGGTCAACGCCCAGGTGCGCGTGAACGGCGAACCGGCCACCGCCGGGCGTTGCGGTTTCGGTCCAAGGCACAAGGACGCTGCGTGCCGCGGCGCCCTGCGGGTGCAGCTCAAATTGATCGAGCCAGTGGTCGCCGGTGTTGAAAATACCACCGGCCGGAGTCGTGGTGACCGCGGGCCAAAGGCAGCGGCAACCAGGCCACGGATCGTACATCCTGGTGACCGCCGACTGGCCGGTGCGGACGGCGCCCGCCGAGGTAATGGCGATGCTGGCATTCACCGAACCGGCCGGGCCGGTCGGGAAGGTCACGCCGGCAGCGGTGGTCGGGTTGGCAGGTCAGCGTCGGCGCGGTATCCGATGCTGGCCCCGCAGGCTGCAACGGTGATCGCTGCGCCGTGTTCTCGTAGCGCGCACACTTATGGTTGCCGGAAACCCAGCTGGTGCGGTTGTGGTCACGCGCGCATAGCCATAATTGATGGCGCTGGTCGATTCATTGAAGAAGCGGAAGCCGAGGTACGCGTCTTGGGTCGTTTGGAATCCTGTCCCGTTCGTGGCGCTGACGTTGATGGCGAATAAGGATGCCGCGCTAAACCGCTGCCGGCGTCAATACGGTCATGGTGCCCGTCGGCGATGCACTGGCAACGCCACCCGACGACGATGCCGGCGTTCCCGGCCAGAAGAACAGTAAAGCCGGGCTTCCGTAAGGATCCAGATCCCATCCCGTAACGGCACCGGGGAGATTCCGCTGGCACCGGTAACGACGTTGATATAGATGCCGGCGACAGTGCTAGGAACAGAGACATTGGCAATCGGCGAATCGATCACCGCCATCGCCGTCGTTGAGCAAACGCACAGGAGCTGCTTAGTAGAGTGCCCGTGCGGCTGACCGGCCGCTGTTGAACACGTTCGATTTCATGGTCATTGGAACCTCTGGCGATAGACAACCGGATGCCGCCCGCAGACCGAGGACCAGCCGAGGGGCGGGATGGGCGCATAGCGACTGGAGTCGAAACCAGCACGCCGCCTCCAACTCCATGAAGCACGGCCGGTGGCGAATGCCGACGCCGCCGCGTGACTTAGCGGGCGACACAACACAAAGGACACTGAAGCTGGCGCCAATCCAGCGACGCGATGCGCGGCTTGATCCGACCTACTTCTATACTCAGCCGCCGTCACCCTATGCCCGCTGCGGACTTCCATGAGCGACCACTCGACGCGGGAACAAGCCTTCCAAGGCGTCGACGCGCTCGTCAGCGGACTGTATGAGGACCTGCGTCGGCTGGCGCGGCGTGAGCGCCGGCGCGGCGGCTCGCCGCAGACGCTCGACACCACCGCCCTGGTCAGCGAGCTGTACCTGCGCCTTGCCGACACCGAGCGCCTGCGCTTCGGCGATGCGCGCCAGTTTTTTGCCTATGCGGCGCGCGCCATGCGCCACATCGTGCTCGACCGCGCGCGCAACCACGCGCGCTTGAAGGCCGGTGGCGATCAGGTCCGGGTGTCGTTTACCGCGCAGGGCATGGGCGCGCTGGTGCTCGACCCCACGCAGGCGCTCGAGCTCGACGACAGCCTGCGCGCGCTCGCCGCCGAAGACGCGCGAGCGGCCGAAGTGGTCGAGCTGCATTTTTTTGCCGGTCTGCCGCTCGAACGCGTCGCCGAGGTTCTCGGCCTGACTCGCCGCACCATCGACCGCGACTGGCAATTCGCCCGCTCGTATCTGCTCGCGCGACTGGAGTGCATGAGCGCGCTGCTTGCGACGGCGTAGGTTGTCAGGTTGCGCCCGCGACTTCGACTTGCTCGCGGGGCACACCTCGGGGGCTCCGGTCGCCAATCTGCAAGTAGCGCCCGCAACGGGGGCTGCCCCACCCAACACGGGGGGCGCAACCTCACCTCCTTCCCTGCGCACTTGATGATCCACCCTCCCCTCACCTTGCGCGTTGCCTTCGATCTCGTGAGCGATCTCGAGCCGGCGGAGCAGGAGGCTTGGCTGGCGCAGAACGTGGCCGATGCCGCGATGCGCGAGCAGTTGCGCTCGATGCTCGAAGTCGACCAGCAGCCCGGGGTGCTCGACCAGCCCGCGGCGGAACTGGTGACGCGCATCGACGAGGCCGCGGACCAGATCGACGGACTGGTCGGCTCGGCGATTGGGCCGTACCGGCTCGATGCCTTGATCGGCGAAGGCGGTTCATCGGTCGTGTTCCAGGCGCATCGAGCGATCGGCGACGCCCGCCAGGTGGTGGCGCTGAAATTGTTGCGGACCGGTCTGTTCAGCGCCGACGCGCAGCGGCGCTTTCGCCGCGAGCAAGGGCTGCTGGCACGCCTGACCCATCCCAACCTTGCGCGCCTGATCGATGGCGGCGTGAGCGAGGCCGGCATTCCGTATATCGCGATGGAGCTGGTCGACGGTCTGCCGATCACGCAACACGCCGATACGCGCGCGCTTGGACTGCGTGAGCGGCTCAAGCTCTTTCTCGGCGTCTGCCGGGCGGTGGATGCCGCGCACCGGGCGCTGATCGTGCACCGCGACCTCAAGCCGTCGAATGTCCTGGTGACCCACGAGGGCGAGGCGAAGGTGCTCGACTTCGGCATTGCCAAGCTGGTGGCGGGCGATACGGAAGATCTGACGCAGACACACAGTGCCGCCATGAGCCCCGCTTATGCCGCGCCCGAGCAATTCCGCGCCGAGCCGCTGACCACGGCCACCGATGTCTTTGCCCTCGGCGTCCTGCTCGGCGAGATGCTCACCGGCCAGCGCGTCTCGATCCGCACGCCGGGGCGGCGTCGACGCGGCTGCGCGGGGCAGCAACCTCGCCACCGGGATTGCCGGCGCCCGCGACCCTGGCGCGCATCCTGCGCGTCGATCTCGACGCGATCCTGGGCAAGGCGATGGCGGCCGATCCCGACGATCGCTACCGCTCCGCCGGGGCTCTCGGCGACGACATCGAGCGTTTTCTCGACAACGAACCGGTCGCGGCGCGCAAGCCGTCGGCGCTCTACCGGACGGCCAAGTTCGTGCGTCGCCACCGGGTGGCGACCAGCATGTTTCTCGGCGCGTCATTGGTCGTAGCGCTGGCGCTGGTCGTCGCCGTCTGGGAAGCCGCGCAGGCGCGCGAGCACCTGCGCCGAGCGAACGTGACCCGCGATTTCCTCGTCGAGCTCTTCGATGCCGGCAAATCCGGCTCCCCGCGCGACCAGCGCCCCCGACGCCGGAAGTGCTGATCCAGCGCGCCTCGGAACGCCTGCACGCGCGCACCGACCTGGCGCCCGACAGCCGCTTCGAGCTGCTGCGGACGCTGGGCGAGGTCAGCGTGGCCAATGGCGATTATCCGCAGGCCGAGCGACTGTACGGCGAGGCGGCCGCGCTCGGCCATGAACTTTTTGTCGCGAATGCGCACGAACTCGTCGATGTGCAACTCCTGCGCGCGACGCTGCTGCTGCGTCAAAACCGGTATCAAGACGCCAGCGTCGCCTATGAGGCCGTGCTGCCGCAGATTCGCCAGGCCGATACGCAGGCCAAGGCCGAGGCGCTGCTGAACTATCCAATCACGCTGATGTTCTCGGCGCGGGTGGACGATGCACTCGCCGTGGCGCCCGAGTTCGGACGGCTTGCCGCCGCCTACTACACGAAGGATCCGGGAAAGATGCTGGCCGCGAGCGCGTTGCCGGCCACCATGCTGGTCGACATTGGACGCTTCAAGGAGGCAATTCCCTTGCTCGAACAGGTGCGCGCACGCTGGCGCGAAGCGGCGGCGCCGCCGA
The DNA here is from genome assembly GCA_016717705.1 of Rhodanobacteraceae bacterium. Classification (GTDB taxonomy): domain Bacteria; phylum Pseudomonadota; class Gammaproteobacteria; order Xanthomonadales; family SZUA-5; genus JADKFD01. The sequence goes on along the minus strand of JADKFD010000088.1, from coordinate 796 downwards.
GCGCGCAACTGCTGTCGCTGATGCGCCGGCTCGGCAACGCGCACGAGGCCGTCGGCGACCTGGCGACCGCCGCCGAACGGCGTGCGGAAAACCTTGCGACGGCGCGGCGCATCTTCGATCCGCCGCATGACCAGATTGCGCTCGAGTTGCTGGCGCAGGGTCGTACCGCAGTCTTGCGCGAGCACTTCGCGCAGGCCGAGCGCGACCTGACTGATGCGCTCGCGATGTTCGAAAGCGTCTACGGCCTGGGGCATATGCGCGCGGCCAATACGCGCGAGGCGCTGGGCTTCCTGGCGCTGCGCCAGCATCGCTACGCTGCCGCCGAGACGCAATTGCGCCAGGCGCTGGAGTGGTGTGCCAAGCCCGACCTGCACCCAACGCGGACCTGCGCGGGACTGCAGCTCACTCTCGCCGAGGTGCTGCTGGGCCAGGATCGGGTCGACGCAGCTGCAGTTGCCAATGACGCAGCGACAGCCATCTATCAGAAGCTGTTTGCCGGGAATCACCCGCAAGTCGCAGAAGCCCTGGCCACGCGCGGCGCGATCCAGGCCCGGCGCGGCGATATCGATGGCGCCCTGGCAACGCTGGCGACGGCGCTTAAGATGCTTGCAAGCTTCGGCCTCGAGTCGAGCGACATCGCCGTGTCTGCCCGCTTCACTCGGGTACAGGCGCTGGCGAGTGCGGGGCGGCCAGCAGATGCACTCACCGAGCTCGATGGCGTACTGGCCGTGCATCAGCGCTCATTGCCGGATGGCCGTGTGCGGCGAGTGGAAATGCTGACCATGAAAGCCGAGTT
>JADKFD010000087.1 GCA_016717705.1 Rhodanobacteraceae bacterium | reverse complement strand
GTCAAACTTTTCCGGACTTCCGGAAAAAACTACAAAGCATGACCACGCCTCAGGCCATTTCAACGCCTCCCACGCCTGCTGAAGTTAACGGCATGAACGCTCGGGAAGCGCTTGAACTCATCATCGCGCGTGGACCGGCATGGATGGAGCAACTCAGGCGGCTGCATGCACCTTCGGATGGTATCAAGACTGTCCGCACATTTCGCTCGACGGAGGCCGCCCATCTGGTAGGGCGCTCAGTTGCATGGCTTCACGACAACGAAGAGTTGAGCGGTCAAGTTGGCCGAGCCGAGGTGTTTCTTGGCGCAGCTACACACCTGGAAGACGTCAACGCCTTGCGAGAGCACGCAGGTACACGACCGCGCCGGGAACCGGAAGATCCAACCCAAGTGCTAGCCATGTTGAACTTCAAAGGCGGCGCTTCCAAGACCACGACAACGCACCTCTTTGCGCACTACTTGGCCGTGCAAGGCTATCGAGTGCTCTTGATCGATCTCGATCCACAGGGAAGTCTGACTGGCAGCTTCGACATCACCAACCGCCACGGTGAACGCCAGGAAGAGTTCAACTGGGACGATTCCATCGGCCCCATTCTGACGGGCGAAACGGATGAACTGCTGCCCCTCATCCTGCGAACGCACTGGCCGACGATCGACATCGTGCCCGCAGCGATCGACAGCTACGATGCTGAACTGACCATTGCCGTACAAACCGCTCGCGAAGGGTTGTCGGCAGGGGACGAGTTCTGGCTCCGCGTTGACCGAGCCTTGTCCATGGTTCAAGGCTACGACATTGTCTTGATCGACAGCGCACCTGCGCTTTCCTTTGGATTGATCAATGCGTACATGGCGGCAACTGGGATCATCGTCCCCACACCTGCGAGGGTTGTCGATCTGCAAGCCATGCAGAAGTTCGCCGAATTCCTTCATCGCTGGATCGTCAAGATGGAGCAGGCGGTGCCTAGCCGGGACAAATGGCTGCGCCTGCTGATCAGCCAGTTTTCCAAAGCATCTGTAACAGAGCAGACCAATTCGCAAGTTTCGAGAAACTACCTCGGATCTTTGATCATGACCTCGCCGATGGCTGGTTCTGAAGCTATCAAGCGCGGGGTAGGGGGGCACCAAGCCTCTATGAGGGGTCGACCGGTGGCGTAGGCAAGTCAATTGCCAGTGCCAATGCACGTGTGCGCGAGCTGCTCGACGAGCCCTTCCGCGAACTATTGGCTTTGGTCGAAGCCGGGTGGAAGAACAGTGGGAGGGCCAAAGTGTGAGTGGTGGCGAAAAGCGCATGAGTGCAGCAGAGCGCGCTTCGTCGCGTATAGCCGCGCTGTCATCGTCAGACCCCGCAACCGCAACCCCGATTTCGCCGGTTGGCGCGCGCGCGGGTAGGGATGAAACGGAGCGCGGTGTGATCGGTCGATTCGATCGCGTGATGGGGAACAAGGCCCGTGTAGAGCGCATGGAACTGGATCCTAGCCGCGTCAGGGTGTGGCGGCTGCAGGGACGACTGCAAGACGCTTTAACGCCGGACCACGTAAAGGACGTTGTTGCGAGCATTCGTGAGTTCGGACAGTTCGTTCCGGCTATCGCCAGACCGATCAACGATGATCCCAAATATTCGCATGAGGTTATCGAAGGGTCGCGTCGGCGGCTGGCTTGCGAGATTCTCGGCAGGAAACTCATCGTCTACTCGAGCGAGCTGACCGACCTGCAAGCGGCGATGATCTCGCAATCGGCCGATGACCAAGTCAAACATTCGCCCTACGAGGTTGGCCTTCGCTGGCAGGGATGGTTGGCTGCAGGGATCGCAAGCAATGCGGCCGAGTTGGCGCAGAAGATCGGGGTCTCTACCGCCCTGATAAGTGTGCGACTTAACCTAGCTCAGGTTCCGCGAATATTCCTACGTTGTTTCGGCGATCACGATCGTGTGCCTAAGGACATATATCTGCGCCTTGCTTCATTGATTGTGAAGGCGCGTAAATCGGCTCGCCTGCCCGAAATTACAGCAGAGCTAGCTGCGCAGGCCGAAATGCTGCTAGCTGAAGGTAGCGGACCCAAGGGCGCGATGGTTGCGTTGACGACAATCGAAAGTTCGTTTCGACGTCGCCGGGAGCGCTCAACATCGGACTAGTGGAGCGACGCGGCTCGGATGGTAGACGTGTTCTCGCCGTTACGCCCGGTCGAAATCAGGTGGGAATCAAACTTGCAAAACCGATCGCCGACAAGCAGCAGACAGCGTTCGCTGAAGCGCTTGCCGATTTTGCCAATACCTGGATTTCGAAGCATGTACATGGGGCAGACTAATGAAACTTGCCGCCGGAAAACGATCGAATCAGTCAAGTTCTCTGCCAAGAGCACGAAGCAAAGCGGTTGCGGAAGCCGTGAGCCGCGAGGTTGGCGGTTCTGGCACCTCATCAGTCGTTGGCGAGACGATCCGCTATGAAGACGCAAATTATCACGATTCCGGTCGAATCACCAAGTCCAACGCCCTGATTGAGGCTAACTATCGACTGACCCTGATGGAGACTCGAGTTATTCTGCTTTGCATTAGCAGGATTGATTCGCGGCACCCGCTGGAGGCGCAGCGTGTATTCCGGGTCCAGGCTTCAGAGTTTCAGGCGACGTTTGGGGTCGGACGTGAAAAGGCCTACCAGCACTTGAAGGAGGTCTCCGACCGCCTTTTCGAGCGTAAAGTAGAGCTTCGGAACCCGACGACCGGCACGATCGGAAAAAATCCGCTGGGTATCCTGCTGCAAATACCTCGAAGGGCAGGGCGCAGTCGAGTTGCATTTCGCCCCAGAAATTCTGCCCTATCTTTCGGAAATCCGCGCCCACTTCACTTCCTATTCGATCGATGCGATCGCGGGATGTTCCTCGACGTTCGCCATGCGGCTGTACGAGGTGCTGGAGCAATACCGGAGGCTTGGTAAGCGCGTCGCTAGCGTGGACGAGCTCCGCCGCTGGCTCGATTGTGAAGACACTTTCGATCGCTTCACAGATTTCGAGCGCTGGGCGATCAAGGTCGGGGTAGACCAGATCAACGAGCACAGTGACTTACGCGTCACGTACCGAAAGATCAAACGAGGTAGGGTGGTTGCAACTATCGAGTTCGGCGTGAGCCGTGTTGAACCGACCGTGCTGCCCAAAAGGAAGTACCCGCGCCCAAACCAGTCGAGCCGGTACGGGAGTCTCCCGACGAATCCGAGCGTGCCTGGCGCGCGCAAATGAAGCGGTATGGCTGGGATCCGGATAAGAATCAGCCGCTGGCTGCCAGCCCTTGATCAAAAGAGGAGCACAGGGACCGCATCCGATCGGCGTCGGATGACCGAACCTCGCGCTCCTTCCGGGTCCTTCGCAGTTCCACGCGTAAGCCCTGCCTCATACCGATAAAATAGGTTATCGGTATATTCGTGATTTAGGCTGCAGGGGACTGCGATGGGCGAGCGACAGGAGCTGTTGGTTGCGAGCGGGGAGGGCAGGGCGGCTTCGATGCTGACCGATGCGCGCTTCCAGCAATTGGCGGCAGTGCCGGCTGAATTGGAATGGTTCGCCAATCTGGATAATCCGCGGACCCGACGTGCCTATCAGGCGGACTTGAAAGAGTTCATGGCGTTCGTCGGCATCCAGGCGCCGGAGCAGTTCCGGGGAATCACGCGTGCGCATGTGCTGGCGTGGCGCCAGGCGCTCGAGCAGCGCGGGCTCAACGGCGCCAGTATCCGCCGCAAGCTCTCCGCGCTCTCCTCTTTATATGAGTACCTGTGCGATCGGCAGGCGGTAACGCACAACCCGGTCAAAGGCGTGAAGCGGCCGGCGGTCGACACCTACGAAGGCAAGACGCCGGCGCTGTCCGATGGGCAGGCGCGCCAGCTGCTGGACGCACCGGATCCGACGACAGAGAAGGGCAGGCGCGATCGCGCCATCTTGGCGGTGTTGCTCTATCACGGTCTGCGCCGCGCTGAGCTGTGCGCGCTCGATGTCGGCGATGTGCAGGAGCGTCGGGGCGTCAAGCACCTGCGCGTCCAAGGGAAGGGCGGCAAGCTGCGCTATGTCCCGTTGCACCCGGCGGCTGCGGCCCGAATCGACGACTACTTGGCCGACGCCGGTCATGCCGGCTGAAAACGTCCGCATTGTTCCGGGCGCTGCGCAATCCGGGCGCCGGCGGCCGGCTCAGCGACAAGGGCGTCTACAGCAACGTCGTGCTGCACTACGGCCGGCCGCTGAAGCTGACCGACCTGCCGCTGTTCGGACCCCACGTCATGCGCGCCACCGCCGCCACCAACGCCCTCGAGCACGGCGCCGACATCGCCAAGGTCCAGGAGTGGCTCGGCCACGCGAACATCCAGACAACCCGGGTATACGACCGCCGTCACACCCGGGCGGAGGACTCGCCGACGTTCAAGGTGGCGTATTGAATCGTGGGCGATCAAGCTATCCCTGCGGAAGAACTCTCGCGCCGTCGAAGCGAAGTCGTCGATGCGCTCCTGCGCGGCCGGTGTGCCAGGTTCTTCATGGCGCAAGCGGAGGCGCGCATCTGAGCGCTTTGTCGCCGATCGTCGCGTCACCGCCCAAGCTGCGCTTCGATGGCCGTCCGGCGCGCCTCTCCCAGATCCCCTTGAATAAAGGGTGAGCGACGGAACTGCGCTGCAGGCGCGCGAAGCCAGGATCCGGATCCAGCCGAGCCATCTTCGGCCCATGCCGCCGTCGCACAGCGCCACTCCGCTGCCGGACCGACATGGACCGATCGCTGGCGTCGAGCGTTCCAGCGGGTCCTGCCACTGCCTGAGGAGTCCCTGTCATGCCCTTGCTTCGAAGCCTCGTCTGTTCGTTCCTAGCGCTGGCTGGGCAGTCGC
>JADKFD010000086.1 GCA_016717705.1 Rhodanobacteraceae bacterium | reverse complement strand
AACGATACGCGGTGCAATCGGCATGAGATTGCCCAAACCCGCTCCTGCTTCTCTAGCTCTCCTCCAACGATGGGATCGCCCATAAATTTTGAAAGGCGGTGCCTCACTGTTGACTCGATTCTTGGGCAATGAGTGTCCAAAGGGAGCGATGATGAAGCGTTCAGTGTTCACAATCGGATATGAGGGAGCCGACCTCGATACGTTCCTGGCGACGTTGGGCTTGGCGGGCGTGGAACATCTCATCGATGTTCGCGATGTGCCGATTTCGCGTAAACGCGGCTTTTCGAAAGCCAAGCTCGCAGATGCGCTCGCTATAGCAGGGATTCACTATACGCATCTCAAAGCGCTCGGCGATCCCAAGGCCGGGCGGGATGCGATGAAGCGCGGGGATTATTCCGCTTTCCTCGCAATCTACAATCAACATCTCGAAACAGATGACGCGCAGCAGTCCTTGGACGTCGCCGCAGGCATCGCGCACGCAATGCAGTGACAGTGCTGCTCTGCTACGAGCGCAATCCCAAGCAATGTCACCGCACGATTGTCGCTGAACAGCTTCAGAGTCGCGGCGACTTGGATATCCGTCATCTCGGCGTGTCGGAGAAACGGAAATAAATCTGAAGGCCGCTCATCCCGGCGAAACGGCCTCTTTGGCCTATCTGCAGACTTGATCCTGAAACCATCTCTGGATGCGGCCAGGTTCCGCGCAAACAAGAGCGCACCAAAGCGCTGGTCCGGGGGAGGTTATGGTATCACGCAAACGCGCATTCTCATCCTCTGCAAGACATATCCGTCGCCGAGCGAAAAGCATGTCGAGACATCCTGCGTTGCCGGCCTTGAGGAGGGCGGTCAGCTCATTCGATTGTTTCCCGTCCCCTTCCGGCTGATCCGCGACGAGCAGCAGTTCCGCAAATGGCAGTGGATTAATGCTAGGATCGAAAAGGCCGGCGGTGATCGCCGACCGGAAAGTCACAAGATTTTCGTCGACACGATCGATTGCGGCGAGCAGCCAATTTCAACTCGGAACGGTTGGGCTGATCGCCGCGCAGCATTGAATGGCCTGCCGGTATTTGAAGATTTCGCTGCCATGGAACGCGTTCGACAGACGAGGGTCCCACGCCAGCCTTCTGAAGCCGGCATCCATTATCGCTCTCGATATCACCCCGACCGACAAGCCTGACTGGACCGAAGAAGAGCATCAGAGCTGATCCAGAATGAGCGGCAATCTGGCTTGTTTGACGCGGCGGACGCTCAGATCTTGCGAAACTGCGCAAAGTCCCTTCAACTTCCATTACCGATACACCTGCCAGTCTGGAGTCGAGACGCTGATCTACCGCCACAAGATTGCTGATTGGGAAGCGGGCGCGCTATACTGGAACTGTCGCACTTCGCCACGGTGACAACTGGAAACGCCATTCCGTCAAAAGATCGGAGTGGCGTTGCCGTCGGCTGATCTGATGTTCCTCACGGGCACAATCCATCGCTTTCCGATCAATGGCTCATTGTCAGCCTACTCATCCGCCGAAGCCCGCACCTATTCGCGCCGCGACCGTTGATCTGAACGGCACCACCGTGCTCCTCGGCGATAACAATACCGGGAAGAGTACGCTGCTCGAGGCGATCGAGCTCGCAATCGGACCCGATCGGTTGGCACGCACCCAGGCTATCGATGAGCACGATTTTTTCAGCATCTGATCGGTCCGGGCGATGGCGCGGCTGTAGGCCAACCGGGCATCGAGCCGGCGGTCCGGATCTGATATATCGGTGCCTACGACCCCGAGAATGACGAGTCCACCAACAAGACATGGTTCGCGATCCCCCCGGGGCCGGACGGCATCGCCACCACGGAATGCCGCTCATCCGACAAGCGCGAATTCGATTTCTTCACCTTCGCGCCTTTGCGAACTGGTTCGCGCGCCTTGTCCATGGAGCGTGGATCGCCGCTCGACGCGTCATCCTCAAGACGTATGAAGTTCGAACGCAGATGTGGAGGCGCTCCTCGAGCGGCTCCGCGGTCTCGACGTCGTCGGTGCGCACGACGAAGAGTTCGGCCGAATCTTGACGGCGATTCGAGACGCCATGCGCGAGATCGTACCCGGAGAATGGGCTGATGCACCCCATCTGCGCGTGTCCGAACTGACCCGCGAGGATCTCCGCCGCGTCCTCAAATCCTTTCTCGCGACGGGTGTTGCCGGATATGCGGCTCCGTTCCAGCACCAAGGTTCCGGCACGATCAATGCCCTTGTCCTAGCAATGTTGGGACTGATTGCGCAGCGTCGTGAAGGCCGCGTGATTTTCGCCATGGAGGAGCCGGAACTATCGCTCCCGCCTCATGTCCAAAAGCGGGTGGCGGACAAGGTGAAGGCGCTCGCCTCGCAGGCGCTCTTCACGTCGCACCTGCCTTATGTCGTCGAGCAATTCAAGCCGGATCAAATGGCGGTTTTGCGGCGCGATGCAGGCGGTCAATTGACAAAGCGCATCGGTCGCGCTGCCAGACAATGTCCGGCCTCAAGACTTTCCGGGAAGGGATCCGCACACGGTTCTGCGAAAGCTCTTCTCGCGCGCCGGGTCCTCGTTGTGGAAGGAAAGACCGAGTTTGTCTTGCACAGCGCCGCGGCCGCCGCGCGCGCCGAGTGTGATCCGATTGCCTATGAGCGACTGGATACCCTTGGCTGGGTGCCATTCGATGCGGTCGGTCAAGGTTCGGTCGCAACCTTCGCCGCCTTCTTTCGTGGGCTCGGCAAGACCGTCGCGACGATTTTCGATCTGCAGCAGCCAGCTGACCGACTCGCCCATCGAAGTCGCTAGCGATGCGGCTTTCGAACAGCCCTATCAGGGTTTCGAAGCGCTGCTAGCCGCCGAAGTGACCCCGGCTGTGAAGGCCTGGATCGTCAATTCGTTCGTCCACACCGGCGAATGGCCGGCGGCGCTCAATCATCTACTGCCGCCACCAGGCTCGCACGAGTCTCTCTACGCCAATCCCTTCGTGGCGCTCTTCACCCATAAGAAAGGCGACGAAAATCTCGCGCTGTTCTTCGAACAATGCGACATCCACCATATGCCCGTGACAGTTACGCGGATCCTGCGTGAACTCAAGTTGCTGGCAGCGCCTGCCAACCCGGGAGCCCCAGTCGTTCCCTTTCCGCCGGTTATGCCGGCACCCCCATTGTTCCGCCGCCGCCGGGCGGAGCGGGCGGGTGAGCCATGCCGATCGAACTGTGCGAACAGCGGCGACGACCCTGGCAACGGCGGGGCCGCCGTTGCTTGTGCGCGGAGGTGCCGGATCGGGCAAGACAACGATCGCCCTTGCCAAGGCAAGCGAGGACCTGGCCCAGGGACGCCTTGTGGCGAGGAGGAGTCGCCTGTTTCTGAGCTTTCGCCAGAGCGACCGTGGCGCGCGTAGCTGAACACGCTACCGCTATCGATCGACGTATCGACGCGGCGTCGCATCGAGATCAACACTTATCACGGCTTCGCCTGGAACGTCCTTCGTAGCCACGGCTACCTGCTCTGCCGTCAACCCGGCATCTCGCTCCTGCTCCCGGCGCAAGCACGTGCGCGGCTGGCAGGACTTACCGGCGCGGCGCGGACGGCAAGGCAGCGCGCATTGTTTGACGAAGAGGGACTTGTCTCGTTCGACCTCTTTCCGACCCTGCTGTGCGAATTGTTCGCCTGCGCGCCGCAGCTGGCACAAGCTTATGCACGATCCTATCCGCTCATCATCGTCGACGAATTTCAAGATACCAATGCTGACGAGTGGGCTATGATCCGGACGCTGGGGCCCAGCTCCGTGATCGCGCTTGGAGACCCGAAACAGCGAATCTATGATTTCAAAGGCGCAGATCCCCGGCGCTTCGACGAGTTTATCGCGGAGTTTAGGCCCGCGGTGTTCGACTTTGCCGGTGAGAACCGGCGCAGCGCAGGAACCGGGATTACGGGTTTTGCCGACGCGATGATTGCCGGCAACTTTCGACCAAAACCTTATGCAGGAGTAACGATCGGCACCTATGCCGGACAAGGGATGCGCCCGCTCAAGCAATCGGTACTTCAGGCCGCGGCACGCCTGCGACTCACGCGGGAATGGTCGGTGGTAGTTCTTGTCCCGGCTAATGTTCTCGCCGTTGGCGTATTCGATTATATGCGCTAAGCGATCCACGGCTTGCCCAGCCTCTATCCGGTCGACATCCTCGTCGCATCGGAAGGGCCAGCACTGGCTGGCCATCTGGTCGGAATGCTGCTGGAGCCATGTGCTGAAGATCTCGGCGCGGCAGTAATGGAAGCGCTTGCCGCTTTCGAGCTTGGCCGCAGCGAACATGCGTCCCAAGCGGCAATGCCTCCGCCGATCGGTACAACCGGCTCGGGCCATCCGTATCCGTGCCGAAGGCGCGGCGGCCTTGCCAATCCACCGTCGTCGGGCGAGCGGTATCGGCGCTTGTCGAGCAACGTCGCGCATTGGAGCTGTCCGGTGATCCGGTCGCGGACTGGCGGGCTGTGCGAGCACTGCTCGACCAAAGCGGCCGAGCCGAGATTCAGGCGGTCGGAAAGGACGCCCGCCATATGCGGCTGCTGCGAAGAGGTGCAGATCGAGGCGGTTTGCCGACGCCTGGCGCCAGAACGGATGTTATCACGATGCCAGAACTCAGGCCGCTGCCTTGCGCTCGTCGAAGATCAATTCGCCGCAACGACGAGACCAAATATGGGCGTGACGGTGATGACCATCCACAAAGCGAAGGGGGAAGGAATTCGACGAAGTCATCGTTTTCGAGAGCCCGTTTCAGCGGTTCCTACAGCGAGAAGACGATGAAGGTCGGCGGTCGGCCCGATTCAACCTGCACGTCGCGGCAACCCGGGCGGCGCCCTCCAGGTTCACTTCATGACGCCTGCGACCGCGCGCTCGCCACTCTTGCCATGAATCCAGTGTGGGCTGGCGAGGACTGCAGGCTGATAGGCCCTTGCCAGCCTTGAGGGATAAGCAGAAGGGCCTCGCCGGCTGGGTGTCGCGTATTGATGGCTTAGCGGGGCTCGGCGTTCAATGATCGAACGGCAGGTGCGACCCTTATCAAAGGCTGATGCCCACAGCCATCACGGGCCGCAAGAACTCCGCCAGCGATCTTCGATGAAGCCAAAAATTCGGGCGGCACTCCCCCTGCTGACGCGTTTGCCCGTGCGGTCAAGGC
>JADKFD010000085.1 GCA_016717705.1 Rhodanobacteraceae bacterium | reverse complement strand
CCCTCTGGTCTGCTTGACTTGACGTCCACTACCGCGAAATTGCCCGCTGTGGAAGGTAGCCTAACCGTGAAACTGATTCGCACGATCAGCATTACTTCGTGCTCGGCAGGACTGTCGGGCCTTTACGCCGCAACACCAATCGAGTTGCAGCCATACCTGGAATACGCGCCGCTGCAAACCAGGGGTGGGGATGACCGCCGGCACAGGCGGCATGAGCCACGCCGTCCTGATATTGGACCTACGCGCAGATCAGGCGCGCCAACGTATGCCGGCAATATTCGTATCCGAATATAACTACAGCCCCAATTCGGTGGTTGCCTTTAACGGCGCCGATGGTAAGCCACTGAAGGGGGGGATCCGGTGAGTTCGGCCCGTTGAAGTTCATCAGGAATCGCCTACCTTTCGGGTTCGGCCCAACCTTCTCCGCGTGTAATCGCCGCGTTTTCTGAGAAGCCTGCACTGATCGTTACAGAATTTGGGCAAAAGATCGGGCAATTTACCCAAGGCAATTATTACAGCTCGGCGATGGCGATCGGAGGCCATGTACCCGACAGTCGCCATGACTTCACTGCAGCATATTTCGGTGGCGAAGACTACAAAGTGCATCGCGTTTCACTTTTCACCGAGAACGAAGTACCGGGTTGGCCAAAAACACATTCCAACAGTGCACAGCGAGTAACCACCCCCGCGCTGCTGGAGATTAATGGCGATACGTCACCCGAGGTTTTTTCCGCTGCCGGGAACTCGAGTGCTGGCTTCGAAGTCAGGGCGCACGATGGTACGACCGGCAATTTGCTGTGGGTCCGTCAGTTCTCAAGCGGATACGCTGCGAACTATGTGGCAATTGGTCAGGTCTTGCCTGACATGGACCCTGAATTGATTGTTGTCCACCGGAATGGCACAACGTCTGGGTCCAGGTTGTCTATTCTGGATGCGCTTACCGGAGCGGTAGACGGTACAGTGGACCTGCCCGGTACGATTTCTTATGGCAGCGCGCCGGCACTGGCCGACCTGAACGGCGACGGACTTGACGATCTGGTGTTGCCACTCAGAGCTTCCTGAGCGCAATCGATGGCGGCACTCTCCAGCAGCTTCCAGGTTTTCCAACTAACCTCGGTAGCGTCTGGCTCGGCGACAGCGCGCCAGTCATTGGAGACATCGGTGGACCTTCCGGTGCAGAAATAGTATTGACCACCAGAGTGCCTGGGTCCGATTCATCGGAAATTCACATTATCAACAAGAATGGCACTTACATGTTACCGCGGCAGTCCATGGTTTTGGGCGGCGGCATGACCAACGCAATCCATAACCTGGACGACGACGGACACAATGAACTGGTGATTGCGGCACGTGGGGCGCCGACGATCGGGCTTCAGGATTCCATCTGGGTTCTTGATTTCAGTCAAAAGAGGTTGGTTCCAAGCATTCACGACCCAGTCCTGTGGGGGCAGTTTGGCCAGAATGCCGAGCGATGCAATTGCTCGAAGTTGGCGCTCGAACAGGCAATGCGATGAGGTTTCCGTTGCGCTTGGCGGCATTTCTCGAAGTGACGGTAGCGCACCCTGCGCACAATCGATACAGGCGTGGTCCGGTCGGGGTCAGGGCGCCAACGGTTCCCTGACCCAGACGCCCCCTCCTGACGAGCCGGAGCAATCCCCGCGCAAGGCTCGGGTGCCGAAATTCACCGATCCACCACCACCCGCGCAGCCGCCGTCTCGGCGCGCTGCACGCGGCCGTACATCGGCGTCAGTACGGCTGGCAGCCAGGCGTATGCGCCGGCATGGCGCACCTGGGCGATGTACGTCAGTTCATGGTGCCCGGCGGGCAGCCAGGTGGCGTAGAAGCGCGTGGTCGGTTGTCCCAGCTGGCGCGCGAAGAACCACGGGTTGCGGGTGTCCTGATCGCGGATCCATGGGTCGGCGACGGCTTCAAGGCTGCTGTCGACCGGCATCAGCGCGCCCGGCACCGACTCTTCCAGCGCCAGCATTTCCATCGCCCGCGGCGTGTCCAGCTGTAGTCGCACGCGCACCCAGTCGCCGCGCTTGAGCCGCGCCGGCGCCGCCTGCCAGGAATCGCCGCGGCGCACTTCCAGTGTGCGCGTGAGCGTGGCGCCCAGGCTCTGCGCGGTGGCCTCGCGGGCGTCGATGCTGCGCGTGGAATCGATGCCCACGTACAGGTCGACATCGCTGCGCAGCTCAAGACTGGCGGCGCCGGGCCTGGCCAGCAACGGCAGTTGCAGTCGCGGCTGCGCGGCATCCAGGCGCAGTTGCTGCTGCTGATCGCCCAGGTGCAGCTCGATCAGCGCCTGCTGGCGATCCCCACGCAGGGCCTGGGACAAACGCAGCGCGGCGTCGACACAGGCGGCCAGCGCCAGGCTGTCGTCTCCCACAGCATCGCCATACTGGCTGGCGATGCCGTCGAACCAACGGCGTGCGCGGGCCTGCTGGCCTGGGGTGTCGGCCAGTGCGGCGACCAGCGCGCAGTGCCCGGCGGCGGAGTGGTCGATGAAATGACCGCCGGTCCAGGTCTGCGGCGGGATGGCGCCACGCCCGGCTTCCCAGCCGTCGAGCTGCGTCTGCAGCGCCTGCTGCCGCGCCGCATCCGGCTTGATCGCCAGCAGTTCCAGCGCCAGCGCCGTGGCCATCGGCCGAAATTGCGCCTGGCCTTGCCACCAGCGCGCTTCCAGCGCGTCGTCCTGCTTGCCCAGCTGGCGCAGGGCACGCAGGTTGATGGCGGCCAGGCTGAAGTCGCGCTTTTCCAGTGCGCGCCCCGCGGATTCCGTCAGGTGCTCCGTCAGGCGTTCCACCCATCGGCCGGATAGCGCTGCCGCGGATTGCCCGATCCCGACCAGACGCTGCGCAACCCACACGCTGTAGGCCGGCAGAAAGTCGTCGGCGGTCTCGACCTGCGGGTCGAAATAGACCGGAAGCCCGTTGTCGTCGAGGAAACCGACGCGCTCGCGCCAGGGCGCGGCGATGATTTCGTCATCGACCCAACTGGCCAGTTCGGGTCTGGACTGGCGCAGCAGCGCGGCCACCAGCGCGCGGCTCTGGATCTGCTCGTAGCAACGGTGCGGGTAGCCGGCCATCCGCTGCGACCACAGCGGCAGCAGCGGCAGATCGAACAGGCCGGCGCTCAGCTGCAGGCTGTCGCTACCGATGTGTGCAGACAGATCAATGCGTTGTGTCTGCCCTGCCGGCAGCCACCAGCTGTCGCTGGCACTGCGAGTGCGAGTGGGCGCGGCCACCAGCGCATTGACCAGTGCGGCGTCGCTGGCCGCGCCGGCTCGCGCGGCGGCCAGCAACTGCAGGCTGCCGGCCTGCGGCGTGTTGGCGATCAGGTCGACAGCGGCGGTGGCGCGCGCCGCCAGCGGAACCTCGCGCTGCAGCGATTGACGCAGCGCCGGACCCAGCCAGTGCAGCTCGACCGCCGCGCGCACGGCCTGATCCGTGCCGTTGTAGACGCTGGCGCCCGCCTGCACACGGTCGCCGGCAATCACCACCGCCGGCAGGCTGGGGCGCACCTCCAGCGAACGCGCCGCCGCCAGCGTCAGCAACTGGCGCTCTGCGTGTCCGTCGGCGGCGAAGGCCACCGCTTCGACACGCCAGGCGGTCAGATTGTCGGGCAGACGGAACTCGATCTCGCGCGTTTCACCGGGCGCCAGCTTGAGTCCCGGCTGCCAATGCGCCTGCGCGGAGAATTGTCGGCGCACCACCGGCGCGAAGCGGCGCAGCGCGGCGTCCAGCGTAGTCGCCGCTTCCGGGCTGCGCCGGCCAGGCTTGCTGGCGGGAGCCTGCCCATAGACCTCGTCGGCCAGGATGCGCGAGCCGGTGACCTCGACGCTTTCCATTCTCGAGCTGTCGCCGTCGTCCCCTGCTTGCGCATCTTGCGCATCGACGCGATGCAATCTGCTGCGGACGTCGACACCGACGCTCTCGCTGCCCGGCACCAGTCGGCTGATGCTGATCGCGGTCAGCGACCCGAATTCCTTCAACGCGCCCGCCCATTCGCCATCGCCCGGATCGCGCTCGGCGTCGAATTCCAGCGCCAGCGCCACCAGGCCCGCATCGACCACGGTCAGGGCAACATCGAGCTCAGCGCTACCGTTGTTGTGCAGCTTGAGCCGCTGCGCGCGGCCGGGCTCGCGACTGGCGCCGAGGGCCTGCAGCGACAATCGCGAGGACACCGCCTCAGGCCGCCCGACGACGCGCGTGCGCAGGCGCTGCGCGACCGGACGCGGCGTCTGCGCGTCGGCCGCCGGTGCGATCAGCAAGGCCAGGTCGAAATCGCCGGCCGGCAAGTCCGCGGCATCGAGTTCTCCGCTGATCGCGCCGCCTTGAAAATGCAGGGTACGCGCCAACAGCAGCCGGTCCTGCTCGATGCTGAGCAGGGCGCTGCCGGCGCCCGCCAGCGGCGCCTGGAAGCGCAGACGCTCGCCGTCCCATTGCGCGTGCAGCAGCGGGCGGTCCTGCGGCGCGGCGCCCCAGTCCCAGTCCTCCAGGGTCACCGTCCGCGCCGTGCCGGCCTGTGCCGTGATGCGCAGGCTGCTGCCGGCCGCCAGGGGACAGCTATCCAGACCGTCGGCGCTGAGCGTGCATTCACCCGCGGATTGCCAGAGCGCGTCCTTCCATTGCTCCAGTTGCAGTGGCACCTTGACCTGCTGGCGCGGCTGGCCGTCACGGTCGAGCAGCACCGCCTGCACGCGGCGCTGCGGGTGCTCGGCATCGGCTGGCAGCACGCGCAAGCCGAGAAATTCCCGGTCTGCGCGCAACGGCAGGCGCCGGGTGGGGCCGTAAGCGGCATTCAGGTCGGGCAGGCTGGCGTACGCGGCAAGCTCGACGATGCCGAAGTCGCAGGACAGCCGCACCTCCCCACTGACCTTGGCGTGCCCCGCGTTGTCGCTGGCGACCGCGGCAAAATCCACCCCGCGCGCCAGTTCCCGATCGCCGTCGGCGCAGCCCTCGGTAAGCGTCGGGTCGTTGCTGCCGTTGGCAAAGGTGTAGTCGGCCCAGTCCGGAAATACCTCCTGGGCAAATCCGGGCCGGGTGATACCGTGCGCGCCAAGCTCCAACCCGGCCGCGGCGCCAGCGCTGAAATAGGCCGCGGAAATGGCCAGCTCCACCTCGCTGTCGGGGCGCAGTTGCGCGGGGGGATCGGCAATATCCACCGCCAGCGTGAGGGGTTCACCGCGGCTGATCAAGAAGGTCGAGGTCGATTCGATCTCATCCTCGCCGGCAGCGATGCTCCAGCCGTAAAGCTCGTCGCCGGCATTGTCGGGCAACTTGATTTCGCCAGCGACAATGCCGCCCGCGTCCACGGCAAAGTTCTGCCCGACAAAGTCATCGGCATCGCCCCAACTGGACTTGATGGCGATCGCCACGGACTGCGGCGGGCGCTCTCCCAGCGCGCCCAGGCCATCGCGACGACGCAGCCAGGCCTGGAAGCGCACCCGCTCGCCAGGCCGGTAGATCGGCTTGTCGGTGAGCACGAAGGCGCGCAGCTCGCCCTGGCCCCAGGTGGTGCCATAGTAGTCATGGTCATCGTCCAGCGCTTCGACCAAGCGCAGTGGCAGGTAAACCGTGCGCCCGTCGAGGCGCGCCCGCAGCCAGCGTTCGCGTTCGTCCGGATACCAGTAAGGTCGATCCGGCAAGTCCAGCCGGGCAAGGCCGCGCGCATCGCTGGTGGCCTGGGGTTCGGGTGATGCCTGCAGTGTGCCGTCGGCGTCGATGCGCACCACGTCCACTTGCGCACCGGCCAGCGGCGCGGCGTCCTGCCAGTCGGTGAGCCAGACCCAGGTGTGCTCGGCGTCACGCAGGGCATGCAGCGCGAACGGCGCATGCAGGCGCAAGCCGGTGACTTGCTTGCCCGACTGGCCAACGCGCAGCCATTCGATGCCACCGGCCGCAACCAGCCCCGCAGGCGACGGCGGCAGCGGAAAGGCCACCGGGTCCGCCGGCACGCGCCAGCGCCACGGGCGCGACTGCAGCTGATGACGGATGCCGCTGGCGTCGAGCCAGATCTGCGACAGCAGCGGGCGGCGGATCCCGGCAAGCCACAGCAGCGGGCTGGCCGGTGCCAGGGCCACGGCCGGTTCCAGCGTGATGCGCGGCTTGCGAACGCCTGTCGCAAATCGCAGTTCAGCGATCTCGCGCGCCGCAAGGCCCGCGGCATCGCGCAAGGGCGGCAGCGCGATGCGGTAGTCACGCTGCGACTCAAGACCATCGAGGTCCAGGCGCAACTGGCGCGGCCCGTAACCCTCGCCCCATGCCGGTTCCAGTTCATCGGCCGCTCGCAGGCCAGCCGCTTCCAGGCGCCCGATCAGCGCTTTCAGACTGGCCGCATCCGGCCGTCCGTGGAAGCGCAGGTTGGCGCCGGACTGCGGATCGCAGGGCGGCTCAGCGCGCTCCCAGGTGTACCGTCCGCAACTCAGTCCGAGGTACATCGGGCCGGGCGCCTCGATGGCGAATACCTTTGCGCTACCCGTGCCCGGCAGAGGTCCCACCAGGCTGCGCAGTCCTGGATCCAGATGCAGTTCGTAGCGCGCGCCGGGCGTCAGACCCAGCAGGCGCAGTTCGAAACTCCAATCGTCGCCATTCAGGCGACCGTCGTCCTCGTGCAGTTCCGGCGGCAGTGCGGCCACCTCGACCTGCCCTGCCCCGGCGCCGTCCAAGGCCACCAAGCGCAGCGCCGATTGCAGGCTGGCCGGATCGATCGGCTGGTTGGCGCGCGCGACCAGATGCGGCGTATCGCCGACCCAGCGCACATCAAACCAGACCTCGGGCGCTCCGGTATCCGCTTCCAGCACCAGCGCGGGCAGGCGCTCACCCGCGCGGTCGTACAGCGGGGCAATCAATTCGATACGAAACGGCGTGGCCATCGGCACCGCAGCTGCGGGCGCGCGGCAGCTGAGTTGCGCCAGATCGCTGATCTGGCAGCGCCAGGGCCAGTCCGGAACGCTGCGGATCAAGCCGGGCCCGCCGTCGCCGGTGGCATAGGGTTGGACTTCGCGACCGAGATCGATCTCCAGCATCACCTGCTGGTCGTAGCGTTCGACCTCCACTGAGGGAGTCGCAGCCGCAGCAAGCAGCAAGCTCGCAGCCAGCAGGATCGGGATCATGGGCACCTGGCTCCGCGAGGCGATGGTCCGAGGCTGCCCGCGATCACGCTGGCAATCAACTGGCGCTGGTTCGGTGGCTGCCTGCGTCGCGGCGGAGCAGCGCAGCAACGACCATGACCCGTGTTTGCCCTCAACCCGACGATCTCAGGCAGTCGATTGGCCGGAGCGGGAACGAAAGAGCCCAAACAAAGCTCGCCGCGTCGGTCGCCTGTCCAATGGCGCCGACGAGCACGCCGTTGCCTACCGCCAGATCAAGCCACGCACGGCCTGTTGATCAGGATCAACGCACTGACATCCCTGCCCTGTAGAAGTTTCAGGCGCACGGACATGGAGCCCGTTCATGCGCCAGATTCACTCCAGGCTGCTCGTGGCACTTGTGTTGATGAGCACGCTGGCCACACCTCTTGCGGCACAGCAGGCGCTGCGCTTTGACGGCGCCAACGACCACGTTGCCGTCCCCCACGACAGTGCTCTGACGATTGCCGACGGCGGCGACCTGACCATCGAGTTCTGGATGAAGCCGCCAAGTGTCGGCGAGTGGCACATCCTCGGCAAACGCGGTACGTGCTCCGACGCCTGCCAGTCCTGCAACTACCTCGTGTACGGCAGCGTGGGCTCGTTCCTGATCTTCAACTCCGGTGCCTGCGCCACCAACGCGACCGGTGTCCCGGCTGATCGTTGGACACACGTTGCGGTCGTCGCCGACTCGGCCGGCACCCGCATCTACACCAACGGAAATCTTGCCGGCGAGGGCTTGTGCACGATATCCGGCGCGAATGCCGCCGCATTCTGGATTGGCGGCGTCACCGACTGCGCGGCGCGATTCCAGGGCGACCTCGACGACGTCCGCCTGTGGAACGTGGCGCGTAGCCCAACGCAGATTCAGCAGAACCTTGATCAGATCATCGATCCCGCCACGCCGGGCCTGATCGGCACCTGGCGCTTTGAGGAAGCGGTGGACAGCCAACTGGTGCTCGATTCCACACCGCACGCACTGAATGGCACCCTGGGCGCCAACGCGCAAATCGCCAGCGACGATCCGTTGCGCGTGCCCAGCATCGCGCCCTTCGCCGTGTCGCTGTTCAGCGACGGCTTCGAGTAGGCCATCGCGATCCCGATTGCCAATCCTCTATCCTTGGACTTGCGCAAAAAGGCGCGCCATCGCGACGGCCTGGATGCTCATTCCGGCTGCGAGCAGCGAATTGGCTGGTAGTGGGATTGCAAGAGAAGGGCCGTGCTTGACCGCTTGCTGACAGGATTGATGATCGCCGCAGCGAGCTTGCTGGCCAGCACTGCGTGGGCGCAACAGACTGCGTTTGGCGAACTGCCGGTTCCGGCCGGCAATCCACTGACCGCCGCCAAGATTGCTCTGGGCAAGGCCTTGTTCTGGGACGAGCAGCTGTCGCTCACCGGAACCGTGGCCTGCGGCACCTGCCACCGGCCGCAGGCTGCGGGCAGCGATCCGCGCAGCGCACTGGCGGGCGACGCGGCGCGCCATCCAGGCCCCGATGGTGTGCTCGGCAACGCGGACGACAGCATCGGCTCGCCCGGCGTGCCGGCGCATGACGCGCTGGGAAACTATCAGGTCGATCCGCTGTTCGGGCTGCGACCGCGAGTCGGACGGCGCAAGGCCGGCACGGTGGTCAATGCCGCCTTCGCCGGTTCGCTGTTCTGGGATGGCCGGGCCGACAGCTATTTCCGCGATCCGCTGACCAATCAGGTGCTGCTGCCCAATTACGCCGCGCTGGAGAACCAGGCGCTGGGACCGCTGGTCAACACCAGCGAAATGGGTCATTCCGGCGTCACCCTCGGCAGCCTCGGCGCGCGCCTGGCCGGCGTGCGACCGCTGGCATTGGCCAGCGACATCCCGCTCGCCTTGCGCGAGCAGATCGGTTCGCGCAGCTATCCGGAACTGTTTGCGCTGGCCTTTGGCAGCGCCGAGATCACGCCGGCGCGACTGGCCATGGCGATTGCCAGCTACGAGCGCAGCTTGATCGCCGATCAGGCGCCACTCGATGCACATCTGGCCGGAACGCCATCGCTGACGGCGCAGGAACTGCAAGGCCAACAGCTGTTCCAGACCAATGACTGCACCTTCTGTCACTCCGGCCCACTGTTCACCGATGGACGCTTCCACTACATCGGCGTCCGGCCGCCCGCCGAAGACCCTGGCCGGGGTGCATTCGACAGTGATGCCGCGATGCTCGGAGCGATGTTGACGCCGGGATTGCGTGGCCTTGGCGAACGCGCGCCGTACATGCACAACGGCCGTTTCGCGACGCTTGAAGATGTCGTCGAGTTCTACAACCGCGGCGGTGATTTCAGCGCGCCGAACAAGGATCCGCGCGTGCGTCCGCGCAACTGGACTCCGGCGCAGAAGGCCGCGCTGCTGGCCTTCATGCGCAGGCCGCTGACCGACCCGCGGGTCACGGCCGAGCTGCCGCCCTTCGATCGGCCGACCTTGTACAGCGAAAGCAACCGGGTGCCGCAGATCAGCGGCGTCGGACGCCCGGGCAGCGGAGGCAGCGTGCCGCAACTGACCGCACTGGAGCCGCCGCTGCTGGGCAACGTCAACTTCACGGTGGTGGTTTCCCAAGCGCTCGGGGGTGCCCAGGGCGTACTGGTCATTGCCAGCGAAGATCCCGGACTGCCGCTGAGTACGCCGAACGGAGACGTGGCCAATGTGGCGTTCACGCTGGACGGCAGCGGTGCGGCTGCGGGACAGGCTTCTGTACAACTGGATCTTTCGGCGGCGGGTTTGACCGTTGGACAGACGCTCTGGGGACGCGCCTATGTCAGCGATCCGGCCGCAGCCGGCGGAACAGCCGTGACGCCAGTCGTGAGTTTCACCCTCTTTGACCCGCTGCCGGATGCGATTTTCGCGGGCGATTTCGAATAGGCCGGCGGTAATCAACGGACGCGGCGTTGGCTTCGTCGCCACCCAGAACGATGGATGCAGGTCAGGTTGCCCGCGTCGCGGGCGACCTGACAACGTGAGCGCGATGGTCACGTAGGCCGAAAAGCGCGGCCAACGTGACCTGCATTCACGGCAAGCTACGGTTCATCGCCCGTGGGCGGTTGGTGGATGTGCATTCATTACGTCGACGCAATGGCCGGGTATTCCGGCCATCGCGTTGTTTCTGCTGCAGCAGCCGAATCAGGGGCTGCGCAGGGAGTCGAGGATCGCCGCCGCTTCGCCGATTCCATCCGCATCTTCAGCCGGACCTACGAACCAGATTTCGCCGATGGTGCCGTCGTTCAGCGCGTACCACGCCATGCCGATCTTCACGTCACCGATTTCCGCGTCGGTCGCAGTGCCCGTCGTGAAAAAGCCCGAGAGCCCGCGCTGGGTGCTGTCGGCCGGTTCGGAAAGCGCGACGTTCTTGTAGTTCTCCTGCACGTAAGCAATCGAATCCTTGACCGCCTGCTCGACCTCTTCCGATTTCCCCGAAACGGTCCGCAGCATCAAGGTGGTGCCGCCCTCGCTCATCAAGGTCAGGTAATCGCCAACCGCCTCACCGGGTGTCAAGGACCAGGACGCGGGATAGTCGACCATGAAGCTGGCCGCGTCGGGCGACGGGTAGGCGAGCGTGTCCGCGTGCGCCAGCGGGGCCAGAGTCAAGGCGGATGCGAGCAGAACGGAGGCAAGGTACGGGAATTTTCATGAGGCTGTGCTCGCTGGGAGTTGCATGCGACGCGGATGTCGCAGCAGGCGTGAGATGACGCCGGCGACGAGCATAAGTTAGCGGAGCCTGGCGTGCCGGTCGCGCCAGGCGAGGCGTTCAACCCCCATTGCAGAACCATGCAGATTGCCGCCTCTGAACCCGCGCCGCGTGGGTTCCTCATCCATTGCAGAATCTACTTTGCGAGTTCGGCATCCAGCATTTCGATCAGGGCAGCGCGATCGTAGGAATACGCATGCCCCTGGTTGAGCTGCACCAGTTCCTGAATCGCCTTCCTGATGGTCCACTCGGCTTCCTTCTGCTCCGGGACGACCATGTATCGATGTTTCGGATTCTCGTCCGACAAGGCGTGCAGCGCGGCCTCGGCAACGGCATCGGGCTCGGGATACTTCGAACGATCTGCGGCGGGTGAGTCGACACCCTTGCGCTTGGCGGCGGTCTGGCCGATCTCGGAATTGAAATTGCCCGGCTCGATCAGGCTGACCTGCACGCCGAGCGGCGCCAGCTCGCCCGCGAGCGCGTCGCCGAAGGCCTCCATGGCGTGCTTGCTCATGCTGTAGACGCCAAGGTTCGGTGACGACAGGATTCCGGAGATCGAGCTGATCGTCGTGATGCGGCCCTTGTCGGCAATGATCAGCGGGGCGAAGGCCTTGGTGACGCGGTAGGGGCCATAGAGGTTGACGTTCATCAGGTAATGGAAGTCGTCCTCGCTGGTCTCTGTCAGCGGTCCGCTGATGGCTACGCCGGCGTTGTTCACCAATCCGTAAAGCCCGCGCCCGCCTTGCGTGATGGTCTCGACCGCAGCAGCGATGTCCTCCGCGCGGGTCACGTCGAGGCGCACGCTCTGGACGTTGTCGATGGCATCGAGTTCCGCCAGGTCCTTGTCCTTGCGCGCACCGGCGTAGACGAAATAGCCCTCGGCGGCCAGCCGCTCGGTGATCTTGCGGCCGATCCCGGTGCTGGCGCCCGTGACCAAAACAGCTTTCTGCGCGCCAGTAGCTGGTTTGGGTGCCGGCGTTTCCGCGAAAGCCACGGCAGATGCCAGCAGCAATACCACGCACAAAGATCGGATCGCATTCATGGGACCGGCTGCCTTCGAGAATTGGGGCTGAAGCGCACTGCTGTCAGCGGCCTGATCATAGTCTCCAGCGCGCACCGGTAAAGCTCATC
>JADKFD010000084.1 GCA_016717705.1 Rhodanobacteraceae bacterium | reverse complement strand
CGCGATGTTCCCATCGGCCTACCCATCGGGATATCCACTTTCCGAACCGCCGCGCCAATGCAGGCGCTTGGTCGCGGGTTCAGGGGCGACCGAACTGGCGGGGCTGGCCGAGCTTGTCCATCGCGAAGACCCAGGGACTCGTGGCTCGCGCTGGCGGCGGCGCTCCGCGGGTTCTCAGGCGCAAGGTCGCGCTGGGGGGCACGCCGAAGGCCTGCCGGTAGTAGTTCGAAAAGCGACCGAGATGCCAGAAGCCCTGGTCGGTCGCGGCGCTGGTGACGGTGGCAAGCGCATCGGCATCGGACAAGGCCCGATGGGCGCGGTGCAGGCGCAACGCAATCATGAACTTGCGTACGCAGACGCCGAACTGGGCACGAAAGCTCAACTCCAGCACGCGCTCCGGAGCAGCCCAGCCGCGGGCTCAACTCGCCGACCGTCAGCGGGGCGTCGCTGGCGCTACGCAGCAAGGTCTCCGCGCGCAGCGCGAGTTGACGCCTTGCGTGGCCACCGGCCGCGCCATGCACCGGCCCGAGACGGCCTCCAGCAGCACATCGAGGGCGGCGGAACACAGGCTGTCGATGACCGCCATGCACGCTGGCGACCGATCCGCCATCGAGCCACGTGCTGTGTCGAGCTCCCGTTCACCCAGCAATCGGCTTAAACGAGTCGGGTCTCCACAGCAACCTGCGGCCGCTGGAGGCCGCTTCCCAGCCGGGCGCGTAGCATCGGCGAGTGATGCTGCAACTCGGCCTGGAAACGCTCTGCGGTGGCACCGAGAAAGGACAGACGCACCGCGCGGGCACCGGTCGGCGTCGCCGCCTCCAGTTCCGCACCGGCAGCGACGGTCACGATCTGCTGGTGCCAACCGTCGCTGCCGTTGATGCGCAGCGCGGCGCCTTCGAGCCAGATCAGATAGCCGCTGTCGCGACCCGCCGAGGACATCAGGCGCGTCGCCCCGTGAAACTCCTCGCCCATCAATAGCGATCCGGCGCCGATCCGGCCGACCACTTCGCTGCGAAAGCGTCCCGGCGCCGTCTGGATGAACTCCTTTTCCCAATCGCCGATCAGGCTGTTGCGTGCGTCGACATCGTTGAACTGGAGCGCAAAGGTGGTCACGAAGTGCATTTCTCGAAGGCGCTTGCGGCCATTGCGGATTGTACGCACGGTGTTCGGGAACTGGATAGGAAGGGGCACTGCGACGAACTAACGTGAGCGGGCCCATGTTGGCTGCAAGCGCGAACCGCCGAACGCGGGCGTATCGAGAGCCAATGCCGTTGCGCAGACACCGACGATTTGCCGTTCATTCAAGGAGTAATGATGAAGTCCAACTCGAATTCGATCGCCCGGAAGACTGTGCTGGCAGCATCGCTGCTGCTGGCATGCGTGTCCGGCGCGGCCCAGGACAGCCCTGATGTGGCAGCAGACGCCGGCAGTTCGGCCGTCGCGCCGGAAGCGGTCGCCGCCGTGGAACGGATGCAGAGCTACATCCACGGCTTGAAGGCCTATGCCGTGCACGCCGAAACCACCGAGGACGAGGTGCTTCCGTTCGGCTACAAGTTGCAGGGCAACCAGAACGTGGATCTGCTGGTGCAACTGCCGAGCCAGCTGCGCGTCGACATCAGTGGCGATGATCGCGATCAGACCTACCTGCTGGACGGTGCCACGTTCACCATGCATGCCAAGCGCCTTGGCGTTTACACCCAGGCCCCGGTGACCGCGACCCTGGACCAGGCGGTGGGCAAACTGCTCAGCGACGGCGTGGAGATGCCCTTGATCGATGTGATCTACCAAGGGACCAAGGGCACCTTGCTGGAAGGCGCACGCGCCGGCCGGGTGGTCGGTGAGAGCCGCATCGACGGCGTGCTTTGCGATCACCTGGCATTCCGCCAGGCGACCATCGACTGGCAGATCTGGATTGCGCAGGGCGACCAGCCGCTACCGAAGAAGCTCCTGATCACGACGCGTTACGAAGTCGGCGATCCGCAGTTCGAAGCGGAGCTGACCTGGGACATCGCGCCGAAGATCGGCGGCGACAGCTTCGCGTTCAAGGCGCCTTCCGACGCCCGCAAGATACCGTGGGAAAAGGGCGCCCATTCAACCGCTGATGCCACCGGAGGCCAGCCATGAGCGATTTTTCCAGTCGCAAGCGAAACACACTCGGCCTGCCTTTGGTGGGAATTGCAGTCGCCCTGGTCGCCGCTGGCGGCTTGCTGCTTCCGGATCTGAGCGAAGCGCGAGGCGGTGGTGGCGGCGGTGGCGGCAATCGCGGAGGTGGTGCCAGCAAGTCAGTGGCCGGAGCCAACCAGCGCGAGCGGGACGGCAATGCCAACCGCAACAACAACGTCAATCGAAACAACAACAAGAACGTCAACGTCAACAACAATCGCAACACCAACGTCAATGTGAACAACCGGCGCGACGTCGATGTCGACATCGATGTTGATCGTCGCGGTTGTTGCCACGGCGACTGGGATATCGATGTCGATCATCACCACGGCGGTGCGTTGGCCGCCGGCATCGTCATTGGCGCCATGGCGGTGACCACGGCCGCCGTCGTGGGTTCGTCGTATTACGCCTTGCCGCCTGGCTGCACGGTGGTCTACACCTACGGCCCGCCGTATCACTACTGTGGCAACGTCTATTACGAGCAGCGCTACCAGGGTAACCAGGTGACCTACGTGGTCATCAATCCCTGAGGCGGGATCGTGGCCCGGTGCGCGCGTGCATGCGCGTGCACCGGGTTGCTCGCGACGAAACGGGACTTCGCGGGCTGGTTGTTGGTGCCGCCGTGCCAGGAGCGTCCAGACAAGTCTGGACCCACAAGAGCCGCTGCATGGCTCCCATGCTCCGACCTTGTGCCGCCACTCAGCATTGAACCGCTAGACTCCGCGCCCCGGTTCCGCGTTGGTCGCCATGATCGCCTTTCGAAATTTCTCGCTGCGCCGCGGCCAGCGCTTGCTGCTGTCGGAAATGGACATCGCCCTGCACGATGGCCAGCGCGTCGGCGTGATCGGTCGCAACGGCTGTGGCAAATCGAGCCTGTTCGCGGTGATCCAGGGCGATCTGGAGCCGGATCTGGGTGATGTCGATATCCCCAATCGGCTGCGCATCGCGTCGGTGGCACAGGAAACCCCGTCGCTGCCGGACTCGGCGCTGGATTTCGTGTTGTCCGGCGACACCGAAGTGCACGCCATCATCCGTGCCGAAGCGGCGGCAATGGAGTCCGAGGACTGGGATGCCGTGGCATTGGCGCACCAGCAACTGGCCGAGATCAACGGTTACGACGCGACCGCGCGCGCCGGACGCTTGCTGCACGGCCTGGGTTTCACTTCCGACACCCATGAGATGCCGGTGTCCTCGTTTTCTGGCGGCTGGCGTGTGCGCCTGAACCTGGCGCGGGCATTGATGATGCCCTCGGACCTGCTGTTGCTCGACGAGCCGACCAATCACCTGGATCTGGATGCGGTGCTGTGGCTGGAGCAGTGGCTGCTCAAGTACCCGGGCATGCTGATGATGATCTCGCACGACCGCGAGTTCCTCGACGGCGTGTGCACGCACACGCTGCATCTGAACGACGGCAAGGCCAAGCTCTACACCGGCGACTACACCAGCTTCGAGCGCCAGCGTTCCGAGCATTTGCGCCAGCAGCAGGCGGTGTTCGAGAAGGAACAGATCGAGCGCGCCCACCTGCAGGCCTTCATCGACCGCTTCAAGGCTTCGGCCGCGCGCGCCAAACAGGCGCAATCGCGGGTCAAGCGCCTGGCCAAGCTGGCCGGTACCGAAGCCGTGCGCGCCGAGCGCGAGGTCACGATCAGTTTCAGCGATCCGGTCAAGCTGCCGTTCTCGCTGATCCGCCTGAACCATATCGATGCGGGCTATGGCACGCACACGGTGCTGGAAGACGTCGATTTCCGCCTGGAAGCCGGCGATCGCATCGGTCTGCTCGGGCCCAACGGCGCCGGCAAGTCGACCCTGGTCAAGTCGCTGGTGGGTGAACTGCCGTTGCTGGCCGGCGAGCGCATGGCGCATCCGGACCTGGAACTCGGTTACTTCGCGCAGCACACGGTCGAATCGCTGCACGAAGGCCAGAGCCCGATCGACCACATGAAGATGATTGCGCCGACTGGTTCGGTGCAGGAGTTCCGCGATTACCTCGGTCGCTGGAGCTTTCCCGGCAACCGCGCCTTCGAACTGGTCGACGGTTTCTCCGGCGGCGAGCGCGCGCGCCTGGCGCTGGCGCTGATCGCCTGGCGCAAGCCGAACGTGATGCTGCTCGACGAGCCGACCAACCATCTGGACCTGGAAACGCGCGAGGCGCTGGCCGAGGCCTTGAGCGATTTTGGCGGCGCCATCGTGCTGGTCTCGCACGATCGCCACCTGACCGGCCTGGTATGCAACACCTTCTGGCGCGTCGCCGATGGCCATGTCGATGCCTTCGACGGCGATCTCGACGAATACGCCGCCTGGTTGCGCACGCGCGGCAGCAAGTCGGCGGCGGAAAGGCGGGCGGCGGCGTAGGTGTAGCAGCGGAGCAAGTTCCGCTCTCCATGAACCGCTTTCGTACGTTATTGAATTATTTATAAAACCGTTCGCCCTGAGCAGAGCATCCCAGCTTGCCCTTCCGATTGCCCTGAGCCCGTCGAAGGGCGGGATGCGGCGTCGAAGGGCCTGCGGCAAACAATGCGAGTTGAAGGCTCCCGCGCGTCCTTCGACGACGCGTCCTGGTGGAGCGTCGGACGCTCTGCTCAGGATGAGCGGGTTCTTTGCCAGCGAGCATTTTTGCGCGGAAAGGAGAGCTTGCAACGACGAGGGGCATGATCGGCGCGCAGTTCTTCTTGAAACTGGCGGCTCTACAACGACTCGGACACAAACGGCAGTGCCGGCCGGGTCTGCGCAAACCCCTGTTCGCGCTCATGCACGCTGAGCGGGAATTCCTCGGGTGGCGCGATCTCGTTGCCGGATTCATCGAGATAGATCAGTTTGCGCGCGCCGTCGCTGCGGGCGTCAAACTGCCAGATCATCGCGCCAGCCACCCAGGCGATGGCCAGCCGATCGACGCTGGCGCCAGGGTCAGCCTGGCTGATCGCCTGCCGCAGGCGCTCGCGCACGCGTGCTGAGCTGAGTCGGCTGCGGTCGAGCAGCAGGTTGGGTGTCGGCAGCGGTTCCAGGATCAGGCTGGCGTGCTCGGTGTATTCCGCCGATCCGCTGGCGGTGAGCAGGTAGTAGTCGTCGCGCTGGCCGCTGTTTTCCAGCACCAGAAAGCATTGCTTGGCATCGATGGCCACGCGCAGCACGCGGCTGCCGGTGTTGACCGCGTGCAGCCAGTACATGCAGTGCTCCGCGTTGGCGGCCAGCGGGTGCGGATCGGCGGCTGCGGGATCGCCTTCCAGCGAGACGGCGGCTTCCGCCAGAGCGGTGGATTCGTACAAGGGCCCCTTGAAGTTGTGGTCCTCGCGCAGTTCGAAACGGGTCAGCGGATAGAGCGCGTCGGCCCGTTCGGTGTCGGCGTCGCCAAGCTGCTCGGTGCCGTCGAAGATCACCGTCAGCGCGGCATTCGCATCGGCGCCTTCGCGGCGGTCATCGAAACTGACGAACACCAGCGGGCGCGAGTAGGGCTCGGGCAGCCAGATGATCTCGTAGAGCCAGTCGGCGCGATCGGATTCGGGCCAGATTTCGCGCGCCGCGGCCATGATCGCGGCCAGTCGTTCCGGCGCCGACTCGCTCGGGTCGATGCCGGTTTCGGGCAACTGCGGAGGCCATTGTTCGGGCCAGCGCAACTCGCCTTCATGGCGGAAGTCGGAAGTGCTGTCGCGCCAGTCGAACAGCCAGCGCTCGCTGCCATCATCGGTCTCGACAATCGCCGAGCAACGGATGGCGAGGCGGTTCGCCGTCATCCGGACCATGCGCCCGCGAGGATTGCGCTCGCGCAGGGCGCGAAAGCATTCGGCGGCGTAGTCCTGCATCGGCGCTTGTTCGATTTCGCCGGTCGCGTCGGGTGCAAGCGCGAGTTCGCCGGTCGTCGTGGAATCCGGCGCGGACTCCGGGGCAGCCATTGGGGATGACGGCGTCCACCCGAAGATGGGTCCGCGAGGGTAGTCCATGGCCAGTGCGATCCAGATGCCGATGGCGATCAACATCAAGGCGTTGGCGGTTCTGGGTTATCAGCGGCCATCCTCAGACCCCGGAAGTGTCGTCGCTGGAGCCGGCAGTGATCGCGCTTGTCGTGCGCGGATCTGCAGACGGGCTGCTTGGCGAACTGCGGCAACTGGGCCTGCATTCGTCTGAACGATACAGCCAGACGCAATGGTGCGCGGGTCAGCGCCATTTGCGAGAAGTGCTGATTGCCAGCGGAGTCTCATCGGCGAGACTGCTGCCGATCACCGGCCAGGCATCTGCACGTTTCGGAGAATCGAAGATGCCGCCTGAACTGCGCGGCTCGCGGCTGGACCTGCGTCCGCTTGCGGCTGCTGACGAAGAACTTTACTGCGCCATCTACACCGACACCGAATTGATGCGGCTGGTGGCGGCGCCGTTGTCTGCGGACGCGGCGCAACGGGCCTTCGCTGCGGCGCGGGTGGCGAATGCGTCCTGGCCAGGGTCGCGTCTGGCCGGCTGGGTGGCTGGTGAGGAGCGGGATCGGCGCGTGGACATCGGCCTGCTGGAACGCTCGGCCAGTGTTTCGGTGGCGATCCGGGTGGTCGGCAATGGGCGCGATGATCCTGGCCGGCCTGAGTCACAGTCCGCGGATGCGCCGACGAGGCCATTGCTCCGCTACCGGACGCGGACTACGCGTTTTCGACCCTGCGGCTGAGCCGGCTGCCGCGTCCGCGCGCGAAGCCGCCGCCAACGCTGCGGCCGAATGGATTGTTGAGCGTGAGCGGCGCTCGGCTTCGTTCTGGGCATGGCACAGCCGGCGGCGGAGGTGCGCGATGGACATGGCCGTGGGAGCCGTGCGCCGCGAGGCGCTGGCCGGCTGCCTGGTTTGCGTTCACGCCCGATGAGTCTTGCATCAGGCTCGGTAATGTCCGGCCTCGGCCTGCATCTTCTCGTTTGAGCGAGCGGCCGATGCGGGGAGTGTGGCGTGGGATGTTCCGATATCGCTGCTCCCGCGAGGTCGATTGCAATCGGCGCTGCCCTTATCTCCGAGGGATCGACGGATGCCCGAGCAGGGAATCCTGCAGCTTCCGGCTCCGCACTGCATAGTTCCAAGTTGCGCGGCAGCCTGGTCTGCGTGGGTCTCGGCATGACCCTGGGCGCCCACATCACGCCGCGCTCGCGCAGCACCATCGAGCAGGCGGACGTGGTGTTCCTGGCGGTTTCCGATGCACTGGTCGAAGTGTGGGTAAGGCAGATGCATCGCGATGTGCGTAGCCTGCAGGCTTACTACGGCGAGGGCAAGTCCAGGCACCTCAGCTACCGCCAGATGGTCGATGCCATGCTCGACGAGGTGCGCGCCGGCAAGCGTGTTTGCGGCGCGTTCTATGGGCATCCGGGCGTGTTTGCGCTGGCGCCGCATCAGGCCATCGCGCAAGCGCGTGATGAGGGCTTCGAGGCGACCATGGAGCCTGGCATCTCGGCCGAGGACTGTCTGTACGCGGATCTGGGCATCGACCCCGGCCGCTTTGGCTGCCAGCACTTTGAGGCCAGCCAGTTGATGTTCTATCAGCGGCGTCTCGATCCATCGGCTTATCTGGTGCTGTGGCAGGTGGGACTGGCAGGGGATCGCAGCCACCAGCGCTTTGCCAGCGGCCCCGCCTATCTGCAACTGTTGGTCGACCTGCTCGCTGAAGACTATCCGCTGGATCATCCAGTCGTCATTTACGAGGCGGCGACCCTGGCGATTTCGCAGCCGCGCATCGAACGCCTGGCGCTCAAGGATCTGGTACACACTGCGCTGCACATGCAATCGACCCTGATCGTTCCCCCATGCCAGCCGCTGCGCCACAATCCGCGGATGCATGAACAGCTCGATGCGCTGGACCGAATGTCCGGTGTTGCCCGAGGCCATCCCCACCACAAGGAGAATCCTGCATGACTCAAGTTGTCGCGTTTCTGGAAGCACTCGGTCGCCAAGGCGATCTCACCGACGATGCTTACGTCGCTGCTGTGGCGGCGCTGGATGTCGCACCGCTGGTGCGCGAAGCATTGTTGCGCCGGGATGCTGCGCGCCTGCCGCAGCTGCTCGGTGCCGTCGAGCCGGTGTGCTTCATTCTTGCGCCCGCCGAGGATGCCCCCGCGCAGGACGACAAGCCAAGCGAGCCGGAGCCTGACGAAAAGCCGCAGGCGCGTCGATTCGCAGCATCTCGCTGACGTTCTTCCCGCGCGTGCGCCTTGCGCTCTTCCTGAGGGCATTGTGCCTGGGCACGCTGCTCTGCTGGATGTCTGCCGCCCGCAGCGATTCGAGCAGTTTCGAATCGCTGCTGCAGCAGGCCGATGCCGTGCGCAGCGCCGACACGACCCGCTTCCTTGCTTTGCTCAAGGAACTGGATGGGCAGGCGGATCAGGCGACGGAGCTGCAACTGCAGCACCTGCGCTATTTGCATACCTACCGGATGGCGCTGGCGGGAGACTTCGACAGCGCCATTGCCGACCTGCGCCGCCTGTTCGACGAGACCGAAGACCCCACCCTGAAATTTCGCGCAGGCGCCTTCCTGGTCAACAATTTTGCGGCGACGCGTGAATTTGCCGAGGGCCTCGCCTATGCCGAGCGCGCGCTGGACCTGCTGCCGCAAGTGCCCGATCGGGAGACGCGCCAGATCGGCCTGGTCGGCGCTGCGGTACTTTACAACCAGGTAGGCGAGTACGCGTTGGCCTTGCACCAGGCGGAGTTGATCCTGGCGGAGCCAACCACTGGGCGCACCCGCTGCATGGCCGAGTTCGTCCGCCTCGAAGCACTGTTCAATCAGGGCGACCTGGCGATCGACGACGAGGCCATATCCGAGCAGATCAAGCGCTGCGCGGAGCAGGGTGAAAAGCTGGTGGCCGAGTTCAGCCGCGGTTACCAGGCACGCAGACTGGCTGCGCAAGGCCGGCATGCCGAGGCCGTGACCCTGCTGCGCACTCACCTGCCGGAGGTCGAGGCCACGCGCTATCCGCGGCTGATCGGCGA
>JADKFD010000083.1 GCA_016717705.1 Rhodanobacteraceae bacterium | reverse complement strand
CGCTGCGGTCGACGTGTTGTTCCCCGGCGTCGGGTCGGTGGTCGACGCCGACGCGGTCGCAGTGGCCGACAGGCCGGCGGTCTGCGCCGACGACACTGCAGCCACGATGGTTGCCGTGCGCGTATCCGCCGTGGTCGTTGCACCGGCCCATGAGCAAACTACCGGGCTGGCGGCATTGCAGGAACCGCCCGCGCTCGGCGTGGCCGAGACCAAGGTCGTACCAGCCGGCAGTGGCAGCGTGATGGTGGTCGCCTGCGCGTCCGACGGGCCGAGGTTGGTCAGCGTCGCCAGATAGCTCAGGCTGGTCCCGGCGGTCACCGGATCCGGCGTGTCGGTCAGCGTGATCGCCAAATCCGCGGATGCACCCACGGTCGTGGTGGTCGTGGCGGTGTTGTTGGCCGGAGTCGGGTCATTGGTGGTGGTCGCGACCGCGGTCGTCGCACTCAGAACCGCACCAGCCGCGGCGTTGGCCGGCACCGAGGCCACCACCACCACGCTGCGCGCATTCGCCGCGCCAGTCGCCGTGGCTGCTGCCCAGGTGCAGAGCACCGGACTCGCAGCATTGCAGACGCCACCCGCGCTCGGGGTCGCCGAAACGAAGGCAGTGCCGGCCGGCAGCGGCAGCGTGATCGACACGGCAGCCGCCGGGTCCGGACCGTTATTGGTCGCCGTTGCCGTATAGCTGAAGTTGCTGCCGGCATTCACCGGATCCGGGGTGTCAGTCAGCGTCGCGGACAATTCGGCGGCGGCTACCACGGCGGATTGCACCGAGATATCGAGTACATCGGTACCGACCGGGAATGCGCCCACCGACGTCAATGCGCCGGTGGCGAGGTTCAAGCGGTCGAAGCGTTCATTGCTCACGCCATTCGGTACACCGTTGGCCGACCGCTCCGCACCAGGCGCTGCAAAGTTGTAGGACACGTAAGCGTTGCCGGTCGCACTGACGTCGAAACCCAGGCCACCGTCGCCGGTAATGAACACTGGCGGGTTGGAAGATCGTCGTCAACTGCCCGCCGTTGGGGCTCGGCGTACCGTCCACGCCACCCACCCGCGCCAGCGCGTCGTTATTGAAGTCCCAGGTGAACAAAGGTGGTCAGGGTCAGCGGATCATTGTCGTTGCGATCGTAGGCAACGCCGATCGGAAATGGCGGGTTGGTGCCCGCGTTCGGGTCACCCGCCACGTAGGCCAGATTGGTGTCGGTGCCAGAGAGCGTGCCGTCATTCGGGTTGATGCGATAGCTTGCGGCACCGCCGGTGACCACGCGTATGCGGTCGACCACCGGATTGAAATCGATGGACACCCGTGCCGGGAATGCCGGTGCCACGACTCCGGCTGCGCCAACCGGCGTCAGTGCGGCGGTGGTCAGATTGACGGTGTAGAGCTGATAGGCCGTGCCATTGGTGCTGAGCGCGTACAACTGGCCGTTGGCCGGCCGGAAATCGATCGCCCGGACCGAGTGCCCGGCAACGATGCCGGTCAGC
This sequence comes from Rhodanobacteraceae bacterium, assembly GCA_016717705.1. GTDB lineage: Bacteria > Pseudomonadota > Gammaproteobacteria > Xanthomonadales > SZUA-5 > JADKFD01. The sequence continues at coordinate 4,148 of JADKFD010000083.1, read as the reverse complement.
GCTCCGATGTTGGTGACCGTTCCCGGTGCATTGGCCGGGAAGCTGATCAGGCCGACGCCCGCGACGGCGCCGGTGATCGCGTAGACGGTCTCGACCCCAGCCGGCACAACGCGCGAGATAAAGCGCCCACTGACGCCAGTGACCACACTGCGCACCAGGGCCGCGCCGCGGGTGATCTCATGGACACCAGTACCCGTGGTGACCAGCAGATTGCCGTTGGGCAATTCATGCACACCGCGATAGCCACCCAGGCCAGGTGGGTCGTAGGAAGCGACCAGGGCGCCGGCCGGGGTGAATTCGAAGATGCCTTCGGCGCCACTGAAGTTCGCCACCAGGACGTTGCCGTTGGCAGCGCGCGCCACCTGTTCCGGGAAGGTGCTGACTGCCGCGAAATTGGCCTGCGCCACGCCGCTGCTGTTGTAGCGATGGACGGCGGAGGACGAGGAGCCGGGAACCAGAAAGTCGCCCGCGGCCAGAACGCCTGCGGCAGCGCCCACCGAATGGACATCGAAAGGACTGGACACACCACCGGCACCGGCAGCGATGAAGCTTCCGATATAGCTACCGCCGCCATCGAATTCAGCAACCGTATTGGTGTTGGCGCCGCCTCCCACGCTGACCAGCAGATTGCCATTCGGGCGATACCCGATGCCGCGGATGTTGTCGAGAATCGCGGTGTTGACGCCGCCCGCTGGCGCGAAGGTCGAAACCCACGCGCCGCTGGCCATGTCGAAGGCCTGCACGACGTCGTCGATCTGATCCGACACGTACAGCCGACTGCCGTCAGGGCTCGCCAGAGCTTCGATCGGCGTGCTCAGGTGGGTGTCGTCGGCGGGCACGAAGTTGGCGTCGATCAGATCGCCATTGGCCGGATCGAAAGCCATGACCCGCTTGTTGGTCGAATCCGGAATCAGCAACAAGCCGCCGGCAGGCACGCCACCCAGCAGCGCCGCTGCGGTGCGCGTAGTCGGCGGATTGGCGATACGCACATTTGCGTCACCGATGCCCGCCGCCTCCTGGCTGACACTGACCTGCGCGAACGCACTGACGGGAAGCGCGCAAAGACACAGCAAATGCACAAATATCGATCGACCATTCATGGGCATGACGACGCTCTGGGCGGAACCGTCACAAAGAATAGCAGTTCGTCGCTACGCACTGAGGGTCAGCGCCGCCAAACGCGATGGGGCTCCGCATCCGCCATCCGACGGCGTTCTCCCAACCCGCTCGCCACGCTATAAGCTCGCCCGTCCAGCCGTCGATTCCGACCGGCCGTCCCCTTGAGTCTGTCCATGTCGGATCCGACGACCGTCATCCCCGAACACACACCCCTGATGCGCCAATACCTGGCGCTCAAGGCGGAGCAGCCGGAGTTGTTGCTGCTGTTTCGCATGGGCGATTTCTACGAAGTGTTCTACGACGACGCCCGGCGTGCGGCGAGCCTGCTCGACATCACCCTGACCCAGCGCGGACAGTCAGCGGGCGCGCCGATCCCGATGGCCGGCGTGCCGGTGCATGCGCTGGATGGCTATCTGGCCAAGCTGATCCGCCTCGGCGAGGCAGTGGCGATTGCCGAGCAGATTGGCGACCCGAAGGAAGCCAAGGGGCTGGTCGAGCGGCGCATCACGCGCATCGTCACGCCGGGAACGGTGCTCGACGATGCCCTGCTGGATCAGCGGCGGGATAATTTGTTGTTGGCGGTGGCGGTGGGAGATGCGGGGCACGGGGCACGGGGCGCGGGGCACGGGGAAAGCAAAGGCGGCGGCGCGGGACCTCGATTGGGCCTCGCCTGGCTCGACCTCGGCTCCGGCCGCATCCGCGTCAGCGAAATCGACGCCGATGCCTTGCCCGCCGAAATCGCGCGCCTGGCGCCGGCGGAGACGCTGATCCCGGAGGATCTGCTGAGTCTGGAGGGCATCGAGCCCGGTCTGGTGCGGCGGCTGGCCCCGTGGCACTTCGACAGCGAGGCCGGACGTCGTGCGCTCACCCAGCAATTCGCTGTGCGCGATCTGTCGGGCTACGGCTGCGATCACCTGGATGCGGCACTCGGTGCCGCCGGTGCCTTGTTGCATTACGTACGCGAAACGCAGAAGGCGGCGCTTCCGCGCCTGGCCGGATTGAGCGTCGAGCAGGGCGAGGACTCGCTGCACCTGGACGCCGCCACGCGACGCCACCTGGAGATCGAGGAGCACGCCTCTGATCGTCGTGAGCACACGCTGATCGGCATTCTCGACCGCTGCCTGACACCGATGGGCGCGCGCCTGCTCCGGCGCTGGCTGGCGCGGCCGCTGCGCGACCACGCGGCGCTGCGCGTGCGCCAGGATGCGATCGAATCGGTGCGCAATCTGGCGCTGATCGAGCCCCTGCGCGCCACGCTGGAACCGCTGGGCGATGTCGAACGCATGCTCGGGCGCCTCGCCCTGGGCTCGGCGCGGCCGCGGGATCTGTCCGGGCTGCGCGATGCGCTGGGCATTTGCCCGGCGGTCGCCGCCATTGCCGAGCAAGGCACGCCGAGCGCGCTGATCGAATGGGCGCAGGCGCTGCGCGGCATGGAGGACACCCACGCGCTGCTGACCCGCGCGCTGGTTTCCGAACCGCCGATCTTCATGCGCGATGGCGGCGTCATCGCGCCCGGATTCGATGCGGAACTGGACGAGCTGCGCTTGCTGTCGGCCGGCGCGGACGAGTTTCTGGTCGATCTGGAACGCCGCGAGCGCGAGGCCACCGGCATCGCCAATCTGCGCGTCGCCTACAACAAGGTGCACGGCTTTTACCTCGAGGTGACGCGCTCGCACCTGGAACGCGTGCCAGCGCGCTGGTCGCGGCGGCAGACGCTGAAGGGCGCCGAGCGCTACATCACCGAGGAACTGAAACTCTACGAGGACAAGGTGCTCGGCAGCCGCGAGCGCGCGCTGATGCGCGAGCGCGGGCTGTACGAGGAACTGATCGCGCAATTGCAGCGGCATCTGGACACGCTGCGGTCAGCGTCCGATGCCCTCGCCCACCTGGACGTGGTCGCCGCGCTGGCCGACGGCGCCGAGCGCTGGAACTGGGTGCGCCCGGCCCTGACCGACGAGCGCGTGCTCAACATCGAAGCCGGCCGCCATCCGGTGGTCGAGATCGTGCGCCGCGAACCCTTCGAGCCGAACAATCTGGATCTGCACAATGACCGCCGCATGCTGGTGATCACCGGGCCGAACATGGGCGGCAAGAGCACCTACATGCGGCAGAACGCGCTGATCGTGCTGCTCGCGCATATCGGCAGCTCCGTGCCGGCGACCAGTGCGACGATTGGCCCGATCGACCGCATCTTCACCCGCATCGGCGCCGGCGACGATCTGGCGCGTGGGCAGTCGACCTTCATGGTCGAGATGGCCGAAACCGCGCGCATCCTGCACAACGCCAGCGATCTGAGTCTGGTGCTGATGGACGAGATCGGCCGCGGCACCAGCACCTACGACGGCCTCGCCATCGCCCGCGCCTGTGCCATCGAACTGGCCGAGCGCAATCGCGCCTACACGCTGTTTGCGACCCACTATTTCGAATTGACCGAACTGGCCGACGAGTGCGAAGGCGTCGCCAATGTGCACCTGGACGCGGTCGAGCACGCGCATGCGCTGGTGTTTCTGCACGCGGTCAAGCCGGGGCCGGCCAATCGCAGCTTTGGCCTGCAGGTGGCCGCGCTGGCGGGCCTGCCCGGACGCGTGCTGAAGCGGGCGGAGGCGGTGCTCAAGGGGCTGGAGAGCGGGGCACGGGGGATGGGGCACGGGGCGCGGGGTGCATCCGGGACCGGGGACCCGGGACCCGGGACCCGTCAGAGCGACAAGCTGGAAGCAAAGCCCGCGCAGTTCGACCTTTTCGCAGCCCCCTCGCCTGCGCTGGAAGCGCTGCGCGAGGTCGATCCGGATACGCTCACGCCGCGCCAGGCGCTGGATTTGTTGTATCGGCTCAAGGCGCTGACGTAGCCCGATGTACGCGCGAAGCGCGTTCACCGGGTGCTTGCCGCAAAGTATCAGGGGCACGCGCCCCGTCTCTGACCCTTCCTGACACTTTGCCAACCCGCTATCCGCTAGCCTCCGCGGTTTTATCGGAAACTCGACCATGACGATCAATGGAGGACGCGCGCTGGCGCTGCTCGCGGTGGGCTT
>JADKFD010000082.1 GCA_016717705.1 Rhodanobacteraceae bacterium | reverse complement strand
CCTCAGGTACTCGCCCAGCGCCGCAGCAGGTTGTGGTAGACGCCGTGCAGGGCCAGCAAACGCTGGTCATCGGCCGGCAACTGCGCGCGCAACTGCTGCAGGTTCTGGTCGAGATCGAAGAGCAGCGCGCGCTCACCGTCGTCACGAACCAGACTCTGGACCCAGAAGAACGCGCAGGTGCGTGCGCCGCGCGTCACCGGAGTCACCTGATGCAGGCTGCTGGACGGATACAGCACCAGCGAGCCGGCCGGCAGCTTGACCGGCTGCGCGCCGAAAGTGGTCTCGATCAGCAGTTCGCCACCGTCGTATTCATCCGGGTCGCACAGGAACAGGGTGGCCGACAGATCACTGCGCAAGGTCAAGTTGGCGCGCTCCACGCGCATGATCGCCGCATCCACATGGGTGCCGAAACTGCCGCCGTCGGCATAGCGATTGAAGCGCGGTGGGACGATCTTCTCGGGCAAGGCCGCGGACAGGAACAGCGGATGGCTGCCAAGTACGCGCAGCAGATGGTTGCCCAGTGAAACCGCCAGATCCGAGTCGATTTCCAGCTGCTGGTTGTGCTTGACCGTGGTCGCCAGGCTGCCGGCGGTGATGCGGCCGTCGATCCAGTCGGCGGCGTCGAGCAGTTCGCGGAAGCGACGGACGTCAGCGAGATCGAGGACGTTGTCGATGGTGATCAGCATGGGTTGCACCTTGTCGCGAGTTTTGGGCTGATTGATCGCGGGATAAACCCGATCACTCACCGAGCGCGCCGGAAGTCGTTGATGCAAATGTGGGAGCGGATGTACTCCGCGAGAGCTTTCGCGGGATAAACCCGCTCCCACCGGTTTGGCGAATCCTGGTCGCGACGTGTACGTCGCTCCTACAATTCGGCACTCAGCGTCAGCTGCGCGTTGCGGGCGTCGCCGATGTAGGTGAACGAGCCGCTGCGGTAGGCGGCCAGATAATAGTTGCGGTCGAACACATTGCCGACGTTCAGACGCAGCTTCAGCTTCTCGGTGAACTCGTAATTGGCGAACAGATCCAGCGTGCCGTAGCCGGGGATCTGGTACGAATACTCGCCGGTGGTGGCGCTGAAGGCGGCTGCGGTGTCCGGCTGGCCGGCATACATTTCGCTGCGGTAGGTCAGTGCGCCGCCGAGCGAGAACTTGTGCGTCGGCTGGTAACGCAATTGCGCGAAGGCCTGGGTGTCGGCGAAATTGCTGAGTTCCTTGCCGATCTGGTTGCTGATGAAGGCATCGAGCACTTCCGAGTCCATCAGGGTTACCGAAAACTGCGTGCTCCAGCGCTCGCTCAGGTTGCCGGTCAGCCCCAGTTCCATGCCGCGAACCCGGTTCTTCCCGGTGTTCAGTGTGCCCAGTTGCGAGTAGGCGTCGCCGACGCTCTCCATCACATCGTCCTTGGTCACCTGGAACACCGCCATGGTCGCCAGCAACTTGTCGTCGAACAGATCCCACTTGCTGCCGATTTCGATGTTCCGCACGGTCTCCGGCTCGCTCAGCACCACCTGTCCCGGCGTGCCGCAGAGGCCGCCGTAACCGCAACTGCCGCCGACGTCGGATTCGCCGCCGTTGATGTCGCTGGCGGTGGCAAACGCGAGGTAGACATTGCCCTGGTCGTTGATCTGGTAACTCAAGCCGGCATTGCCATTCCACAACTGGTCGGAGTAGTTGTAGACGGTCAGCGCGCCCTGGGCGCTGCGCAGCGTGTTGCTGTAGTCGAAATCATCCCAGCGCACGCCGAGCGTGAGCGTCAGCCGGTCGCTCAAGTCGATGGTGTCGAGCGCGTACAGCGACAGCGTGTCGACGTTGTAGTCGGAATCGTAGTTGCCGCGCACGATATTGCGCTGCAGCAGGTGCTCGAGGTTGGCCACCACCGCGCCGCTGGCGTCGAGCATGCAGAAATTCGGCGTGCCGTTGCCGCCGCCGGTGAGGCAGTTGCGGGTACCGTTGTTGGTGACGGAGTAGAGGCCGTTGAGCACCGACAGATCGGAGTACTCGGCGCCGATCACCGAGCGATGGGAAGTTCCGCCCACATCGAAGTTCCAGTAGCCGTTCAACTGGTCGACGAAGTACTCGACTTCCTGCCAGCCCTGGTGCGTGCTCAGGGTGATCGTCGGCGCGCTCGGCGCCTGCGGATCGGCGGCGCTGCGGGTGCTGCCGCGGGCGCCGGTCAACACGTAGCCGTTGTCGGTGGTGCCGTAACGCGCGGCGTTCTGCAGCCGAAAGCCGTTGTCGAAGCGGAAACCCGCGCGCAGCGTACCGGTGTTGACGCGGGTGGTGAGGAAATCCTCGGCCTGCTGGTAGACCGCCAGGTCGTGCACCGGGCCGCCGCCATTGGGCTCGATGTAGGTGCCAAGGTCCGCGCTGCCGTCGGCGTCGAGGTAGTAATAGTCGCCGACCACGTAGAACTGATCATTGGGCTCGAACAGCGCCGACAACGCCGCGCCGTCGCGCCGGCGCTCGGCCGGGGCGCGATCCGGCACGTCCTCGTCGCCATGCAACAGGTTGACACGCAATGCGGCCGTTTCGCCCATCGGCAGGTTGCTGTCCAGCGTCAACCGTTGATGCGAGTCGCTGCCCAGGCCCAGGTCGGCGCGGGTGAAGCTGTAATCGCTGCTGGCCTGCTTGCTGATGCTGTTGATGGTGCCGCCTGAGGAACCGCGCCCGGCGAACGTGGAGTTGGGCCCCTTGGTGATCTCGACCTGCTCCACCGCGAAGCTTTCGCGCGTGCTCATGCCGGGGTCGCGCAGGCTGTCGATGAAGACATCGGAACGCGCTTCCTGGCCGCGGATGACGTAGCGATCGCCAAAGGCGTTGCCATTTTCGCCGGTGCCGATGGTGATGCCCGGTTGCGCACCGACAATGGCGCGCAGGTCCGAGCGGCCGGATTCCTGGATCTGCGTCTGCGTCAGCACGGTGATGGTGGCCGGCGTTTCCGACAGCGGCTCGGTGCGGCGACTGTCCCCGGAGACTCGCGCCTTGTAGGGCGCACCCTTCTCCGCGTAGGGATTGGTGTCGAGCGTGCGGTCTTCGATCTTCAGCACATCCAGCACCAACTCGTCCTCCTCAGCCGGGGCGTCTTGCGCCACGCCGGCGCCGCTGAGCAAGGACAGGCCTACGCCCAGCATCAGCGCGGTGCGACTGAGCGGCAGCGAATCGGATTGAGGCGCACGCAAGGACTGCGGGCGGCGAACGGGCGTCGCTCGGGACATGAATCCTCCAGATCAGCGGGTGGTCAGGCTGTATTCGATCGGTACGGTGATGGTCAGGGACTGCTTGCCCATCGATGCGGGAATGGGTGGCAGTGGCGCGGCGCGCTGCAACACTTCGAGCGCGGCGGCGTCGAGCAGAACGCCGGCGCCGCGCCGCACGTTCGACGACAGCACCTGGCCGTCGCGGTCGATGGTGAAGCGCACGTGGACCACACCTTGCTCGCGCGCCTTGCGCGCGGCGGCCGGATAGGTGCGCTGCTGCAGCAGTGCCGCCATCAGCGCCTTGATGTAGGCGTCGCGTTCGCGGCGGGCGACATCCGGGGCAACGCTGGGTGTGCTCGCCGACGGCGCTGCGGCGCCGGTATCGGTGGCCTGATCGGGCGTGGAAACGGCGACCGAGGTCGTCGTGCTGCTTGCCAATGTCGGCGCCGGCAGCGGCTGTTCGGCGGGCGCCGTGTCTACCACCGGAGGAACCGGAGCGGGGGATGCCGGTGCGGTCCGGATGGCAATCGGCTCGGGTACCGGTGGAGCTTCTTTCGTCGTTTTCGGCGCTGGACGAGGCGGCGGTGGCGCCGGGGGCGCGATCGCGGATTCATCCAGATCGACGAATACGGTCATTCGATCGCTCGCATCCGCCGCGCTCGGCACCGGACGCTCGGGTCGGTCAATGGTGGTGCGTGTCTGCGGCAGGAACAATGCCCCGACCAGGGTGATGTGAAACGCAGCCGTCAGCGTCATCGCCAGCACGCGGCGCAGGTCCGGGGCGCGGCGCTGCCGCTTGTGCCGAGCAGCGGATCGCGGGCCGCAGTCGGCCAGCGGGTGATGCGACATCCGCCCGACGTTGAGCTCCGGCGCCGCCGTGGAGGTGGGCGTTGGCGCTTCGGCTGGTGCGTTGCTGAGGTAGGCGGTCTGCGCGAGCATGGCGCAAGTAAACACAGGAACGAAGCGTAATGCAAGTGATTCGCATTTAGATCGGTGATGCAATTGATGCCGCCGCGCCCGCGCGGGGGCCCGCCAACGGGGCAAGCCAGCTTCCGACTGACTGGCCACACTGCCTTGCACGAAGGAGACAACGGAGCCTCACCGCCTTCAGCAGGCGGGGAAAACGTCAAGAGAAGCACAACTATCCGTGGATTCGCGGGTGAGCATTGAATACAATCCGCACCTGGATGCGTGGCTCCCGGTTGCCGATAGATTCGGCGATGACTGTGCAGGTCGCGCCAATCGCAACTGAAGGAGCAAGTCACATGAAAAAGATGACATTGGCGGCGGCACTGGCGGTTGGCTTGCTGGGCACTGCGGGACTGAGCGCAAAAGGCACCATCACTCCGGGTCGGGGTACAGTGGCGCAGGTGACCATTGCCGGTACGCCGCTGAGCATCAACGTTGGCGACGACAATTCCTTCCAGGTCTTCAATTCCACGATCGGCGGCGGCACTCTGGGCCAGATTTACCCGTCCAACGGGACCTTGGCCGACATGGGCTGGTTCGTGCGCGTCGGCGGTGCGCTCACTGCTCCCAGCTTCGGTGATCACAGCAGTGGCAGCGCCACCGGCAGCATTGGCGCGAGCTCAGCCTACGGTGGGCGCACGGTCAGTGCAGTTACCGGGTCGGGCACCGCGGCTTCGCCGTTCAGCGTTACCGTGCAGGGCACCGCAGCGGGCATGGCGGTGACGCAAACGATCACCTATGTCAACGGCGAGAACTTCTTCCGCAAGTCCTTCCAGCTGAGCAATCAGGGAACCAATCCGATCTCGGCACGCGTGTTCCTGGCCAGCGACATCTACCTCGCCAACAGCGACAGCGGCAAGCCCTTCCGTGAGCCCAATTCCGGTTCGCCGGGCGGCCAGACCTGCGCCGGCGTGACGCCGGTGTACACCATCCTGCACATCTCGCAGGGTGCAGTCGCTGCCAATGGCTTTTCCGCCGATGGCTACAACAGCGTCTGGGCTCAGGTCGGTGCAGGCACGCTGAACGGCACGGTGAACCCGGGCGAATGCCTCGACAACGGTGCCGGCCTGCAATGGGATGTGACGGTGCCGGCAGGTGGCAATGCGACGGTGCAGGCTGCGACCTCGTTCGGGGACATCCCGGTGATCGTCGGCCCGCCGGCACAGGAGGCCGTGTCGGCTCCGGCCCTGGGATCCTGGGGCCTCGCGGCGCTCGCTCTGGCCCTGATGGCGCTTGCTGGAATTGCGCTGAACCGCCGCGCGTAGTTCAGCGTCGAGTTGACACCGGACGCCGCCCGCTGGGCGGCGTCTGCGTTTGGGCGAGGCGTGCGCGAGCGGTCCCCTTCAGCATTTGCGCTGGCCAGAGCAGCGCCGAGACGGCGACCCGAACCAATGGGAAATCACACTTGATCCAGCGCCGGCATGGCTGCGATCGCTGGCGCTGTTGGCAAAGCGAAGCGGGCCCCCCGTGGCGTGCGCCTGCAGGGCCTTGCCTGCGAGCGGGGCCGCTCACCCGTCTCGAGATCACCCCGGTCACGGTTGCCGCTGACGCGGTTTGACCCAGGTCGGCGAAGAGTGCAAGGAGCAGCAAGACAGGCACGCGCATGTCGCCATCCTGGCAGTCAAATCAGCCGATCAGCATGCATTGTGTTGCGCTTTGACCCCGCCAAACGCTGGGGTGAGGGCGCTCAATCGTCGTCAAGATGAAGCGAATGCATCAACCGATGCGCCACCGGGGTGAGCATGATGCCGGCCGCCATGATCACGACCAGCCCGCAGTAGAGCGCATAGATGCCGGCGAACAGTTTGCCGTATTCGGTGACCGGCAGGGCAACCGGCCCCATGCCGCCGAGCAGCATGGCCGCGTTGAGAAAGGCGTCAAGCCAGCTCAGGCCCTCAAACGTGCGGTAGCCCAGCATTCCCAGCAGCAGGGAGAGCAGTACGATTGCCATCGCCACGGCGACGCTGCGCGCCACGCGCAGTGCAAAGGCGCGCGGTGACAGCAAGGGTTCGGAGATATGTTCGAACACGCAATTGCCTCGATCATGCGAGTCGGCTGGGCAGGTAGCGAGCCGCGGCGAGCCTCAACCCCTGACCGCGGTCGGATAGGCCATGCACTCGACTTCCACTCGTGCGCCAAGCGCCAGTCCGTTGGCACCGAGTGCGCTGCGCGCCGGGAAGTGCCGGGGAAAATAGCTGGCGTAGATCTCGTTGAAGACCGGCCATTCGGCCATGTCGGCGAGGAATACCGTGCACTTGACCACATCTTCCATGCCGGCACCGTGGCGTTCGAGCGCTGCCTTGATGTTGTCCATCATCTGCCGCGATTCGGGGCCTATGCCACCCGGCGCCAGTTCGCGCGTGCCCGGCAGATTGCCGATCTGCCCGGAGAGGATCAGGAATCCGCCAGCCCGCACGGCTTCGGCAAACGGCAGTTTGAGCGCCGCAGCGTGCGCCGACGACAGGAACTGCGGCGCTGCTGGGGAATGCCGGTCCGACTCTGTGGTGGCAGCAACCGGCGGCGGGTACGAGCGATCCTTCATCCGGTCACTTTCTTCACGAACTCGGACTTCAGCCCCATCGACCCGATGCCCTCGATGCGGCAGTCGATATCGTGATCACCGTCGACCAGGCGGATGTTCCTGACCTTGGTGCCGACCTTGACTACCGACGACGAGCCCTTGACCTTGAGATCCTTGATCACGGTGACCGTGTCGCCGTCCTTCAGTTCGTTGCCGACCGCATCGCGGACCACCTTGACCGCTTCCGGTGCGGCGCCGGACTCGTCCTTCGGCCACTCATGGGCGCATTCGGGGCAGATGAAATTGAGGCCGTCTTCATAGGTGAAGGCGGAGTTGCATTTGGGGCAGTTCGGTAGGGTATCCATGCGCGGAAGATACTCCGAGCGTGGCTCCGGGGCATCTACGGGCTGTCGAGAAAGTCGATAGCATCGGTGCCCTCCACGGCACACCCCAAGGCACCCGACATGCGGCCGAAGACCAATGCTTCCCCCAATCCCACGCTGCCGCAGCAGATGACGCCGGACGAGCGCCAGGCGCGCGAGTTCCAGCTGACGCTGGCGCGCACCGAATACAACTACATGCGCAGCTATCTGGAAGGAGTGCCGATGTCGGCGGACCTGCCCGCTGCCGAGAAGTTCAGCATCGACTTTGAAGCCCAGGTGGTGCAGGTGTTCATTCCGCTTGCTGAGAACTTCAAGAACGCCGTCAGCAACCTGCTCGAGCGCGAGCTCGAAAGCGATCTGCCGACCGCCGCCTTGCGCAGCGTCGAACTGGCCTTCGACAAGCTCAGCAAGGAGTTCAGCCTGCTGCACCCGGCGCGCGACGCGCGCGATCTGCACGCCTTCTTCGAGAGCCTGGCGGCTTTGCCCAAGGCCTTCGAGGGACTGCTCAATCTGCCCAAGGACATCGAGAAGATGATCGCCGGCCTGGCCGCGGTGTTCAAGGAGTTCATCGCCACCGGCCCTACCGCTTTCCTCAAGTCGACCTTGTTCGACATGCTCAATGAGACGCACGGTCGCAATTATCTGTTGGCGCAGTCGATCAAGGACTACGAGGACTTGTTCGTGTCATTGCCGACGCCGCTGATGCTGGCGCTGGAGCGGCAACCGTGGATGCCCAAGGACGACAAGCCCTGCGAGCAGGACTGGTTCTTCGGCCATCTGCAGATCGCCGGCTTCAACACGACCAATTTGCGTGGCGTGGTGGCTGAGCGCAGCGCCGGCAGCAAGGCGGTGGCGCTCGCTGACCTGCAGCAGAAGATGCCGATCAGCGACGCCCTGCTGCAGGGTGTACTCGGTGACCGTGACATCACGCTCAAACACGCGATTGCCGAGCATCGGCTGTACGTCTGTGACTACTCCATGCTGGAAGGTGCCACTGCCGACTGTTTTCACGGCGAACAACGCTATCTGGCGGCGCCGATCGCGCTGTTTTACTGGAACCCGACACCGCCGCCGGGCTATCCACCGAACGGTGCGCTGCAGCCGATCGCGATCCAGCTGGCGCAGGCCTTCGACGCCGAGGCGGCGCCAATCTTCACGCCCAACAACAGCGCCGGCGGCAACGATGCCAATCTGCTGAAGTGGCGTATCGCCAAGTACATCGTCAACGTGGTCTGCGCCATCCAGCACGAGGCGGTGGCGCACCTGGGCGATTGCCATCTGATCATCGAGCCGATGGTGGTGGCCGCGCATCGGCAGCTGTCCGAGCAACATCCGCTGCTCAAGCTGCTGCTGCCGCATTTCCGTTTCACCATCAACATCAACGATGACGCCATCCACAGCCTGATCACTCCCGGTGGCGTGGTGGCCACCAATGTCGGTCCGGCGATCGAATCGACGCGCGCGCTGGTGGCTTCGGCGCACCAGGCGTGGCGCTGGGACGAAAACAGCCCCGACCGGGTCTTCGAATTGCGTGGCGTCGACCGGCTGGCTGTATTCCCCTTCCGCGACGACACCCGGCTGCTGTGGACAGCGATCAAGCGCTACGTTGGCGCCTACCTGCGTGTGTATTACAGGAACGACCAGGATGTGCGCGAGGACAACGAACTGCAGGGCTGGATCTTTGAACTGACCTCGCCCCTCTACTGCGGTTTCAAGGGGCTGAATGGTCTGGTGCCTGGCGCCGATGGCCGCGCGCGGATCGACAGCCTCGATTACCTGATCGACATCGTGGCCCACATCATCTATCTCGCCGGCCCGCAGCATGCCTCGGTCAACTACGCGCAATATCCGCTGATGTCGTACATGCCGAGTGTCGCCGGCACCATCTACAAGGCGCCACCGGCGCGCAGCACGGCTATCCAGTCGATCGACGAGTGCATGGCGTGGTATCCGCCGCTGGATGTCGGGCTGTACACCTTCTCCTTCGAGTACCTGCTGAGCGGGGTGCAGTACGACACCTTCGGCCGCTTCGAGCACAATCCGCACCTGCCGTACTTCACCGATCCACGCGTGCAGCCGCTGGTGACTGAACTGCAAGGCGACCTGGCACTGATCGAGATCGAAATCCGCAAGCGCAACCAGACCCGGCCGATGCCCTATCCCTTCCAGTTGCCGTCGCAGATTCCGAACAGCATCAGTATCTAGAGGGACCTCAGACACGGGTAGGCCGTTGTATCGCGTAGCGATTCAGCGGCAGGAGGGGCTTGCCGCAGGCACCCGGTGAACGCGCTTGCGCGCGTACACCGGGCTACCACTGCCGTGGCAGGGCGGTGTATGGCGCGGGACGTGGTGAGCGCAGCGAACCGCATCGGTGGCGTAGCGGTTGAGCGCATGCGCCGCGATCGATGCGCATCGCTGCGCTCAGCGCATCCTACTCAGATTGCTCCGCCGCACGAAACCAGCGCAAGCCGAAGAACCGCGGCGAGCGCTGCAGCACGCGTGCCCGCTGCTCGGCGCTGAGCTGCTCGCGCACCCATAGGCGCGCGGCGATGTTCTGGTCGAGCATCGTGCTCAACAGAAACTGCAGATTCCGTTGATTGAAGCGTTTGATGTCGGCGCCGGGGACCTTCGGGTCTTCCAGCATCAGCATCTGCGTGCGCCTGACCTGGCGTAACTGCCGCTGCGCAGTCTGGTAGGCCCGCTCCAGTTTGCCCAGTTGTGCCGCCATCGCGGCGCCTTCGGCTGGCGTCAGCCCCAGTTCGGCGAGCGCCGCGGGGCGATCCCACCAGCCGAGGATGTCGGGTGCTGCCGTTGGCTTGACTGGCGTCGACAGGCTTGCCGGAGGAGTCGGCGTTGCCCTGATGGCGACTTCCGCGACCACCGGCGCAGGCGCGGGCGCCGGGGGAGGAGTGGGCGCTTCGGGCGCGCAGGCGGCGCACAGCAGCGCGGCAAGCGAGAGCAATTGAGCGTAAGGGTATCGCATCACCGTGTGCTCGCGCCGATGGTCGTGAAGTCCATAGATTCGTAGGTCACGTTGCCCGCAGGGCTACGTGACGCAGGTTGAGAGTCACGTAGCCCTGCGGGCAACGTGACCTACCAAGAACAGCGCCGTCGAGTACACGTCAATAGCGACAATAGCGATTGCGGCCGCTGCGCTTGGCCTGGTAGAGGGCCTGGTCAGCCTGGGTGATCAGGTGTTCGATGCTGGTTTCCGCGTTCACCGTCAGGGTGCAGATGCCGATGCTGACGCTGACCTGCGCGCCGACCGGTGATACCGCATGCGGCATCCCCAGCGCAGCGACTGCAGTCAGACATTTCTCGGCGATCTGTGCCGCGGCGGCGGCATCGGTCTCCGGCAACAGCGCAGCGAACTCTTCGCCGCCATAGCGAGCCACCAGGTCGCCGGCGCGACTGGCCATCTGCTGCAGCGTCTGCGCCACACCGCGGATGCAGCCGTCCCCTTCGTGATGGCCGTAGTGGTCGTTGAACAGCTTGAAGTGATCGATGTCCAGCATCATCAGGGTCAACGGCTGGCCGTTGCGCAGGCTGCGCTGCCACTCGACGCCGAGCCGTTCGTCGAAGCTGCGCCGGTTGGCGATGCCGGTGAGCCCATCCTTCATGCTCATCTGGCGCAGTTCCTCGGTGCGCGCCTGCACCTTGCGCTCCAGACTTTCGATCAGCTGTGCATTGACCAGCGAAATGGCCGCCTGTGCGCTGAGCAACTCCAGCGTTTTCAGGTGCTTGCTGGTAAATGCGTTCTCCATCAGATTGTTCTCGAGATACACCACCGCCACCAGCTTGCCCTGGCTGACCACCGGCAGGCAGAGCACCGAGCGTGGCCGGCGATCATCCAGGTAGCGACTCTGGCCGAAGCGTTCGTCGCCCGCCGGGTCGTTGACCACCAGTGCGCTTTTCGCCAGCTGTACGTATTCGATCAAACCGCTGGGCAGCGGCGGATGATCGTCCTTGCGGGTGTCGGCAAGACGCCGGCCGATGCGGCTGCAGTCGATCAAACGACCGCCGCCCAAGCGCCCGAGCACCTCGATGACCAGTTCGTCGTGTTCGTCGTCGACCACCACGATGGCGCCGAACTCGGCGCCGGCATTCTCCAGAAGTACGCCGAGCATGCGTTGCAGCAATGCCTCCAGATGGATCTCCTGGGACAGCAGTTGACTCGCCTTGAGCAGCGATTGCAGGTCGAGAAAGCCGGCCTGCTCGGATCCTTGCCGATAGCTGCTGCTGTGATCGAGCGAGGAATAGCGCAGCTCGATGGTGCGGAACGGGATGTGCGGCCAGCGCGCCTCGATCTGCCTGCACTTGGCCGCTGCGCCCCAGCGCCGATAGTGAAAGTACGCTTCGCGGATGAAGTTGTTGGACAGTTGCTCTTGCGCCTGGGACGCCCAGTACAGCGCATACAACTCGTTGCACAGCGCTTCGCAGTGGACAAAGCCCGATTGGGTGGCGGCATCGATGGCCTGTGCGTAGAGCTCCATCGCCGCGCGCTCGTCGCCACGCACGCGCGCCATTTCGGCGGCAATCAGGAGCGCCTTGTGGCGGAAGTTGGCCGGGCAGTGTTCTGCCCAGGTATTGAAACGGTCCAGGTGCACCTGCGCAGCGGCGAGCGCCGCCGCCTGGTCGTCGGTTTCCATGAAACCCGACTTGAGCAGGCCAAGCGCGCTGAAAAATGTCGATTCGACCATCGACGGGCTGTCCGGCAGGAACATCCCGATCATGCCCAGGCGCGGGGTGTGGGCCTGCCACTGATCGCGATCGTCCAGCAGGTAGGCGTGGCGGATCATCGCCGCGCTGTAGAAGGCCAGCACGATCGACGGCGCCGCGCCAGCGCCGTCGAAGTAGCCGGTGACATCGCATTCGGGCGTGTCGAAGCGGCGTGGATCCGGGGTCTTGCCGAGCAGCGCGAGTGCGCCCTGCAGCACGCCAAAGCGCAACATCGCTTCGATGCTGGGTTGATGGCTGCGCTGGAGGAATGCCATGCCCTGCTCGCACTCGCTGACCAGTTCGCCAAGCGGCGTGCCCATCAGGAAACGATTGACCGAGCGCAGCAGGGCGCAGAAGCCTGCAGACAGCGGATTGATCCCTGCAAGGCCGAATTCGAGGCCCTTTTCCAGGTTCGCCAGGGTGTTGCCGAGCGGCTCGCACCAATGCTGGTAGAACGGCGAAAAATACTGGTAGACCGTCAGCCGGAAGTACTGGTTGCTGCGTCGCTCGGCCAACGCCAGCGCCAGTTTGCCCATCGCGTAACAGGCCGGGTAGGGCCGGCGCATGGCACTCATCGCGGTCACGTAGGCGACATAGCCAACGCAACTCAAATCACCCTGGCCGTGACGCAGTGTGGTCTTGACCATGCGGCAGGCATCCAGCACGAAACCGCCGAAACGGCCGCTCTGGTAGGTCGAGTAGGACAGCGCGAAACAGGCCTGCATCGTCAGCAGGTGTTCGGCCTCGAGCATCGGCGCCTGGGCCAGAAGGTCCTCGCTGCTGTGCTGCGCCAGCATGCGCTCGGTTTCCTCGAACTCGATCGGGAAGCGCGCACCGGCCTCCTCCTCGGTCTCCGGGAAATCCTGTCCGAGCAGCGCGAGCGCGTGGCGCAGCACCGGAAAGGAATCACCGAACCGGCCCTGGATATGGAACTGGTCGACGCGCACCAGGCACAGCGTGACCTTGGCGACGACACTCGGGGCCGCTTCGATGGCTTGGGTCAACAGGGCTTCCGCCGCCTCGAAATGCCCAGCCAGGTACTCCGCCTCGGCCAGTTCCTTGTACAGCGCCAGGCATTGCTGCGCTTCGACTTGCCACGCGTCCGCCGGCAGCAGCGCTATACCCTTGCGCAACAGCTCGATCGCCACGGCATACGCCGACGACGCCTTGGCACGGATGCCGCCGCGCAGGTTGAGCTGCAACAGGCGTGCGCGTTCGGCCGGGTCGGCGATCAGCTGCAATCCTGCGTTGAGCGAGTCGAGGATGACGAACAGGCGCTCATCGAGCTCGGCCTCCGTGCTACCCGCCAGCAGCAATCGACCGCAGCGCAAGCGCAACGCCGGGCGCTCCGATTCCGCTGTCAGCTCGTGTGCAGCCTGCTGCACGCGATCGTGCAGAAAGCGGTAACGCGCAGTCTGCAGCTGTTCCGGGCTGTGTTCGAACTTGTAGCCCTCGTTGAGCGGTAGCAGCAGGTTGGCCCGCAGCGCGGGCCACAGCACCGCGGCGGTTGTCGTCGCGTCGCGTTGCCCGACACTCATCAGCTGGCGGTGGTCGAAGCTGTCGCCCAGGTGCGCTGCCAGCGCCAGCAGCGCACGCGTGGCCGGATCCAGCGCGGCCAGCTTGTGCAGCATCAGGTCGACCACATTGTCGGTCATGCTGCGCCCACGGATCAGCGCCAGGTCCCAACGCCAGGCACCGGTCTTGCGCACGTACTGGATGTCGCCCTCGTCGTGCAGCTTGCGCAGGAACTGGCCGAGGAAGAACGGGTTGCCCTGGGTCTTTTCCATGCACAGCGCCGCCAGCGGCGCCGCCGTCGCGGCCGCGCAATGCAGGGTGTCGGCGACCAGCTCGATCACCTGACTCTCATTCAGCGGCGCAAGTTTCAGGTTGTCGATATGCCCTTGCGCCGCCGCGATCTTGGCCAGCGTCAGGCTCAGTGCATCGCCAGCGCTGACCTCGTTGTCGCGATAGGCGCCGACGATCAGCGCGCTGCATTCGTTGTCGCAACGCACCAGGTGTTCCAGCAGGCGCAGTGTCTGCAGATCGGCCCACTGCAGATCGTCCAGAAATACCAGCAGCGGATGTCCGTGCGCCGACAACGCGCGCACGAACTGGCCGAAAGCGATGTGGAAGCGTTGCTCGCTTTCGGCCGCTGGCAAACTCGGCAGTGGTGGCGGCGAACCGATCAGCAAAGCCAGTTCCGGGATCAGTTCGACCACCGCTGCGGCGTTCGCGCCGAGCGCGCCATCCAGCCGCGTCTTCCAGTACTGGCGCCGCTCGGAACCCTCGACAGCCAGTTGCCTGACCAGCAGCTGGAACGCCTGGATCAGCGCCGCGAAGGGCTGGTTGCGGTTGTACTGATCGCATTTGCCGCGCACGAAATAGCCGCGCCGCGCGAGCACCGGGCGATGCAGTTCGCTGACCAGCGCGGTCTTGCCGATGCCGGAATAACCACTGATCAGCAGCAGTTCGACAGCCCCGACGCTGATCCGCTCGAAGGCCTCGAGGATGGCAGCGCATTCGGCCTCACGACCGTACAGCTTCTGCGCCACGCAGAAGCGCTCCGGGACATCGGCGGCCCCGAGTTCGATGCCCTCGATGCGCCGGTACAGGCGCCAGCGTTCGGCGCAGGCCTCCAGATCCGTGAGCAGGCCAAAACTGCTCTGATAGCGATCGTCCGGGCGCTTGGCGAGCAAGCGCTGCACCAGGTCCGAAAGCGCTTGCGGGATCGCCGCGTTGATCTCGTGCAGGGGTGTCGGCACGGTCGCGATCTGCGCATGCAGCAGCGTCATCGGGTCGCCCGACTGGAACGGCTTGCGGCCCGAGAACAGCTCGTAGAAGGTGGCGCCCAGCGAATAGAAATCGCTGCGATAGTCGATGCCGAGATTGGTGCGTCCGGTCTGCTCGGGAGACATGTAGTCGAGCGTGCCGCGCAGAAAGATGTCCGATCCGTGGCGCTGTTCGTGATCGAGCCGCGTCGACAGGCCGAAATCGCACAGTTTCAGCGCCAGCGTGGTTGGGTCGACCAGCACGTTCTTCGGCGCAATGTCGCAGTGGATCAGCCGATGCTGGTGCACCGCGCTGAGCGCCTTGCTCAGGCGGATGGCCAGCGTCAGCTGGTCGCTGAAGTCCAGCGTCTCGCGCGCGATCAGTTGCGCCAGATTGGTCGGGGCGAAGGCCTCCAGCACCAGCACCGTAGTGCGCCCGACCTGCTCCAGCGCCTTGGCCTTGATCACCCACGGCGAGTCGACCGAGCGCAGCACGGCAAACTCGTGGCGCCAGCGCGCACTGACTTCGGGCGCCGGCCGGCTGCTGTCCAGGTACTTGAGCACGACGCGCTCGCCGTTGGCCGCGTTGGCGGTGGCCACCACGGTCTCGCCCATCGCGTAGATCACCTGGTTGACGGTGTATCCAGCCAGTTGCACTGATTGCCCCCTGCCTTGGTCTTGAATCCATTGCGCCACGTCGAGCCGGATCGGCGGGAACCCCACGATCCGCCCCTATTCTGTACGCAAAGGAGACAAAGGGGAAAAGGCACGGCAACGCCACAGATCGGAGCGAACGGGCCCGCCGCGCCGGGGCAGCGTCGCCCGGGCTTGTGGAATCGGGTCGCGGCGCTGGATTTCCTATCCTGCCCATATCGGCCTAGGATTGCCGCCAAGTCCAACAGGAGAGCGAAAAATGACAACTTTGCGAGTGTTGCTTGCCACCGGCCTGCTTTGCCTGACGGTCGCGATTGCGTCGGTGCAGCCGGTGTTTGCCGCCGACGACACCAAGCAGCCGGCCGCGGGCCAGGATGAGGCGGGTGCCGAGCCGAGTGGACCGCCGAGTGCGACCCTGGAAGTGGCCTCCGAGGAGATGCGCCTGATCATGGGCGGAACCGCCGGCAAGGGCGTTCTGCACTTCAAGGGCACCGACTATCCGTTCAGCTACAAGAGCGCGAGCGCGGGTGTCGGCGCCAAGATGGTGCAGGAAGTGAGCGCTACCGGCGAAGTCTTCGACCTGAAGCAGATCGAGGATTTTGAGGGGCAGTACGCTGCGACCAGCTCGGCTGCCATGGCCGGGTCGAGTGACATGGCGGTGACCTACAAGAACGACAAAGGCGTGGTGGTCAAGCTCAAGGGTTCCGTCAAGGGCGTGGGACTCAGCCTGGGCGCCGGCGTTGCGACGATCAAGCTGATCAAGGAATAGGCGCCCGCTGGGCCCGTTTTGCACTCGCGACGGCGGCTGAACTGGCCGCCGTCACGACAGCGCCCGGATAGTCAGCGCTATCGCGGGCGCAGTATCGGCGCAGCCCTCATCTGCTCAGCAGCACCAGCTGGTCGAGGACCACCGAGTTCTCACCCTCGCAGGCATAGTTCTGCAGGTAGATGGCCAGCTTCGCGTAGTGGATGTGCGCGCCGATCTTGCTCAGGTCGAACTGGTGCATGCCGGTGGCGGTGCGCAGCTCCACATGACCGGTCTGGCCGAGTTGCGAGCGGTTGAACTGTCCGATGACGCCCTGGCCGAAGTAGCTTCGCCGGCCCAGTGAGCGATCCTGCGTGTCGAGCAATTCGATGGTCAGGCTCGGCAGGTTGTACGTGGTGCCGTTGAAGGCGAAGTCAACGTACGCCGAGAGCAGCGTCTGGCTGCTGTCCTGGGCGCCGGTTGCATAGACGCGGCGGGTCCACTTGGTCTCGCAAGTGGCGAGGGTGTTGCCGACCGCCCGCGTGCGGATGGCGGTCGAGCCGTCCAGGGGTGAGCGCACCTCCTCACGGAAGAAGCGCGGGTTGAACTGCTGCGGATCGTAGGTTTCGTCCCAGTCTGCGAGGCTGCCCGGAGCGAACTCGTCGAGCACGATCCCGGCGTGCTGGGTGGTCGCTGCTGCAGTTGCGGGTGCCGCCGGCGCCGGCGGTGTCGCCGCGACCGGTGCAGGCGACGGCCTCGGTGTGGCGCTGGTGGTCACCGGCGGTGCGTCGAGTTGCCCCAGCCGCTGCTCCGCCAGAGCGACGGTGGCCGCGTCGCTCGGCACGATGCTCGGCGCCGAGCTGCCCACGAAAGTGCCGGTCATGCCGGCCGCGACCTGCTGCCCTGCCGGCCCGGTCGCCGTCGTATAGACCAGCGGATGCCCCTCGCGGGTGGTGAGATCCATGCGCCCGCTGCCGTCGAACTGGGCAAAAACCCTGGAATTGAGCCGTACATGGTGCACATTGGCGCGTCGGACGACGAAAGAGAAGACCTCGATCGCGTCGTTCACGCTGCTGACGACCCCGAAGCCCGGGGCCACGGCGGGCACCATTTCCTTGAGTACCGCCTCGATGAAGTGGTCCCTGATCTGCCCCAGGGTGTACTCCGCGGCGAAGTAGCGCCAGGCTTTCCACCCGGGGCCGAAGCCGGATGCGTCGGCGTCGCCGCCGACGGTCATCGCGAAGGCCCCGGCATCCTCGTAGACGATCAGTTCGGCCTGCACGCCGTCGATGAACTCGAAACGAACGCCCACGCAGCCCGAGCGCGTCTTGCGCGGCGCGCTGAGCCCGCGCGTCCCATAGGCGGCCATGTCTGCGGCGTCGATGCGGATGGCGTCGCCGACGCGAATCCGTTCGCCGGACTGCATCGGGATTCCCGGCCTGCTGCCCGGCTGGGCGATCTCGCTGTAGGACGGATCGGAGCGCTTCTCGATGGTGACGCGGCGCTCGCCCTTGGCATCGTTGAACGCCGGGTCGGCGTAGTCGGCCAATGCGCCGCTGCGGCGTTCGAGCAGGCCGCCCAGATCGCCGAGGCGGTTTTGTTCGAGGATCGTCGGCTCCTCGAAACGTCGCCCGACCACGCGTCCGATCCAGTCCACGCTGACCGTCTTGGTGCCGAGCGCAATCACCTCGTCGGCGCCCTGGGCGTTGGTTCCCACCACTTCGAAGTCCAGCTTCACCTGCAGCGGTTGGCGGACGCTGGGCAGGTGCACGCCCTGCGCTGCGTAGCTTCGGCTCCACCTGGCAAGGTCGCCGAGGCTCGGAACCAGGGTCAGGCTGAACTCCTGGCGGCCGTTCAAGGCAATCGAAATCGGCAAGCTGGCGCTCTGCGCCGCCTCGGGCGGGTCCTTCTCCGCGCTCTTGCTACCCGGCCGCAGGTGTCTGGCGCGACTGTCCCACACGCCGTCGACATTGAAGCGGTCGTCCAGCTTGAGCACGTTGAAATCGCGATCGAAGACGTGCGCCAGCAAACGCAAGTTCTGGTAGGCAGCGAGCGCCTGAGCGGCGCCGTTGCCGCCGCCTTCGATTCGAAGGGTCAGCGCGAAGGGATGCTCGGGCGTGTTGTCGACGACGACTTGCAGTGCAGGCCCGACGCGCAGGGCGTTCATCAACTCGGCGACTTCGTTCGGGAAATACGCGGTGTGGCCGCCTTCGAAGAAGACACCAAAAGCGCACAGCAGCCACAGGTCGCGAGTCGGGTCGATCTCGACCAGGTAGCGCAGGGTTACCAGGGTCGGCTGATTCGACTCGATGGAAAAGGCCCTGCGCCCCATGATGCGTGTCTCGCCGAACGCGTACATCGCTGGATCGTCGAGCTTTCCAAACTCGGAAGCGCGAAAATCCTCCAGCGTCGCGAGTCCCTGGCGTTGCAACAGCAACACGCGCGCCACCAGCGGGCCTTGTTTGTCGTCCCGGCGAACGACTCTCTGGAACACGAGCATGCTCTTGGTGTTCGCGGCCATGACCATCCGGCCGGACCCGCCCAGCGCGGTCGGGGTCCACGCCCCCCCGCTCAAGCCATGCTCCACCATCCACTCGCCCGGCAGCGGTCCCCAGCTCAGGGTGACGCTCTCCGGCGACGCAGCCGTCTGCCCGGTCGCCACGCTGGCGAACAGCATCAGGACGACGATTGCAGCGGTCAATCCGCGTCGAAAGTTCATCTGAGTCTCCTGGTCAGGACAACGGGATGGCCGCTCCGCAGCCGCCGCAAAAGTGCGCCCCTGGATTGACCGTCGCGCCGCAATTGGGGCAATGAAGCGCGAGTTCCAGCGCCTGGCCGCACGCCGCGCAGAAGCGCGCCTGTGGACGATTGCCGGCACCACAGCGTGGACACGACGGCTCGGTTGCAGCAGACGCTACTGCGGCCGGCGCGGAAGCGGGGACGGCTGCATCCAGCCAGTCGAGCAGTTGCGCCAGCTCGCGTTGCGCGGGCGACAGCGGCGGCATCCGCAGATCGGCACAGTGCGCGCAACCGGCGTCGGGATTTAGTTGCGGCCGACCGCAGCGTGGACAGCGCCGATAGCGTCCGGCCAACGGCACCTGGCGCAGCGAGCGCGTGCCATCGGTGCTGACGGTCCACAGGCCATCGGCGATCAACCGCCCCAGCAGTGCGTCGCCGCGTGCCGGGTCCTGCTCCATCTCTGCCGCCAGCAGGAAGGCACCGCTCGGCGCCAGGAAGGTCTCGGACATCAGCGCGGCGAGCGTCAGATCGTGCGCCAGTGGCCGCAACAGGCAAGCCGATATGGGGGCCTTGGCAGCGACCGTCGGTCGGCCCTGGCGCAGGTACTCGCGCAGATCCGCCAGCACCGCCGGAGCGCCCGCCAGGCGCGCCGCCGAGTAGGACAGCCGCGACGTCGCCGGATAGCCGATGGCCAGCAGCAGGGTTGTGGCCTCGAACAGGCGTGTCAGCTCGTCAGTCGAACGGTTCATGACCCACCCGTGCCGGTCGTCGATCCGGCCTTCATCAACTGCTGGAACTGCGCCGCCAGCTGCGGGTTCCTGGCCAGCAGCGCCCGCAACTGCGTCAGGTCCTTGCTGTCGGCGGCCAGCTTCCAGGGGGTCTGGGCATCGCCGATCGACTTCAGCGCTTGCTGCAGTCGATCCAGTCGCGACAGATAGCCTTGTCGGGCGATGGCGTCGCTGGCCGCTTTGGCGAATCCGACCGCGTCACGTTCGACGAACTGTTCGCTGTAGCTGGCAAAGTCAGTCTCCGGCTCGATGTAGCTGGCCTCATTGTGTGTTGCTGCCGCGCGGACGTCCGGACCCTCCAGCGGATGAGTGGGGTCCCACTGGCAGGCGTGGCGCAGCTCATGCGCCAGCGTGTCGAGCACCTGGTGTGGTCCCAGATTCCACTGGGAATGCGTTTTGTGGATCATCAGTTCAGCGCCACCGGTGGCATTGGGCCGGTATTGCCCGGCCCACTTGCCGTCTACGTTGTCCTCGAACACCAGCTTGATCGGCGTCTTCACACCCAGAGTCTGCTGCATCTGGGCAAAGGCGGCGCGTACCGCCTGCTCACGCCGCGCCTCGAGCGCGGCGCGTTCGGCCGCATCGACGATTTCTGCATTGGCCCCCCAATGCGCGCTGGTAAAAGCCTCACTGGACTGCGCAAGGGCGGCCGCCAGGGCCGCTGCGGTCTGCTGGTGAGCGGTCATCGGCACCGGGGTGAGGAAGACATCGGCCAGGTCGAGCGGCACCACGGCGCCCGGATTGGGAGCTTGCGAAACGGCGCCGATGGCCGTCGACATCGCCGCGTGCTGCGCGCGGCCGCCGAGAATGGCGCGGATGATGGCGATCACGGCGCCCAGGCCAAGGATGCCTGCCAGCCCGATCAGCGTCGGCCACCACGACGCCAGTGGATCGGCATCCGGCGGCGCGCCCGACGTGGCCACCGCGGCCCCGGCGCAGGGCGTGCCGATGCCCTCGGCCAGCATCGCTTCATGGACGGCGCGTGCCAGCCGCCGGGCGCGCTCCTCGACCGCGCCCGGCGGCGCAAAGGTGGCGTTCCAGTAGATCTTGGCGCCATGCGCGGCGTAACCAAGGTAGATGTCGGTGGACTCGTGCAGCTTGTTCTGCAGCGGTACGCCGGGCCGGTAGACCACTCTTCTGGTTTGCACGGTTGCGGGCGCCGGCAATCCTTCCAGCGATGGCGGACAGTGAGGATTCGGCGTCGCGGTCAGCTCCACACTGATCTCTTCCTGACCGGAATTGTCGGCGTCGCCGTACGGACTCAAGTGTTGGAGCCGAAATTCGTGGCGTCCGCTTTGCCAGCCGTACAGCAAGTAGTCGGCGACCCGAACCGCATCATGTTCATCCCACGGCACCGGCGGGACATCGCGTGACACGTGAACGGCAACGCGTTCGAGCACCGCCATCAAGGTCGGATCGTGCGCCGCTGTGACCGGCATGCCGTGGCGATGGTCGCCGCCGGCCATCGAGAACGATGGCCAAAGGAGAATCCCTGCGAGCGCAAACAGGCTGCGCGAGGGCATGCGGCCGCCGCTCACCTCGCGTACTCCGGATGCGCCGCTTCGATCCGCTTGAGGTCCTCATAGGCGGCGGCGTACTCGTCACGCGCCTCGATGACGTTGCCGCTGCCGCCTTCGGTGATCAGCACCGTGTAGGCGTGAAAGGCGCGGTCATAGCGGTCCCTGGCCGCTCGA
>JADKFD010000081.1 GCA_016717705.1 Rhodanobacteraceae bacterium | reverse complement strand
CGATGGGCATCCGCGCTATCGCCATGCGCCATCGAACTCATCTTGCACGTAAACGCCGAGCGACTGGACCCGGCGTGGGGGCTCCGATGCTGGCGCGGGCGATCGACGTCAGTGCGCGGAATTGGCGGCGACGATAGGGCGTGGCTGACGCCGGACCCCATGCCAACCCGAACCACCCGACATGTCGCGGCGATGACCTCGGCGGCTGATCGACCGTTCCGAGTACGCAGCTCAGCGAGGCGTTGGTCAAGCTGCGCAGAGCCCTGGCGACGCGCCGGGAGATCCGGAAGTTCTGAAGGTTCGGCCGAGCCCCGGGGCCTTCGGCGTCATCACCCCTATGCCGCAGACCGCTTTCCGGCGGATGATCCGCGCGCACTGATCGAATCCCGAGCACCTTGAACGCCACGCCCGACATCTGCATCGGCTCGGTCCTGTGGGACACGATTGGCCGTGCGTCCTTGCACATGCAGCACGGTTCCGATGTCCCCGGGCGCATCACGCGTCGACCGGGCGGCGTGGCGATGAACATCGCGATGACCCTGGCGCGCTTTGGCCTGCGCCCTGCCCTGCTATCGGCGATCGGCCGGGATGCCGACGGCGACGAACTGGTCGCCGCGGCGCGCAGCATGGGTCTGATTCACGCATCTGTACCGATCCGAAGACTTGCCGACCGGTCGCCACATGGCGGTCGAAGGTGCCAATGGATTGATCGCGCGACGCTTGCCGATGCCCATTCGCTTGAAGCCGCTGGCGACAAGATCCTGCGCCCGCTCGCCGACGGCCAGCTCGGCAGCTGAATTCGCCGTGGGCTGGACCCGTGGCGCTGGCCCTGACCGAGGCACTGCTGTCGCAGATCGCCCATTCGCCGTTGTTCGTGGCTACCGATCTGCGCGTGGCGCCGGCCAGCCCAGGCAAGGCTGAGCGCCTGCTGCCCTTGCTGGCACGTCCGCAGCTAACGCTGTACGTGAATCTCGAAGAGGCCGGCATCCTCTGTCAGTGCCGTTTCGACGATTCACCACGCCGCGGACTGATCGCGCGCGGCGCCGCACGTGGTGGTACCGATGGTCCGCGCGCCGCCGATGGCATCGGCGGCAGCATCATCAGCCAGCGGTGTCCGCCGGCAGTCGCTGGAGACCCGCGTTACCGGTGCCGGCGATACGTTCATGGCCGCGCATTGGGTGGCGAAACGCCGCAAAGCCGGGCGGAAGCCGCGTTGACCGCGGCGCTCGAGGCCGCGTCGCGCACGTTCCGGAGCTGGCCGCGGACGCCCCTGCACTATTCACCCGAAGTCCGAGCGGCGCTGGATGCCGGCGCGCCAGTGGTCGCGCTGGAATCCACCATCATCACCCACGGCATGCCGTTCCCGCAAAATCGCGACACCGCGCTGATGGTCGAGGCCGAGGTGCGTGCCGCCGGCGCCGTACCGGCCACCATTGCCGTCATGGCCGGCCGCATCCACATCGGGCTCACCGCCGACGAACTCGATCGGCTGGTGCTGGTGAAAGACGCGATGAAGCTCTCGCGCGCCGATCTGGCCGTGTGCCTGGCGCAAGGCCGCGTCGGCGCGACGACCGTGGCCGCCACCATGATCTGCGCACACCTCGCCGGGATTGCCGTGTTCGCGACCGGCGGCATCGGCGGTGTGCACCGTGGCGCCGAGTCGAGCTACGACATTTCCGCCGATCTGCATGAATTGTCGACGACTCCAGTGACTGTGGTTGCCGCAGGCGCGAAAGCCATCCTCGATCTGCCCAAGACGCTGGAAGTGCTGGAAACTCTGGGCGTACCGGTGATCGCCTATGGCCAGGACGATTTCCCGGCCTTCTGGTCGCGCAGTTCTGGCTTGCGTGCGCCGCTGAGACTGGACAGCGCGGCTGACATCGCCGCCGCCCACCTGATGCGCGGCAACCTGGATCGGGCGGCGGGCAGCTGGTCGCCAACCCGATACCGATCGAGGCAGAAATCGCGCGCAGCGAGATCGACCCATTCATCGCGGTCGCCTTGTCCGGAGGCACGCGTCCAGGCATCGCCGCGAAGGCGGTGACGCCCTTTTTGCTCAAGCGCATCTTCGAGCTGACCGAGGGCAGATCGCTCACCGCAAACATCGCGCTGGTGCGTAACAATGCGCGACTGGCGGCGGCGATCGCGATCGAGGTCGCCCGGCAGCGACGCGTTTGACTCGGCGAGCGCAATAGCCAAACCCTGGCGAGGACTCGATGGACCGACCCTATACGTACGTCTGGAGATTCGAGGTCGCCGCGGAGTCGCTGGCCGAGTTCGAACGCCATTACGGCCCGGACGGCAGCTGGGCGCAGCTGTTTCGCCGGGCGCCGGGCTACATCGGCACCCTGCTGCTGAAGGACCGCGCCAACGCCGGACGCTACTTGACAGTGGACCGCTGGCACAGCGAGTCGGCCTTCGCCCACTTCTGCGACACTTACGGCGATGCCTACGAAGCGCTGGACCGCGAATGCGAAGGTCTGACGCTCGCCGAAGATCTGGTCGGCGACTTCAAGCGAATGAACGGACCGGCCGTCGACAAACCCCACGCGCCTGCGACCGAGCGCAATCGCGATGCGATTGCCCTGGTGCTGCGGGAGCATCTTGCCGATCGCCAGCGGGTGCTGGAGATCGGCAGCGGCAGCGGGCAGCACGCCGTGTTTTTCGCGCGACAATTCCCGCATCTGACCTGGCAAACCTCGGACCGCCTGGAGTACTTGAGTGGCATCAGCGGCTGGCTGAAGGATGCGGCTTTGCCGAATACGCCGGCGGCGCTGCAGCTCGACGTCAACGGCACCTGGCCGTCGTCGCAGTTCGATGCGGTATTCAGCGCCAACACCCTGCACATCATGAGCTGGCCGGAGGTCGTGAGCATGTTCGGCGGCTTGCGCCAGGTGCTCGGTCCAGACGCCACGCTGATCATCTATGGTCCCTTCAACTACAACGGAAAGTTCACCAGCGACAGCAACCGCCAGTTCGACCTGTCTCTCAGGGCCGAGGCGCGCAGCGCGGCATTCGTGACTTTGAAGCGGTCGATGCGCTGGCACAGGCGATCGGAATGCATCTTTTGGCTGACATCGCGATGCCGGCCAACAATCGATGTCTGCGTGGCGGCGTGGGGTCACGGCGGATCGGGTGACGTCGCTCGAACCTGACGGGACCGGCCGTAACAACCGCAGCCGGCCACGCGAGCTAATGATGTCCCGCAGTTCCGCGGTTCTGCGTTGGTCGCGATGTGCTTGACCTCAATCACACCGACGCGGCCTCCCCTGCCGCGCTGCGACACGACTGATCCCCGCACCGGGGACGATCCCAGCCTCCCCGGCGCGCGCACCAGGCCTGGCCAGCGGCCACGCCTGCGGGCCGTGACTGTCGACGATCCGGTCAAGCACGTTCCTTCCCTACCAAGGCAATCCCCATGTGGTTCCTCGTTTGGTTGGTCGACAACTGGCAGTACTTGCTGTTGGCAGTCGTGGTTGTGGCGCTGGCGTATTCCAGCATCGTATATGTGCCCAACAACCGTGTCGGCGTGCTCGAGCGACTGTGGTCATTCAAGGGTTCGGTCGAGGCGGGTTTGATGGCGCTCGACGGGCAGGCCGGTTTCGTGCCGGATCTGCTGCGCGGTGGTTTTCATCTGCTGGTGCCGTTGCAGTACCGGGTGATCAAGGCGGAACTGGTGATCGTGCCGCAGGGCGAGATTGGCTATGTGTTCGCGCGCGATGGCCGTCAACTGGAGCTGGACAGACGCTGGCCTGCAATGTGCATGCAGCCAGTTTTGAGGATGTGCGCGATTTCCTGGCGCAGAACGGTCAGAAAGGCCCGCAGCGCAAGCTGCTGCGTGAAGGCATGTACGCGCTCAATGTCGCCCAGTTCGTGGTGCTGACGCGGGCGCGGACCTACGCCCACGCGCTGGCGCCGAGCGACGCCGAGACCATCGAAGCGATGCGTGCGCACATCGAATCGCGCAATGGCTTCCACCCGATCATCATCCAGGATCACACCGATGCGATCGGCGTGGTCACTGTGCATGACGGCCCGGGACTGCCGGCTGGCGAGCTGATCGCCCGGGCGGTGGGTCTTGATCGCGCCAAACTCGACCAGTACCACAGCCATTTCCAGGATGCCGACAAGTTCCTCGCCGCGGGCGGCTATCGCGGTCGCCAGTACCAGGTGCTGGTCGATGGCACCTATTACGTCAATCGCTTGTTCGCCAGCGTCGAACTGATCCCGAAGACGATGATCGAACTGGGCATGGCCGGCGTGGTGGTGTCGTTCACCGGTTCGCGCGGCGCCGATCGCTCCGGTACCGAATATCAGCACGGCGAACTGGTTGGCGAAGGCGAGCGCGGCGTTTGGGAATGGCCGATGTTGCCGGGCAAATACGCGTTCAACACCTTTGCCGGCCAGATCGTCAAGGTGCCGACCACCAATTTCATCCTCAAGTGGGAATCCGGCCAGTCCGGCTCGGATTTCGACCGCAATCTCAAGGAAATCTCGCTGATCACCCGCGACGCTTTCGAACCGTCGCTGCCGCTGTCGGTGGTGGTGCACATCGACTATCGCAAGGCCTCCAAGGTCATCCAGCGCTTCGGCGATGTGCAGCGCCTGGTCGAGCAGACGTTCGATCCGATGGTCAGCGCCTATTTCAAGAACACCGCGCAGACCAAGACGCTGATCGAGTTGCTGCAGCAGCGCGCCGAGATCCAGACCATCGCGCTCAAGGACATGAAAGAGAAGTTCTCGCTGTACAACCTGGAACTGCAGGAAGTGCTGATCGGCACGCCGAAGTCACCGCAAGGCAACGCGCAGATCGAGCAGATCCTGGCGCAGTTGCGCGACCGCCAGATCGCCCGCGAACAGGTGGAGACCTACGAGCGCCAGGAGGAAGCGGCGGTCAAGGAACGCTCTCTGCGCGAGGCGGCGGCGATCGCCAAGCAGCAAACCGGGCTGACCGAATCGAAGATCGCCATCGACATGGCCGAGAACAAGGGTCTGGCCGAGGTGCGCACGCAGACGCGTCAGGGCGAGGCCGAAGGCGCCAAGATCCGCAATGTCGCCGCGGCCGAAGGCGAACGCATCCGCACCATCGGCTCGGCCAACGCGGCGCGCATCCAGGTCGAGGGTGAGGCCACGGCGCACGCCGCCGAGGCCCAGGTCGCCGCATTCGGTGGCCCGGAAATCCGCCTGGCCCAGGAAATCTCGGCGCAGATCACCCGCGCCATCGCCGAGGGCAAACTCGCCGTGGTGCCGCAGGTGCTGGTTGGCGGCGACGGCAAGAATGCCAACGCGATCGAAGCGATCAGCGCGATGGTGCTGGCCGCAGGGCAGCAGTTCCGCCAGCGACCGGCGGCGGTGGACGCCGCGCGCGGCTAATCATCGGGTGGAACCCGCACGGCTCTTACCTGCGGTTTCCCCCGCTACGCGTGTGCTGGAGACAGGCCGATCCCCGGTGAACGCGCTGACGCGCGTACACCGGGCTAACCAAAGCGTGTCTTGACTGGCCGAGGTATCGCGCAGCGATTCACCGGCGGCGTCCTTGACCCGCGTGCAGGCGTCGTTGACGCGTTCGATGATGCCAGCACGCAGCCGGTCACCAGGGCCGGCCGCGCTTGATCACTGGCTGGCCCTGCCTTGTGCTCAGCGCGCAGCCAGCGTGCTCGCCGTCGCGGTGAACCTGACCTCGACGTGGGTTTCCGCGTCACTGGCAAGCTTGCCCGGGGTGGTCACGTAAACCAGGTAATCCGAAAGCGTGAGTGCCGGCGCCCCCAGTTCAAGATCCCGCAGGGCAGCGATCAACTGCGGCAACGTCCCTGGGCAACGCCAGCGCATGGCCATGCCAGGGATTGCGGCATCCGCTGCGTCTTCGCTGACGGGTTGTTCCGAGATCAGCTCGCACGCCGCGGCCATGTGCGAGTCCAGTACATGGCGCGCATGGCCGACCAGTTCTTTCTCCGGGTTGTCCATCC
Organism: Rhodanobacteraceae bacterium; assembly: GCA_016717705.1. Classification (GTDB taxonomy): domain Bacteria; phylum Pseudomonadota; class Gammaproteobacteria; order Xanthomonadales; family SZUA-5; genus JADKFD01. Next base: position 14,491 of record JADKFD010000081.1, on the reverse strand, counting down.
TCAGGCCGCCATCAGGACGCACCTTGCCCTGCGCGCTGATGGTCGCCGTCACCGTGAAGAGTTGCCGATCCAGATTGGCATCATGGGCCATCGGCAGCAGTCGTGGACTGTCGATCAATGGCGATGCGGACAGCGACTCGAGCACCGCCGCTGGATCCCGCGCAGATCCCTGAATCAGCACCCCCTGCCCCATCACCATCACCTTCGAAACCGCCCCTTCTGGTCCGACTGCGCCAGCCAGGCCTTCAATTAACGAAGACGCCGGCGCTGCGGCCAGGTCCCGCACCGGCTCGGCGACAGCAAGCCCGAAAGGCATTGCGACCGACATGAAGAACCCACCTACTACCTTTGCGATATTCATGTGCTGCTCCCGCTGAGATGACAGCTTGGAGATGCGTGGGCACGGCAAGTTCCCTGCAGCAACCGGAGCGCCGTTGCCTTTGGAGGGCCACCGCGCCCTACGCAGGCAAGCCCGCCCTCTTCCTCAGCGCCACATCCGCCAACGCATATCCCCAGCGGATCCGCTTTTGCTGTGCATCCGGCTGGAACGCCGCCAGTCGCGTCGGCACTTTCGCCAGCGCGGCGGTTTCTGGGCGCTGAGCGGGGGTCCTTGTAGCCCGATCAGGGTGTCGATGCCCCAGTACGCGCCGCGCTGGCGCTTGCCGGCGAGGTCGCGGATCAGCTGCGCGCGGGCACGGGGCTGGTCGATCAGGAGGTCGCGCACACGGCCCATCTGCAACGGACCTCTGGCGCGGGTTTCCAGTTCGAAGGGCGCGCCCGCGTCGCTGACCAGAGCGTAGTCGACGTTGCCTTGCTGCAGCACTTCCAGGCCCAGATTGTCGTAGACGCCGCCGTCGCGCAAGACCAGGCGCCCGCGCATGGCGTCGCGCTCGGGACCAGCGACGCCACCAGTCCATGAGCGCGGGTTGGTCTTGATGACGATCGGCGAGAACAGCGGCGGGAAGGCGCTGGAGGCGGCCACGGCAAGGGCCAGCGGCAGATCGGTATGGGTGGATTGTCCGAGTTTCCAGTCGGCGATGTAGTCCTGGCGGAAACGGAAACTGCGGCCGGTCTGCAGGCTGGTCGCATAGAAGATGAAGGTCGGGTTGCCGGGCATCCCGGGCTTGGGGATGTCCTTCAGCGACAATCCGCGAAACTGGTGTTTGTCGTAGCAGTCGATCAGGTACTTGCCGGCCGACTTGAATGGGTTGACCAGACCCTTGAGGCCGGCGCCGATGTCGATGCTGCGATTGCAGAAATCGAGCACCTGTCTGGCGACGATCGGCTCGAAATTCGCAGCGCGGCCGTCCAGGAAATCGAGTTGGTGCCAGCGCTGGGCGAGAATGCCAGCGAGGATCGAGCCGCCGGAGACGCTGGTGATCAGGTCGAGCCTGCCGAGCAGGCCGGCGTCATTCAGGCGCGTGAGGCTGCCAAGACCAAACAGCGTGGCCCGATAGCCGCCACCCGACAAAGCCAGGCCCAGTGTTTTGCCATCGAGCGCCATGGTCAGGATCGCTGATGAAACAGCGCACGGCGGGATTGCCCCGCCGTGCGCCTGGCTACGGTTACGGCGTGAAGTTCAGACGCGACACTTCGCCGGCGACCGCGGCGTCACGACCGATCACCAGCGGCTTGTAGGCATTGACCAGCCAACGCGGCAGCTGGCTGATGTACGCCGGGCTGAGCAGCGAACCGCTCTGGCCACCCGGGTAGATCTGCTGCGCGGTGATCGGCGTGGTCATGCTGCCGACGAAACGACGCACCGGACCGCTGCCGAACATGAAGCCGTTCAGCGTGTTGGCGCGGACGCTCACGTCGGAGTCGTCAACCACTTCGTAGTTGCCCGGGCGCGCCACGCCCGGCAGGTTGGCCGCCAGGTTGGTGATCGGGAACGGATTGTTGCCCGGAATGTTGAACGGCTCGCCCAGCGGGTGACGGAACACCTTGCGGTGCAACTTGCCCCAGCGGTACGCGTCCTGATTGGTCGGATTGCGCGTAGGCCGGTGCGAATTCGTCGCTGGCCAGCAGGGTCAGACCGTCCTTGAGGCTCTTCAGCAGCAGGAAGTCGCGCGCCGCTTCGGGATTGGGAGCGCCGCTGACCACGAAGAAGTCGAGGCCGGATGCACCTTTGCCACGCGCGGTCGGGAAGGTATCGAGCAGGTTCTTGATCGCCCGCAAGGTTTCTTCATTGCCCGGCAATTGCGAGGACAGACCGACGCGCGTGAGAGTGGCATCGATCACGTTGCGCACCGTCTGGTTGCGCCAGAAGGTGTACAGCGTGGCGGCCACCGAGTTGGCGACCCTCGGCGGCCGACGGTTCCGGCAGATTGGCCGGGTTGTCGCCCGGGTCATAACCTTCGCGGATGCCGGTTGGCGTGCTCAGATCCCAGATCGGATTCTGCCCACCGCCTCGGCCACCGCCGGATCAGCGCGCAGCGCCGCCAGTTGCGACCAGGCCCCAGTGGCGCCAGCGTTGTCAAAGGCCGCCAGCAGCGTCGGGCGCAGCAGTTCGGCATCCAGCGGCTGGTTGTTGGCCTGCCACTGGCGCATGTCGGTCAACGACACCTTGACGTTGGCATCCAGCTTGGCCTTGATCAGCCGATCGACGCGGCCCATGCGGAAGTCCGCATAACGGGCATTCAGATAGTAGACGCCGCCGCCCGGTCGATTCTGGTTGAGCGCATTGTTGTCGAGCGTGGTGCCGACCGGATCGTTGTTGGCGTTGGCGATGTAGCCACTGGTCGGATTCGTCGCATTCGGCATTTCCGCGATCGGCAACAGTTCGAACGGCGTGACCTGGTTGACCTGAGACGTGGTGCGCGGCAGCCAGTCATGCTTGAGGGCTCCGGTGCCATCACGAACCACGAAGGGCGGAACGCCACCATCCGCGCGACCAGCGTCTGCAGATCGGTGCGCAGCGGCAGTTCGCCGGGGCGCGGTGTAGGCCACATTGCCTTCGATGTCCGCATAGCCGAAGTTCTGGCTGGCGCCGTCGAAGAAGGTCAATGCTTCGCGGAATTCGGCCAGATTCTGCGCCCGCGCGATGCGCCGATAGGTTTCCAGCTCCTGCGTCGCACCCCAGCCGGTGTAGGCGAAGCTGATGCCGGTGTCTCCGGTGATCGAGACCACCGGGCCGTTGTTGCGGCGCGGCACGATGATGGTCACGCCGCCGTTGGTGTAGCCGATCGAATTGACCCTGGCGACATTGTCGGTGATCTGGTCGCCCAGGGTTGTTGGCGAAGTAGCTCTGGAAGATCCAGATCACCGGCTCGGCTACGCCGCTGTGGATGGTGTGGGTCGGCAAACCGTAGGTGTTCAGACGGAACTTCTCGGAGAAGGCGTCCGACATGTCCATCGGATTGACCGTCTGGCCCCAGCAATGGTGGGTCGTGCAGCCAAGCAGCACATTCGGCGTGCCAGGGACGGAAACGCCGACCACGTCCATCGGCTGCGGGAACTGCGGGTCGGTGGAGACGATATGCGCTTCGTTCCACAACGCCGGCATGTCCATCGCCAGGTGCGGATCGTTGGCCAGGATCGCCTTGCCGTCGACCGTCTTGCCGCCGCCGATCAGCCACCAGTTGCTGCCGCCGCGTTTGGCATTGGTTTCCAGCATCGGCGCCAACCAGGGATTGTCCTTGATGGCGTCGACGTGCTGCTGCGCGGCCGACAGCGTGGCCGGATCGATCATCGGGATGTCGCCGGCGGAGCCCGACTTCTCGGCCGTCGGCTTCGCTGCCACCGATGCCGGTGAGGAATTGGGGAGCGTAATGCGACCGTCGGCGGGCTTGACCCGGGTCAGATCGTCAAAGAACAGTTTGGTGCCGTCAAAGCCTGCTGCAACGCCCGCCTGCTGGTAGGCGCCGAGGCGCACCGTCAGGCCGGTGTCGTCGTCGAAGCCGAGCTGGAAGGTCAGCAGCTTGCCGACGACAAAGGTATCGACCGGCGACCACGGCTCGGCGCGCGTCAGTTCCAGCGCAGCGTACTCAACCGGCAATGGATTGCTTTTGGTCATGACTCTACCTCCGCGGGGTTAACCTCTTGAGCATCCTACGAGCGCGGCCAAAGCGCACGTTGCGCTGCGTCAATACGGTCAGACCACTACCCCGGGGACAGGCGCCCGACCCAGGCAGGCGCCGCGGCGGCAATCCTCAATCGGCGTCGATGAGGACATGCGGGATGCTGCCGGGATAGCGCGTGCGGTAGGCCTCGCGTTCGTCGCGGCAATAGGCGGCGCCCATGACAAAACGCCGGCAGGCTTCCGGACGCAGTTCGTAGAGGCTGCAGCACATGTTCAGGCTGTCGAGCGCCACGCACCAGCCATCTTCACCGCGTGCCATCACCTCGAGTCCGTGATCGTCGATGGCGACATATCCACGCGGCACCTTGTCTTCCGGCATGACGATCACCGTCAGGCGGCAACATACCGCGTCGCAAGCGCTGCACTGGACCTTGGGATCGATCACTTCATCGTCGTCGCGCCATTCGATGGCCATACGCAGGATTTCCTGTTTGCTTCCGGGCCGACATCGGAACCGGATTGCTGCCAATGCGCGAAGCTCACGCCGTGTCGGCGACCGTGCGCCGACCAGCAGTACGATGCGCCCTTCCGCTGAGCCATGCGCTGAACGCGCTGTCTTTGGCGGCTGAGCCGGATCGGCGACCACCGCGGACGTCGCAGATTCTTGCCGCGTCGATGACATTTTCGGGTGCCACACTGCGTTAGGCATTGGTTGAGGGACAGCGTGCATCCCAGGTTCCGGGTCGCGCGCGGGTGAACTGAACGCTCATCCGGCCCGAACTGCACCGCTCGTCGCCACTATTCCCATTCGTCTTGAGGATCTTCCCGTGCGCCTACTGCTGCTCGCCACGCTTCTGGCCAACATCGCCCACGCCGGCCCCGGTGTATGGACCACCACCGGCCCGAATGGCGGCGGCCTGAGCCATCTTGCCACCAGCGCCAGCAGTCCGGCCACGGTGTACGTGGCCACCGGCTTCTCCCTGTTTCGCAGCACCGACAGCGGGGTGAGTTTTGCCCGCCGCGCTGCGGCACAGGACCTCGGGTACATCAACGATCTGGTCGTAAGCCCGGCCAATGTGGATGTGGTCTATCTGCTCAGCGACAGCGGCGTGATGAAGTCGATCAACGGCGGCGGCAGTTTTGCGCCCGCCTCCTCCGGACTGCCGACGCTGAACTTCTTCGTGCGCGACCTGGCGATGGATCCGAGCACGCCCGATACCTTGATCCTGACCTCGGCCTCGCACGGCGCCTTCCGCACGACCGATGGCGGCAGCAACTGGGCGGCGATCGGCACGGCCACGCTGCCCACCCATCTGTCGCAGGTGGCCATCGATCCGGGCAGTCCTTCGCGCGTGCTGATCAGTCCGTGCGCGCCGGATGATGGCTCGCCCTACGCCGGGGCGCATCTCTATCGCAGTACCGACGGCGGCACCAGCTTCTCGCCGGTCACGGTTACCGCACTCGCGCCCGGCGCGGCTACCTGCACTGCGGCGCTCGCCTTCAGCAGCACCAGCGCCGGCGTGGTGCTGGGCGTGCAGGGATTCGGACCATTGCAGCCCTCCAACCTGTTGCTGCGCAGCACCGACAGCGGCGCCACCTTTACTGCCAGCTCCCCGGGTCCAGCATCGACCCTGCTGATCTCCAGCTTCAACTTCGTCGCCGGCGCACCCAACGAGGTGCTCGCCGCCAATGCGCGCGGCGCCTTCCGTCGCAGCGTCGACGACGGCCTCACCTTCCCCGCCGCCGCAGCGTCGCCAGTCTTGCCCGGCCCCAGCCCGGCGCTGGAAAGCCAGGTGGTCACCAGCAAACCCGGCGATGCCAGCGTGCGCTACTTCATTTCGCGCGGCGCCGGTTTTTTCCGCTCCACCGATTCCGGCGTGACCTGGACCGAGAGCAACCTGGGCAATACCTCGGTGAATGCGCGCGCCATCGCCGTCAATCCGTCCACGCCGTCGACCATCTATGTCGGCCAGGGCGAGTCCGAGGCCACCTGGATCACCTGGCCGTTCTATCGCAGCAGCAACGCCGGCGGCAGCTGGGCAGCGACCGGTAGCGCCTTCAGCGTCGACTGGCTGCGCGCGCTGCTGGTCGACAGCAACACCTCAGGCGCGGCAGCGACCACGGTGATCTACGGCGCCGGCCGCGACCTCGCACCGGTCAGCGTTGCGCCACCGTTGCGTGCCAGCGGCGTGGTCAAGAGCAGCGACAACGGCAACACCTGGACCAATCTCAACACCTTTGCCGGACTCGGGGGCGTCGCGCCGTCGCCGGCAGTGAGTTCACTCGGCACCCTGCGTGCCATTGTGCCGGACCGCAGCGTGATCACGTCGGGCGCCTGGTCGAAGTTGTATGTGACGGCTTCCGGCAACGGCAACTGCAGCACGATCGGCGGCAGCGTGACCATCACCACCCCGCGCCTCTGGCTCGCTGGATGCCGGCGCCAGCTGGAACACGATCAGCACCGCCGGCAGTGCCGCTGGCGTTGGCAGCGATGGTTTGCCGACCGGCGAATGCATCAACATCGGCACACTTGCCGAGCCGCAGCCGTGGGCGGATTTCCCGATTCCCGTGCCGCTGGTCGTCGATCACGCCGATACCAGCATCCTGTATGTGGGCACCTACCTGCGCAATTACAACGCAGGCTCCAGCTACACGCCGAACTCTCCCAACGGCATTTTCAAGAGCAGCGATGGCGGCGTCACCTGGTCACCGGCATCGACCGGATTGCCGCTCTACGCAGGGTCGGTCAACTCGCACTACTCGGTGCTGGCGCTGGTCATGGATCCGAGCAACCACAACGTGCTGTATGCGGCAACCAATCCTTTCCTCGACAACAGCAGCTTCGTCGGCAATGTCTACAAGTCGACCAACGCCGGCGTCAGTTGGGCGATCGCCGGCACTGGTCTGGCCGGTCAGGATATCCGCGCTGCTGGTCTGACCCGGACATCCTGCGCATCTATGCCGCCAGCGGCGGCAATGCCCTGAATCCGGGCGGCGTGTTCGTGTCCGAAGACGGCGGCACCACCTGGAATTCGATCAGTGCCGGGTTGCCGGTCACCTCGGCGACCGCGCTGGCGCTCGACAACACCATCGCCGCTACGCCCACCCTGTATGCCGGTTCGCGCACCGGTGTGTACGCCTTCACGCGCGTGCTCGACCCCGACGGTGATGGCGCGCCGAGCACGGGCGAGGCCGGCGCCCCCAACGGCGGCGACGGCAACGGTGATGGGCTTCCGGACAGTGGGCAGAGTTCGGTGGCGAGCCTGCCGGGCACGGCTGGTGCCGCATTCCGTGCATCGCTGCCCTTCACCGTGAGCGTCACTCCGCTGAGCGGCAGCTGCACGCGCCTGTACGACGTCATCGCCGTCCCCGCCGATACCTTCGGCGCCGATCCGATGGTGCAGAAGCCGGATGGGGCCTTCCGCTTCGAGATCGCCAACTGCGCCAGCGCGCGCGTCCACCTGAAGATCCATGGCGGCAGTTTCGCCGCGCGCAGCTTCATCCGCGCCTTGGGTGCGCGGGTCCAGGGCGACCCATTGAGCATCGGCTGGAACACGCTGGGGGCCAGCATCGTTGGCGACACCATCAGTTTTACACTCACCGACAACCAGCCCGGGGACGCCCGTCAGGACGTCAACCGCATGCTGTTTCAGGGCGGCCCGGCGTTCGAGGTTCCGCTGTTCGGGAATGGCTTCGAGTAAGCGCGCTGGTGCGGCCGCGAGCCGCGACAGCCTGGGTGGGCCGGGTACGCGCCTCGAATGAGCTGGGTATTGCCAAGAGGTAGTTACGCGCGACACCCGGCGCTTGACGGGCACTTCTGAAGCCGCGGCCGCCCGGTCCCAGCGCGCGGCGACGACGATCCTGCTGCGCGCCGGAGCTGCGCTACTTCAATGCGCCTCCACGCCGCGCGACACCGGCATCTACTGGACAGCGACGAGCGCGATCAGGAACCCGGCGCCCGCCGGGTCGGCATTGATCGATGCCTGCAGAGTGGTCGGCGCCGAACCCTCGCGTGCCAGTTCCACGGTGCATGACTGACCGTCGGCGCCAGCCCGAATCCGCCCGATCGTGGCCAGCAGGACCGGCCGACTGGCAGCCGTCAGATAGTCGCTCAACGCTTTCCCGATCAGCGCGTGTCGCTCCTTGTCCAGCAATCTGGCGCCGGCAAGGTTGAGTTCGATCAGTGCCAGGCCCGCATCGACGCTGAACATCGCGACCGGTGCATGTTCGTAGAGGCGAGTCTGATGATCCAGGCTGGCCTCCAGTTCGGCGTTGGCGCCCTGCAATTCTTCGTACTGCAGGTCCAGTTCGACCTGGTGCACCTGCAACTCGTGCAGCAACGCGATCGCGTCGGCGGCGGTTGCCGGAGACGACGCCAGCGCGTGCAATACCCGCAACGCCGCGGTCGAACTCAACCTGGCCTCCAGTTGGCCATCAGCCCCGCTCAATTTCGAAGCCGCGTGCGTCCGCAACTCGATCTGTCTGCGGAGTTCCGCATTTTCAATGGCCATGACCAACCCTCATCCGAGCAATGGTGCCCAAGCCGATTGTAGGCTGCTGCGGCGGCGCTGGCGGTGAACGGACGCGCGGCAGGCCTGCACTCGGCACGAGCGGGTTTATCCCGCGATGCTTTTGCCCCACCGGTAGGAGCGCGCTTGCGCGCGATGCTTCTGCCCCACCTGCAGGAGCGCGCTTGCACGCGATGCTTTCGGCTGGTCCGGGCCAAAAGCTCGCGGGGTAAACCCGCTCCCACAGAGAGCCAAGGCTCAGCCCGCACGCAGGCGCGATTCGAGTTCCTTGGTCGCGGTGATGTCGACGAAGGTGATCACCACGCCCTGGATGACGTTGGCCAGCGTGCGATACGGCATGATCCGCACGGAGTACCAGCGCGCATCGGTGGTGGCGACCTGTTTTTCCGTGAAGGCGAGCGTGCGCAAGGTCTGCCTGGCATCCTCGTTCAATTCCGGATAGATCAACTTGCTCGCCAGTTCGCTCAGGGGGCGACCCACATCGCCCTCGCGCAGATGGATGATGCGTGTCATCTGCTCGGTGAAGCGGCGCACATTCAGCGCACTGTCCAGGAACAGAGTCGCAATCGCCGTGCTGTTGAGCAGGTTCTGCATGTCGCTCTGTGCCAGCGCCAGATCGTCGAGCTTGGATTGCAGTTCGGAATTGATCGTCTGCAATTCCTCGTTCATCGACTGCGCCTCTTCCTTCGAGGTAGTGAGCTCCTCGTTGGCCGACTGCAGTTCCTCGTTGGTCGATTGCAGTTCCTCGTTGGCCGCCTGCAATTCCTCTTCCGAAGCGCGCATCTCCTGACGCAAGGCCGTGATCTCCGCCTGCAAGCGAGCGAGGTCTTCGGCCACAGCCGGATCGCCGCTTCCGGCGATGAGCTTGCGCCGCGGCGCGCGACTGCGGCTGGCGCCGTCGCGGAACACGATCAGCACCATACCCATCAGCGCCTTGGGCTCGTGCATCACCTTGACCGTCACATCCACGCTGTGTCGCGGATCATCGTCGATTCTCAGGCCATGCAATTCGATCGGCGCGCTGGACTGCGGTGCCATGCGCAGAGCGCCTGCCAACTGCGAGCGCAGGCCCGAACGCGCCATCACGTGGATATTCCAGTTGGCTTTGCCGGCAGCCGGTTCCAGGTACTTGCCGGTACGCCCGCTGATGTAGACGATATCCCCCTGTGGGCTCACCAGTACGGTCGCCGGAGCGAATTCCTGCAACACAACCTGATCGGCGAGGGACTGCAGATTGCCTGGAGGGCGAATCGTCGGGGCCACGTCTGACTCCTGCATGGGGGCGCGCGAGGGTGAAGCACGGCGTACCGGAAAGTCGATCGGGCCGATGGCCACGCCACTGTCGCCGCGCTGATAGAGCCGGGATTTGAGGCTCAAGGGTGTAAACAGCTGCTGCGTGCGACCCACGGTCTCGGATCCGCCCAGCAACAACAGGCCGCCGGGACGCAGACTGTAGTGGAACAACGGGATCAGACGCCGCTGCAAGCTCGCGCTGAAATAGATCATCAGATTGCGGCAGGACAGGATATCGAGGCGCGTGAAGGGCGGATCCAGCAGCACATCCTGCTGCGCAAACAGCACCATCTGCCGGATGTCCTTGCTGACCAGCAAATTCTCGCCGCTGCGACTGAAAAAACGCGCTATCCGGTCATCACCGACGTCGCGCGCCACGCTGGCCGGAAAGCAGCCACGGCGCGCAATTGCGATCGCCTCTGCATTGATATCGGTCGCAAAGATCTGCAGTCGCGGAGGATCGTCCGCAAACAGACGATCAGCGACCTCCTTGAATGCGATCGCCAGCGAAAATGCCTCCTCGCCGGTCGAGCAACCCACCACCCAGGCGCGCAGATGCGCACCGGCGCCGACCCGCCGCAGCAGGTCCGGCAATACGCTGCCGCAGAGCTCTTGCCACACGTTCGGATCGCGGAAAAAGCTGGTCACGCCGATCAGCAATTCCTGGAACAGGAGGTCCAGTTCCAGCGGGTTGTCGCCAAGATAGACGGCATAGTCGGCGCTGGACTTCAGCCCATGCACGCCGATGCGCCGTTCGATGCGACGCCTGAGCGTCGTCGGCTTGTACTGCGAAAAATCGTGCTTGGAACGATCCCGCAGCAGCGTCAGGATCGTCGTCAACTCGTCGCCCGCCTCAGCCGTGACTGCCACGGCTGCGGATCGCCGGGTTCCGGCCACCTGCAGGATGCGTGGCACCAACGCCGCTGCCGGAGCCACGATGTCCACACAGCCGGCGGCGATGGCGCTTTTCGGCATCGAATCGAACTGCGCCGATTCGGGCTGCTGCGCCAAGGTCAAGCCACCCAAAGCCTTGATCGCCTGCAGCCCCAAAGTGCCGTCCGACCCCATCCCCGACAGCACCACCCCGATCGCGCGCTCGCCCTGGTCGCGGGCAAGTGATGCCAGCAGCACATCGACACAGATTCAGTACACCCCGACGACCGTCAGCTCGGTGTTGGGTGGGATGACATAGACGGTGTCGGGCTCCACCCGCATCGCGGCGACAGCTTCGCGCACCGGCATGGCGGTCACGCGCTGCAGCAACTCGGTCAGCATCGCCTTGTGCGTGGGATCCAGATGCTGCACCACGACGTAGGCCAGGCCGCTGGCGGCCGGCACCTGTGCCAGGAACTGTTCCAGCGCATCGAGGCCGCCGGCCGACGCGCCGACACCGACGATGCGCGTTGCATCGGGCGTCAAGACATGGGCGTCGCCTGGCGAAGGAGAGGACATGGCTGAGTATGCGGCTTGCCCCGCGGCAAAGCTCCGACCAGTGAAGGCGTGCCTGACGTCGCGCCAATCTCATCCAGGCGCAAGCTGCGAAGGACTGACTGTGTGCTAACGAACAGACCTTGGAGGGGGGACACGATGAGAGTCATGGTGGCCCTTGCGGGTGCGTGCCGTTGTGGGAGCGGGTCTATCCCGCGAAAGCACTCGCGGAGTAAATCCGCTCCCCACCAGAGACTCGGGATCCGGGGCGCCCCCCCCCCCCCCCGGGGGGGCCCTTCCCCCCCCCCCGAACCCCGGGGGGGGGGCGCGGGCCCCGGGGCGCCCCCCGCGGCCCCCCCCCCCGGCCGTTCTCCTCCCCCCCGAACACGGGGCCTTTTTTTTTTTTTTTTTCGCTGTTGTTCGGGGGGGGCCAAGCCCGGATCACCACCCCCCGCCTGTCCGGCGGCCCCCCCCCCCGGGCAGGGTCCGCACCCTGCCCCCAATTCCTGGAGCACGCACTGAAAGCGGACCCCTACGTAGTCTTCCTGCTTGGCCTTGGCGTACTGATCCTGCTGGTGTCCTGGGCGCCAGTCGGATTGCGGCGGATGCCATTGTCGCTGGCGATTCTGTGCGTGGCGCTCGGTTGGGCGGCGTTCGGCAGCGGGTTGCTGGCCTTCGAGCCCGATCCGCGCACCTACGACACTGTGACCGAACGTCTGGTTGAACTGGTGGTGATCGTCAGCTTGATGGGCGCCGGACTGAAGCTGGACCGACCGCTGAGCTGGCGTGGCTGGTCCTCGACCTGGCGATTGCTCGCGATCGCCATGCCGTTGACCATGCTGGCAACCGCGTGGCTGGGCGTGGCCGGCCTCGGCTTCAGCCTGCCCATGGCGATGTTGCTGGCGGCGTCCATCGCACCGACTGACCCGGTGCTGGCCTCGGATGTGCAAGTGGGGCCGCCGCGTACCGGCAACGAAGACGAGGTGCGCTTCGGCCTGACCTCCGAGGCGGGGCTCAACGATGCCCTCGCCTTTCCCTTCGTGCATCTGGCGATTGTCGCCGCTGCCGGTGGCCTGAGCTCGGTCAACGACATGGGCGCATGGTTTGCCGTCGATGTGCTGTGGAAGCTGCTGGCGGGCGCCGGCATGGGCTATCTGATCGGTCGCGGATTGGGATTTCTGATCTTCCACAACGCGAAATTCGGTCTGTCGCGCGTCGGCGACGGGCTGGTTTCGCTGGCGGCGACCTTTCTGGCCTACTCGTTGACCGAGCTGATGCATGGCTACGGCTTTCTTGCGGTGTTCATCTGCGCGCTCACCATCCGCGCCTGGGAGCGCGATCACTACTTCCACGATGAGCTGCATCACTTTTCCGACCTGGTCGAACGCCTGCTGATGATGCTGGTGCTGGTGCTCTTCGGCGGCGCGCTGGCGCACGGCATGCTCGACGCGCTGACCGTCACCGACATCATCGTCGGCCTGGTCATCCTGCTGGTGGTGCGCCCGGTCGCCGGCATGATCGCGATGATCGGATCGCCGCATCCGCTGCGCGAGCGCGCGCTGCTGGCGTTCCTTGGTATCCGCGGGCTGGGCACCGTCTACTACGTGGCCTATGGACTCAACCATGGCGATTTCGGCGTCAGCGAGCGCCTGTGGGCCATCGTCGGCTTCATCATCGCCGCCTCCATCCTCATCCACGGCGTCAGCGCCAGCCCGTTGTTGATCCGGTTGGCGCAGCGGCGACGGGCCGCTGGAAAGGCCGCGGCCTGAGGTCGGAGCAAGGGTGGACGGCCTGGCGGGATGCGCCAGAGCTCTCGGTGTGCCTGCACAAGCATCGCGCGCAAGCGCGCTCCTGCAATCGCGCCGAAGACACACGCCCGAGTTGTAGGAGCGCGCTCGCGCGCGATGCGTTTGGGTCTTGCCGCACTCTGCCTGCCACGCCCACTTTCGTCGAGAATCGCGCCTCCAGGCCCACCCGGAGGCGATCGATGCCCACATCCCAACTCGACAATCCATTCTGGTGGTCCTTGCGCACGCGCCATCAAGCGCTTGCGCTGGGCAACGACGACTGGGCGCGCTACCCAGCGGAATTTGCGCCGTTTCTTGGCGTTGCGCGTGACGACGTGGACGTGGGTAACGCGTTGGCTCCGGGTGATCAGGTCTTCCTGCTCGGAGTCAAGCCGCCAATTCCTGATGACTGGCGGCTGCAGGCCTTTCGCCCACTGGCGCAGATGAGCTGCTCAACGCCGATCGATCCAGTCGACGGCCCCGCAGTGCTGCCCCTGACCGAGGCGCATCGCGACGACGTGCTGGCGCTGACGGCCCTGGTCTATCCGCATTACTTCCGCACCCGCACCATGGACCTGGGTCGCTATTTCGGTATCTACCAGGACGGCCGCCTGGCGGCGATGATCGGCGAGCGCCTGGGAACCGACGCGCACCAGGAGGTGAGCGCCATCTGCACCCACCCGGATTACCTCGGCCGCGGCTACGCCCGGCGCCTGACTGCCATGCTGAGCAACGACATACTGCAGCAGGGGCGCCTGCCCTTTCTCCACGTCAGCTACGAGAACTTGCGCGCAAAGCAGATGTACGAGCAACTGGGCTATCGAGTACGTGTCGACATCCCGTTCTGGTCGCTGAAGCGCCCGCAAGTCCACGGCTGAGGGGTTGCCCTTGCCGGAAGCGCAGTTGTGCAAGCTGCGCTCTGCAAAGACAACGACGCGCCTGTTCTTGTAGAGCCGAGCTTGCTCGGCTTGGGCGTGCCGAAAGCGCAGCGGAGCAAGCTCCGCTCTACAACAGCCGAAAGCCTTGCCGTTGCATTTCAGCGGCTTAGGGCAGCACGAACCAGGCATTGAAGCGCGCGCCGTTGAGCAGGGTCTCCGCGGTGACCGTGAGCTGGTAAATCACCCAGCGCCCGGCTGGACAGCCGACCGCGGTGGCCGCGTTGTAGTAAAGCCCGATCGGGTTGCGCGGCGGCGCGACGCCGCCGCCGGCGGTGCTGCCGTAGTTGGGCGTCAGCACGATCACCGCGTTGGGATTGTTGTTGAGCAACGGATGATTGATCCAGGTGCGCGAATTGGCGCCGCTGCCGCCATCGCAGGTGTTGCTGCCCATGATCGCCTGGTGGATGAATGCAGGGCTGGTCGTGCTGTTGACCCCGGTACCGCCCCAGCGCAGGCCGCCACGGGCGCGGATCGCGATCTGATCGGGACCATTGG
>JADKFD010000080.1 GCA_016717705.1 Rhodanobacteraceae bacterium | reverse complement strand
GGGCACGCCAGGCCGAGCGGCTGCGACAACCGTGTCAGCGCCATCGTGCCGGCGCCAAAGCCGAGGTCGGATTCGAATTCGACGCGGCCGCTGTTGCAGCCGGTGAAGGTGAAGGTCAGCGTGCCCCAGCTCGGGTTGCTGATGTTCGCGGCATTGAAGTTGGGGATGAAGCGGCCGCCGCGGGTTTGCGTGACGTTGATCAGCGCGCGATTGCCGCTGTAGCTGCCGAGTCCGCCAAACCAGGCCTGCTTGCCCTGGGCGTCGAAAGTGAACCACCAGGCCAGGATCTGTTGCCCGGCCAGCACCTCGATGAAGATGCCGTGTCCGGATTGGGCCGGGTCGTACCAGATGCCGGTGATGGGCGCGCCGATGTCGAAGCCGGCCACGGCGGGTGGCGCACTGGTGCCGGCGATGATGTCGACACGGTTGCCGGTGGAGCTGGAGATCAGGAAGTCGGGGCGGCGATCGCCATTGACGTCGCCGATGCCCACCGCGTCGAAGCCGAAATTGGCGCGCGCCTCGCTGCCGGTGAACACCGCCAGGACCGCACCGGTGGCACCGGAGTAGACCGTGGCGCGGCCGCCCTGGATCACGCCCGGCGGGCTGAAGGTGCCGCCGCCGATGATCAGGTCGGCGTGGCCATCGCCATCCACGTCGCCGGCACCGCGCCCGGTGCCGAAACCCTCGTTGGTCGCACCGGTGAACTTGTGCAAGCGATGCCCGTCGGCGCCGGAAAACACATAGGCGGCGCCACGGCCGCCCGCCGCCGCGTAGTCGCCCACGTAGATATCGTGTTTGCCGTCGGCGTCGACATCGCCGGCATCGGCGACAAAGAACTCGCCGAAGCGCGCGCTGTCGGCATCGCCGTTGAGGGTACGCAGCAGACTGCCATCGGCGCCCGAATACACCAAAAGGCGCGCATCGTTCATCGACGACACCAGCAATTCGGCGATGCCGTCGCCGCTGACGTCGCGCAGCTTGGCCACACCGGCGCCGAAGCCGCGGTTGTCGACGCTGGACAGTGTGCGCAGCACCGCACCGTCGGCGCCGGAGATCACGAAAGCCCGGCCGAGGCCGAGGTGCGCACCGACCAGCAGATCGGCGCGGCCGTCGCCATTCACGTCGCCGACCCCGGCGACCGACTGACCGAAGCCGGAACTGCCGGCCGGCGCGTCTACCGCGAGCAGCTGCGCACCGGTGCGCCCGGAATAGACGCGAATCAGACCCGCGGCAAAGTTCACGGCGCCAGCGACGATGTCGTGCATGCCATCGGCATCGACATCGCCGGCATCGGCCACGGCGTTGCCCAGATCGCTCCCCGGCAGGCTGAAGTCGTGCAGTTGCTGCCCGCTGCGACCCGAATAGACGAAGACATGACCGTTGCCGTTCTGGCCGACGATGGCGTCGGTAATGCCGTCGCCATCGATATCGCGCAAGGGCGACAGCGCCCAGCCAAATCCGCAGCAGCCGCGTATTGTGCGGATCGAGGTGGTCTGCGCCTGCGCGATGGGCGTGTCGAGCATCAGCAGCAAAGCGGCGGCGAGCAGCAGCGGTTTTTTCATGGTGGGGCTCCGTGGTTGGCGGAGCGACTCTGGAGGCGCGCAAGCGGGATGTACGGAAGAACAACCGAATTCGCGCCGACCTTTCGCCGAATTCGGGCGCGTGGCGGCGTTTGGGCCGGCGATGACGCCGGCGGCCAGCCCTGGTGAACTGCAGGCGCCTGCACGCCATGTGCAAGTCGGCGCGGCGAGCGTCGATCTGGCGACCAACACGGTGTCGCGTGCCGACAGCGAGCCGCTGCGGCTGTCGCCGAAGGCGGCCCAGGGCTGCTGGCGCTGCTGCTGCATGGCGATCGGCCGGTGCATCGCGAACAGCTGATCGAACGCGTCTGGCCCGGTCAGTTCCGCACCGACGATGTGGTCACCAAGGCTGTGCAGGAATTGCGGCGTGCGCTGGCACAAACGCCCGATCAGCTGGTGATCGAGACCATTCCGCGCGTCGGCTACTGGCTGCGGCTGCCGTTCGCCTGGATCGACGACAGCAGGAGCGACGTGCACGTCGCGAGCGCCGAAGCACCCGCCGACTCGCCGACCGAGCCGCGAGCGGTCGACATCGCCCCGCAGCCGCCGTTGTCGCGCAGCGCCGAACCCGCCGCGCCGCGCCGCCTGCCGCTGCTGGCGCGCTGCTGATGGTCATCTGGCCGGCGCTGGTCGCGCTGCTGCTCGGTCGCGCCACACCGGACAGCGCGACCCAGCCGGCCGCGGCAAGTCTGGCCAGCGCCGCAGTCGCCCCGCGCCTGAACGCTGCGCCCCTGAGCAGCGATCCCGGCGATGAGGCCTACGCGGCGCTGGCGCCGGATGGCGGCTTGATCGCCATCGCCGTCAAGGGCGTCGGCGAAGATCGTTACCGGCTGCGGCTGCGCGACATCGGCAGCGGTGCCGAGCGCCTGCTGCTCGAATCCGGCAGTGGCGACGAGCTGGCGCCCGCGTGGTCACCGGATGGCCGCACGCTGGCCTATTTCCGCCTCAGTGCGGCGCCTGCACGCTCGAACTCACCGATGCGCAGGGACTGCAGCGGCGCACGCTGACCCCCTGCGTGGCCGGCATGCTGGTGCCGCCCGAGTTTCTGCCGGATGGCAGCGGCGTGCTGTTGCCCTGGCTTTCGCTGCCCGCGCCACCACAGAGAGGCGGCTTCGCCGTAGTCGACACGCGCAGCGGGAGCTTGAGCAATTTTGCCTACGGCGGGGAACCCCAGGGTTTCGAACTGGAGGCGCGCTTCTCGCCGGATGGTCGCAAGCTGCTGGTGCAGCAGGGCATCGCGCCGTTCGCGGCGGTGCACTTGTATGCGCTGGACTATCGCGCGCCGCAAGTTCCGTCCCCGCTGGGCGAACGCTTCAACCGGATCAATGGCATGACCTGGTTGTCCGACAGTCGCCACGCGGTCATCGCCAGCGACAACCTGGGCGTCATGGAGTTGTGGCGCATCGATACGCAAACCGGCGTGATGGAGCGTTTCGGTGGCTTGCCCGGACAGTTCCCGAGTGCGGCGCGAGCGCAGGACATGCTGGCCTACTCGCATGTCGACCGCTCGTCGGGTCTGCTGCAGTTGCCGCTGCAGGCCAGCAGCGAACCGCCGCAGTTGCTGTTTGCGTCGAATCGAACCGAGAGCGCGCCCGCGGTGTCGGCGGACGGTCGGCAGATCGCCTTCGTCTCCGACCGCAGCGGCAGCGCGCAGATCTATCTCGGCGATCCGGCCAGCGGGGCGGTGCAAGCGATCACCCAGCGCAAGGCAGGTCGCCCCTTCGATCTCAGTTTCAGCAGCGATGGCCGGCAGTTGGCTTTCAGCGTGCGCCTGACTGCGGGCCTGAAGGTCTTGGTCATGGACCTCGCAACGCGCCGGCAGCGGCGACCGGAACTGGGCGTCGCCAGCGCCATCGATCTGCGTTTTGGCAGCGCAGCCGACCAGTTGCTGTATGCCGCCTTCGATGCCGACGGCGCACCGCACATCTACAGCCAGGCACAGCACAAACCGGATAGCGCGCGCCGTCTCAGCGCGTGTATCGGACGCGCCCCGCGCAGCGGGCCGGATGGCTGGATCTACTTCTTCGCGCCCGGCGACCGCGCGCTGAAACGCACGCGCGGCACTGCCAGCGACAGCAGCTGCGAAGTGGTCAGCGACCGCGTGCGCTGGGTCAACCGCAATGCCTGGGTCGCGGATGGGTCGGGGCTATACGCCGTGCTGACGCCGCTCGACCGTGTCGAGCGCGCCGGGCTGTATCGACTCGACCCGTCGCCCGAACTGCTGACCGAGCTGCCCGAACTGGCGCGCCGCCCGCTCGGCAATCTGGAACTGGTGCGCCACGGCGAGCATCTGATCGCCGCCCTGCCGGTGGCGGCGAACGCCGATATCTGGCTGGTGCGCGGCGTGGCGGGTGTCCCGTTGGCGCGCTGAAATTCCGCAAGCACCCGGTGAACGCGCTGCGCGCGCACACCGGGCTACGCCCTGTGGGAGTCCCGGTCGCCCATGGCGGCGCGCTTGTTCGCGCATCGAACCTGTGGGAGCGGATTTATTCCGCGAAAGCTCTCGCGGAATGAACCCGGCGCACGAGCAAACCGTTGGCGTACTATTGTCCCCGCTTCAGGCGCCGCTGCTGGCCTGCGCACACCGCGGCGGACCTGAATCGGCATCACCTCGGAGCGAAGCGCCTGACGCTCTCGCCGGCCCGACCACCTGCGTTGGAGACGCCCTGCCCATGTCTACTGCAAACGAGCAATTGATGCACCGGCTGACGCTGGCTGCCGCCATGGCGATCGGCCTGACGGCCTGCGGCCAGCAACAGGAAGCAAGCCCGCCGACGCCCGCTCCCACCGCAGCTGCAACACCCGCACCGCCGGCTGCGCCGGTGCTCGAGGGACAGGTCGACATCATTGCCTGGCCCGGCTACATCGAGCGCGGCGAGACCGACAAGGCCTACGACTGGGTCACCGAGTTCGAAAAGAGCAGCAGCTGCAAGGTCAATGTGAAGACCGCCGGCACCTCGGACGAGATGGTCTCGCTGATGAACCAGGGCGGCTACGATCTGGTCACCGCATCCGGCGATGCCTCGCTGCGTCTGGTGGCGGGCGGCAAGGTGCAGGCGATCGACCTCACGCGGGTGCCCTCATACACCAACGTCGATCCGCGCCTGCAGAACGCCGCCTGGCATACCGTCGATGGCAAGCACTTTGGGGTGCCCTACCAGTGGGGCCCGAACGTGCTGATGTACAACACCAGCGTGTTCACCACGCCGCCGACCAGCTGGAGTGCAGTGTTCGAAGAGACCACGCTGGGCGACGGCAAGAGCAACAAGGGTCGCGTGCAGGCCTTCGATGGCCCGATCTACATCGCCGACGCCGCGCTGTATCTGATGTCCAAGCAGCCGGAGCTCGGCATCAAGGATCCGTACGAGCTGAACGAGGCTCAGTACGCCGCGGCGCTCGATCTGCTGAAGAAACAGAAGCCGCTGGTGCACCGCTACTGGCACGACGCCACCGTGCAGATGAGCGACTTCAAGAACGAGGGCGTGGTGGCCTCCGGCTCCTGGCCGTATCAGGTCAACGCGCTGCAACTGGAAAAGCAGCCGATCGCCTCGGTGATTCCGGCCGAGGGCGCCACTGGCTGGGCCGACACCACGATGATGCACAGCGAAGCCAAGCATCCCAACTGCGCCTATGCGTGGTTGGAGTGGTCGATCAGCGCCAAGGTGCAGGGCGACGTCGCCGCGTGGTTCGGTTCGTTGCCGGCGGTGCCGGCGGCCTGCCAGGACAACGCGCTGCTCGGCGCCGAGGGCTGCAAGACCAACGGCATCGACAACTTCGAGCAGATCCATTTCTGGCGCACCCCGGAAGCCAAGTGCGCGCAGGGCGAATGCGTGCCGTACAGCCGCTGGACGCAGGATTACATCGCGATCATGGGTGGGTGAGCAGCGAGCGTAGGCCGAGGTGCGCGCGTCGTTGGCGGGCCCCAGGGCGATTCGATCACAGAAGGGGGCCAGGGCAGGGGCCGGCGCCCGTGACGCTTTGGCCTGCAACGTCAGCGACCCAGAGGCTGGTGCGCGGGCCCGTTACGCGACGCCCCCCCTTCTCTGGCCGGGCACTCCATGACGCACCGTCGATGACCCCAGCCGTCGAATTCACCAACGTCCACCGCCACTATGGCGAGGTGCGCGCCGTCGATGGCGTGTCGATCGCGATCGAAGAGGGCGAGTTCTTCTCCATGCTCGGACCCTCCGGCTCAGGCAAGACCACCTGTTTGCGATTGATCGCCGGCTTCGAGCAGCCCGATTCGGGCTCGATCCGCATCCATGGTGCAGAGGCCACCGGCGTGCCGCCCTATGCGCGCGACGTCAATACCGTGTTCCAGGACTACGCGCTGTTTCCGCACATGAACGTGCGCGACAACGTTGCCTATGGATTGATGGTGAAAGGCGTCGCCAAGGCGACGCGCCATGCGCGCAGCGCCGAGGCGCTCGCCATGGTGGCGCTCGACAGCTACGGCGATCGCAAGCCGGCGCAGCTGTCCGGTGGCCAGCGCCAACGCGTCGCCCTGGCGCGTGCGCTGGTCAACCGACCGCGCGTGCTGCTGCTCGACGAGCCACTGGGCGCGCTCGATCTGAAACTGCGCGAACAGATGCAGGGCGAACTGAAAGCGCTGCAGCGGCGCCTCGGCATCACCTTCATCTACGTCACCCACGATCAGGGTGAGGCGCTGTCGATGTCCGATCGCGTCGCGGTGTTCAACCATGGCCGCATCGAACAGGTCGACACGCCGCGCAATCTGTACCGGCGCCCGGCGACGGTGTTCGTTGCGCGCTTCGTCGGCACCGCCAATGTGCTGTCCGGGGCGCAGGCCGCCCAATGGACCGGAAGCGCGCAGCCGGTGTCGCTGCGGCCGGAACATATCCGGCTGGAGCCATCGCGGAATAAATCCGCTCCCACAGAGCCTTCCCTCTGTGGCTACCAGGGAGCGGCCCTGCGTGAGGAGCGATTTACTCCGCGATCCCTCCGCTTCTGTGGGAGCGGATTTACTCCGCGACTCTTCCGCTTCTGTGGGAGCGGATTTACTCCGCGATCCCTCCGCTTCTGTGGGAGCGGATTTACTCCGCGAGCCTTCCGCTCTTGTGGGAGCGGATTTACTCCGCGACCCGGGAGCCGACGCCATCCGCGTCCCCGCCCGCGTCATCGACGTGCAGTACCACGGTGCCAGCAGCCGCATCGAACTGGAACTGGCCGACGGCCTGCGCCTGATCGCCAGCGTCAACAACGACGAAAGCGAAACCAGCACGCTGCCCGCGGTGGGCAGCCTGCTCAGCGCCAGCTGGTCGCGACTAGCCTTGATGCCGCTGCGCGAGTCTTGAACTGGACGCCAACGCGCTCTATCTCGACACACCGCTGCGCCGTCTGGCGACGCTGCTGCACACCCGCAGCGGACTGCTGCTGGCGGTGCTGCTCGGCCCGCCGTTGATCTGGATGTGCGTGATCTACCTCGGCGCGCTGCTGGCCTTGCTGTGGCAGGGCCTGTACAGCTTCGACGACTTCTCGATGAGCGTGCTGCCGCAGCTGACACTGAAGAACTACGCGCTGATTTTCGTCAAAGGCAACTTCGACATCGTGCTGCGCACACTGGCGATGGCCGTGGCAGTGACCATCGGCGCGGCGCTGATCGCTTTCCCGATCGCCTATTACATGTCGCGCTACGCCACGCCGACAGTCAAGGCGTTTTTCTATATCGGCGTGATGCTGCCGATGTGGGCGAGCTACATCGTCAAGGCCTACAGCTGGTCGGTGATCCTGGCCAAGGGCGGCATCATCTACTGGTTCGTCACCCAGCTGCACCTCATGTGGCTGCTGGAATGGCTGCTGACCTTGCCGTACATCGGCGGCTCGACGCTGTCGACCTCTCACCTCGGCCGTTTCCTGGTGTTCACCTATATCTGGCTGCCGTTCATGGTGCTGCCGATCCAGGCCGCGCTGGAGCGCGTGCCGCCCAACCTGCTGCAGGCCTCGGCCGATCTCGGCGCGCGCAGCGGCCAGACCTTTCGCCATGTGATCTGGCCGCTGGCGTTTCCGGGCGTGGTGGCTGGCTCGATCTTCACCTTCTCGCTGACGCTGGGCGATTTCATCATCCCGACGCTGATCGGCCCGAGCGGCTTGTTCATCGGCACCTATGTCTACGTGCAGCAGGGCGCGGTCGGCAATATCCCGATGGCGGCGGCGTTCACCGTGGTGCCGATCGTGCTGATCGCGCTGTACCTGATGCTGGCCAAGCGACTGGGGGCATTCGATGCGCTGTGAGCTACGCGCCTACGGCCGGGCACCCAAGCTATCGAATCGTAGGTCACGTTGCCTGCGCAGCAGGCTACGTGACATCTGGCAGCGTCACGTAGCCTGCTGCGCAGGCAACGTGACCTACCGCTTGAGGATTGCCGAGTGAACGCGGGCGTCGAATCTCGCAAGCCGGATCGGCGCGCGCGTTCAGGCGCCGGCTGGGGACTGAAACTCGCGGCCTGGGGCGGGCTGTTTTTCATGCACGCGCCGATCCTGGTGATCTGCATGTACGCGTTCAACACCGAGCAGAGTGCTTTCAGCTTTCCGCTGCAGGGCTTCACGCTGGAGTGGTTTGGCGCGGCCTGGGCGCGTGAGGATGTGCGCGCCTCGATCTGGCTGTCGTTGAAGATCGCCAGCCTGGCGACGCTGATCGCGATGATCCTCGGCACGCTGGCCGCCGCGGCGCTGTATCGGCGCCAGTTCTTCGGCAAGGAAGGGATCACGCTGCTGTTCATCCTGCCGATCGCCCTGCCCGGCATTGTCACCGGCATCGCGCTGCTGTCGGCCTTCAAGCTGGTGGGAATGCAGTCAGGCGTGCTGACCATCGTGATCGGCCACGCCACGTTCTGCATCGTGGTGGTCTACAACAATGTGATCGCGCGCTTCCGGCGGACTTCGCAGTCGCTGGTCGAAGCCTCGATGGACCTCGGCGCCGACCCATTCCAGACTTTCCGCTACGTGATCCTGCCGAACATCGCCACCGCGCTGCTGGCCGGCGGCATGCTCGCCTTCGCGCTCAGTTTCGACGAGATCATCGTCACCACCTTCACCGCCGGCACCGAGCGCACGCTGCCGATCTGGCTGCTCAATCAGCTCAGCAAACCACGCGACACACCGATCACCAACGTCGTCGCCATGGGCGTGATGCTGGTCACCATGCTGCCGATCCTCGGCGCCTATTACCTGACGCGCGATACCGACAGCGTGGCCGGCAGCGGCATAGCAGCGACGCGTGCGTCGCGATGATTTTGTGGGGAGCGGGGTATATCCCGCGATGCCTTTCGCGCGACAAGCGCTGTCACCGAACATGCCGTAAGCCTTTGAAGCAGGTCACGTTGTCTGCGCAGCGAACTACGTGACTCCCAGCAGTCAGGCCGCGGCTACGCGGCCAACGTGACCTACATCCAGATGTTCGTTGCGCGAATAAGCGCACCAACAGGGGCGAACGGAACTCATACACGAAACTGTAGGCGCGTGCTTCCCGCGCGATCTTGGATCACCGTGGCGGCACGCGCCAAATCGCGACGCACGCGTCGCTCCTACACCGTGACCCATCGGAATTCCCCGATAATCCCCACCCTCGCCCTGCCCCTGGAGCTCGCCCATGCAAACCCGGATGTTCATCGATGGTCAGTTGCAGGCCGGTGCTGGCGAAGCGTACACCGTGTTCAACCCCGCCACGGGTGCGGCCATCTGCCAGATCGCCGAGGCCAGCCCGGAGCAGGTGCTGGCGGCGGTCGGCGCCGCCGATCGCGCCTTGCCGGGATGGTCTCGCACGGTCCCGCGCGATCGCGCTGCAGTGCTGCTGAAGATCGCCGACCGGGTCGAACAGTACGCCACGGAACTGGCTCGGCTGGAATCGGACAACTGCGGCAAACCGTATCTGGCCGCGCTGAACGACGAAATCCCGGCGATTTCCGACGTGTTCCGCTTTTTCGCCGGCGCCGCGCGCTGCCTTGGCGGCTCGTCGGCAACCGAATACCTGCCCGGCCACACCTCGATGATCCGCCGCGATCCAGTTGGCGTGATCGCCCAGATCACGCCGTGGAACTATCCGCTGATGATGGCGGCATGGAAGATGGCGCCGGCGCTGGCGGCGGGCAATACGCTGGTCTTGAAGCCATCGGAAATCACGCCGCTGACCACGCTGCGTTTCTTCGAGCTGATCGGCGACCTGTTGCCGCCGGGCGTCGTCAACGTGGTCTTCGGCCGTGGCCAGACGGTCGGACAGCCCTTGGTGTCCGCCGATCCGGTGCGCATGATCTCGCTGACCGGCTCGATTGCCACTGGCCAGAAGATGCTGGAGGTGGCGGCGCAGACGCTCAAGCGCACCCACCTGGAACTCGGCGGCAAGGCCCCGGTGATCATCTTCGACGACGCCGACCTGGACGCGGCAATCGCCGGCATCCGCAGCTTGGTTACTACAACGCCGGGCAGGATTGCACCGCGGCGTGTCGCATCTATGTGCAGGACAAAAGCTACGAGAACTTTGCCGCCGACCTCGCCTCGGCAGTGTCCAGCATCAAGCATGGCAGCCGGGACGAGGATGGCGTGAACTCGGGCCGCTGGTGTCCAGCGCCCATCGCGATCGCGTCGCCGGCTTCCTCGACCGCGTGCGCGAGCAGCCGCACATGCAAAGTCGTCACCGGCGGCCGCAGCGTGGCGGGAGGCGGTATTTCTTCGAGCCCACCGTGGTCGCCGGCGCCACCCAGGCCGACGAGATCGTGCGCCGGGAAGTGTTCGGCCCGGTGGTCTCGGTGACCCGCTTCAGCGATGTCGATCAGGCTATCGCCTACGCCAACGACAGCGACTACGGCCTGGCCTCGTCGGTGTGGACGAAGGACATCGGCAAGGCGATGCGCGTGTCGGCCGAACTGCAGTACGGCTGCACCTGGGTCAACACGCACTTCATGCTGGTCAACGAGATGCCCCACGGCGGATGAAGAAATCCGGTTACGGCAAGGACTTATCGATGTACGGCCTGGAGGACTACACCTGCGTGCGCCACGTGATGATCAAGCACTGAGGCGCAGGCGCCTGAACGACGGACTCGGCCGCGTGCGCTGGATCCTGCTCATGGTGGCCTGCCTGCTCGCCGGCCTGTCGGCGAATGCCGGCGCAGCGGCCGCTGAATGAGCTGCGTCTGGATGTGTGGACGGTCGATCGCGGCCTGCCGCACAACACGGTGTTGAGCCTGGCGCAGACCGCCGACGGCTATCTGTGGATCGGCACCTGGGAGGGCCTGGTGCGCTTCGACGGGGCGCACTTCGGGCAGCTGCCCGAGAGCACGCCGTTGGCCTTGCGCGAGGCCGGCATCCTGGCACTGGCAGCGGCAGCCGATGGCAGCCTGTGGATCGGCACCATGGCGGCGGCATCTACCAGCACCGGCAGGGTCGTTACCGCGTGGTCAGCAAACCCGGCGTTGATCTGCGCGAGCACGTCATCACCTTGCTGGTGACGCGCGCCGGCGTGGTCTACCCGCCGGCACTTCCAATGGCAGCGTGCTGCGTGTCGACGATGCCGGATTGACGCTGCTGGCGCGCGATCCTGCACGCGCCCACGGCAGCGTCCTGGCGCTGTCGGAGGATCGCGACGGGCGCATCCCCGCAGCCGCCGACAGCGGTTTGTACCGGGTGTCCGGCGATCGCCTGCAAGCCATCGAGGTCGACTGGCTCCGGCGCGGTCGCGGATCTCGCGGTTGCTGATCGCGCGCGCTGCCGGCGGCTGGTGGCTGGCCACTTCAAGCGGGCTGCTGCAGCTGGATGCGGATCTCGTGCAGGTGCATGCGCAGGCGTTCACCAGCCCGATCACGCGGGTACCGGAAGCCGCCGACGGCACGCTCTGGCTGGGCGCCGATCCGCTCGGCCTGGTGCGCATCGACGCCGACGCCACCGCCGTGCTCGGGCGCGTCGATGGCTTGCCCAACGCCCGCGTGGCCTCGATGCTGCGCGACCACGAGGGCAATCTGTGGGCCGGCACCAATGGCGGCCTGGGTGCGGCCGAACGCCGCACCGTTCAGTGCGATCACCGAGCGCCAGGGGTCTCGCCGACCCCTTTGTGCGCACCCTGCTGCAGCGCGCCGACGACAGCCTTGTGGTCGGTGGCCCCGGGGGGCTGGACCTGCTGCGCGCAGGCCGCCTGCTCGATCCGCGCCCGCTCTGGCCGGAGGAACTGGCCGGGATGAGTGTGCTTGCGCTGGCCGAAGCGCCGGACGGACGCCTGCTGGTCGGCAGCAGCGCCGACGGGGCCTTCGAGTGGGGCGTCGGCGGACTGCGCCAACGCGTGGCGCCGGAGCAGCTCTGGTCCAATCAGGTGCGCGCGATCCTCGCCGACGCCGACGGCGGCGTCTGGTACGGCACCATCCAGGGCCTCAGTCGCTGCCTGGGCGATACCTGTCGGCGCTTTACAGCCGCAGCGACGGCATCGAGGGCGACTACATCACTGCGCTGGCCCGCGATCGCGACGGCACGCTGTGGATCGGCAGCTCGATGGGAGTGACCCGCAGCCGCGACGGCGGTTCTTCGAGAAGATCGCGATGGAGCAGGTGCGGCGCACACCGTGTTCGCCTTTCTGCACGACCACCTGGGCCGTCACTGGGTGGCGACCGATGGCGGACTCGGACTGTTGCGCGATGGCCGCTTCATGCTCATCGACAGCTCCCGTGGTCTGCCTCGACGACGCCATTTTCAGCGTGCTCGAGGACGCCGCCGGGCAGCTCTGGGTCAGCGGCAACCGCGGCGTCCTGCGTATCGATCCGGAGGCTGCGGAAGCGGTGTACGCGGGACGCATGGCGCGCCTGGTCGGACGCCAGTTCGGGCGCGCCGATGGCTTGCCGTCGAGCCAGGCAAACGGCGGTTCGCAACCCGCGGCCATTCGCGACCGCGCCGGCCGGCTGTGGTTCGCCACCGCCGGTGGCGTCGCCGGCAGATCGATCCGGCCGACCCGATCGTCGATGCGCCACCACCGCCGCCGCGCGTGGCGATCGAGGCGGTGCTGGTCGACGGCATCGAGAACGAGCGCGCCGATCTGGTCCGGTTGCAACCCGACCAGCGCCGCTTGCAGATCCGCTTCGCCGGCATCAGTTTCGCCGCGCCCGGACGCCTGCAGCTGCGCTACCGACTGCTCGGCTTCGACAACCAGTGGCAGGCCGCCGACAGCGAACGCAGCGCCAATTACACCAACCTGGCGCCGGGCCAGTACCGCTTCGAGGTCGAAGCTGGCTGGCGCGACGCGCCGGCGGCGGGTGGCGGCATCGGCCTGGACGTGGCGGTGCTCGCCGCATGGCATCAGCGCTTGAGCGTGCGCATCGCGGCAGGCGCAGGCCTGTTGGCGCTGCTGGCGCTGCTGGGCTGGCTGCGCCTGCGCGGACTGCGCCTGCGCGAGCGCGAACTGGAACGCGAGGGGTGGCGCGCAAGACGCACGATCTGACCGCCGAGCGCGATGCGCTGGCGCAGGCCAATCGGCGCAATGTCGAGCTCGCCGGACAGCTCGGCCGCCAGGCGCGCGAGGACCCGCTGACCGGGCTGGCCAATCGCCGGCACGCCGATCGCGAGCTCGCTGCGGCGATTCAACCGGGCGCCCAGCTGACCCTGGCGCTGCTCGACATCGACCACTTCAAGGCGATCAACGACCAGCATGGTCACGCCAGCGGCGATCGCGTGCTGCAGCAGTTCGCTGCCACGCTGCGCGAGACCCTGGTCGGCACCTCGCTGATCGCCCGCGTCGGCGGCGAGGAATTCCTGGTGCTCTGGCCCGGGCACGACAGTGCTGCGGCGGTCGCGCAGTTGGGCCGGCTGCGCCAGCGGCTGCAACAGATCGACTGGGCCAGTCTGGCGCCCGGGCTGGTGCTGCGTTTCAGCACCGGACTCACCGTCAACCGCGCCGAAGACAGCATCGACGCCTGCACTGGCGGGCCGATCAGGCGCTCTACCGCGCCAAGCATGCCGGCCGCGATCGCATTCAACTGGCGGCGGACCCGGAATGAGCGCGCCGCAGTCGATGCGACCAGAATTGCCAGGGCCAATCCGACCAGGAGTCGCCAGATGAATCTGCAACGTTGTCCATGGGCCTCGAATTCGCAGATGGAGGCCGATTACCACGATCGCGAATGGGGCGTGCCGGTGCATGACGAGCGCACGTTGTTCGAATTCCTGACGCTGGAAGGTGCCCAGGCGGGTCTGAGCTGGCGCACCATACTGGCCAAGCGCGCCGATTACGCGCGGGTCTTCCTCGACTACGACCTGCAGCGCCTGGCCAAGCTGGCAGACGCCGAACTGGAATCGCGCCTGTTGGACGGCGGCATCGTGCAACCGGCTCAAGGTGTGGTCGGTGCGCAGCAATGCGCGCGCCGCACTGGCGCTGCAATCGAGCCACGGCAGCCTGGATCGCTATTTCTGGGACTTCGTCGATGGCGCACCACTGCGCAATCAACGCCAGGCGGCCAGCGAAGTGCCGGCGCGCAGCGAACTCTCCGACCGCCTGAGCAAGGATCTGCTCCCGGCGCGGTTTCAAGTTCGTCGGCAGCACCATCATGTACGCCTACATGCAGGCGGTGGGCATGGTCGACGACCATTTGATCGGCTGTCACCGCTATCGAGCGGCAGAACTCTGACTGCGAGGTGGCGTGGCAATGCCTGGACGGCGCCGGGCTGCCGGTGAATCTTGGGACCGCCGGGCGACGACGACGGGCTGAACATCCGGGTCGTCGTGCGACAGCGCACAGACCAGACCGCACCACTGGCAGCACCGTGAGCGGCAAATCCGGACCCCCCTTCTGCATTGCCCGTGCCCGGTTGTCGACGGCGTCGACTTCCGCGCACCTGTATCCGAGGCACCCACATGACTACCACTGCCATTCTGATTACCGCCGCCGTCGCATTGCCGGTCGCCGCCATTGCCGCCTGGGTCTGGATTTCCCTGGCGCGCATCGACCGGGCATTTCGTGCCGATCTCGAAGGCATCCACTTCGAGACCTGATCTGCCACCGGGCCGCAGCCCGAGCGGCCCGTTGCAGTCGCGCAGGAGCCGTCGGTTTGCGCGTCGGCGTAAAGGCCCGTGTCTGGTAGCGCACAGACCGCGCACCCTTGCAGCACCGACGCTAACGCCTGCTGACGCGCCCGGCTCGACCGCCGTAAGTCTCGTCCTCATGTGCATTCGCGACACTCAGCGCAGGCAAACGGCAAGCTCATGCATTTTCGTGGAATCGGCACCGCGGCCCCGGCAACGCGCTACACCAAGGCCGCAGTGCCTCGCTGCGTTCGAGAAATCGGACTGGTATGCCCGGCTGGATACGCGCGCACACTGGGTTGCCAGGAGCGTGCTGCAGCGCGACAACGGCATCGAGTCGCGACGCTTGTCGGTGGACTCCCTGGACGAGGTCTTCCGCATCGATCCCAACACGCTGGCGCAGCGCTTCATCACGCATGCGCCCGCGCTTGCCACCAGCGCCGCCGAGCGCGCGCTGGCGCAGGCGGGTCTGTGCGCAGCCGATATCGATGCCATCGTGGTCAGTACCTGCACCGGCTATGTGTGTCCCGGACTGTCGGGCTATGTCATCGAGCGCCTTGGCCTGCGCGCCAATGTCCAGGCCTTCGACCTGGTGGGCCAGGGCTGCGCTGCGGCCTTGCCCAACCTGATGTTCGGCGCGGCCCTGCTGGGCTCGCAGTGCCTGCGAACACGTGCTGTCGATCTGCGTGGAGGTCAGCAGCGCGGCGATGTACCTCGACAACGACCCCGGCGTGCTGATCAGCGCCTGCCTGTTTGGCGACGGCGCCGGCGCCGCGGTCCTTTCACGCGATTCCGGAACCGGCCAGCGCAGCGTCGAATGGATCGACAACGCATCGCTGATCGACCCCGGCCAGCGCACTGCGCTGATGTTCGAACAGCGCGATGGTCTGTTGCGCAATGTACTGACGCGCGCGGTGCCGATGCTGGCTGCCGACTACGCCGGGCAAGTCCTGCGCAGCGTGCTCACACGCAACCGCCTGGCCATCGACGATGTGAGCACCTGGATTCTGCACGCGGGCGGCCGTGACGTTCTGCTCGCGATGCAACACCAATTGCAGCTCGGACCGCAGGCCCTGCGCTACAGCGCGGCGATGCTGCGCGAGTACGGCAACCTGTCGAGTGCCTTCGTGTACTTCGTGTTGGAGGCGGCGCTGGCTGATTCGGCGCCGGCCGGTTGGTGGTGGTTGTCGTCGTTCGGCGCCGGCTTTGCCTGCCACGGCGCTTTGCTCAAGGTGCATTGATCGCATGAGCTTCCCCCGGCGAGTGGTGCCTGAATTGCTCGACAATCTGGCCGCGACGGATCCGGCAGCGGTGCGCTCGCGTGAGGACCTGAAGCGGGTGCACCAGGTCATGGGGACGCGCTCGATCCTGTTGCGCGCCTTGCGCAATTTCTCGGTCCGCAAGCAATCCGCCCCGCTGCGAATCCTCGAACTGGGCGCCGGCGACGGCAGCCTGATGCTGAGTGTGGCGCGTGCGCTGGAGCCAGGCTGGGCGCCGGTGGAGCTGGCCCTGCTCGATCGCCTGGCGCTGCTCGATCCAAGAACCACTGCGGCCTACGCGCAGCTCGGATGGGTCGCGACCAACCAGATCGGCGACGTCCACGATTGGGCCAGGATGGCGACCTTGTCCAGCTATTCCGCTGATCCGTCGCCGCGCTGGGATCTGATCGTCGCCAACCTGTTCCTGCACCATTTCGACGAGGAACAGCTGCCGACGCTGCTGGCGGGAATCTCATTGGGCTGCGAGCGCTTCGTTGCCTGCGAACCGCGGCGCTCCGGGTTGGCGTTGGTGGCGAGCCAACTGATCGGGACCATCGGCGTCGGCGCAGTCACCCGGACCGACGCCGTCCCGAGCGTGCGCTGGTTTCGTCGGCAGCGAGATCACCGATCGCCTGGCCGGCACCGACCATGGCCTGGGGAGTCGCGCGAATACGCGGCCGGGCGATTCAGCCATTGCTTT
>JADKFD010000079.1 GCA_016717705.1 Rhodanobacteraceae bacterium | reverse complement strand
CCTGGAAATCGTAGAGTGCCCATTGTCTGCCGGCCCCAACTTCTCGACCGACCAGGCCGGCGCTTTCCTCCGGCGAGTAAGTCGCCGCAGACCCACCCATATCGGTGCGCACCCAGCCCGGATGCACCACGACGCAGACGAATCCTTCCTTGGCCAGCTCGACACTCAGGGTCTTGGTGATCTGGTTCAGCGCAGCCTTGCTGGTCCGGTAGGCGTACCAGGTGCCGACAGATCCGCCGATGCTGCCCAGTTGCGAGGACATGTTGACGATCAGCTTGCGCTGGCCCTGGCGCAGATTGGGCAGCAGCGCCTGAATCACGCGCAGCGGTCCCAGTGTGTTGACGGCGAGGGTCTGCTCCATCTGCGCGAAATCGACCTTGTCGATACTGACGTCGCTGCGATCGAAGATGCCCGCGTTGTTGACCAGAATGTCGATCGTCTCGCCATCGAGTCGCTTGTCGAGCGCGGCAACGCTGGCGGCATCACTGACGTCGAGCGCCTCGACGCGATCGGCGACGGCCGCAAGTTCCTCGGCCTTGCCGGGATCGCGCGCGGTGCCGATCACCCGATAGCCCTTGTCGGCAAACTGGCGCGCGTATTCGAGCCCGATGCCGCGGTTGGCGCCGGTCACCAGCACGGTGAGCTTGTCGGCGGCGTGACCGAGCGGGCTGGCGCCGCCGAGGATCAGCGAGATCGCGATGGCCTGAAGCTGCTTCATGTGGGCTCCGTTGAAGTCAGGGTTGGTGCGGGGAGGATGCACCGAGGGTAACGATGCGCGTCGATCACGTCAAAAGCGGCGCCGCAGGCCGGTTCAGCCCGGATCGGCATTGTCGGTGACGCCGAGCCCCGGCTCGGCCATCAGTATCTGATTGCCGCTGCGGCGTGATTTGCCTGAAAAGCGCCGAGCCGGGGCTCGGCGTTCCCGGCGTCGCGGCATCCCACTGGCTCCGCTATTCTCGAAGGCATCCGGCACCTCGTGCTGGCCGCACCGGAGCCCGTCCAATGTCGAGTCATGGTCCGCACGCGAATCGAGTGAAGACCGGGTTGATCGTCGCGTTCTCGCTGCTGATCCTGGCATCACCGGCGCCGGCCAAAACCATCTATGTCGTTCCGATCTGCACTCCAGCACCTCGTCGGACTCGCTGCGTGCGGCCTTCGAGGACTTCGAGTGGTGTCCAGCGCTTGGGTCGTAACGGATCCGGAAACCGGAAAGTCCAGGGGTTTCGGCTTCGTCGAGATGCCCAACGATCATGAAGCGCAAGAGGCAATCGCCGATCTGAACGAATCTAATTTTGAACACAGTAGAATCCTGGTCAAGGCGGTGGGACCGCGTGAATCAAGTGGCAGCCGGCCTGATGGCGGCGGATTCGGCGGCAACCGCCCGGGTGCGTCAGGCGGATTTGGCAGCGGATCCACCGGCAACCGCCCGGGTGGACCAGGCGGAATTGGCGGCGGTGGAAGGCCTGCGAGTCAAGCGCCGGCGCCAGCGGCAAAGCCCGCCGACACAGCTCCGGTCGTGCCCCCGGAGACAACGCCGAAAGCACCCGAGCCGACGGTCGCGCCGACTCCGCAAGTCCCACTCGTCGACGACGCCAGCGATGAGACGCCGGATGCCGAAGCAGAGCCGCTCGAGGGCACGCCCGATCTCGCCGACGAGTCCGAGACTTCCGTCGCTGACGACGAAGACGACGTCATCGATGACGAGGGAGAGGCCGAGGAAGAGGCCGTGGAGGAGGCCGAGGAAGACGGCGCGATGGAGAGCCAGGAGTCCGGCGCGATGGCGGACCAGGAGTCCGGCGAAGACACGACCGATGACGCTGCCGAAGTCTCCGAAGATGATTTCGGGCAGTCGTCGGGCGGCGACGAAGCGACGGACTTCGAAGTCGGTGACGCTGTCGAGGACGATCAGGTTGAGGACAGTTCCGAATCCGATGAGCCCGAAGACACGGCCGAGGTGGGGCTGTAGCTTGCGACAGGCGCGCCGCGCCGCTGAGCGGCTGCGCCGCGCTGTTGACTGTGCGCAGCAGCAAGCGTATCCGGAGATTACCCCCGTCCCGGCCAAGTCCCATGAAACTCGCCGCAGCCGCCGTGCTTCTCGCACTTGCCAGTTCCGCCTTCGCGCATGACGCGAATGTCGACATGGCGAAAGCCGCAAATGCATTCCTCGCCTCGCTGACGCCAGAGCAGAAATCCCAGGCGACGCTTCCCTTCGAGAGCGAGGCGAAAGGCGAGCGGGTGAACTGGCACTACGTCCCGCGCGAGCGCAAAGGTCTGGCGCTGAAGGACATGACCGAGCCGCAGCGCGCACTCGCCAAGGCGCTGCTGAAGACCGGGCTGAGTGACGACGGGTTTGCGAAGGCAGAAGCGATCCAGAGCCTCGAAGAGATCCTGCGTGTGATGGAGAAGGCCGCCGCCGGGCATCGCGATCCCGAGAAATATTACGTCAGTGTGTTCGGCACTCCGGGAGGCAAGGATCCGTGGGCCTGGCGCTGGGAAGGTCATCACCAGTCCTTCAACTACACCAGTGTGGACGATGCCGCGCCCTCGATGACGCCGTCGTTTTTCGGCAGCAATCCCGGCGAAGTGGGCGACGGAGACAGCAAGGGTTTGCGTGTGCTCGGCGCCGAGGAGGACCTGGGGCGCGCCCTCGTGAAGTCACTCACCGCCGAGCAGCGCCAGACTGCGGTGATCCTCACCGAGGCTCCCAATGACATTCTCAACAGTCCCAGGCGCCCGGATCCCACCCGGCCCGAAGGACTGGCCGCAGCGGAAATGTCCGCCGGACAACAAGTGGCGCTGGTGAAGATCATCAAGGAATACCTCTTCCGCTGTCGCACGGATGTCGCCGCGGAAGAGTTTGCGAAGATCGAAAAGGCTGGTCTCGGGACGTGTACTTTGCCTGGGCGGGTGGCCTCGAGCGCGGTCAACCCCACTATTACCGCGTGCAGAACACCGAGTTCGTCCTCGAGTACGACAACACGCAGAACGACGCGAACCATGTCCACAGCATCTGGCGCGAGTTCGGGGGCGACTTCGGCGCTGACTTGCTGCTGCAGCACGTCAGCGAAGGGCACGCGAAGTAGCGCCTGGGTGCGCTGAGTGCGGCGATGTGCCTCGATCGCGTGAGTCGGCGGGGAGCGTGGACCGTTGAAGGCGCCGCAAGTCATTGATTCTGGTCGATAGCTGGCTGGTACCGCGAGTGCGTTCGCGGAATGAATCCGCTCCCACAAGAGCCAAGAGCCGACTACAACCGCGAGCATCCGATTGATGCGCGGCGCAAATCCTGCGAACCCGCGGACTGCCTCAACGCTCCAGTTCGGCAAACAACGCAATCTCCGCCTGCACGCGCGGATCGTCGCGCACTTTCGCGAACCACGGGTCATCGCGCAGCTCGAATGCCGACACCCAGCCGGCACCAGTGGATTCGCGCATTCTGGCGAGCATCGGCAGCAACAGGTCGACGCGGCCCAGAACCGCGTGGATGCGCGCGGCCTGCTCCGATGCCGAGCCGCTGTTCAGCGCGCTCGTCTGCACGGAAGGCACCTCCAGGGCGCGCGCCAACAGCGCCAGGGCTTCGGTTTCTGCACCGATGATGGCCAGGTTCTGGGCGGCTTGCATGAACCACTCGGCCTGGTTCGCGTCGTCCGGATGCGCATCGATGTGCCGCGCGATGTCGCTGGCGGAGGCGCGCAGCAGCGCCCGCCTTGATCGCGTTGACCCGCGAGCCAGTGCACCCGTCCAATCAGGCTCTGTTTTGAAAAGCCGGCGATGGCGTCGCGCGGATCCATGGATTCGGCTGTTTCCAGGCTTTGCGCAACTTGCCTTGACGCGCCAGCAGCCAGGCGCGCCAATACGTTGCCGGTCCGTAGTCGGGCGGCAACAGGGCCAGGACTTCATCGAGATCGCCGCGCCGCTGCAGCACCAGTGTCGCCAGCGGGACCAGCGCCGCGCCGCGCGGGAACAGCTCGAGCATCTGCCGATACACCGCTTCCGCTTCGTCGAAGCGGCGCAGCCAGGTGAGGGTCTGCGCGCGCCGGTACAACAGGTTCTCATCGCGTGGGCTCAAGGACAGCGCGGTATCGAGCTCGGTCAAGGCCTCGTCGAATCGACCCAGATGTCGCAAGTTGGCGGCCTTGCCCAGATAGGCGCGTGGATCGCCGGGCCATGCCGCGATCACCCGATCCAGCGTGGCGATCGAGCCGATGAAATCCATCTGTGCCCGGCTCTGGATGAACGACAGCGCCAGATCGGCCTCCGGCAGATCGGGTTGCAGCCGCCGCGCCGTGGCCAGCGCCTGCTCCGCGCGCGCCGTCAACTGCGTGGCAGAGTACTGCGTCACGCCGCCGAAGTAATGGGCCTCCATCAGCGCCCGCGTCAGTTGCGCATAGGCCAGGGCGAAATTCGGGTCGGCTGCGATGGCTTTCTCGTACCACTCGATGGCCTCGACATTCTTCACCCGGGCGGGACGCCGGCCCAATTCCATGGCCGCGAATTCGGCGCGCATGAACGCATCCAGCGCCTGCGGATTGGCGGCCTGGCGGGCACGCACCGCGATGGCCTGCGGGGTGGTCAGCTGAATATGCAAAGCCTTGGCCACCGCGTTGGCGACCTCCTGCTCGACCTCGAACACGTTCTCGATCTTGCGGTTGTAGGTCTCGGCCCACAGGTGCGAATCGGTGGCGACCTCGATCAATTGCAGGTTGATCAGCACCTGATCGCCGACCCGCTGCACGCTGCCTTCGAGCAGATGCGCGACGCCGAGTTCGGCGCCGACCACCTTCAGGTTCTCCGGATGGCTGGCGTATTTCTCCATCGACGAGCGTGAGATCACCTTGAGGTCGCGGATCTTCGACAGATTGGTCAGGATCAGGTCCTGCATGCCGGAGACGAAACCAGGCGAAGATCATTGCCGGGATGAAGCCGATCGCCAGCAGCAGAATCACGCCGCGCAGGGCCCAGGCCGGCAAGTCGAAGGCCGGGAACACGGTGCTCGCCACCTGCACGACCAACCACGCCCCGACCAGATACAACCCGGCCATGCGGATCACGTTGCGGCGTTTGAGTTCGGCGAGCAGGCGCAAGGGCAGGGGCTCAATCAGCGCGGGACCGGAGTTGCCGATGCTACCTTGCCGACGGTGGCGCGATGCCAGGCCCAGACCCGGCAGGATGCGCTGAGCGTCGCGCTGCACCGTGGCAGCGCGACTCCGGCGGGCTCGGGATCGGTAGCGCGGCCACCGCGCGCGGAGTGTTCGACGTTGCGGCATGGCCATTCGCGCGGACGGCCGCGGGGGCTTGCGGCGAGGCCTGCCGGGCGTCGCGCGTAACGTCCTTGCGGCGCTGCCGGAGATCAGGGACGCGCGTACCGGCCTACTTCATCGGCGGCGGTGCGGCGAGCGCTGCGCCAAACGGCGCATCGGGCGGCAAGCCAAGCTCTCGATTCAGCGCGACTCGCACGTGCTCGCTGACATCGCTGGCGGCTGGTACCGTGATCACCAGTCGTCGCAGGCGGTTCCACGGATGCGGCTTTCGTCGATCGTAGCGGGGCTTGCGATCCAGGTACTTGCTCAAGGATGCGCAACCGTAGCCCGAGGGCGCACAGCGAGCCGTAGTCGCCATCGAAGACATCAAATGAAAGCTCACCGAGTTCAGCCCTGGCCAACTTGCGCAGCAGGAACACCGCGCGGGCGTTGTCGACCGGCTCGACGTGGCGGTAGTAGCCATGCACGAAATGGATCTCGCCATCGGCGGTCCAGATCTCATCAGTGTGGCGCAGACGTCGTTCAGGCTGCAGATTGCGCGTCGCACGCACCCGGTCGCCGTCGAAGGCATAGCCGCAGGGTAGATTCTCGCTCAGCCACTGCCTGATCTCCACCGCGGATCGGTCGACGAAAACGCTCAGGAACGCCGGACCCAAGGTCTGGCTCCAGGCCCAGTCCCAGGAACGGCTGGCGGGCAGACGGGTGATCCGCAAGTGCGCGCCGACCAGCACATCGACATGACCCCGCGCGGGAGCGCCAAGAGTGATCGGTGCTGCCGGCAACGGCCTGGTCGAATCGCCCGTGCCTGCGGGCATGAAGGCCATCAGCCAGGCGTTGTCGTCACGGATGCGCTGCACCGCCTCGCAGCGCTCCTGGCTCTGGTATTGCCACACGGCGGCCGCGTCGCGGAAGTGGATCAACAGCATGCGGCGCCCGTCGGTGAATGCCACCAGCAGTGCCTGCGCACGCATCATGGCGAGCAACAGGCTGCCCTGCAGATGTTGCGGCGCCTGCGCGAAAAAATCGACCACGGACCATGCCGGCGCAAAGGCGTTCAGCCTGGCGGTCGGCAGCGCACCACTGCACCTGGTCGGTCGCATCGGTCATGGGTGTTTCGCGCTCAAAACACACCGATGCGCCAGCGCGTCTTGAGCGCACGTTCGGCGCGCGCGATGAAATCTACCAGCCACTGGCGCTGCGCGACCTGCGGGTACCTGCGCAAGGCGAGCGCACCGTCCAGCGAGACCACGGCGCTGCGCGATAACGCTGCCTGGCCCGGTTCGATTGCCGCAAGCAGGGCACGGGCGTCCGCGAGCAGCCCGGAAATCCTGGTTTTTTGCTGCGCATCGACACGCGCGAAAGCCCGCATGAGGTGGGTCCCGAACTCGATGTCCCGAATCGCCCGCGCCGGACACGGACCGGCGTGTCGCGGGTCGTCCCCGCGCAGACACCAGGCCGCGAAATTGGGCCCGAATTCGAAAGCCGCCTTGCCGCTGTAGCTTCGATTGAACTGCACGCCGTCGAAGTCCTGGCGCGTCGCCACGGTGCGCACCAGTTCGCCCAGGGGCAGGGTGACGGT
Organism: Rhodanobacteraceae bacterium; assembly: GCA_016717705.1. Taxonomy (GTDB): domain Bacteria; phylum Pseudomonadota; class Gammaproteobacteria; order Xanthomonadales; family SZUA-5; genus JADKFD01. The sequence goes on along the minus strand of JADKFD010000079.1, from coordinate 8,440 downwards.
CTGGTGGCCGTAGGTGGAAAAGCCCAGCGTCTGCAGTTCGAGAATCTCGCCGTGGGCGGTGCAGCTGGTTTTCAACGCCTGCTGCACGCGCACCGTCATCGCCAGAAACTCGTCCAGCGTTCCTGCGCCAGTCAGCAGCAGTAGATCGCGCTGCTCGCTGCGGCGGCGCGCTTGTCGGCGAGGTTCTGGTAGTGCACCTGCAGGGCCTGGCACTGAACGCGATTGAAGCTGTAGTGGTCGTCGCCGAACTGCAGCACGACAAAGCTCGTCGTTTCCGGCAATGCCCGAGTGCTTGACATGCGTCGATGACATCGCCGGACAACGCCGTCGCGTCCGAAGTGGCAACCTGGAACGCGACCGCATTGCGCGCATTCGCTGCCACCACCGGCATCGTGTGCCTTTTCTTCTTTCGACTGGGCGCGCCGCGGGTGTCATGCGCTGGCGCGTACGCACGCGTGCGCTTCGCCGCCGCGGCGCACACATCCGGCTCCGGCAAGGGGATTGGCCGCCAGCGTTCCACCGCCAGCATGGCGCGCAGAAACGGCGGTGGGGCGCCGGCTTCAAATGCGGCATTGAACAGACGCGCCAGCGCATCGCTGAAGGGCGGGTCATCGGTCTTGCGGGCTGCTGCCGCGCTGGGTGTCCCCGGAGAAGTCCTGGAACAGCCAATCCGAAGGCAGCAGATCATCGTTGTTCACGCAATGGCCCTGCCCGGAAGCTTCGGTGGCGACAGAACGTCCGATTCACGCGCAAGTCTAATCGAGGCCCGCGCACGGCGAACCGATTGGGGATGGTTTGGCTCGGCGCCATCGGCGCGTCATTGTCCGGGCCTGCGGGTGGCCTCAGGGAATCAGCTCGCTGGCAAGGCCGTGCAGACCCTCGAATCTGGAGCACCGGGTCGGGCGCGCCGAACACCGGCAACAAGGTAGCCGTCACCTGGATCACGAACCACGCACCGACCAGATACAACCCGGCCATGCGGATGACGTTGCGGCGTTTGAGTTCGGCGAGCCCCCGCCGGGCGTCGCGCGTAACGCCATCAGCGCACGTGCGGGCATGGCCGACGCGCGTACCCGGCCCGGCAAAGCCGATGCGCGCCGCCGCCTTGGACTCAGGAAAGAAGCGGCCGCCGGGACGGCGGCCCTCCTCAAGGATGAGCTGTGCGTGCAGTGGCCGGCCGCCGCGCATACACGCCGAAACTGGCGATCACCAGATAGCACGCGGCCGGCAGGAACAGGGCCGTGCAGGTCGGTGAAATCGGCCAGCAATCCGGTCAACGGCGGCACGATGGCACCGCCGACGATGGCCACGCAGATCGCGCCGGAGCCTCCGCGGCGCGTGCCCCAGACCCGCTGGCCAGCGTGAAAATGGTCGGGAACATGATCGAGTTGCACAATCCGATCGCCAGCAGCGCCCAGCCCGACAATGCGCCTTGTGCCTGCGAGGACACCACGATCAAGCTGATGGCTGCGCCGGCGACGGCGCACAACAGCTTGCCGGGCGACACCAGTCGCAGCAGCCAGGCGCCGATGAAGCGTCCGACCAGCGCCGCCCCACAAAGGTACGTGTTTGCCGGCGGACTGTTCCTCCAGGCCCATGGTACTGGCTTGCATCAGGTAGTTGACGATCAGGGAACCGATCGCCACCTCCACACCGACGTAGAGAGAGGCACAGCGCGCCAAGGCCAAAGCGCGCCGCCGTTTGAGCAGGTCGAAGGCCTGGAAGAAATTCGTCGGCGGTCCCCACCACGCGGCAGGCGATTGCGGCGCCACCAGATCACCGCCGCGACCAGCGCCAGCGCCGCGGCGAGTCCCAGGTAGGTCTGCACCCGACGATCTGCGTTTCCTGCCGACGGAGGCGGCCAGCGCATCGCCGGCCAGCGTGGTCATCTCCACCGTGCTCAGCGAACCGAGAATCAGGATCGAACCCACGGACGGAAAGATCGTGGTGCCCAGCGAATTGAACGCCTGCGCGAAGGTCAGTCGGCTATGCGCGGTGCGCGCCGGGCCGAGCAGTGAAATCAGCGGGTTGGCCACCACCTGCACGATGGTGATGCCGGCAGCCAGTACAAACAGCGCGCCGAGAAAAACGCCGAACATCCCGGATTTCAGGGCCGGAATGAACAACAGGCAACCGCAGGCCACGGTCAGCACGCCAAGCGCGGCGGCATGTAGCCCTTGCGGCGGACGATCAGCGGCCGGGATCGAGACCGGGAAATACGCCGCGAAAAGCGCCGACTGCACCAGCATCGCCTGCGCACAGCCGAGCGTGAACAGCTCCTTGAGCTTGGGGATGATGACGTCGTTGAGGCTGGTGATGCCGCCGAAGATGAAGAACAGCGCGAACACGAACAGCTGTATGTCCGGCGCATCGATGCCCTGGTCAGGGGGCGTCGTCTCCGGGGAGCGGATCGGTCGAGGAGGTATCGGCAGTATCGAGATGCATGCTCGTCGAGTCCTCGGTGCGAAGACGCGCATGTTGCCTTGCGCAACTACGACTTGACCAGACGCGCTGCTGCATGTGGGCTGGTCGCCCCTGGTGGTGCGCTTGTTCGCGCATCGAACCTGTGGGAGCGGATTTATTCCGCGAAAGCTCTCGCGGAGTAAATCCGCTCCCACAGTAAAATCAATACCTTACGGCATGTTCGGTGAGAGCACCGCCGTGAGGCAGCGAAATCCCCGGGGTGGATTCCCCGCGACGCGCGGCAATCCCCGGTACTGCGCGCTCCACACCACGTTGAACCCGAGCGAACGCTCCCTGGCCGAGCGCCGAGAGGCACCATGGAGCTTGGCGTCGCTGACATTGGCGTAACCATTGACGCCAGGCGCGATCGCAAACAGCGAGATCAGGTCGTCGACATCGGTCTGCCATGCATGCACCTCGGCGCCCCAGTTGCCCGCGTGCCAGGCGTAGCCCAGGTCGACACCCAGCGAGGTCTCCGATGACAGGTTGGGGTTGCCGACGATGTCTCCCTGCGCGGTGACGCCGGTGAAGTAGCGTTCCTCGAGCGTTGCGAAGCGATAGCCCGACGACAGGTTCAGCGTCCAGCGGCTGGATTCGCTCGGCGTGTAGACCGCGCCTGCGGTGAACGCGCTGTCCGCATCGTCGGCGTCGGCGCCGCGCTGCTGCTGACGCGACTGGCTGTAGCGCGTGCCCAGTTCGAGCGCAAATTCGGATGAGATCTGCCAATCGCTGAGCGCCGAACAGCGACCACGCGTCCTCTTCGCCGTCGCGCAGGCTGTAGCTGCGGTTGCTCAGCGTGCTGCGCGCGTCGAAGCCGTTGACGTCGCGCCGGCCGAGATATTCGACGCCGAAGTTGTGGCTGAATTCGCCCACAGCGATGGTCTGCTGCACGGTGGCGCCGACGTCCAGGCTCTCGACGTAGGCATAGGTGTCGGCAACGCCCGCCGCTGGTTGTACGTCAGCAGTGACTGGTCGTGTCCGTGGATGCTGATTTCGAAGCCGTTGTCGCCGCGCAGACGCATGCCCGGCCGAGGGTGTGATCGTCCTCCGGGTAGGTGGTGTCGCGCGCCGGAAAGCGGCTGTTGGATTTGCCGATGTCCTCGCTGCGCGAGGGCAGCAACAGGCCGTCCAGGGTGTAGTCGCCGATGCGCGTGCGGTATTGCAGGCTGGCGCTGTCGCGCGCGAAGCTGGTGTTCAGCGGCGTGCCGTTGGCCGATTCGCTGTCGTTGGCCTCGTGGCGCGCGGCGGCCACCGAGAACGACTCGCTGCCGAAGCCGCCCATCAGCGTCGCTTCGTCGCCGGAATCGGCGTAGCCACCAGCGACCGTGCCGCCGTCGAACCAGCGCGGCTCGATGGACACCGCGCCGCCCAGCGCGCCGGGACCAAAATGCACGGTCGCCGGGCCGCGCGTGACGCTGAGGTCGCCGAGCAGTACCGGTTCGACGAAGGCCACCGGCACGCCGGCACGCCGCTGCGCGGTGATCGGCATGCCGCCGACCAGAACGAGGATGCCGTTGCCACCGCTGCCGCGGATGGAGAAGGTCTCGAAGAGGCCGTTCTGCCCGGTGGCACCGATCCCCGGAACGCGGATGATCAGGTCCTGGAAGTCGGACGGTGCGGCCACCGCGTCCTGCCGCCAGGTCAACACATCGGTGGCCAGCGCCGACGGAAAATCAGCTGCCGTCCCGCGCGCGGTGACGTTGATGGCGTCGCTGGTCCAGGGTTCGATCGTTGCGTGGTGCGACTCCGCCGCGGACTGGCGGATGTCGTCCGACCTGGCATCCCCCGGCCTCGCCGTACTCGATGGACCACCCGATTCACTGGCAAGCGATGGTCGGCACCGGGAGTGCAACGGCGAGTGCCGCAGCCAGCAGGCTGCGCGGAATGGGACGCGACATGGGAACTCCTCGGATCGAAATGCCGCCCGCAGACGGAGCGCGCCGAGTTTACGTTCGGGCTACCGGGACTTGATCCCCCTGGGGATGCAGTCGAATTCATACCAGGGATGAGTCAGGGCCGTCGAACCGGGTCGAATCACTTGATGGCAATGGGCAGGTCGAGCCGGCCCAGACACGATCGGCGGTGAAGGCGGGAGCATCGCGCCGCAGTGCTAAGGCAGGCAGGCGCGATCACCGAGCGAAGGGCCACAATTGCCGCGGCGGGACCAGCCCGGCTGCCAGGGCTGCGTCTTCTGGGAGAAACGGCACGATTTGATGCCGACCCGGCAATCTGGTGGGCACCATCTCCGGGTTGGTGCGGGCGGGCGCACAGCACTTCGGCCAGATTGACGCCCGCAGGCGCTCGCACGATGACTTCGGCCACGGCTCATGGCCCGCTTCGGCGAACAGGTACGCCAACAGGGCAGATGCATCCAGGACGATCATCGCTTGACGCTTTCGCGCAGATTTTGCTCGGCACGTTCGCCGAGCAGCGCATCGACGACGCCCACGGGCTTCCTCCCGCGTAGAGGCACCGACCCATCCGGCAGCGCTCGCGCAGGGCACGGCGTGGTTCAGACCGGCTTGCAGCAGGATCAGCCGGACCTGTTCTTCCATGCCCCCGCCTGCGCGGCGCGCAGGCGCAACGATCGCGCACCCGATCCGGCACGTTGCGAACAGTCAGAATGGCCATGGCAGTCTCCCTCGAACACCGACTCGAAACACCTGAAGTCTACCATTGAATGCATTGACTGCGTTTTATGCTGTCAAGTGATGGGCCACGTCGACGCCGTCTGAGCCGTGAATGAAGCATCGGGCACGGGCCAATCCTGACCCGTTCATCGGCGCCGCGATGCTAAGGTGCCTGCAGGACTTGCTCGGCCGCGGTCGAATCGAACGCCGACACAATTGGCGGCCCGAGACACTGCCCAGGGGTCAGGCGCCAACAATCAGGATGGGAACTCATGGACCAGGCGATCGACCGGCTGCTGGAGGCCCATGTTCAGCACGAACTGGCGCTGTTCAAGGCGCGCAGGCTGCGGCAGACCATCCGGCGAGGAAGTGGCGGCGCTGGCTGGCGCTGGTCGCCGGCAACCAGGCTCGGCGGAAGTCATCACGCCGCAACAGGTGCTCGGCCTGATCGCGCGCAGCGTCGTCGAGCGCCCGTTGCCTGGCGCGATCGCCGAACTGGCCCCGATGATGGGCAGGATTGTGCTGGCTTCGCGCCACAACGCCGCCACCCGGGTATCCGACATCTGTCCACGCAAGACCTTCGACGCGGGTCGGCCAGGATCGGCAGCCTGAAGAAGTCCGGCGCGGTTTCATCCACCGCCTGGTCAGCAGTTCGGTCACACCCAGCAGATTTCCGACGTGCTGTTCACCGGCATCAAGGAATACCTGTTGACCGAGAACATCCTGGCGCAAAAGTGCCCGGCCTGGCCTCGCTGATCAAGCTCGGCAAGTTCGCCGTCAACAAGACCATGCGGCCCCTGGAGGCAGCCGTCGAGAAGACCGTCAAGGCCTACATCGAGGGCAACCTGGCAACACCATTCGCCGCAGCGAACAGTCGATCAACGACTATTTCGACGAAGCGCGAATCGCCGGCATGGGCGACGCCTTGTGGGGCGCGGTTGGCGCCCGGCGAGTGTCGGAATTCATGCGCATACTCGACGGCGCCGACCTCGATGACCTGGTCGCCATCGGCCTCGACTTCTGGCGGCACTTTCGCAAGACACCGTATTTCAAAGGCCATCTACACGGACCTGGTGCAGGCTTTCTTCGACCGCTATGGCGACAGCAAGATCAGCGTCCTCGCCGCTGATTTCGGCATCACCGAAAGCATGGTGGCCGACGAACTCGTGCACGCGCTGGGGCATGGCGTCGACAAGGCACTGGCGAGTGGTTACCTGGAGCAGCGCATCCGTGCGCACCTGAGGCCTTCTATGGTTCGCCCGAGGCGCGCTGGCCTGCTGACCAGCTGGCGACCGCGAAATTCCCGCCCGGCGGGCAAGGACAACCCGCAACCAGCGACCCAAGCCCGCCGCGCCGGCCGGAGCACCGCGACTGCCAAAGCGCCGGCGACAAGCCAAGCCGCCGGCGCAGGCCGCCACTGCAAGCGCCGGATTGACCACAGATGATCGCGAGCTGGGTCCGGCAGGTCCCGATCAGTCGCCATGCCGACGCCGCGCGGCTCCGCAGGGCCGTCAGGCCAGCCTCAGCTCACCAGCAACACCGCTTCGCCGTCGGCGATGTCGTTGCCGTTCTGGTTCAGTGAGCGCGTCCTGAGCGTGATGATGCGTTTCTCGGCGCGCCAGGCAATGACTTCGACCTCCGCGGTCAACTCATCGCCGGGCCTACCGGATAGAGAACCTGCAGTGACTGCTTGAGATAGACCGCGCCCGGTCCCGGCAGAGATGCATGCCGAGCACCGCGGAGATCAATCCCGAGCTGAACACGCCATGCGCAATGCGACCCTTGAAGCGGGTCATCGCGGCATATTCCTCGTCGAGATGGACCGGATTGAAATCGCCGGTGATGGCGGCCATGCGCAGGATGTCGTCTTCGCTGATCTGCCGCGAAAGCGACGCCTTTTCGCCGATGATGAAGTCCTGGCGGGATGGATGGCGGGTCACAGGTATTCCTGAGTTGGGCCGGCGGCTTGCCGTGGCTTGGACTCATGTCGAGCGCGCTCCGCTCGACGTGGAACGCGAGCACGGCCATGCTACTGCCCGTGCACGATCGTCCCTTGATCAGCAAGTGCATAGCCGTTCGCGCGGGCGATCAGGCTGGCCGCGCCTGCAGGCAGCGGTTGCCAGGCGGCGCCGAACACACGCAACAGATTTGCCGCCGAGCACCTTGGCCGGTGGCGCTGTCCGCGCGCCAGCAACAGCTCGCCCAGCGTTTCCCGAATCGGCGTGTCTTGTTGAGATCGTGGCAAACGATAGCCCTCTTCGGTTTCATCCGGCGCGGCGATGCCGGCTGCCTTGCGCCCGCGGGTGATCCGAAATTTCTCGATGAACTCCGGCGTCGTGGGTCGGCGAGATATACGTCGGTGCCGATCGACATGTTCGCTGCCGGCGATCCGCAGCGCGTGCTCGATGTGCGCGATGACATCAGGCTGCGGTCGGCTGCTGGCCCCTGGCCAGGTACGGCATGTGAAGATGCCGACCACGCCGCTGCCTCATACGGCGCGCACCAGCGTCGGTGCGATGGCGCGGATGCTCGGCGACGGCGCAACCGCTGTGGGTGAACGCCACCGGGCGCTTCGATAGGCGATCGCGTCGGCGGTGCGCCGTCCGCAGTGACTGAGGGGTCACCAGGATGCCAGTCGCGTTCAGGCGTTCGATCGCCCGGATGCCGGTGCGGCTGAGGCCGCGTCGGTCGTGGCCTACGCAACCGTCGCCGAGAGCAGATTGCGGCGGTTGTAGGTCGGCTGGATCACGTGATGCCCACCGATGCAGGGCGCTTAGTCACCGAGACGATCTTCGAAGGCGACGCCAGCCCCAAACCGTAGACCAGCCCGGTGCGGCCGGCGCGCGCTGGCCGCCGCGATATCGGTCGCCGCGCGCACTCGTGACGAGTACCTCGGGATGACGACCGATCTCGGCCTCCCAGCTGGCAATCGAACGCACGATCTTCCGCCATACGCGGGGGGTTGCGCCATGCCGCCGACTTTCGGGATGTCGAGGCGCTGCGCTCAACCCCGACGCGCGCACATCGGCAAGCGCCCCTGCGCTCAGCGCACCGCCGTCCATCTCCGGCCCGCCGAGGCTCCTCGATGATGATGCTGTCTGCATACAAACGATGGCGGGCGGAAAATTCAGCGCCGCGAGCAGGCGCGGGCCAGTCAGCGCCGCGGCGGCCATTGAGGTTGCGCAAAGGAAATCGCGACGGCTGATATTCACGGGCGCGCTGGGCCTGGCTGCAAAGAACCCGAGGATAGCCGTGCGCGAAGGTCGATCAAGCCGATGCGAGTGCGTGGCTTGCCGCACAGACCCTGCGTGTGCGACTTCCCCGCGAAGCTGATCGCTCGTCATTCA
>JADKFD010000078.1 GCA_016717705.1 Rhodanobacteraceae bacterium | reverse complement strand
GTCGTGACTTCCATCCAAACGACAGTGACACTGCAAAACACCGTGGTCGCCGACAATGACGGCCTGGATCTGGGAACCGCCGGTTTTGCCGGCAACTTCGCCTCCCTGGGCCACAACCTGATCGGCAACCCCGGCGCCGTCACCGTGTTCACCCAGCCCGGCGACCAGACCGGCACGGTCGCCAGCCCGCTCGATCCCAAACTCGGCCCCTTGAGCCATAACGGCGGCACGGTGCCGGTGCACGCGCCGCTGCAAGGCAGTCCGCTGCTCGACAAGGGCCAGGCGATCGGCAGCGATGCCCGCGGTGTGACGCGTGCGGTTGATCTGACCAGCATCGCGCCGGCTACCGGCGGCAACAATGCCGATATCGGTGCCGTCGAAGTGGCGCCGCAGGTGGTCATCAATACCTTGGATGCCGGCGCGGGAAGCTTGCGTCAGGCGATCGCCGACGCGCCGGTGGCCCCTGCAGTCAGCGATATCTGGTTCGATCCGCTGCTGACCGTGGCGCCGGCGACGATCACGCTGACCAGCGGCCAGCTCAGCATCGATCGCAACCTCGCCATCCACGGGCCGGGCGCGCAGCGGCTGACGATTTCGGGCAACCGGCAAAGCCGGGTGATGGCCGTGCAAGCCAATCGGCGCGTCGGTATTTCCGGGCTGACGCTGACCGAGGGCAATGGGGTGGGGGAGCCGAACAGCGGCGAAGGCGGTGGCGCCCTGAACGCCGAGGCTCGCATTTCAGCGTCATCGACCGCCGTACTGCGTAACCATGTGGTCGCGGGCTTTGGCGGCGCCATTCGCAACCGCGACGACGCCATGCTGGTGGTGCGAAACAGCACGTTCATGAACAACCAAGCAGCCGATGGTGCGGGCATCTCCAGCGGGGTCGGGTCCATTCTGGTTGCCGCGGGCTCCACGTTCAGCGGCAACCTGTCGTTGTCCTTTGCGACGCTCGGTTTCAGGCCGCTCGCGGTGAGATCGACAGCTGCACGGTCACCGGTAACCGTGGCAACTTCGAGACCGGCATCAGTGGCGGTAGCGTCGGAGTCTCAGTGCGCAACAGCATCATTGCGAAGAATGCCAACGTCGACGTCGACGGCAGCCTGATATCCCGTGGATACAATCTGATCGGCTATCCCGGGGGGATCACGGTATTCACGCAACCCGGCGACCAGACGGGCACCAGCGCCAACCCGCTCGACCCGAAACTCAGCCCGCTGGCCATCCATTCCGGCCAGGTGCCGACGCAGATGCCGCTGGCCGGCAGCCCGGCGCTGGACCAGGGCCTGCGCTATGGCCGCGATCAGCGCGGCCTGAATGGCATCGTCGATATCGGGACGATCGGCGCCGCGACCGGCGGCAACAACGCCGATATCGGCGCGGTGGAGGCGCAGGCGATCATCGTCACTCAATTGGTCGACAGCGGCCCCGGCAGCCTGCGCCAGGCGATCCTCGACGCCAATGCCAATGGTCCGGGCACCGACGATGTGCTGTTCAATTTTGGCTTGCCCGGCATCCTCATCCTCAACTTGAGCAGCAAACTGCCGCAGCCCACCGGCCACATGAATTTCGACGGCCCCAACGCGCAACTGCTGACCATCACCCGCGCCGTCGGGGCACCGGCCTTCGGCCTGTTCGATGTCTTCCAGCCAGTGCAAATCGGCATCACCGGGCTGGGTTTCACCAATGGACTGGACGACGGCAGCAACGGCGGCGACAACTTCGGCGGCGCCATCGATGCGTTTACCGCCGAATTGCACCTGACCGAGGTCGAAATCGCTGGCAACCAGTCAGGCATCGGGGCCGGCCTCTCGTTGGCGAATGGCGATGGTGTCATCAGCGATAGCGCCATCACCGCCAACGTCGCCGGCACCCAGGGCGGTGGCATCTACTTCCAGGGCAACAATCACCGCCTGATCGTGCGCGGCAGCACCATTGGCAGCAACGCCACCAACGGCAACGGCTTCGGCGGCGGCATTGCCCATGCGGGCTTTGGCGCGACCACCAGTGGCAGTCTGCTGGAGGTGTCATCCAGCACCATCGCCGGTAATGGCGGCGCTGGCGGCGGCGGTATCCGCACCGCCTCGGCGGCCGCCACGTCGACCACGGTGACCAGCCTGCAGAACACTCTGCTCGCCAACAATACCGGCGGCAATCTGGTGCTGGTCACCGGCACCGGGCCGGGCAACGTCAACTCGCGTGGCTACAACCTGAGCAACACCCCAGAGACCCTGTTGGGCCTGGCGACCGACCGCACCAATGTCAATCCGCAGTTGGGCTTGCTCCAGTACAACGGCGGCGGGACGCGCACCTACGCCCTGCAGGCCGGCAGCGCGGCCATCGATGGTGGCATTCGCACCGGCGGCTTCCTCGACCAGCGTGGCGTCGGCTTCGCGCGCAGCATCGATCTGTCGCCTGCCAACGCCGTTGGCGGCGACGGCACCGATATCGGCGCCTTCGAAGTGCAGACCGAGCCGGTGGTGCCGCCGACCGTGGTGTCGATCGTGCGTGCCAGCGCCAATCCGGCGGCGCCCGGCAGCATCGTCAACTACACCGTCACCTTCAGCGCGAGCGTCACCGGTGTCGACATCACCGATTTCGCCCTGACCAACACCGGCGTCATCGGCGCCTCGATCACTGGCATCACCGGCAGCGGCAGCAGCTACACCGTCAGCGTCAATGTCGGCACCGGCACCGGCACCGTGCGCCTGGATCTGATCGACAACGACAGCATCGTCAACAGCAGCGGCGTGCCGCTGGGAGGCGTCGGCGCCGGCAACGGCAGCTTCACCACCGGCGAGGTGTACACGGTGGGCGCGGCCGTCGATCTGATCTTCAGGAACGGCTACGAGTAGCTTGCGATGAATGTAACGTTGGCCCGTGCTTTCGGCCTCGGACACGAGAGTAGGCCGGTGGCCCGTGACCACGCCCCGCCGAACATCGCGCCAAGCGTCACAAGGGGCTCACCGGCGCTCTGCGCTGTGGCGTGATCAACAGCGCCGCTGAGCCCGATCGGGACGGATTCCCGCGCAACCGAACACGGTCGAGCGATCGGCCACAACGGCCTACGATTCGCGCTGAATTCGCCGTGAAGGTAGGCCGCGTGTGCGCAGCTTCATCGCGCTCACCGGCGCACTTGCCATCGAGTAAGGCGCCGGTGAGCCGCTGCGCGGCACATCGGCCTACATTCAAGCAAGTTCCGGCCCGTGTGCCTGCCACTGCACCACGCGGTTGCGGCCGCCCTGCTTGGCGCGATACAGCGCCTGGTCGGCGTGTTCCAGCAAGGCATCGATGCTGTCGCCGGGGTTCCACTCGCAGATGCCCAGACTGGCATTGACCGGAACGGCCTGCGCGCCGGCCGGGAATGGGCTGGCGGCGATGTCCTGGCGCAACTGATCGGCCCAGGCCAGCGCCGCGTGCCGTCGCGCCCGGGCAGCACCAGCACGAACTCTTCGCCACCGTAACGCGCCAGCACATCGTTCTCGCGCATCGCCAGGCGTGCCCGCCCCACCAGTTCGCACAGGCATTGATCGCCAACGGCATGTCCATAGCGATCATTGACGCGCTTGAAGTGGTCCAGATCCAGAAATACCAGGCTGAGCGGCTCGCCCTTGGTTCCGGCGTCGGCCAGCAGGTTTTGCAGCCGCTGCTGCAATGCACGCCGGTTGAGCACACCGGTCAGCGGATCATGACCGGCCTGATCAGTGGCGGTGTCGCGCTCGCGGCGCAGGCGTGCCGTGTCATCGGCCAGACCGAGCAGCAATACCGCGACCTGCAGCGCCATGCTGCAGAACACCAGGTTGCCGATATCGACCCAGGACGGCGCCAGCCAGCCTTGCAGCGTGAAGATCCACAGGCTCAGCACGATCAGCGCCGGGCCCCAGGCCCATAGCACATAACGTCCGGCCTGCAAACGGTCGCGTGCGCACGCCAGGCCTCGAACAGCACCAGCGGGATCGAGGCGAGGATCAGCAGATTGGACACCAGCGCGCCAAGCGGGCTGGGTTCGCGGCCCTCGACCCAGCTGATGAGCGCGAGCGCAATCTGCAGCCCGACGAAGACCGAAAACACGCGAGCGACCCGTGGACGCCTGCGATGCAATTCCAGGTAGCTGACGATGAACAGATGACTGAAGGCCACCGCCGACATGGCGAAAGTCCGCTGCAGCGTGGAGCCCCAACCCGTCAGCCAGGCGTTGTGGACCAGATGGTGCAATTCGCCGGTGAAGGTCAGGATGTACCCGGCCATCAAGAACGCCATCCACGCCAGATGCCCGTAGGCCGCGCCACCGAAGCTGCGGCGCAGGATGACCGCCAGCAACGCCAGGGTCAGCAGCGCAGTGGTGCTGGCGGCGACCACCATCTTGCGGGCGACTGCCCGGTCCAGATAGTCGCTCAGCGGGCTCAGCTGAGGCGCAATCGCCCGCCCGCGCGGGTCATCGACATGCACGTAAAGGACGGACCCGGCGCCCATGGTCGACGGCAGCACGATCGGCACCTCGGCGCGCAGCCCCCAGGCTGGCCCGGCATCGCCAAAGCGATTGCGCACGATGCGTTGCCCGCCGGGAAGCACCACGGTATCGGTGGCGTGGAATCCACCGCTGAAGTACAGCACCGTCGGCATGCCTGAGGCTTCCGGGCCATTCACGTCGGCCAGGATCTCGCCGCGCCACCAGGTGCCGCCGCCGGCGTCGCGGATGCTGGTCACAGACGTGGCGGGCGCCGGATCTGCAAGCTGGGTCGGATCGTCGCTGGCCGAGCCTTTGCCCAGGTGTTGGAAGCGCAGACCGTCGCCGGCATACGCAAGCCGCATGCCGCCGCCAATCAGCAGCAACAGCAGGATCAGTCTCACGAAGTGGCCTGCTGCGATGATCGGGGAGTCTCCCGGCCGTCGAATCCGGACCGCGCGGAGGCAAGCCAGACAATCCGGGTGGCGCACAGTTTGACGGGAAATCCGCCCGCTCTGCTGTTGGTCGCGACGGACGCATCGCTCAGCGAACATCCGGTGGCAGGCTGATTCGTAGGTCAGCGTTGGCCGCGAGGCCTACGTGATCATCGGAGAACTGTCAAGTAGCCCGCAACGCGGGCATCGGTGACTCGCCTCCTGGCCCAAGGTTCCTAGCGCGCATGAGCGCGGTCTTCCGCAGGGGTCGACCCTGGCAAGAACTCACCGCAGCTGCCCGCAATTCGCCCTTGGTCGATGCCCGGTCCTGCCATGCATGCGCCATAATCGGGGGCTGATTCTGGTGGTCTGCCATTGAACCGGCGGGCGCCCGGCGATTCATCTGCATCCTCGGAGGCTATCCATGAGCAACAGCTTCGGCACGCGCGCCACCTTTACCAGCGGCGGCAAGACCTACAACTACCATCGCCTGACGGCTCTGGAGCCCAAGTACAACCTGGCGCGCCTGCCCTATTCGCTGAAGATCCTGCTGGAGAACCTGCTGCGCTTCGAGGACGGCGAGAACGTCACGCCGACGCATATCGAGGCACTGCTGAACTGGGATCCGAAGACGCCGTCGACCCAGGAAATCCCGTTCATGCCGGCGCGCGTGGTCATGCAGGACTTCACCGGCGTGCCCTGCGTGGTCGACCTGGCCGCCATGCGCGATGCGATGAAGTCGCTCGGCGGCGATCCGAACAAGATCAACCCCTTGATTCCGGCCGAAATGGTCATCGACCACTCGGTGCAGGTGGATCGCTTCGGCACGCGCGAATCGGTCGACGAGAATGCGCGCATCGAGTTCGATCGCAACAAGGAACGCTACGCCTTCCTGCGCTGGGGCCAGAAGGCCTTCGACAACTTCAAGGTGGTGCCGCCGCGCACCGGCATCGTGCACCAGGTGAACCTGGAATACCTGGCGCGCGTGGTATTCGCCACCGACGGCGCCGAAGCCTGGGCTTACCCGGACACCGTGGTCGGCACCGATTCGCACACCACGATGATCAACGGCATCGGCGTGCTCGGCTGGGGCGTCGGCGGCATCGAAGCGGAAGCCGCCATGCTCGGCCAGCCCTCGACCATGCTGATCCCGGAAGTCATCGGCTTCCGCCTGACCGGCAAGATGCCGGAAGGCGCGACCGCGACCGATCTGGTGCTGACCGCCACGCAGATGCTGCGCAAGCGCGGTGTGGTCGAGAAGTTCGTCGAGTTCTTCGGCGAAGGCCTGAACCAGCTGCCGCTGGCCGATCGCGCAACGATCGCCAACATGGCCCCCGAGTACGGCGCCACCTGCGGCATCTTCCCGATCGACGCCGAGGCGCTGAACTATCTGCGCCTGTCCGGCCGCAGCGACGAGCAGGTCGCGCTGGTCGAGGAATACGCGCGTCTGAACGGCATGTTCCGCGAGCCGGGCCAGCCGGAAGCCGAATACACCGACGTGCTGCATCTGGATCTGGGCGACGTCAAGCCGAGTCTGGCCGGCCCCAAGCGCCCGCAGGACCGCGTGCTGCTGTCCGGCGTCAAAGCCGACTATGAAAAGAACCACGCGCCGATGGCCGAGGCGCGTACCGCGCGCGCCAAGACCGCAACGCCGGGCACGGCCACGGTGACCACCGACGCCGGCAGCTACGAGCTGACCGATGGCGCCGTGGTCATCGCCGCGATCACCAGTTGCACCAACACCTCCAACCCCTCGGTGATGCTGGCGGCCGGCCTGCTGGCCCGCAACGCGGTCGCCAAGGGTCTGACCACCAAGCCGTGGGTGAAGACCTCGCTGGCGCCGGGTTCGCTGGTGGCCACCGATTACTTCAAGAAGGCCGGCCTGCTGGAACCGATGGAAAAGCTCGGCTTCTTCGTCGTCGGCTACGGCTGCACCACCTGCATCGGCAACTCCGGCCCGCTGCCGCCGCCGGTCAGCAAGGGCATCGCCGATGGCGATCTGGTGGTCGCCTCGGTGCTCTCCGGCAACCGCAACTTCGAAGGCCGCGTGCATGCCGAAGTGCGCATGAACTACCTGGCCTCGCCGCCATTGGTGGTGGCCTACGCGCTGGCCGGTCGCGCCGATCTGGACCTGACCACCGAGCCTCTGGGCACCGGCAGCGATGGCCAGCCGGTGTATCTGAAGGACATCTGGCCGAGCAATCACGAGATCGCGCAGACCGTGCACAGCGCGGTCACCGCGGCGGGTTTCCGCGCTTCGTACGAGCATGTGTTCGATGGCGATGCGCGCTGGCAGTCGGTGCAGGCGCCGGAGGGTGCGCTGTATTCCTGGGACGACCAATCGACCTACGTGCAGAACCCGCCCTACTTCGCCGGCATGACGATGAACCTGCGTCAGATCAGCGACGTCAAGGGCGCGCGCGCGCTGGCGCTGCTCGGCGATTCGATCACCACCGACCACATCTCGCCGGCCGGTGATTTCAAGGCCAGCACGCCGGCGGGCAAGTACCTGAACGAGCGCGGCGTGCAGTACGCCGACTTCAACTCTTACGGTTCGCGGCGCGGCAACCACGAGATCATGATGCGCGGCACCTTCGCCAACATCCGCCTGAAGAACCAGCTGGCGCCGGGCACGGAAGGCGGTTTCACCACCTACTTCCCGACCAACGAAGTCACCTCGATCTACGACGCGTCGATGCAGTTCCAGGCCGCCGGCACGCCGCTGATCGTGATCGCCGGCAAGGAATACGGCACCGGCTCCTCGCGCGACTGGGCGGCCAAGGGCACCATGCTGCTGGGCGTCAAGATCGTCATCGCCGAGAGCTTCGAGCGCATCCACCGCAGCAATCTGTGCGGCATGGGCGTGCTGCCGTGCAAGTTCCTCGACGGCCAGAATGCCGCCAGCCTGGGTCTGAGCGGTCGCGAGACCTTCGATTTCGAAGGCATCGGCGACGGCACCGGCAAGCGCCTGAAGGTTACCGCGACCGCCGAGGACGGCAGCGTCAAGTACTTTGAAGTGCGCGTGCTGCTGGAGACGCCGAAGGAAGTCGAGTACTTCCGCCACGGCGGCATCCTGCCCCGCGTGGTGGGGGAGGGCGCCGTGGCCGGCGCGAGCGGGGGCCCGCTGCGCGCGCACGCGTCCGCTACAACGGCCGAAGGCTTACGCAAGAATTGTAGGAGCGCGCTCGCGCGCGAAAGGGATTGCCGGCAAACCGCAACACCGATCGCGCGCAAGCGCGCTCCTACAGGTATCCGAACCGCATGACCGCCACCCCGCATCCCCTCAACGTACTCGGCACGCCGCTGCAAACCTGCAGCACCGAGCCAATGACCGGCTGGTTCCGCGATGGCTGCTGCCGCGGCGATCCCAATGACCGCGGCCTGCACCTGATCTGCGTGGTCGCCACTGCCGAGTTCCTGCGCTTTTCCCGATCCGAAGGCAACGACCTCAGCACGCCGCGGCCCGAGTACGGCTTCCCCGGCCTGAAGCCCGGCGATCGCTGGTGCCTGTGCGCCACGCGCTGGCGCGACGCCTATGCCGCCGGTTACGCGCCGCAGGTGGTGCTGGAATGTACGCACCTCAACGCGCTGGGCGTGGTCTCGCTCGATCAGTTGCGCGAGTACGCCGGTACGTGAAACTGCACGGCGTGTTGACCTCGCAAACCGATCCGGTCAGCGGGCACGCGCGGCCCTACGTCATGGAAGACGCGCTTAGTCGCTCGCTGCATTTCGCCAGCTACGAAACCCAGAGCCGCATGTGGCTGAGCGATCCCACCGGTCTCGCGCTCGACTACACGCAGACGATGATGGGGTTCTTGCTGTTCCAACCGCAGCCGGCGCACATCGCCATGATCGGCCTGGGTGGCGGCTCCCTGGCCAAGTTCTGCCATCACCACCTTGCCGATGCGCGCATCGAGGTGGTCGAAATCAACCCGCACGTGATTGCGCTGCGCGATCAGTTCCTGGTACCTGCGGATGACGAGCGCCTGTCGATCCGCGAGGGCGATGGCGCCGACTTCATCCGTGGTTTCCACGCCCAACTCGATGTGGTTCTGGTCGATGGCTATGACCGCAATGGCATCAACAGCCGCGTCTGTTCACAGGCGTTCTACGATGATTGCCGGGAATCGTTGCGACCTGGCGGACTGATTTCGGTCAATCTGAGCGCCGCCCACAGCTATTACGACACCTTCATCGAGCGCATCGAACATAGTTTCGGCAAACAGCACCTGGTGGTTCGCGACTTCGAAAAACGCAACGACATCGTCTTCGCGTGGATTGGCGAAGTGCCGCTGGAGGCGCTGTGTGGCGATGGACGGCCCGCCGAGATACCCGCCGACACCTGGACTGCGTTGACCGCAGCCATGAGCCGGGTACGTCGCGCCTGGAAGCTGCGCCCGCGCGGCTGAGTCCGACCCTCATTCGAAGCCGCTGAAATACAGGCAATCCTCGCTTCCGGGAAAGGCCTGCAGGCCGTTGCCGCAAGCCTGTCGCGCACGACCCCGCCATCACCGCGTCGCGCAGATCCCGCCAGCGCGCGGTACTGCGCCGCCGCAGCACCCCCCCCAAGGCACCAGTCAGCTCAGGTCGCTCCAGGTCCGGTCGCAGCAGTGCTGGTCGACGCCCACTTCCCACACATGGCGCAGGGCATGCACACCCTGCGTGCAGTCCGGATTGCTGAGGTCGACCTCGAAGCTCCGCGCCAGTCCCGAGGGGCCGAACAGCGCGGTGCGATCGGTGCAGACGTGGTGGGAGATGCGATCGGACAGCGCATGCAGATAGATCCCCAGGCGCGCATCGGCGGCGCGCGCGGCACCCCCACCGACGACTGCATCGAAGGATTCCGCGTACTGCGGCCCGTTGGGACTGGCATCGCTGACAATCACCTGTGATCCGCTGTGGCTGGCGAAGGCCGCCGCCGTCGGCCCGAAAATGGAGATCACGCCGTCGATGTCCGCCGGCAGGCCGGATTCGCGCAGGAAGCAGCTTGGCCCAAGCGCGAGATTGCTGCCGGTGCTGACGGTCAAGCCATCGGTGCAGGCCGGTCGCCCGGTACCCGACCCCGCCATGCCCAGGCGCGCAGATGGACCAGAAATCCCTCTGCTTGCGCATCCTCGAGATCCGGATGCAGCCCGTCGACCACCGGTGGCTGGCCCAGCGGACCGGCGCGCGGCGAAATGAAATGGAAGAACACGCCGCCATCGCTCAGGTTCGTACGCACGAGTCCGTCGAGCACTGCGGGTGGCCAGCGCGCCACCCCCGATCGGGTTGCCCTGCAGACCTACCGGCTCGTAGGAGCCCAGGTCGACCGCCTCATCGTAGGCCGCAATCCAGTAGGCGTCCTCCGCCGGGAAGCCAATCGCCTGCGCCATCAGATAGGTCGCGTCGACGCGCCCCGGGCGAAATTGCGCACGGCCGCAAACACCGCGGTGGCCCGCGTCAGGCAAGCTGGCGAACTGGTCCCGACCGGCTCGCATTCGGCAGGCAATGGCGTGCACGAAGTGACACCACTGCCGTCGGCCTGCCAGCAGAGGTCCTCCTGAGGCCCAGACGTCGCCGGCACACAGCAGCAACTGCCGCGACGCAACCGACGCGACAAGGCTCCTGTGCTGCGAACCTCGCACCATCAGCACGCGCGCAACAGCTTCCGCGCAACAGCCACCTGCCCCAGGCTGATCGCGCCATCGTTGGGCGGCAACAGTCGCGGCAACAGTGGCGTCAATCCTGCCGCGCGCAAGGTCGTCAACAATCCTTCCGCCAGCACTCGATTGAGCAGACAGCCGCCGGACAGCGCGACCACCGCGATGTCCTGAATGGTGGCGGCACGCTTCACCCAATCCGCCAGCGCGGCGATCAGTGTGCCGTGGAAGCGATTGGCGCCGCTCCGCGCCGCCAGCCGCGGTTCGGCCAGCGCAGCGAGCAATGGCGCCAGGTCGAGCGTTCCTGCCTCGATCCGCCAGGCGCCATCGAGCGCTTCCGGATCGTCGACCAGTGCTTCCAGCGCCATCGGCCCCTGCCCTTCGTAGCTCGAGTGCCAATGCAGACCGAGCATTCCGCAAGCGGCGTCGAACCAGCGCCCGGCGCTCGAAGTGGTCGGCGCCAGGCCGCGATCGAGCAACTGCCGCAGCATGGGCGCCAGGGGCTCGCTGGCGAAGCGCGTGGCGATTTCGTCGCCGCGTCCGAGGGCATGCAGCGCCGCCGCCGCGCAGCGCCAGGTCTCGCGCGCGCAGCGATCGCCTCCGGGCAACGCCAGCGGCGCCAGATGGCCGATGCGCTCGAATCCGGCAGCGTCGACGCGCAGCAGTTCGCCGCCCCAGGCTGCGCCGTCGTCGCCATGACCGTAGCCATCCAGCGCCAGTCCGAGCAGCGGACCGCTGACCCCGTGTTCGGCAGCCACTGCGGCGACGTGCGCGTGGTGATGCTGCACCGGCGTGATCGGCAATCCCGATTGCCGTGCGAACTCGGTGCTGGGGAAATCCGGGTGCCAGTCGCAGGCCACCGCTTCCAGCCGCACATCGAGAATGCGCTGCAGATGCGCGACCGACTCACCGAGGAAACGCCGCGCCTCGGGATTGTCGAGATCGCCGACATGCTGCGACACAAACGCCTCACGCCCGCGGGTGATGCACACGGTGTTCTTCAGGAACGCGCCGACGCCGAGCACGCAGGGGCCATCGCTGCCCAGATCGATGGGCTCAGGGACAAATCCGCGCGCGCGGCGGATGAAGGCCGGCGTCCTATCGACCACGCGCAGCACCGAATCGTCGCAGCGCACCAGGATCGGCCGGTCGTGATCGACGATCAGATCGGCGATACCGGCCAGGCGCTCGCGGGCATCGGCATCGGTGTGCACCAGCGGTTCGCCATGCGGATTGGCGCTGGTCATCACCAGGGCCAGCGGCTGCGGCTGGGCCAGCCACTCGAGGCCATCGGGCTCACCGGCGGCGGCATGGCACAGCAGCCAATGGATCGGTGTGTACGGCAGCATCAAGCCGAGCGTCGGCAGTTCCTGGGATACGGCTGCGGCGATGCCGTTGTCCGGGCGAGCGCGCAGCACGACGATCGGACGCTCCTTCGACGTCAGTAACGCGGCCTCAACGTCATCGACCAGCGCCAGCACGCGCGCCGAGGCCAGATTGCACACCATCAGCGCCAGCGGCCTGGCTTCGCGTTGCTTGCGCAAGCGCAGGCGCGCCACGGCCTTTTCATTTCGCGCATCGCAGGCCAGGTGATAGCCGCCGATGCCCTTGATGGCGACGATGTCGCCCTGGCGCAGTTGCGCCAGGATCTTGCGCGGATCGACGCTGAGTCGAGGTCCGCACACCGCGCAAGCCGTGCTCTCGGCATGGAAGCGTCGATTGCCCGGATCGGTGTATTCGCGCTGGCAGTCCGGGCACAGCGGAAATCCGGCGAGCGAAGTCTGCGGACGGTCATACGGCAGTCGCGCGCAGATGGTGAAGCGCGGACCGCAATGCGTGCAGGTGATGAAAGGGTAGCGGTAACGGCGATTGGCCGGATCGAACAGCTCACGCAGGCAGTCGCTGCAGACGCCAACGTCGGGGCCGATTTCGGTGTGCAGCGCTCCGCCCTGCCCACTGCTGGCGACCGCAAAACCGGATTCGCCGTCGATCAGCGGAATCCAGTCGCTGCCGATCGCGTCGATCCGCGCCAACGGCGGCGGGCGCTCACGGAGCTCGGTGATCAGGGCGTCGACTTGCACGCCCTGCACCTCGATCAGCACGCCGTCGCGGTCGTTGAGCACGTAACCGGTCAGCTGCAGCCGCACGGCCGTCGCGTAGACAAAGGGACGAAAGCCGACACCCTGGACCCGGCCACGGACGCGAATGCGCAGGCGGCGTGCTGTGGTCATGACCAACAGAGGGGAAAGCAAAGATCGCGGGGTAAACCCGCTCCCACAAGAGCCAGAGCCGCGCAGCCCGCCGCTTCTGTGGGAGCGGGTTTACCCCGCGATCGGTGAAGCGTGCGGGCGCAGTCGCAGGTCACGTAGCCCGGTGGGCAACGTGACCTGCATTCACCTGCTCTTCGATCCAGTGCGTCCATGCGTGCATCCCCTCGCCCGTGCGCGCCGACACCCGGATCACCTCGATATCTGGCTGCACCTTGCGCGCATTGGCGATCAGCAGATCGACATCGAAATCGAGATGCGGCAGAAGGTCGCACTTGGACACCAGCATCAAGTTCGCAGCTGCAAAGATGTTCGGATATTTCAACGGCTTGTCTTCGCCCTCGGTGACCGAAGCCAGCACCACCTTGTGCGCCTCGCCGAGATCGAAGCCGGCCGGACACACCAGATTGCCGACATTCTCGATGAACAGCACCCCGTCACTCAGTTCATGCAGCCGGTCAAAGGCGCGCGCCACCATCGATGCATCCAGATGGCAGCCCTTGCCGGTGTTCACCTGCACCGCCGGGACGCCGGTGGCGCGGATACGCTCGGCATCGTTGCTGGTCTGTTGATCGCCCTCGATGACCGCCAGCGGCAGCCGCGCCCGCAAGGCCTCGATGGTGCGGACCAGCAGCGTGGTCTTGCCAGATCCTGGACTCGAAACCAGGTTCAGGGCGAGCACGCCGTGATCGGCAAAATGCGCCCGGTTCTGTTGCGCCAGGGCGTCATTCTTCGACAGCAGATCGGCTTCGATGCGCACCAGTCGCGCTTCGCCGATGCCTGGCGCCGACAGGCCCGATGCGGTCGCAGCAATCAGCCCCAGGCCATGACTGTGTTCGTTGTCGGCGAGATGCAGTTCGCCGGCGTGGTTGTGGTCGGCGTCGCCGTCCACGTGATCACGCGGATGACTGTGGACATGTCGATGCACCGTACCGTCGGCATGTACGTGTTCGTGCGCATGCCGGTGCGCGAACGATTGCGGCGTCAGAACCGCCAGACCCGCATCGATACGCACCTCAGCCTTGCCGCAACCGCAGACAGTACACATGGTGCACCCCGCTCCGTGCCAGGATTCCTCTTCCCGAGAGCGGGGAGAGGCGACCTCGTTGTGTCAGCAGTCTACGCCCCTCAACGGACGCGTCATGCTGCGCAGGATCAATCCGCTGCTTGCTCTATTTTCACCTCGATGCAGGGATCGTAGGCCGCCACGATCCAACGCATCGCCAGCAGCGGATCTTCCGCTTGCCGCAGGCGCTGCAGCAGGGTCACCACGGGGCCGTCTGCGGCGAACACGCGGTCGGTCGGGGCGCTGACGCAGCATGTCCGCACGCCGGCGGCATCCAGGTCGAGTTCGTAACAGAGCTCTCCGCGAGCCGTCGGCACAATTCCCTTGCCGTGCCCCGCCTCGACCGCAAGCAGCGCGGAAGTGACCGGCGTCGCCGGCAATTCCACCATGGCCTGGAGCTGGGCATCGAGGACTTCCAGATTCGCCGTGGTGGCATCGACCATGTCGGCAAAGCAGCCATCAACAAACGCCGTCCACTCCGGCTCGGTCCCTGCCATGGCGCGGACCATTTCGGTTCGCAGCGTGACCAGTGCGCCGGTCAGATCCAGTATCGCGCGCAGTTGCTTCAACTCGGCGCGCGCAGCCGCCAGCGCGGCGCCATCTGGTGCCAGGCGCCCGCCACCGATCCGCTGCCAGTCCCCCTCCGGATAGAGTGCCAAGGCGATGCGCTCGACCAGTCGCCGTGCCTGCGCCACCGGTCCGGGCACCGCCGGCGTCCTGGCCAGGTGCGCCCAATCGATGCAGCTGCGCCAGATCTGCGCCGCCAGCATGTCCGCCAAAGCCAGGGTGTTGCGGGCCGCCGCGTGCGCGGACGCCGGGACCATCGAGGCGGCTGCCTCGGTCGCCTGCAGTGCCGCCAGCACATGGGCCGTGCCACACAAAGGAAACAGCAAGGGCAACAGGCGCAGGCAATCGGCCGGTGGTTTTCCGTGAAAGCCGCTGAGCACGCGCAAGGGGCGATCGAGAATCAAGTCGATCGATGCGATATCCCGTCCGCTGCAACGCACCCGAGCTGTCAGATGGCCTGCGCTCAGCCTTGCCATCGCCGCGAGCCCGATTCGATCCACGCGTGCGACTGACACCGGGCAAACGCACCGATCACGTCAGCTGATCTCCATCTCGGTGACCTGCATCTGCTCACCGTCGTCGATGCGCAGAGCCATGCCCTGGCAGTTCGGGCATTCCTCACCGCGCTGCATGATGGTCACCGTCTCGCCGCAATCGAAGCAGAAGGCGCGTCCTGGCAGCACCTCGATGTCCAGTTGCGCGTCTTCGAGTGCACTGCCCTGCGCGGCGCTCTCGAAACAGAAGGCCAGCGCCTGTGGCTCGACGTTGCCCAGGGCGCCGATCGTCAGCTTGACCCGTAGCACCCGCGTGGCGCCCTCGGCGTGGGCACGCTCGCTGACCAGATCGATCATCGACAGGCACAGCGACATTTCGTGCATGGGGGCTCCAGGTGGACGGGGAGATTCGGCTTGCGCCCGTTCAACCGGAAGGTCCGAACGGTAGGTCAGGCTGGCCGCATCGCGAACTGCGCGCCGCATTTTACTCCCTCAAGTAAGCCGCTGCGCGCTGTCCATGACCCAGTCTCACCGAGCAGACCGCAAGTCTGTGAAAGTAGGTCACGTTGTCTGCGCAGCAGACTACGTGACT
Source organism: Rhodanobacteraceae bacterium (assembly GCA_016717705.1). Taxonomy (GTDB): domain Bacteria; phylum Pseudomonadota; class Gammaproteobacteria; order Xanthomonadales; family SZUA-5; genus JADKFD01. The sequence continues at coordinate 12,644 of JADKFD010000078.1, read as the reverse complement.
CTCAGCGATGTCACGTAGGCCGCCACGCGGCCAACGTGACCTACTCCCGGATGTTCGATGCGCGAACAAGCGCAACGCCAGCGATGAGCAGCACTTGTCCAGCGCATTACGTCGCCCTCGCCCCCAACAGAAAAGCCCGTCGACCGGGACTGGGCGCTGCATTCACGGCGGGCGGTCGCTTCAGCGCTTCGGCCAGGCGCGCTCTTGCCTCGCCGCGCGCGTGCGCCGGGGAGGCAAATTTCTGCATCGGCGAGTGCAGCGAATGCGCCCAGAAAGCGCCGACGATATCGTCGCCACCGTAGAGGAATTTGCGCTCGCCATGCGGCAGGGCAAATGTCCGCGACTGACCATAGCGAGTGGCCTGCACCGGCTCGAGCCGCAGCGGAAACACGACCATATTCATGAACCACGGCGTGATCAACACGCCCATCAGACTGTCGTCGTCGAAGGACGAGAAGCCCCAGGCTTCAACCTCCAGGTTGGCGTTGTAGAACGGCAGATCGCGCATCTGGGTATCGCCGATTTCGCGAAAATGGGTTGCCAGATCGCAGACCCGCAGTTCCGCAGCGTGCTCGTTCATTCCACCACTCCATCCTGATAGAGAAGATGCCTGTCGATCTGCTGATACAGATCCAGCAATTCCTGTGCCTCGCCATCGCTGAGCTTCGCCACCGCATAACGCTGCGCCTGCACCGCCAGCCAGTCACCCAGGCCGACCGGCTCGTCCAGCAGGTGCAGCAGGATCGGCAGGCGCTCGCCGCCACGCTCGATCATTGCGAAGCCGGGGCCGAGTGCCACCACCTGCTCTGGCGTGGCAAAGCACATCAGGCCGCCAATGCCAGACGCGGCGACGCGCCCAGTTCCTGCAGGCGACGGACCACGCGATCCAGCGCCAGTTCGCACGCGCGCTTGCCGGTGGCGGTCAGCTCGGTACCGAGTTCGATGCTTTCCGGTTCGATCGCGATGAGCGACAACTGCTGCGGCAACACATCGAGCAACGCAGCCGCCGCGAGCAGATCGGACAGGCCGATCTGGTGCGGTGAGATACGCTGCTGGAAGAAGGCCGGGACGGCGTTCCCGTGGAACTCGTGGATGGTGCCCGGCGGCGCATCGAGCCGCGCACAGTCCACGATCAACAGATGCTGGCAGGCCGCGATGTCGTCCAGCAGCACCATCCCCGAGGTGCCGCCATCGACCACCGTGACGTTGACCGGCAACTCGTAGTTTGCTTGCAGACGATCGACGACGTGTACGCCGATGCCCTCGTCTTCGAGCAGGATATTGCCGATGCCGAGCACCAGGATCTTCATCGTCAGAAGGCCTTGACCTGGACGATCGGTCGGCGCTGCGGATCGGTCATGTGGATGGCGCAGGCGATGCAGGGATCGAAGCTGTGCACCGTGCGCAGCACCTCCAGCGGCAGCTCCGGATCGGCCACCGGGTTGTCCAGCAAGGCCGCCTCGTACGGCCCGGGGCGACCCTGGTCGTCGCGCGGGCCGGCGTTCCACGTCGACGGCACCACCGCCTGGTAGTTCTTGATCTTGCCGTTGTCGATCACCACCCAGTGCGACAACACGCCACGCGGCGCCTCGTGGAAGCCGAAGCCGCGGATCTCGCCCTTGGGGAAGGTCGGCCGGTTGTAGGTGTCGAAATCGCGTTTGGCGATATTCGCCATCAACAGGTTCCACTGGTTGACCAGGCTGTCGTGCAAGACCGCGCAGCGCACCGCGCGGGCGGCGATGCGGCCGATGGTCGAGTGCAGCGCACTGACCGGAATCTGCGAGCCGGCCACCGCGCCGGCCTGCGCCAGCAACTTGTTCAGGTGTTTGGTGATCGACTCATGTCCCGCTGCGGCCATCGCCAGCACATTGGCCAATGGGCCAACCTGCACGCGTTCGCCGTGGAAGGTCGGTGCCTTGATCCACGAGTATTTGCCGTCGTCCTGGAAGTCGGTGTAGTTGGGCTCGGTCTGGCCGTCCCAGGGATGCAGCGCTGGCGTATCGCCTTCGTACTTGTACCAGGAGTGACCGATTTCCTCCTTGACGCCGTCGCGGAAGAAGGCGTCCTGGTAATCGCCGATCGCGCGGAACTTGCCCAGGTCGCCGTCGGGAATGTGGCCGCCCGGCAATTCGAATTTCGTCCCCATTTCATCCAGCGGCAGATCCGGCACCGACAGGTAGTTGGTGATGCCCTTGCCGTAGCCGGTCCACTCGGCATACAGCGCACCGACCGCGGCGACGTCGGACATCATCGCGTTGTGCACGAAATCGCCGAGTTCGTCGATCAGCGCCTTGACCGCGTACAGCCGCTCCAGCGTCAGCGTCGACTGGCTGTCGGGATTGATCGGATTGGCGACGCCGCCGACCGCGAGGTTCTGGATGTGCGGGGTTTTCGAGCCGAGGATGGCGACGATCTTGTTGGCGCTGCGCTGCACTTCCAGCGCCTGCAGATAGTGCGCGGCGGCCATCAGGTTGGCATCCGGCGGCAGCTTCATCGCCGGGTGACCCCAATAGCCCGACGCGTAAACGCCGAGCTGCCCGCTGCCGACAAAATTGGTCAAGCGATCGCGCGCGGCCTGCATCTGCTGGATCGAATTGCCCTTGTACTCCGACAGCGACTGCGCCAGCGTCGCCGCCCCTTTCGGATCGCCCTTCAGCGAGGACACGATGTCGACCCAGTCGAGCGCCGCGAGGTGATAGAAATGCACCAGATGATCATGGATGCCGTGCGCGGTAATGATCATGTTGCGGATGTACTGCGCGTTCATCGGCACCGGCAGTTGCAGCGCGTTCTCCACCGCGCGCACCGAAGCCACCGCATGCACCGTGGTGCACACGCCGCAGATGCGCTGGGCGAACACCCAGGCGTCGCGCGGATCGCGCCCGCGCAGGATCAGTTCGATGCCGCGCCACATCTGACCGGATGACCAGGCCTTGGTCACACGCCCGTTGTCGACCTCGACATCGACGCGCAGATGGCCTTCGATGCGGGTGATGGGATCGATCACGACACGAGTCATGGGAATCTCCGATTAAGCGTGTGCGACCTGCCGCACGGGTGCGTGCAGTACAGGGAACAGCTTGATGCAGACCACGTACAGCAGGATTTCCAGCGCGATCATGCCCAGCGTGACCAGGATCTCCTGCACCGACGGGAAGTACTCATAACCGTCGATCGCCGGGGTATAGGCCACCAGATAGGCGTTGAAGCGGTAGACGATCGCGAACAGCAGCAAGGCCACCGCAGCGAGGAAGGTCCAGACCTCGTCGCGCCGCGCGGCGGGCGACAAAAAGGCGATTGCTGCGAACAACGCCAGCGCGTTCTCGAACCAGAAGCTCGCCGCCAGCGCGGTCGGCGCCAGCGCATCGCCGAGCGCGCCACGCCACAGCAAGTCGCCCCAGCGCAGCAGCAACCATCCGGCCAGGATCCAGCCGATGAGATGCGACAACCGCGCCAGCATGTGGTGCTCCGAAGCCAGGCGGAAGCTCTTGGTGACCACCGTCGCTTCGAACACCACCAGCGCATAGCCCATCGCCAGCACCGAACTGACGAACAGCAGCGGCAGGAACGGCGTGTAGTACAGCGGCGACAGCTTGTGACCGCTGACCAGCAGGATCGAGCCCAGCGAGGACTGGTGCATGAAGGGCAGCAGGATGCCGATCGCAATGATCAGCCACATCACGCTGGCGACGCGCTTTCGCCACTTCTCCAGTCCAAAGCGCTCGAGCACCATCGGCGAGGTCTCGACGAACAGCAGCATCGTGTAGGCGCTCACGCACAAGCCGGTTTCCAGCATCACCGAGCTGAAATTCCAGTGCCACGGCAGCAGCAGGTTGTAGAACTGCCACCAGCGGCCCATGTCGATGATCGCGGCGGAGCCGGCCAGCACATAGCCGAACAGGCTGCTGAGCAGGGCCGGGCGCATCAGCGGATGGTAGTGGCCCTGGTTGAAGACGTAGATCAGCATGGCCATGGCAAAACCGCCGCAACCGAGCGAGCTGCCGATGATCAGATCCCAGGTCACCCACAGACCCCAGGGATAGCCGGCGCTCAGATTGCTGACCGCGCCCAGGCCGTAGACAAAGCGCTTGAGCAGGAAAATGCCGGCGATCGCGACCAGCAGGCCCAGCATCAGGCTGAATGGCGTGAACAGCGATGCAGCGAACCGGGTTCAGCGGCCAGACGCAACTCGGCTTCGGCCTGCAACAGCGCCACCGGGCCGAACAAGGAAGCGCCGGTCGGGCACACATCGCAGCACGCCGGCATGCCGCCCTGCGCCTGCAGGTGCGCGCACATCTGGCATTTGTTGATCTGCCCGAAGGCGTTGTTCAGATCGAACTGCGGCACGCCGAAGGGACAGCCGTAGGAACAGTAGCGGCAGCCGAGACAGGCATTGGCATCGTGGGTGACGATGCCGGTGAGCGGATCCTTGATCATCGCGCTGACCGGGCACACCGAGACACAACTGGCATCGACGCAATGCAGGCAATTACGCTTCATGAAGGCAAAGCCATCGGTTTCGCGATCTTTCACCGAGGCATCGCCGTCGCGATAGACCTTGATCACGTTGAGCGTGACGCCATCCAGATCCTCAGCCACGGCCCAGGTGCGGGCGGCATTCCAGTCGGCCAGCGGCGCCGGCACATGGCCGACGTCGACATCGTTGGCGGCGCGACAGGCAGAAACGCAGGCCTGGCAACCGATACACAAGGTCGAGTCGTACAACATGCCCAGCGCGCCTTCGGGCATCTGTTTGGGCTCCCGCGAGATCGCCTGCGCAGGCGTGGAACCCAGGCATGCCGCGGTCGCTGCCCCAGCGCCCGCGCCGGTGAGGAACTGTCGGCGAGAGAGCGTCATCTCACACCTCCCGCGCGGGCTTTTTCTGCGCTGCCGCCTGATCGCGTTCCTGCGCCATGTCCTTGACGAACATCGCGCCGGCGCCCAATGCAACGCCAACGACACCACCCACCAGGGCCGCGGCGCCCGGACTGGCGCCATGACCGCGTGCACCATCCACCGATGGGTACAGCGACGGCGGGGTTTGCGACACCAGATTCGCCAGCGCATGGATCGGCTTGGTAAAGCCGACGCCCTTTTCGGTGCAGCCAAAACACGGCGCGCCGATGCCGACCGGCCAATTGCCCTCGCCGACATCGCCAAACCCGATCGCCGGACAGTTGGCGTGGGTTTCCGGGCCCTTGCAGCCGATCTTGTACAGGCAGTAGCCCTGGCGATGGCCGGCGTCGCCGAATTCCAGCGCGAAGCGCCCGGCATCGAAGTGCGGGCGGCGCTCGCAGTTCTCGTGGATCAGGCGCCCGTAGGCAAACTTCGGTCGATTGAGCTCGTCCAGCGCCGGCGGCTCGCCGAAGGTCAGGATGTGCAGCACCGTCGACAGGAAGTTGTAGGGATTTGGCGGACAGCCGGGCACGTTGATGACGGTGGTGCCCGGTATGACTTCCGCGGTGCCGACCGCGCCGGTCGGATTCGGGAAGGCCGATTGCACGCCGCCCCAGGAGGCGCAGGAACCGATCGCGATGACCGCCGCGGCGCCCGCAGCCGCCTCACGCACCAGTTCGACCTGGGTGCGGCCACCGACCTTGCAGTAGATGCCATCCGCGGCCATCGGCGTACCGCCCTCGGTGACCAGGATGTACTTGCCGCGGTACTCCTCCATGATCTTGTGCTTGTAATCGAGCGCCTGCTTGCCGGCGCCGACGCACAGGGTGTCGTGGTAGTCGAGCGAGATCACATCGAGGATCAGCGATTCCAGCGTCGGGTGATACGAGCGCAGCAAAGACTCGGTGCAGCCGGTGCACTCCTGGCCGTGCAGCCAGATCACCGGCGGGCGTTTCGGGTTCTCTGCCGCCAGGGCCATGCGCACGCCAGCAGCCTGGCTCAGGCCCATGGTCGCGGCGACACCGGCACAGAACTTCATCATCTGCCGGCGGGTCAGGCCGCCAAGGAGGCCAACTGGCTGATCGGCACTGGCATCCAGCACCACGTCGAAGGACGTTTGCTGCCCGGCTTCGATATTCATCGCGCCCCTCCCGGCTATGTCATGCCACCCCATCGGACGTCTTCCCGGCGCCGCGCGCCATGACGATCGTCAAAATCCCGAAACGCGTGACGCTGCTGCAGGAACCGGTCGCCGCAAGCGCGCTGCCGCGCCAGTTCCGGCGGCGGCAGCAACCGGCAATGGCGACCGGATATTTCGATCAGGCTGTCGTCGCTCAGCCGCCTGAGCAGGCGCGACAGGGTTTCCTGGCGCACGCCGAGCATGCCGGCGATGTCTTCGCGCGAAATCGGCAGGCGCGCCTGCAGCTTGCCGCTGTCGTCGGCCTGGCCGCAGTGTTCGAGCAGGCGCTGGAGCAAATGGAACAGGCGGTCGCGATTGGACATCGCCGCCGACTGCAGCATGGCCTCCTGCGATGCGTCGAGCGCATCCAGGCACACGCGTACCAGTTGTGGATACAGGCTGGGGAATTCACCGAGCAGCCGGCGCAACTCGGCGCCGGGGAGACGACACAGCCGCACATCGGTCAACGCCTCGGCACCGGTGCGATGAGCATCATTGCGCAAGAAAGCCGGAACCCCGATCAACGCGCCCGGGTAGGCGATTCCCAGCAGGACCCCGGAGCCATTGGCATGCAGCTTGCGCATGCCAACGATGCCAGAGGCGACGCAGTACACGCCGCAACTTGGCTGACCCATGCGGAACACCCACTCACCCTGCGCATGGCGCGACTCGCTGGTGATGCGATTCAGCGCTTGTGCGTAGGCAGCGTCGAGTTGCGACCAGTAGCCCAGCGTCCCCGGCTGACAGGTACGACATCCAGTCCGATTGCAGGAGTTGCAGAGTGTCATGGTCCCTTCCCGACCGTTCCACCCGGAATCCGATCAATTCAGCGTGCGAACCGAACTCCGGCGTGCCTGCCTCAATGCGCAAGTGGGCTCATCGTGGGCGCAATCGGGATGCCGGTATTGATCGCGGTCAAAGGCGAATTTTTGACGATCGTCATGGCGCGCAGCGCGCCGAGGGTGGTCAATGGGACAACCATCCCGGGTCGGCAATGCCGCGCTGCCAAAGGAGAAATCGCTTGGCCAGGAACACGCAATTGGCAGCACTCGGCGCAGCCGTCGTCATCCTGGCCGGCATCGGCTGGGCGCTCAGCACGGAATCGAGCGTCGCCCATGGCGGCATCGCCAGTGTCGATGGCCAGCGCTACAACACGCTTTTCCCTTCCGAGCAGCAGGCCCTGGAGCCCTGCTCGGTGTGTCACCGCATCAGTGCCGATGGCCCGGAGATGGCGGGCCCGCCGCTGTGGGGCATCGTCGATGCCGCCAAGGCGCGCTCGTCGTGGTTTGGCTACTCACCCGCGCTGGCCAAGGCTTCGGGAACCTGGACCACCAGCGAAATCGATGCCTACATCGCCGACCCGGTCGCCTATCTGCCGGGGACCATCAAGACCCTGTCGCAGGTGCGCGACGCCAATGAGCGCAAACGAGTCGTTGATGCAATGCAGCAGCTCACTCCGTAAACTGCCCCATTCACCATCGTCCGCGCGAGGATCGACCATCATGTCCGCAGCCGCCGCATCACCCTTCTGCGCCTCCCGAATCGGACTGGCGCTGCTGGTCGCGATTGCCCCCGCACAGGCCTTCGCCCACTCGGGACCGGGCGCACACAGCGATTTCTTCCAGGGCCTGGCGCACCCGGTTTCCGGTCTCGACCACCTGCTGGTCATGGTCGGCATCGGCCTGTTCGCGGCGACGCTTGGCGCTCGCGCGCGCTGGGTGCTGCCGGGTACTTTCGTGACGGTGATGGCGCTTGCAGCGATTGCCGCCATGTCGGGCCTGATCGGCGGCGCGCCGGCGGAACATCTGATGGCGCTCAGCGTCATCGTCATCGGTGTGCCGATTGCGCTGGCACTGAAGCCCTCATTGCCCTCAGCCATGGCGCTGGTGGCACTGTGTGCGTCCGTCCACGGACACGCGCACGGCGTCGAGCTGCCTGCCGCAGCCAATGCAAGCACCTTCCTGCTCGGATTCGTGCTGTCGACCGCGCTGTTGCATGCCACTGGCGCGCTGGCCGGCATTGGCCTGAACCGGCTCAGTTACGCCGGCTTCACGCCGAGCCGCGGCGTCGGCGCGGCCATGGTGCTGGCGGGACTGGTGCTGGCCTTCGGCTGAAGCAGCCGATCCCGGATCCAGGGGATTCTGGAGCAGGTCACGCTGACCCGCAGGGACTACCTGACCTACCCCTGCCTTGATGCGTGCGTCGACTGCCGCGGGGGTCAAGCAGATCGGCCTCACGCGATTGATACGGGACGCGGCAAAAGACCGGTAACATGCAGCTCTCGGGCGTGCGCTTGATGCAAAGCGCCTCTGGCCTTTACCCGGGGAAGCAATGATCGATCCTGGCACTACGCGCATCGACTTGACCGTCACCATTCCGGTCTACAACGAACTGGACAACCTGCGGCCGCTGCACGAGCGCACGGTGGCCGCGCTGGCAGCGCTCGGGCGCAGTTGGGAGCTGATTCTGGTCGACGACGGCAGCACCGACGGATCGGCCGAGCGGCTCGACGAGATTGCGGCAGCTGATCCCAACGTGACCGTGATCCATCTCAGCCGCAATTGCGGCCAGACGGCAGCGCTGATGGCCGGACTGGACCTTGCGCGTGGCGATGTCATCGTGCCGATGGACGGCGACCTGCAGAACGATCCGGCCGACATCGGCAAGCTGCTGGCCAAGCTCGACGAAGGCTTCGAGGTGGTCTCCGGCTGGCGCACCGACCGCAAGGACCACCCGATCAAGCGCAATTTCACCAGCCGCATGGCCAACGCATTGATCTCAAGCGTGTCCGGTGTGCGCCTGCATGACTACGGCTGTTCGCTCAAGGCCTACCGGCGCAGCGTACTTGATGGCGTCAAGCTATATGGCGAGATGCACCGCTTCGTGCCGATCTATGCCTCGTGGAACGGCGCCCGTGTTACCGAGATTCCGGTCCTCCACCACCCGCGCCTGCATGGCGAATCGAAATACGGCCTGGAGCGCGTGATCAAGGTCATCCTCGACCTGATGGTGGTCAAGTTCCTGTTTCGCTATGCGGGCAAGCCGATCTATCTGTTCGGCGGCTTTGGACTTTTTTGCCTGCTGATTTCATTCGGCGCCGGCATCTGGGCGCTGGGACTCAAGTTCTTCGCGTCTACTTCCCTGATCCAGACGCCCCTGCCCTTGCTGAGTATCTTCATGGCGGTAACCGGCATCCTGAGCATCCTGTTGGGCCTGCTGGCCGAGATGCTCAATCGCACCTACCATGAGTCGCAGGCCAAGCCGGTTTACCGCATCGGTCGCATCGTGCGCGGCAGCGGATCCACCTGACATGTGCGGCATTGCCGGATTCGTCGGCGACTCCAATCCGGTCGCGTTGCAGGCAATGGCTGACCGACTGGCGCGGCGTGGTCCCGACGGCGAGGGACTGCTGGCGGATGGGCCCGATCAGGTGCACCTGGCGCATCGCCGTCTGGCCGTGCTCGATCTGGCCGGCGGCCAGCAACCGATGCGCCTGGCCGACGAGTCGCTCAGCATCGTGTTCAATGGCGAGATCTACAACTTTCGCGCGCTGCGCGAGGAATTGCAGCGCGCCGGTGCGCAGTTCACGACCGATCACTCCGACACCGAGGTACTGCTGCACGGCTGGCGTCACTGGGGCCCGGCGCTGTTCGCAAGACTCAATGGCATGTGGGCGCTCGCCCTGCATGACCGCAGCAAACGGCAACTGATCCTGTCGCGCGATCGTTTCGGCAAGAAGCCGCTGTACTACCACGCTGGCGAGGCCTTCGTGTTCGCCTCGGAACTGTCGGCCATGCGCCTGCATCCGGCGACGCCGACGCAGCGATCCGAAATCGCCCTGCGCAAGTACTTTGGCTACGGCTTCATTCCGGCGCCGCACACGCTTTTGCGCGACGTCCACAAATTGCCGGCCGGCCACACGTTGACGCTGCATCTTTGCAGTGGCGACGCCCACATCGACCGCTACTGGCGCTACGAGCCGATCGCGGACGCAACGCTGGGAACGCGCAGCATCAGTGATGTGTCCGAGGAGCTGATGGCACGACTGGATGCCGCAGTCGCGCGTCGACTGGTCGCCGACGTGCCCGTCGGTGCCTTTCTCAGTGGCGGCATCGACTCGTCGACGGTGGCTGCCCTGGCCATGCGCCATGCCGGCGCCGAGCGCCTGAAGACCTTCTCGATCGCCTTCGCCGACGACAGCTTCGACGAGTCATCGTTCGCCCGCCAGGTCGCCCAGCACATCGGCGCCTCGCATCAGGTCGAGACCTGCACCGTCGACGATCTGCGCGAGCACCTCGGCGACATTCTCGGCCGCCTCGACGAGCCGATGGCCGATGCCTCGTTGCTGCCGACCTTTCTGTTGTGCCGGCACGCGCGACGTCAGGTCACGGTGGCACTGGGTGGCGACGGCGCCGACGAATTGCTGGCCGGCTACGACCCTTTCCGCGCCCTGCGCTACGCGCGCCTGTACCAGCGCGTGGTCCCGGGCGCACTGCATCGGGGCATCGTGGCCGCCATTTCCAGATTGCCGGTCTCGCATCGCTACATGAGCCTGGATTTCAAGCTCAAGCGCACGCTGCGCGGTGTGGGCGACGCGCCGCGCTTGTGGCTGCCGCTGTGGATGTCGCCATTGGCGCCCAATGAACTCACCGAGCTGTTCCACGAGCCGGTCGCGGCCGAAGAACTCTACAGCGAGGCGATCGTCGCCTGGGAACGCTGCAGCGGCGCCAACGATGTCGACCGCAGCATCTGCTTCTACGTCGATCTCTACCTGCAGGACGACATCCTGACCAAGGTCGATCGCGCCAGCATGATGAATTCGCTGGAAGTCCGCGCCCCCTTCCTCGACATCGAACTGGTCGACTTCCTGCGCACGCTTCCGGCCGATCTCAAGCTCCGCGGCGGCAGCGGCAAGTGGCTGCTCAAGCAAGCCACCCGCACGCTGCTGCCGTCCGGCATCATCCAGCGGCGCAAGCAGGGATTCGCCGTTCCCACCGGCCGCTGGTTCGAACAGGGGCTGCTGCCAGCCGCTGCGACCGCCTCCCCTTTCTGGCAAAAGCAGCTGAACGAGCACCGGTCCGGCAAAGCGGACCATCGACTTTCTCTGTGGAGTCAGCTGGTGCTGGACAGTTTCGCCAACGACACCCCGACCGGAGCAGACGCGTGAGCAGCAGTCCCGACCAGGCAACCGCCCAGGCCTTTGCCAGTTCCTGGAACAATCTGCCAGCCGGCTCCGTCTACACGCGCGCCCAGTTCGAAGACTGGATGGCGCCGTTGACCGCCGCCGATTTCAAGGACCGACAGGTACTCGAACTCGGCTGTGGCAACGCCAGCCTGCTGTTGCACGCTTGCGCCTGGCGACCGGCCAGACTGGTCGGCGTCGACCTCGGCGCGTCGGTCGACACCGCGCGCAGCAACACCGGCGCGTACAACTTCGTCGAGATCGTGCAGGCTGACCTGGTCGAATACGCCGCCGGCGGTTTCGACCTGGTGTACTGCATCGGGGTTCTGCATCACCTCAAGGAACCCAGGCGCGGTTTCGACTCGGTACTGCGCAACACCCGACCCGGCGGCCAGTTTCATTGCTGGGTCTACGCCCGCGAGGGCAATGCCGTGGTCATCGCGCTGGTCGAACCGATCCGCAAGTTGTCCTCGCGCCTGCCATGGTGGGTGACCAAATACTTGATTGCCACGCCGCTGGTCTTCCCCTACTTTCTGTATGCCAAGACCATGCGCTGGCTGCATCAGCGTTTTCCGCAAGGCGCGCCGCGCTGGCTGGCATGGGCGCCGCTGCGCGAGTACTCGCTGTGGATTGCCCAGCGCAGCTTTGCGTTCTTCCGCCACGTGGCCTTCGATCAGCTGGTCACCCCGCAGACCACCTATCTTTCGCGCGCGCAGCTGGAGCATTGGCTGGGCGACGCCAGCGAGGTCGAGCCCGGCAGCGCCTATGTGATCCAGCGCAACGGCAACTCCTGGAAATTTGGTGGCCGGCGGCGCGCGCAGCCAGAAACCGTGGCCAATGGCGGAGCCAGCCCATGAGCCATGCCTACGACAGCCGTTTCATGAACTATGCCGACGTCTCCTCGCGCACGTCGGCACAGCGCATCGCTGGATTGCTCCTGCACGCTCTGCCGATCCGCAGCGTGCTCGATGTCGGCTGCGCCAAGGGCACCTGGCTCGATGTGTGGACCGAACTGGGCGTCGGCGAGATTCAGGGCGTCGACGGTGACTACGTCGACCGCGCGAATCTGGTGATTCCTGCCGCACGCTTCCGTGCTGCCAACCTGGCGCAGGCACTCGACCTAGGACGGCAATTCGATCTGGTCCAATCGCTGGAGGTCGCCGAGCACATACCCGGCGAATCGGCGTCGATCTTTGTTGAGAATCTCGTTCGCCACAGCAGTGGCATCGTACTGTTCTCGGCCGCGCCCCCGGGCCAGGGCGGCGAATTCCACGTCAACGAACAGCCCTACGACTACTGGCGCGCCCTGTTTAAACGCCACGGTTTCGAAGCCTACGATTGCATCCGGCCACAGATTGCCGGTGAGGTGTCAGTGTCATTCTGGTA
>JADKFD010000077.1 GCA_016717705.1 Rhodanobacteraceae bacterium | reverse complement strand
TCGGTCGGCACCACCTCGTGCAATGTGGGCGACTCGCCGCTGAACTGGTGCAATCAGGCGGGCGGCTGTGGAAACGGCACCACCAACCATGATCATCCGGTCATTGCGCAAGGCATGTACCGGCTGAAGAACGGCCGCATGGACCAGATCGGCGCCAGCTGGCTGAAGCACGGTTTCGTGTCTCTGAACAACACCAGCGCCGGCTGCGGCAACGGCACCTGCGTCGCGCCGCCGTTGGGAGGCCGCCAGTTGGGCGTCGGTTGTACTGACCCATACGTCTCCAGCCTCAACGGCGGCCGACCGCTGGGCCGCAAGTCCGAGGTCAACCCGGCGACCGGCGCCTACCCGTTCCCGATCGGCGGCGGCGGGGCCACGTCCGAAGTCTGGAACCAGCGCGTTGCCGTGGCCGAAGCCGACATGATTGCCGCGCAGAATCCCGGCGCCCGCTATTTCGTCGAAGGCCAGTACATCGCGCCGGATGACGCCATGGGTGGCAACGGCTTCAACAACGCTTCGCACCGTGAAGTCCCGATCAATCAATCGAATTTCAATCTGACCATGGTGGGCGCGACGGTCCGCCAGTTGCTGGCCATCGACGCCTGGGCGTTGATCGACAACACGGTTCAGATCTTCCGTGTCGATATTCCAGGCACGCCAGTCGAACGCTTCAATGTCGCGCGCAAGGTCACCGAGGTCACCCCCGGGACGCTGTGGCATTACGAGTTCGCGGTGCACAACCTCAATTCGGCGCGCGCCGCCGATGCCCTGAGGATCGTCTTTGCCGGCAATACGGTGTTTTCCGGCGTGGGTTTCCATGACGTTAACGCCCATTCGAACGAGCCCTACGACACCGCCGACTGGCCCTCGGCCACCAGCGCCGACACCATCGCGTGGACGGTACCTGCCTTCCCGTCTTCGCCTAACGACGCCAACGCGATTCGCTGGTCGACAACCTACAACTTCTGGTTCGACGCCAACCGACCGCCATCGGAACTGAATACGATGACACTCGATCTGTTCGAGGCGGGCACGCCAGCGCAAGTCGAGTTCGGGCAGGCGATCTTCAGCGGCGGCTTCGAGTAGTCAGCCGGACAGGATCACTCGACCAATGGCCGTGCGCGGGGCAGTCACAGCCCCGCACACGGCTTCGGACGCATCCTCACATCTTGGCGCTGGCGTGGGCTGCCCTGCCCGACCGATACTAGATGGCTGACGCCGGTGAGATCGGCCAGCTGAAAGACTGGTATCCATGACTCTGCGAGACCCGCTTGCCGCCCTTGGCCTGATCCTGCTGATCTGGGCTGGTGCACCCGCTGCCATCGGTAACCCACTGGGCCCGATCGACTTCACACCCAACGGCACGCAACCGGCGCTGCAGGCTGCGCTCGAGGAGCCGGACTCCTGTTCCGGCTGCCATGGCGCAGCTTTCGACCCGGGCGACGCCGCGTTCATCCCGCACGCCACCTGGTCGGGATCGATGATGGCCAATTCCGCACGTGACCCCTTGTTCTGGGCGGCGCTGGACGTCGCCAACCACGATGTGCCCGGCTCCGGCGACTTTTGCCTGCGCTGTCATTCGCCGACCGGCTGGCTCGGCGGGCGCGTGCGCAAGACCGGAATTCCGGCGACACCCACGATCAATGGCGAGAACGGCTGCAAGCTGACCGGATCGCTGACCGATGCGGATGGCGAAGGCAATGACTACGCCGGTCTGACCTGCCACGTCTGCCATCGCATCGATGACAGCGGTCCACAGGGCCAGCCGTCGACCATCGGCAATGGCAACGTGTGGATCGACGACGCCCTGCAATGCAACACGCCCGATGGCAACACCTTCTTCGGCCCGTGCCGCAAGGGCCCCTACGATTATCAGCCCGGTGGCGGCATCTTCGCTCCGCCGCACGGCTGGGAACATTCCAACCATATCGGCACTTCCGAGTTCTGCGGCGCCTGCCATGACGTCAGTACGCCGGACTCCAGCGCAGGTCCGCTGAAGACCCTGATCCTGCCCAACGGCAGCGACAGCGGCATTCCGTTCCCGATCGAACGCACCTACAGCGAATGGCAGGCGAGCAGCTTCGGCGATCCCTTGTTTGCCGACGGCCTGGAGGGCCACGCCCCGGTGCTGCCCAATGTGGTCAGCCAGCTGCGCAGCTGCCAGGACTGCCACATGCGCAACAGCATGAGCCCGAGCGCGCGCGCCTGCGTGTTCGAACTGGCCGGCTCACGCACTGGCGACCTTTCCGTGCATGAATTCGTCGGCGCCAACAACTGGGTGCCGCGCATCCTGCGCGACGAATACGGCCTGGAGCGCGTCGATGCATTCAACCGCACCATCGGCTGGGCCGAGGAAATGCTCGCCAACCGCAGCGCCAGCATCGACACCGTCATCCAGAGCTTTGCCGGTCCCGGCAACCCGCTGGTCGCCCGCGTGCGGGTCACCAATCTGGCCGGACACAAGCTGCCCACCGGCTATTCGGAGGGCCGCCGCATGTGGCTCAACCTGAAGGTCAGCGACGGCAACGGCGCCACCGTGTTCGAGAGCGGCGCCTACAATGCCGCCACCGGCGTGCTCACCGAGGACGCCCAGATCAAGATCTACGAAGTGCTGCAGGGCCAATGGAACCTCAACGGCAACAACAGCTGCGATGTCGCCGAGCCCGGCGGGCGCAAGCTGTTCCACTTCGTGCTGAACAACTGCGTCGCCAAGGACAACCGCATCCCACCGGCCGGTTTCCGCGGCGGCAACAGCCTGGAACTGCGGCCGGTCGGCTACAGCTACCCGGAGGTCAGCCCGGGTGTGCTGGCGCACTGGGATGACACCACCTACAGCGTGCCGGTTCCGCCGGGCACCGCGCTGCCGCTGACGGTCACTGCCACGCTGCGCTTCCAGATCGCCAGCAAGGAATACATCGAATTCCTGCGCACCGAGGCGGTCGACCACAACTTCCAGACCGAAAACCAGATGTGCAACCGCAGCAGCACGGTCGGACCGGCCAACCAGACCCGCGCGCACTACATGTTCGACCTGTGGCAGCAATACGATCGCTCGCCGCCCTTCAACATGGTCAGCGACAGCGCAAGCACCCAGGCGATGACGCCATGACACGATCCCGCAATGTGTTCGCGACCACCTTGATGGCCACACTGCTGCTCGCCGGATGCCAATCCGGGCCGACCGCGGTTGCGCGGGCAGACGCCGCGCGCGACCCGCGCGTAAGCGGCGTCGTCGTGGTGCGCAGTTATGACGACGAATTCAAGATCGACGGCGGCGATGTCCGCGTGCATGTCGAATACGCCTGGGACTACGATCGCGCGATCGCCACGGAGCGGATCACCGATCCGCAGGGCAAGTTGGTGTCGCTCACCGACCAGCCCGACTTGACCTTGAACCTGACCGACGCCGAAAAGGCCTATGCCCTGGAACTGGCAAGCGCCGATCCCGCGCTCAAGGCGCAGATCGAGCAATCCGACTACCTCTACGGCGGTTTCAGCTATCGCGAGGCGAGCGATCCCGATTGCTACCTTGGCTCGCGCTGCGTGCACGTGGTCGCCTCCGCCCGCGGATCCGCTGGCGATGGCTGGCGCAAGCTGGTGCATGCGATCGTCGACGTGCAGACCGGGCGCGTCATCCATCCCGATTTTGGCGGCGCCGAAACCACGCCCTTCGATCCCGCCCAACTGAAAGCCCACCAGGGGAATACGCCTTGAATCTCAGTACGCTGCGCGCCATTTGTTTCTGCTGTCGCTGGCACTGCTGCCAGCGACCAACGCCGATGCCGCCGTAGACTGCACCGGCAATGGCACCCTGCTCAGCTGGCCCGCCACCAATCCGGTGTGGCAGATGTGCTGGCTGCCGCCCAATGCCAGCGTGGGGCCGCGTGGCTCCGGCATGGAACTGCGCAACGTCGAGTACAACGGCATTCCGGTGCTCAAGCGCGCACATTCGCCGATGCTGTTCGCCGAGTACGTCGGCAGCACCTGCTACCGCGACTGGAAGGACAACAACACGCCGGTCATGGCCGAGCCGGCCGTGCGCAACCAGCTGGGCGTGTCGAATCTGTTCAATGCGACGACCAGTTGCGATCGCTCGTCCCACCCGACCGATTCCTACGGTACCTGCCCGTACCAGCTTCCGGGGCGGACGGCGGCCGACTGTTTCAGCGGCGTCGCGCCATCGAGGATCGCGGCGATCATGTGGTGTTGACGACCCAGTACGTGGCCGACTGGTACATGTACACCTCACGCGTCTTCTTTTACGCCAACGGTGCCTTCGACGCGCAGTTCGGCTTTGGCAACCGCAACGGCACCAATAACCATCTTACTCACTGGCACCACAATTACTGGCGCCTGGATTTTGATATCGAGGGCGCCAGCAACAACGTGTTGTCGATCAACGACGTGGTGCAGAACACCGAGTTCACCGGCCTGCGCGACCCCATCGGCGGCCCGGGCGGCAGCGAGCGCACCTGGGAGGTGCGCAATACCGTGTCGGGTCGCGGTTACCGGCTGACCCCTGGCCGCAACGACTACAACACCCCGACCAACCAGTCCGGGCGCAATTTCCATCTGGTGGACGTGATCGGCACCGCTTACGTGGCCAACGAGTACACCGATCGCGGCAACACCAACAATCTGGGCGACTGCGGCATGCTGAGCGCCAATCTCGCCAATGGTCAGGACATCGGCGGCGGCGGCGCGGGCACCGACGTCGTGATGTATTACCGCGTCGGCGTGCGCGACCAGACCGGCGTCGATTCGATGATCTGCAAGAGCGCCGGCCCGTCCTTCACCCCGATCGGCAACTGGACGTCGATGTTCGCCAACGGCTTCGAGTAACCCCCCCGCGGAGCGGCGCCCGCGGCGGCGCCCCCCCCCCCCCCCCCCCCCCCCCCCCCCGCTCCCGCCTGCACCGTGACCGACCGGCCCTGAGTCCGCGCTCGCCCCCCTCAACCACCATGACCTCGATGCGCTGGCTCGCCCTTCCCGCTGCCCTGGCTCTGCTCAATGGCTGCACGCCCTCCACTTCGGCGGCGCCGGGCGACAAGGACACCGCGGCGATTGCCCAGGGCGCCCGGGAACTGGTCCAGCGCGTCAACGACGAGTCCTACGAACGCCAACGCGAATCGGGCGCAGCCGGCTGGGTCGCGGCCACCTACATCAATGACGACTCGCAGCTGCTGGCGGCCAAGTCGCAGGAACGCGACCTCGCTTACCAGGCCGACATCCTCGCCGAGGCACGCCGCTACACCGACGCCAAGGTGGACAAGAACACCCGCCGCGCCTTCGACCTGATGCTCAAGGGCAACACCGTGCTGCCGCCAGCGCGCGCCGACGATCAGGCGGAACTGACCCGGCTGAGTGCCAGCCTCGAAGCCCATTACGGATCGGCCAAGGCTTGCGCCGATCCGGCCAAGCCGGAAACCTGTCGTGATCTGATCGAGCTTTCGCGGGTGCTCGCCGAGAGCCGCGATCCGGCCGCGTTGCGCCAGGCCTGGATCGACTGGCACAACACCGCCAGCGAGCAGAAACAGGACTTCCAGCGCTTCGCGGAACTGATGAACGTCGGCGCCCGCCAGTACGGCTTCAAGGACACCGGCGACCTCTGGCGCGCACGCTATGACATGTCGGGCGAGGATTTCGCGCTGGAGACCGAGCGCCTGTGGAGTCAGGTGCAGCCGCTCTACACCTCGCTGCAGTGCTATGTGCGCACGCGCCTGAACCAGCACTATGGCGACACGGAAGTTGCCAAGACGGGTCTGATCCCGGCGCATCTGCTCGGCAACATGTGGCAACAGGACTGGTCGGCGATCTACCCGCTGGTGGAACCCTACCCCGGCGTCGCCAGCCTGGACGTGACCGGCGGACTGAAGAAGGCCAGCTACGACGCGGTCAAGTTGACGCGACAGGCTGAAGGCTTCTACACCTCGCTGGGAATGCCGTCGTTGCCGCAGAGCTTCTGGCAGAAATCGATGCTGACCAAGCCTGCCGATCGCGAAGTGCAGTGTCACGCCAGTGCCTGGGACATCGACATGAAGGGCGACGTGCGCATCAAGATGTGCATCGAGGCCGATGAGGAAAGCCTGCGCACGATCTACCACGAACTGGGACACGTCTATTACTACCTCGCCTACAACGATCTGCCGCCGCTGTTCCAGAACGGCGCCAACGACGGCTTCCACGAGGCCATCGGCGATACCGTGCTGTTGTCGCTGACACCCGGCTATCTGGCGCAGATCGGCCTGATCGAGGCACCGCAGCAATCGGACGAGGCGCTGATCAACGCGCAGATGAAGCTGGCGCTGGAGAAGATCGCCTTCCTGCCTTTCGGCAAGTTGATCGACCAGTGGCGCTGGGGCGTGTTTGACGGCTCGATCGCGCCGGATCGCTACAACAGCAGTTGGTGGGAGCTGAAAGCGCGCTACCAGGGTGTGCAGCCGCCGGTTGCGCGCGGCGAGGAGTTCTTCGATGCCGCCGCCAAGTACCACGTACCGGCGAATACCCCGTACACACGTTACTTCCTGGCGCATGTCCTGCAATTCCAGTTGCACCGCGAACTCTGCCGCGCCAGTGGCCAGCAGGGCCCGCTGCACACCTGCTCGATCTTCGACAACAAGAAAGCAGGCGAGAAGTTCTGGGCCATGCTCGGCAAGGGCGCCAGTCAGCCGTGGCAACAGACCATCAAGGAGTTCAGCGGCAGCGACAAGATGGACGCCGACGCCGTCATCGAGTATTTCAAGCCCTTGTCGGTCTGGCTGGAAAAGCAGAACCAGGGCCAGCATTGCGGCTGGTAAGCAACGACTTCTGAAGCGACATCAACCCGGAGCAGCGGTATGCGCACAGCCTTGTTGTTTCTGATGGTCCTCGCATTGAGTTCGCCGGCCGCCGCCGACACGACCACCGACAGCGCCCGCGTGCTGCTGGAGCCGCTGCTGCCGGCCGGAAGCAATATCCAGGAGATCAAGGCCAGCGGCTCCCGGATTGAAATTCGCGGACACGCGGCGAGCAACGCCGGCGTCAGTGCTTTCCTGCGCGGCATCGACAGCTCGGCGGAACTGGAACGCCCGGAGCTGATGGAGGTTGCCATGGATGGGAGCCAGGTCCGTTACGTGATCAGCCTGACGATGCCGTGTCTGGCGGACAACAGTTGCAAGAGCCCGGCTCCCGCCAAACAGACGGTGCACAAGTGCACGGTCAATGGCGTGGTCACTTTCCAGGCGTCGCCCTGCCCGGGTTGAGGCGGGCCGCGACAGCCAACAGCTATCGCGACCAAGGTCGCTCCTACAATTCTTGCGTAGATCTTCGGCAAGATTGTAGGAGCGCGCTTGCGCGCGATGCTTTGATCGCGACGTACACGTCGCTCCTACAAGTGCCGCGTGGATCTTCGGCAGGGTTGCAGGAGCGTGCTTGCGCGCGATGCGTTACTGTACATCCATACAGTACGCGCTACCATGGTGGCCTTCGAGCCCACCACCATGCCCAGCGCCTACGCCGAACTCCATTGTCTGTCGAACTTCAGCTTTCAGCGCGGCGCATCGACCGCGCAGGAGTTGTTCGAGCGCGCGCGCAAGCTGGGTTACCGGGCACTGGCGATCACCGACGAGTGCTCGATGGCCGGCATCGTGCGCGCGCACGAAGCGGCCAACGCACACGGACTGGCGCTGATCGTCGGCAGTGAGTTTCGCCTGCAGTGCGGGCTCAAACTGGTGCTGCTGGCCACCGACCACGACGGTTACACCGCCATCTGCCGCCTGATCACCACCGCCCGCCGCGCCGCCGACAAGGGCGAATACCGGCTGACGCGGGCGGATTTTCCGGACAGGGTCGAGGGGGTGGTGGGGTTGTGGGTAGCGGGAGATGCGGGGCACGGGGCATGGGGCACGGGGCACGGGGCGCGCTGCAAGATGTGCTGACCGCGGTGCGCCATCACGTCGGCGTTCGCGACGCCGGCTATCGCTTGCATGCGAACGGCGAGCGGCACCTGCGCTCGCTGCCGATATTGAATCGGACCTATCCCGTCGAACTGCTGGATGAGTCCATCCATATCAGTGAGTTATGTAACTTTTCTCTAAATGATCTGAGGTACGAGTATCCCCACGAAGTGGTGCCGGACGGCTGCAGCGCCAGCGCACACCTGCGCCAATTGACCGAAGCCGGCATCCGCGAGCGCTGGCCGCGCGGCGAAACGGCGGCGGTGCGCACGCAAATCGAATACGAACTGGCACTGATCGGCGAGCTCAAGTACGAATCCTATTTCCTCACCGTGCACGACATCGTGCGCTTTGCGCGCGCGCAGAAGATTCTCTGCCAAGGTCGCGGATCGGCGGCCAATTCGGCCGTCTGCTATGCGCTGGGCATCACCGAAGTCGATCCGGCGCGCGGCAACCTGTTGTTTGAACGCTTCATTTCGCGCGAACGCAACGAACCGCCCGATATCGACGTCGACTTCGAGCACGAACGTCGCGAAGAGGTGATCCAGTACATCTACACCAAGTACGGCCGCGAGCGCGCCGCGCTGACCGCCACCGTGGCCTGCTATCGCGCCAAGAGCGCGATTCGCGACGTCGGCAAGGCGCTTGGCCTCGCGCTCGATCAGGTCGACCAGATCGCCGCCTCGCTGGCCTGGTGGGACGGCTTTTCCGCCATCGAGGAACGCCTCACCGAGCGCGGTTTTGATCCGGCCAGCACGCAAATCAGAAAGTTGTTGAAGTTGGTGTCACAACTCCTTGGTTTTCCTAGGCATCTGTCGCAGCACGTCGGCGGTTTCGTGATTTCCGAACGGCCCCTGCAGGAACTGGTGCCGGTGGAGAACGCCGCCATGCCCGACCGCACCATCATCCAGTGGGACAAGGACGATCTCGATACCCTGGGCCTGCTCAAGGTCGATTGCCTGGCGTTGGGGATGCTGAGTTGTATTCGGCGCTGTCTGGATCTCGTCAATGGCTGGGCCTTGAGTTGCGAAAAGAAGGAGCCGGGACTCGGGACTCGGGACTCGGGACTCGACAGGAGCAAGTTACAGGCGGCGAGACCGCGTGCTGAGATTCGAAATGGCGGACTTCTGGATGCTTGCCTCAAGACCGAGTCCCGAGTCCCGAGTCCCGAGTCCCGGCTCCTGGAAGTCCCGAGTCCCGCGTCACGGCCGCTGACCCTCTCCTCCATCCCCCCCGAAGACCCCGCCACCTACGCCATGCTCCAGGCCGGCGACACCGTGGGCGTGTTCCAGGTCGAGTCGCGGGCGCAGATGTCGATGTTGCCGCGGCTGAAGCCGGCCAACTTCTACGATCTGGTCATCGAGGTGGCGATCGTCCGGCCGGGGCCGATCCAGGGGAAGATGGTGCATCCCTACCTGCGTCGGCGGCAGGGCCTGGAGCCGGTCAGCTATCCGTCCGAGGACCTGAAGCGGGTGTTCGAGCGCACCCTTGGCGTGCCGATCTTCCAGGAACAGGTGATGCAACTGGCGATCGTCGCCGCCGGCTTCACGCCCGGCGAGGCCGACCAGTTGCGCCGCTCGATGGCCGCCTGGAAGCGTCGCGGCGGCATGGAGCACTACCGCCAGCGGATCATCGAGGGCATGACCGAGCGCGGCTACGAGATCGGTTTCGCCGAACAGGTGTTCGAACAGATCAAGGGTTTCGGCTCTTACGGCTTCCCCGAATCCCACGCCGCCAGCTTCGCGCTGCTGGTGTATGCCTCGGCCTGGCTCAAGTGCCACCACCCCGCCGCCTTTGCCGCCGCCCTGCTCAACGCCCAGCCACTGGGCTTCTATTCGGTCAGCCAGATCATCCAGGACGCGCGCCGGCACGGCGTTCTGGTGCGGCCGGTGGATGTGCGGTTCAGCGGGTGGGAGGCGGGGATGGAGGAGGCAGGATCAGGGGCGCGGGGGCCATTGAAGCCGGGACCCGGGACCCGGGACCCGGGACCCGGTAAAGCCCGACGATCCGCGGTCCCAGAACCTTCGTTGTCTGTTTGCCTCACGGAATCGAATCCCGACAATGCTTCTTTCGGGTCCCGGGTCCCGGGTCCCGGGTCCCGAAATCCAACCCTCCGCCTCGGTTTCCGGGAAGTCCGAGGACTCTCATGCGAAGCCATCACGCGTCTTGTCGCCGCCCGCGCCACCGCACCCTTCCGCGACGTCCAGGATCTGGCGGATCGCGCCGACCTGGATCGGGCGACGCTGGAGCGGCTCGGTGCTGCGGGCGCGTTGCGCGGGTTGGCGGGGCATCGGCATCGCGCGCAGTGGGCGGTGACCGGGGTCGAGCGCATGCCGGATCTGTTCGATGGCGCGCGCATTGCCGATGATGCGGTGGTGTTGCGGCCACCGACTGCCGCCGAGAACGTGCTTGCCGACTACAAGACTACCGGGCTGACACTGGACACCCACCCGCTGAAGTTGCTGCGGCCGCAACTGCGCGCGCGGCGCATGCGCACGGTGGCCGAGGTGCAAGCGTTGGCGCATGGCACGCCGGCGCGCGTCGCCGGTCTGGTCACGCTGCGCCAGCGCCCCGGTACCGCGTCGGGCGTGACTTTCGTGACGCTGGAAGACGAAACCGGCTGGCTCAATCTGATCGTCTGGCGCGACCTGGCCGAGCGTCAGCGCCGCGTGTTGCTGGAATCGCAGATGCTCGGGGTGGTTGGCGAGTTGCAGAAGGCCGAAGGCGTGGTGCATCTGCTGGCGCATCGACTGGAGAACCTCGGCGAACTGCTCAACGGCCTCGACACCCGTTCGCGGGATTTCCACTGAATGATCAGAGGGCAATTTGGAGTGCGGCGGCTTGCCGCCGCTCTGGATGCCTGGATACCGAGGCCTTCCGACTGCATCCAAAGCGCCGGCAAGCCGGCGCACTCCAGATGCCGCGATGACCCGTTTGGGGCGGTCCGCTAACATCCCGGAGCTTCACCGTGCATTCGAAATCCGGAGGCAAGACAAACCATGACCGCACTAGGCCTGACCCCGATCCTCAACGTCTCCAACCTCGCCGACAGCTTCGCCTGGTTTGCCAAGCTCGGCTGGGAAAAGAGCCTGGAATGGGGCGATCCGCCCAATTTCGGCGGCGTCAGCTCGGGCGAATGCCAGATTTTCCTGTGCGTGAACGCCCAGGGCGGCCGTGGCCGAGGCGACAACGCCCGTACCTTTGGTCCGGATGGCGACGAGAGCGCCGATCGCGGCGTCTGGATGTCGCTGTGGGTGGCCAACGTGGATGCCCTGCACCAGCGCTGCCTCAAACACGGACTGGACATCACCTGGCCGCCCACCAACATGCCCTGGGGCGTGCGCGAGATGCATGTGCGCCATCCGGACGGGCATGTGCTGCGGATCAGTCAGACCCTTTCGCGTCACTAGGTGTCCCCTGGAGGCAAACCGAGCAGATCGCCGCTCCCTCGATGCGTAGGCCGGGTCCGCGCGTCCTTGGGCATCGAGCGCGCCGCGCCCGCCCCCGCGGCCGCGCCTGGGCTGGTGCGCCGCTGCCGTTACGCGCGGCCCCGGCGCTTTTCGGCACGCCATGCGGCGCCGGCGCGATCATCCTGGCGGCATGCACTCAAGACCACGCGCGCCGGAGCCGCGCTACGACAGCAACCGCAACGAACACACATCGCTACGGATCAACCACTTGCGACGACACTTCACGGAGAGTGCTGCGAGTGCTCATCTGCAGCAGCCGGCGCCGCCTCACGCACCGGCAAGCTCACGGTCTGCTGCTGTCCATCACACACCTGCAACACGATCTCGATCTGGTCGCCCGCGGCAAAGCTGTGTTTGGGTCCGATCAGCATCAGGTGCATGCCGCCGGGCGCCAGCGCCACCTCGCCGCCGGGTGGTACATCGATGGCATCCAGCTTGCGCATCTGCATGACGCCGTTCTCGTGCGTCATGTTGTGCAATTCGACGCGTTCGAAGTCGGCAGAACTGCCACCACGCACCGTCACAGCGTCCTTGCCGGTGTTGGCCAGCGTCAGATAGCCGGCCATGACGGGTGCAGTCGGCGGCGCCAGACGCACCCAGGCGTCGGCAACCGTCAACTCGTCACAGGCAAACGCAGGCATGGCAAAAGCTCCCGCCACGGCCAACCACCATTGCTTCGTCATGATCGAGCATCCTTGAGCGTGAATTCCTGGCGTCGATGCTATGTTCGGGCACCTGAACCCACCACCGAAACGGCGCCATGCTCGAGCACCTGACCCACGATGACATCCTGGAAATCCGGCTGGCGCGCCCGCCAGTCAACGCACTGTCGCCAGAACTGATCAGCGCGCTGCGGCAGTCGATCAGCGCCGCCCCGAATGGTGGTGCGCGCGCCGTGGTCATTTCGGCGGGCCCCGGCCTGTTCAGCGCCGGCCTGGACGTCCCGGCCCTGCTCAAGCTCGATCGCGCCGGCATGCTGGCAATGTGGAGGGACTTCTTCGGCCTGCTCGGTGCCATCGCCTGCTCGCCGATTCCCACGGTGGCGGCGATCACCGGCCACAGCCCGGCCGGCGGCACCGTGGTTGCGCTCAATTGCGACTATCGCGTGATGGCCGAAGGTCCATTCAAGCTCGGCCTCAACGAAACCCAGGTCGGACTGGCGCTGCCGCGGGCCATCCTGGCTTCGCTGCAACGCTTGCTCGGCCCGCATCAGGCCGAACGCCATATCGTCGCTGGCAACATGATCGACAGCGCCGCAGCGCTCAAGGTCGGTCTGGTGGATGAACTGGCCGCGCCCGACCAGGTGATCCCGCGAGCGCTCGAATGGTGTCGCTTCCACCTCGGGCTGCCGCGCCGCGCGATGCGCATCAACCGCGAATCCGCCCGCGCCGATCTGCGCGCGATCTACCAGGACCCGGACCAGATGCAGGTCGAGGAGTTCATCGACGGCTGGTTCCATGAGGAGACCCAGGCGGTGTTGCAGGCGCTGGTGGCCAGATTGCGCA
>JADKFD010000076.1 GCA_016717705.1 Rhodanobacteraceae bacterium | reverse complement strand
TTAAACGTCAATTCGAAGCGCGCTTTGATTGACGTTTCACGTTTCACGTTTTGACCCTGCTTGCCTCAGTCGCGCAGCAACTCGTTGAGGCTGGTCTTCGCGCGCGTCCGCTCATCCACCCGCTTGACGATGATCGCCGCATACAGGCTGTGGCTGCCATCGGCGGCAGGCAGGCTGCCGGCGACCACCACCGAGCCGGCGGGCACGCGGCCATAGCTCACTTCTCGAGTGGCGCGGTCGTAGATGCGCGTGCTCTGGCCGAGGAACACGCCCATGCCGATCACGCTGCCGCGCTCGACCACCACGCCCTCGACCACTTCCGAGCGCGCGCCGATGAAGCAATCGTCTTCGATGATGGTGGGCCCAGCCTGCAGCGGCTCCAGCACGCCGCCGATGCCGGCGCCGCCCGACAGATGCACGTTGCGACCAATCTGCGCGCAGGAACCCACGGTGGCCCAGGTGTCGACCATGGTGCCCTCGCCGACGTATGCGCCGATGTTGACGAAGCCGGGCATGACCACGACGTTGGGCCCCAAGTAAGCGCCGCGCCGCACCACGGCGCGGGGCACGATGCGCGCGCCGACGGCGCGGAAGGCGGCCTCGTCGGCACCGGCAAAGCGCAGCGGCACCTTGTCGTAGTAGTTGTCCGGCGAGGAAGGCATGACCTCGGTGGCGTGGACGCGGAAATACAGAAGCACCGCTTTCTTGATCCACTGATTGACCTGCCAGCCGCCGTCCACCGGCTCGGCGACACGCAGGCTGCCGGCTTCGAGGCCGGCGATGACCGATTCAATGGCGTTGGCGACGTCTGCCGGTACGCGGCCGGGGGCGAAGTCGGCGCGGTTGTTCGAAGGCGTTGTCGATCAGGGATTGCAGGGGTCCTCGCGCAGTCTCGAAGTTCGGGGCGGTTAAACGTTAATCGTGAAACGCAATCAGAAGGCTCGCGCCAATTGACGTTTTCGTTTTACGTTTCGCCGGGGCTAGCACGGAAACGTCAATCAGAGCGCGCTCCAATTGACGTTTGACGTTAACTCAGCCGCATCAGGCATCACTCAGCCGCGCCATCAATGCCGCGCGCAATCGTTCCGCGGCATCGTCATCAAGGCAGCGCCCATCCTCGGTCGTGATCGTGAAAAAGTCCTCGGCGCGCTCGCCGAAGGTGGCGATGCGCGCCGAATGCACGCGCACGGCGGCATCGCGAAAGGCGTGAGCGACCGAGGCGAGCAGACCGGGGCGATCGGGGCAGACCAGCGAGAGCTGCGTGCCGGCGTCATCGACGCGGGTGTCGAAAGCGATCTGCGGCGGGAACTTGAACAGTCGTTGTTCGCGCGTGGCGCGGCGCCGCGCCAGGCGCGGCTTCAACGGTTTTTCCGACAGGGCCATGGTCAGCGTCATCTGGATTTCGAGGTTGCGCGTCATCGAATCCTGCTCCTCCTTGCGCAGATCGAGCACCTGGAAGGTGTCGAGCGTGTGCCCCGACTTGCAGGTCATGATGCGCGCGGCGATGACCGACAGGTCCATGCGGTCGAGCATCGAGGTGATCGTGGCGAAGATGCCGGCCTGATCGGGCATGCGCACGAAGATCTCGCGGGTGCCGCCGGTGCCGACCGCGCGCACGGCAATCAGGGGATGAGTCGGCCGCCCGGCGGCGACGATCGCCTGGGTCAGCCAGCGCAACTGGTCGGGGGTGTAGCGCCAGAAGCTCTGCTCGGGGAAATCGGTCCACAGCGATTCGATCGCGCTGAACATGCAGCCTTCGCCGGTCAGCAGTTCCAGTGCCTTCAGGCGCGTTGCGCGCACGCGGTCCTGGCGATTGACCGGCTGATCGGTGCCGCGCCGCAACTGGAAGCGTGCCGACTGGTAAAGATCGCCGAGCAAGCGGCTCTTCCAGCCGTTCCAAAGTTTGGGATTGGTGGCGCGGATGTCGGCGACGGTCAGCAAGTACAGGCATTCCAGACGTTCCCAGTCGCCGACGCGTTCGGCGAAGCGGCGCACCACCTCGGGATCCTGGATGTCCTGTTTCTGCGCGGTGATCGACATCAGCAAGTGGTTTTCGACCAGCCAGGCGACCAGATCGATATCGGCGACGGCAAATCCGAGGCGCTTCAGATAGCGCCGGGCCTGGATTGCGCCCAGTTGTGAGTGATCGCCGCCGCGGCCCTTGGCGATGTCGTGGAAGATCGCCGCGTAGAACAGGAGTTCCGGCTGGCGCACGCGCTGCGCCAGTTCGTGTGCCAGAGCGAACTGCTCGGATACCTCGGGTTCGAAGAAACGTTCCAGGTTGCGCACCAGAAACAGCGTGTGCTGATCGACCGTGTAGACGTGGAACAGATCGTACTGCATGCGTCCGGAAACGCGCGCAAAAGGCGGCAGCAGCGCCCCGAGCAGGCCATGGCGATGCAACTCGGTCAGTGCGCGGAACGGACGCCGGGTGGCGAGGATGGCTTCGAGGGCCTCGTGCGCCAGTCGGTCATGCGCCAGCGCCGGACGATAACCGGGCAGGGTGGCAGCCAGTGCCTGTGCCAGATCGGGTCCGATGGTGCGCGAAGCCTGGGTGCGCGCCAGGCACAGAAAGGGTTCGATCAGATCGACCGGCGCGCGAAAGCCGGGATAGCTCTCCAGCGCCTCGATCGCATCGTCGCGCAGCCCGTAATGCTGGCTGCCGGCGATGGTCGACAGTTGCATGTCGCGCCCTTCGACGCGGCCCGCCATGCGCTCGATCAGTGCCTGCGACAAGCGGTCGATGTCGCCGGCGGCACGGAAATAGCGCTGCATCAAGGCTTCGACCGGATGCTCGCGCGGGCCCATCGTCGGCAACGCAAACAGTTGCGCCAGCGCCGGCTGATGATCGAACAGCACGCGTTCCTCGCGGCGGCCGCTGACCACGTGCAGCGCGAAGCGCATGTCCGACAGCCAGCGCTCGGCGCGCAGCAGGCGCCGTGCCTCGTCTTTTTCCAGCAGGCCGCGCTCGTACAGATCAAGCCAGCGCTCGACGCCGAAGCAGCGTTTGGCGATCCAGCGCGCGGTCTGCAGGTCGCGCAGGGCGCCGCGCCCGTTCTTCAGATTCGGTTCGAGATTGTGTGCGGTGTCCGCATGCTTGCCGTGGCGCTCGTCGCGCTCATCCATCTTGGCGCGCAGGAATTCGGTTGGCGGCCACAGCGTGCGCGCGCGCAATTGCTCGGTCATCTGTGCATACAGGCCGGAATCGCCACACAGGCGCCGGGCATCGAGCAGGGCGGTGAAACCCGACTGGTCCTGCGCCGCGAACTCGATCACGCCAGCCACGCTGCGCACCGCCTGGGCCAGCTCCAGGCCGAGATCCCATGCGGCCGCCAGAAAAGCGCGCACCGCCTTGTCGAGTTCGGGCCGTCGACCTTCGGAACACAGCACCAGCACATCGATGTCCGAACCCGGAAACAGCTGCTTGCGGCCATAGCCACCGGTGGCGACCAGACAGGCCTGGCCGAGCAGCGCGCCAGCGCCGACGTCGACCGTCATCGCCTCGATCCAGAGCCGGCGCAGTTCTTCGTCGATGCGCGACGTGAGCGCGCGAATGCAGCGGGCCGAGCGCTTGCTCCGACGAAAGCTTTCACCCAGCTCGCGGCGGAAGTCCGCCAGCGACTGGCGGCGAGCACCCATGTCGGCGGAACTCGATCGATCCGCCGCATCGGAGCTCAAAGCGTGTCTCCCTCCGCCAGCGTCATGACCTCGAAACCGGTGTCGGTGACCAGGATGGTGTGCTCCCACTGCGCCGACAGCGTGCGGTCCTTGGTGACCACGGTCCAGCCGTCCGGCAGCAGGCGCACATGGCGCTGGCCCGCATTGACCATCGGTTCGATGGTGAACGCCATGCCCGGACGCAGTTCTTCGCCCTTGCCGCGGCTGGGATCGAAATAGTGCAGTACCTGCGGATCCTCGTGGAAACGCTCGCCGATGCCATGGCCGCAATACTCGCGGACCACCGAGAAACGCTCGCTTTCCACATAGCGCTGGATCGCGCGGCCGATGTCGCCGAGGTAAGCGCCCGGTTTGACCATCTCGATGCCGAGCTTCATCGCCGCGTAGGTGACATCGACCAGGCGTCGGGCCAGCACCGTGGGCTCGCCGACATGGAACATGCGGCTGGTGTCGCCGTGGAAGCCATCCTTGATCACGGTGATGTCGATATTGATGATGTCGCCGTCCTTCAACACCTTCGGGCCGGGAATGCCGTGGCACACCACGTTGTTGACCGAAGTGCAGATCGAGCGCGGAAAGCCCTTGTAGTTCAATGGCGCCGGGATCGCGCCCTGGACCTCGACGATGTACTGATGGCAGATGCGGTCCAGCTCGTCGGTGCTGACGCCAGCACGCACCCGTGGGCCGATCATCTTCAGCACGTCAGCGGCCAGACGGCCGGCAACGCGCATCTTGTCGGCTTGTTCGGGTGTCTTGTAGGTGATGCTCATGAAACTCCTTGTGCCTGGCGCGCCCGAACCTGACCTGGGCAGATGCCGATGCTGAGTTTTTGTCCGCAAAGGACGCAAAGGACGCAAAGTAAAGCAGGAATCAGGTGAATGGAACCGCAGGCACCGGCCGCGCAGCCTGCAACCCGCCCACTTGCCGCGCTTCCTTGCGTCCTTTGCGTCCCTTTGCGGGCCAAATGCAGCTCGCGATGCCGGGGCCGTCCCCGGCCGGCGCGTGACGTTGCCGACCTCGCATTCGGCGGGTTATTATCCCGAAGATTTTTCGGCGCACCAAGTGCGTCGTGATCCGTCGGACGTCGCAATGTCGTGGCGCCGATGACTCCACACACGCATGGTTGTCGTGGTCGGGTTGGTGCCCAGGAAGGGCTCCCGAAGCGCATGCGTGGAGGCCCAACCATGGGGCAATCGCCCCCGAAGTACCAAGGAATTGCAGCAATGCCTAGCGTTACCATGCGTCAAATGCTCGAGGCCGGTGTCCATTTCGGCCACCAGACCCGCTACTGGAATCCGAAGATGGGTCCGTACATCTTCGGCGCCCGCGGCAAGATCCACATCGTCAATCTGGAAAAGACCCTGCCGCTGTTCAATGACGCGATGAATTTCATCAGCGGTCTGGCCCAGCGCCGCAGCAACATCCTGTTCGTCGGCACCAAGCGTTCGGCGCGCACCACGGTCAAGGAAGAAGCGACCCGTTGCGGCATGCCGCACGTCTCTTCGCGTTGGCTCGGCGGCATGCTGACCAATTTCCGCACCGTCAAGCAGTCGATCGCGCGCTTGAAAGAGCTGGAAGCGGCGAGCACCGACGGCAGCTGGGAACGCCTGGTCAAGCATGAAGTGCTGTTGCTGAAGCGCGAGATGGAAAAGCTCGACATCAGCCTCGGCGGCATCAAGAACATGAACAGCCTGCCGGACGCGCTGTTCGTGATCGACACCGGCCACGAAGAGATCGCGATCAAGGAAGCCAAGAAGCTCGGCATCCCGGTGATCGGCATCGTCGACACCAACCACAACCCGGACCACGTCGATTACGTGATCCCGGGCAACGACGACGCCATCAGCGCGATCCAGCTGTACTCGCGCGCTGCGGCCGACTCGGTGCTGGAAGGCAAGGCCGCAGCCCCGGCGATCGCCATGGGCTCGGGCGACGATTTCGTCGAGCTCGACGCCGACGGCAACCCGCTGGCGGGTGCGCCCAAGCGCGAAGAGAATCGTCGCGGCAAGCCGAACGACCGCAAGGGTCCGCCGCGTCGCCGTCCGGGTGGCGGTGGCGGCGGTGGCCGCGCCCAGCGCTCCGACGAAGGCTCGTCCGAGTAAGCAAACCCGGTGCTGGTTTCAGGTGTTGGTGTTGGAAGAGCAATTGGCAGCTTGCTGGCTCTTTCCGACACCGACACCAATAACCAGCACCCGCTCTCTGGATTCGCGGGGCGCGCCGAGCGCGTGCCCCCATACATTCGCACGACTTAAGGAATGAACATGCAAATCACCGCTTCCCTCGTGAAGGAACTGCGCGAGCGCTCTGGCGCCGGCATGATGGAGTGCAAGAAGGCACTCACCGAGAACGCGGGCAACATCGAGGCCGCGGCCGACTGGTTGCGTGCGACTGGTCTGGTCAAGGCCGACAAGAAGGCAACGCGCATCGCCGCTGAAGGGCGTGTCGCGCTGGCTCACGGCGCTGGCCGCTCGCTGCTGGTCGAACTCAACTGCGAAACCGATTTCGTCGGCAAGGACGAGAACTTCGCCAAGCTCGCCAGCGCAGTTGCCGCCGCTGCGGTTGCCGCCGGCACCGCCGACGTCGAGGCGATCAAGGCGCTGAAGATGGACGACGGCGTCACCGTCGACGAAGCGCGCCAGGCGCTGGTCGCCAAGATCGGCGAAAACCTGCAGGTCCGGCGTGCCGCAATGGTGAGTGCCCCGATCATCGGTGCCTATGTGCACAGCAACAACAAGCTCGGCGTGCTGGTCGCGATGGAAGGCGGCAATGCCGACCTCGCCAAGGGCGTCGCCATGCACATCGCGGCGATGAATCCGCAATATCTGGACATGAGCCAGATCCCGGCCGAGGTGGTCACGCGCGAGCGCGACATCGCCATGGAGCAGTCCAAGGATTCGGGCAAGCCGCCGGAAATCCTGGAAAAGATGATCCAGGGCAAGATCCGCAAGACGCTGGCCGAGCAGACCCTGCTGGGCCAGGCCTACGCCGCGCCGGACGCCAACGGCATGGGCGTCGAGGAAGCGCTGAAGAAGGCCGGCGCCAAGGTGACCAGCTTCGTGCGCATCAACGTCGGCGAGGGCATCGAGAAGAAAGAAGAGAACTTCGCCGAAGAAGTGATGAAGCAGGTCCAGGCGAGCAAGTAAACGGCAGCATCGAAGGCCCCGACATCGGGGCCTTCGTTTATGAGGATCCGGCGCCGATGCGCCGGTGGCGATCGTGCCCGGAGGCCCTAGACGTCGCGACCCGCGGCCCCAGGTCCGCCGCGCGCGACCGCGCCGGCGATTCAAGGACAGGAGACATGGACGTATGAGCAGTACACCCCCGGTTTTTCGGCGCATCCTGTTGAAACTCAGCGGAGAAGCCTTGCTCGGCCGTGAGGATTACGGCATCGATCCCGACGTCCTGCGCGGACTCGCCGCCGAAATCATCGAAGTATCCAAGGCCGGCGTGCAGATCGGTCTGGTCGTCGGTGGCGGCAACATCTTCCGCGGCGTCGGCCTGGCCAAGAGCGGCATGGACCGCGCCACCGCCGACCACATGGGCATGCTGGCGACAGTGATGAATTCGCTGGCGCTGCAGGATGCGATCGAGAAGCAGGGCGCAGTCTGTCGCGTCATGAGCGCGATCAAGATCAACGAGGTGTGCGAGGACTACATCCGCCGCCGCGCCATTCGCCACCTCGAAAAAGGTCGCATCGTGGTGTTCGCCGCGGGCACCGGCAATCCGTTCTTCACCACCGATTCTGCCGCCGCGCTGCGCGCCATCGAAATCAACGCCGACCTGATGCTCAAGGCGACCAAGGTCGACGGCTTGTACTCGGCCGATCCGGTCAAGGATCCCAATGCCGTGCGTTTCGACAAGATCAGCTACGACAGCGCGATCGAACGCAAGCTGGCGGTCATGGACACCACGGCTTTCGCGCTGTGCCGCGACTACCGCATGCCCATCCGCGTCTACGATCTGCACAAACGCGGCGATTTGATGCGCATCGTCAAGGGCGAGAACGTCGGCACGCTGGTTGATCAGGCGGGGTGAGGACGCGTGACACCGACTTTGCTTGTTGACCGACGCTGCCCGAAGCGCCGCCCAACCCCCGCTATACTCCGCCGCCATTCCCTGGCCGATACAAGGAAGAGCCCATGGCTATGACAATTCCCGCGATCAAGGCTGATGCCGAGACGCGCATGAGAAAGTGCATCGACGTGCTCAAGCAGGAGTTGATGAAACTCCGCACCGGGCGCGCTTCGCCACAGTTGCTCGATCACCTGCGCGTGGATTACTACGGCAGTCCGGTGCCGATCAGTCAGGTGGCGAACGTCACCGTGACCGACGCGCGCACGCTGACGGTCACGCCGTGGGAAAAGCCGATGGTCGCCGCCGTCGAGCGCGCCATCATGAGCTCGGATCTGGGCTTGCAGCCGAACACGGCGGGTCAGGTGATCCGCATCGCGTTGCCGCCGCTGACCGAGCAACGCCGCAAGGATCTGGCCAAGGTCGTCGCCCATGAAGGCGAAAACGCCAAGGTTGCGATCCGCAATGTGCGCCGCGATGCCAATCATCACTGCAAGGAACTGTTGAAGGCCAAGGTGGTCACCGAGGACGAAGATCGGCGCGCCGAGGAAGACATCCAGAAGCTGACCGACAAGATGGTCAAGGAAATCGATGTGGTGGCCAAGCACAAGGAAGACGAGTTGATGCAGCTTTGATCGACGGCGTTTTGCCGGTGACTGCCGGCACGGCCGTTGCTCCGGATCGGGTGCCACGGCACATTGCCATCGTGATGGATGGCAACGGGCGCTGGGCGACGCAACGGCGGCGTCCGCGCGCCTTCGGTCATCGCGCCGGCGTCAAGGCGGTGCGCAAGACGATCGAGAGCTGCATGCGCGCCGGTGTCGAAGTGCTTACCCTGTTCGCCTTCAGCAGCGAGAACTGGTCACGACCGGCGGGTGAAGTACGTCATCTGCTGGACTTGTTCCTGCGCTCGCTGCGCAACGAGGCGCGTGAATTGGCAAGCAACGGCGTACGTCTGCGCTTCATTGGCGAGCGCGAGCGCTTTTCACCGGAATTGCGCGCATCGATGGCTGAATCCGAGTCGGCAATCTTGCCGTCGCTGCGCCTGACCTTGAATATCGCAGTCAACTACGGTGGCCGCTGGGACATCGTCAATGCGGCGCGTGAGTTGGCCCGGGCCGCCCGCGCGGGTTTGATCGATCCCGAACAGATCGATCAAAGCAGTCTGGAGAAGTACCTGTCGCTGAATCCCTTGCCCGAGCCGGATCTTTTCATTCGCACCGGCGGCGATTCCCGCATCAGCAATTTCCTGCTCTGGCATCTGGCCTACACCGAGCTCTATTTCACGCCGATACTGTGGCCGGATTTCGACGACGCCGCACTGAACGCGGCGCTTGGCGAGTTTGCTCGCCGCGAACGCCGTTTCGGCAAGACCAGTGCCCAGGTGCAAGATGCGCGGGAAGGTGTCGATGGCTGATTCTCCGACCTGGTTCGGGCGCTGGCTGGGCGATGGTGGCCTGCGCGCGCGGGTGATCACTGCGGCGGTCCTGGCGCCGCTGGCCATTGCTGGCGTGTTGTTCCTGCCGAGCACCTGGTTCGCCCTGGGCTTCGGCGGCGTGCTCTGCTACGCGATCTGGGAATGGACGCGCGTCATCGGTTTTCGCGGCCGTCCCTTGCGCGCCGCTGCCGTTCTGGTCAATGGCTCGATCATGGCTGCGCTGCTGTTGCTCGATCCGGCCGCCTGGCTGCTGCCGATCGCCTGGATCGGCGTGGTCTGGTGGTGCCTGGCGATCTTCTGGTTGCGCGCGTTTGCATTTGGCTCGGCGCCGACCCGGCGCAATCGCGAAATGAAGATGCTGGTCGGCAGTGCCATGGTGGTTCCGGCATGGGTGGCAGCGTGGTTGATCCATCGCGAGCCCTCCGCCGGTCCCTGGTGGATGTTGTTCGTATTGATGCTGATCTGGGTGGCCGACGTATCGGCATATTTTGCCGGCCGCCGTTTTGGCCAGCACAAGCTGGCGCCGCGGATCAGTCCGGGAAAGACGCGTGAAGGCGTCTACGGCGCGCTGGCCGGGACCATTGCGTTTGCCGCGCTTGCCGGCTGGCTGATCGAACCGGTGCCGGTCGGCCATGGCCTGCTGGTGCTGCTGGCGACGGTGACGGTACTGTTCTCGATCGTCGGCGATCTGTTCGAGAGCCTGATCAAGCGTCAGTCGAACCTGAAGGACAGCGGCTCGCTGCTGCCGGGACACGGCGGAATGCTCGATCGCATCGACAGCGTGCTGTCGGCATTGCCGATCTTCGTCTGCGGCCGCTATCTGATCGGCCTATGAAGTCGATTTGTCTGTTGGGCGCCAGCGGGTCGATCGGCAAGAGCACGCTTGACCTGATCGAGCGCCATCCGGATCGTTTCTCGCTGCATACCGTGGTGGCCGCGCGCGACGTCGCCAGTGTTGCCGCAATCTGCGCGCGTTTTCGGCCGCGCCTGGCGGTCATGGCAGATCCGGCCGCCGCGCAGTTGCTGCGCGAACAGCTGTCGCTGGCGCAGCTGGATACCGCGGTCGAAGAGGGTACTGCCGCCATCGAGGCCGCAGCAGCGCAGGCGACGATCGATATCGTGGTGGCCGCCATCGTTGGCGCCGCCGGCCTGGCGCCAACGCTGGCCGCCGCATTGGCCGGCAAGCGCATCCTGCTGGCCAACAAGGAGGCGCTGGTTTGCGCTGGCGCCTTGCTGATGCGTGCGGTGGAGGCGGGCGGTGCGCAGTTGCTGCCGATCGACAGCGAGCACAATGCCATTTTTCAATGTCTGCCCGAGGCGT
The DNA here is from genome assembly GCA_016717705.1 of Rhodanobacteraceae bacterium. Lineage (GTDB taxonomy): Bacteria > Pseudomonadota > Gammaproteobacteria > Xanthomonadales > SZUA-5 > JADKFD01. The sequence goes on along the minus strand of JADKFD010000076.1, from coordinate 12,245 downwards.
CCGGCAGGCCGCCGCGCGGCGTGCGTCAGCTGTGGCTGACCGCGTCGGGCGGCCCATTCCGCGGCTGGACCCGCGAGCAACTGGCTGGCGTGACCGTCGCCCAGGCTTGCGCCCACCCGAACTGGACGATGGGGCCGAAAATCTCGGTCGACTCGGCGACGCTGATGAACAAGGGACTGGAAGTCATCGAGGCGCACTACCTGTTCGGTCTGGAGCGCTCGCGCATCCGCGTGATCCTGCATCCGCAGAGCACCGTGCATTCACTGGTCGAATACACCGACGGCAGTTTTCTCGCCCAGCTGGGCAGCGCCGACATGCGAATCCCGATCGCCCATGCGCTGGCCTGGCCGGATCGCATCGACTCCGGCGCGCCGACGCTGGATCTGGCGGCGCTGGCGCGCCTGGACTTTGCCGAACCCGACCTTGAAGCGTTCCCATGCCTGCAACTGGCTTTCGATGCGCTGCAAGCCGGCGGTAGCGCGCCGGCCGTGCTGAATGCCGCCAATGAGGTCGCTGTAGCGGCGTTCCTGAACGGCAAGCTTGGATTTCTGCAGATTGCCGCCATTGTTAACGAGGCTTTAAATCGTTGTGCCCTATCGTCCGCGGAGTCGTTGGCCACGGTTCTTGCCGCTGACGCGCAGGCGCGTGCCGTGGCACAGGCTGTGATCGACGAAACAATGCGGAGTTGACATGGACATGGTGCTGGGCTCGATCTTCTGGTTTCTGGTGGCCACCGGCCTGCTGGTGACTTTCCATGAATTCGGCCACTTCTGGGTGGCGCGGCGCTGCGGTGTCAAGGTCCTGCGCTTCAGCATTGGCCTGGGCAAGCCGCTGTGGTCGCGCCGTGGCCGGGACGGCACCGAGTACGTGATCGCTGCCATTCCGCTGGGTGGCTACGTCAAGATGCTCGACGAGCGCGAAGCCGAGGTCGAAGCCTTCGAGGTGCACCAGGCCTTCAATCGCAAGCCGATTGCGCAGCGCGTGGCGATCGTCGCGGCCGGCCCGCTGTTCAACCTGATCTTTGCGCTGGCTGCGTTCTGGCTGATGCTGCTGGTCGGTGTGCGCGATTACGCGCCCTACGTCGGTGAAGCCGAGGGCCTGGCTGCGCAATCAGGGCTGCAGCGCGGTGATCTGATCCTGGCCGTCGACGAGCGTCCGGTCAGCAACTGGACCCATGTCCTGGTGGATCTCACCACGCGCGCCTACCGCGGTGAGACGGTGGTGATGGAGCTGCGTCGCGCGAATGGCGAAATCGTCGACCAGAAACTCAAGCTCGGCGAACTCGGGCAAGCGGTCGACGAAGAGCGCTTCCTCGATCAGTTGGGTCTGAAACCCTGGCACTGGGTGCCGCCGGCGGTGGCCTTCAATCTGCGCGAAGGCGACCCGGCGATACTCGCAGGCATGCGCTCGGGCGATCGCGTGGTCAAGGTGGGCGACACCGAAGTCGACCGTTTCGCCGCCATGAGTGAGGCCATTCAGGCCGAGGCTGGTGCCCACGAGGGCCGCGTGCGCCTGCTGATCGAGCGCAACGGCATCCGCGAAACCCTGGTCATTCAGGCGCGTTCAGAGGCGCGCGGCGAAAAATCGGTATGGTTGATCGGTGTCGGGCCGGAAATGCGCGAGACCATCCGCCGCTACGGGGCGATCGATGCGGTACCGCAGGCCATTGCGGAGACCTGGCGGTTGACCACCGGCAGCGTGGGCGTGATCTGGCACATGCTGACCGGCGATGCCAACTTGAAGAATGTCTCCGGTCCGATCAGCATCGCACAGTTCGCGAACTACTCGGCCGAGGGCGGGTTCACCCAGTTCCTGCGTTTTCTGGGCCTGATCAGCCTGAGCTTGTGCATCATGAATCTGCTGCCTATCCCCATCCTGGATGGCGGTCATTTGTTGTATTACTTTATCGAGTGGGTGAAAGGCAGTCCGCTGAGCGATCGAGCGCAAGCTTTTGGCCAATACCTGGGGTTGGGAGCCTTGCTGGCACTGATGTGCCTTGCATTTTTCAACGACTTCAGCCGGCTGATGGCTTCCTGACAATCTGGCGCCCCTGCTGCACCCAACGAGACCACGCAAACGTAGCGATAAACACAACGCGTGGCTCACCCTGACGACGATATGCCCTGAGGCTTTGCGTGCATGAAAAAACTGGTCGCGTCCATACTGCTGGCACTTTCCGGAGGCGCCGCGCTTGCTGCCGATGACTTCGTCATCAGCGACATCCGGGTAGACGGCCTGGAGCGCATCTCCGCCGGTACGGTGTACACCTACCTGCCGGTGCAGAAGGGCGACAAGCTCGATCGCAGTCGCGCCTCCGAGGCACTGCGTGCGCTCTACAAGACCGGCTTCTTCAAGGACGTCCGCCTCGATCGGCAGGGCGACATCCTGGTGGTGGTGGTCAGTGAACGACCTGCCATTTCCACGATCACCCTGGTCGGCAACAAGGACATCAAGACCGAGGAGCTGACCAAGGGCCTCAACAACATCGGTCTGTCCGAGGGTGAGACCTACAACGAGCTCAACATCGAGCGGGTCACGCAGGAATTGACGCGGCAGTACAACAACCGCGGCAAGTACAACGTGCGCATCACGCCCTCGATCAAGGAACTCGACCGCAACCGCGTCGATGTCACGATCACCATCGCCGAAGGCAAGGCGGCGAAGATCAAGCACTTGAACGTGGTCGGCAACACCACGTTCACTGACGACGAAATCCGCGACGGCTTCGAACTCGACACCACCAACTGGCTGTCGTGGTATCGCCGTGACGACCAGTACTCGCGCGAGAAGCTCTCGGGCGACCTGGAAAAGCTGCGCGCCTTCTACCTCGATCGCGGGCATGTCGACTTCGATGTCGAGTCCACCCAGGTCAGCGTCAGCCCGGATCGCCGCAACGTCTATATCACGGCGAACGTGTCCGAGGGCGAGATCTACACCGTCGGCGATGTGCGCCTGACCGGCAAGTTCATCGTCGATGAATCGACGCTGCAACGGCTGGTGATGTTCAAGTCCGGCGAGACCTTCTCGCGCAAGAAGCTGGAACAGACCAGCGAGTACATCCAGAAGCTGCTCGGCAACTTCGGCTACGCCTTCGCCAATGTCTCGCCGATCCCGAAAGTCGATCGCGACAAGCGCACGGTCGACATCACCATGCTGGTCGATCCGGGCAAGCGGGTGTACGTGCGCAGCATCATCTTCGAAGGCAACGTCAAGACGCTGGATGAAGTGCTGCGCCGCGAGATGCGCCAGTTCGAGGGCGGCTGGTACAACCAGGCCTCGATCGACCGCTCCAAGGTGCGCCTGGAGCGCCTCGGTTTCTTCAAGACCGTGACCGTGGAAACGCCCAAGGTCGCCGGCAGCGACGATCTGGTCGACGTGGTGGTCAAGGTCGAGGAACAGCAGACCGGCAACTTCCAGTTCGGTGTCGGTTATTCCGAGCTGCAGGGTGCAATCCTGTCGGTCGCGCTGAGCTTCGACAACTTCCTCGGTACCGGCAACCGCGTCGGCTTCGCGGTCAGCAACAACGATGTCTACAAGCGCTTCGACGCCTCCTACTTCAACCCCTATTACACCGACGAGGGGGTCAGCCGCGGCTTCAACGTGAGCTACCGCGAGCTCGACTCGGCGCAGGCCAACCTGGCCAGTTACACCTCGAACGTGGCCCAGGTCGGCATGAACTATGGATTGCCGCTGTCCGAATACGACCGCATCAACTTCCGCCTGGCGCTGGACCAGACACAGATCGACATCTTCCCGGGGTTGACGCCGGCAGAGTACGTTCCATACGTTTACGACAATCGAACTTTCAATTCGTGGCGCCTTGAAACCTCCTGGTTCCGCGACAGTCGCAACCGCTTCTTCTCGCCAACCGCCGGTGCGCTGACCAAGTTCGTCGGTGAACTGGTGCTGCCGCCCAGCGAAATGCAGTACTTCAAGATCACCGCGCAGTACCAGAAGTACTTTCCGCTGACCCAGGCGTTCACGCTGATGGTCAACGGCGAAATCGGCTACGGCGACACCTTCGGCAACAGCAAGACCAACCCGGTGCCCGAATCCGACGGCGAACGCCTGGATTTCCCGTTCTGGGAAAACTTCTATTCCGGTGGCGTGCGCTCGGTGCGTGGTTTCCGCGACAACACCTTAGGTCCCCGCCTGATGTCGGGCAGCGAGCTGCTGCCAGTCGGTGGCGCATTGAACATGATCGGCAACGTCGAGTTCCTGTTCCCGACGCCGTTCGCCAAAGGCGCCGACACCATTCGCCTCGGACTGTTCTTCGACGTCGGCAATGTGTACAAGAACTTCGACGATTTCGATGCGGGCGAATTGCGCTATTCGACCGGCTTGACCATGCAGTGGCGCGCGCCGGTGGGCCCGATCATCATCAATCTGGCGTACCCGATCAACGACAAGGACGGTGACGAAACCGAGCGCATCCAGTTCTCCTTCGGCAACCAGTTCTAGCCTGCGCAGCGGGCCCGGGCGGCTGTCGTGCATGCATTGACTCGACCACGGTTCCGGCGTTCGCTGTCGACGCTGGCTGCGGTCGTTCTGGTGCTGCTGATGCTGAATGCGGCACCGGCACAGGATGCGCCGATGCGGATCGGCTATGTGGACACCCAGCGCATCATCCGCGAATCGGAGTTGTTCGCCGTCGGCCGCCAGAAGTTGACCGAGGAATTTTCGGCGCGCACCCAGGTGCTGGAACTGGAAGAGGCTCGTCTGCACGAACTCGAAGCCCGTCGCGATCGCGAGATCGCGGGCTTGTCCTCGCAGGATGCCGTTGACCTGCGACGGGAGATCGACACGCTGGAGCGCAGCATCCAGCGTCGCCGCAATGACATGAAGCAGGCCCTGAACCGGCGCATCAATGAGCTCAGCGAGACCATCGATCAGCGTATCCAGGAAGAAATCGGGGCCTATGCCCGCGAGCAGGGCTTCGAGCTGGTGCTGACCGATGGCGTAGGTTTTGCCCATCCGCGTCTGGACATCACCGACGCCATCCTGCGCCGTGTGAACGCCCACGCCGCAGAGTTGCGTCAGCCGTGAGCGCGATTGCGCTGACTGAGCTGGCTGACCGATTCGGGCTTGAAGTCCACGGCGATGGCGCGCTGACCATCGTCGGCGTCGGCACTCTGGAGTCGGCGCAGCCCGATCAGCTCAGTTTCCTGGCCAATCCCAAGTATCGTGGACAACTGGCGCAGACCGCAGCCGCTGCGGTCGTCGCCGCCGCCGAAGCGGTGGTGGACGCGCGCTGTGCGGTGCTGGTCAGTCGCAATCCCTATGCCGATTTCGCGCGTATCGCCGCGCTGTTCGAGCCACGGCCGGCGCGGCCGCCCGGTATCCACCCGAGTGCCGTGATCGATGTCGACGCCAAAGTGGATGCCAGCGCCCATGTCGGTGCACTGGTGACCATCGCCGCCGGTGCCAGCGTCGGCGCCGGCGCAGTGATCGGTCCGCATTGCTGCATCGGCGAGGATTGCCATGTCGGACCCGGCGCGCATCTGGTTGCCCGGGTCACCCTGGTCACTCGTGTGCGGATCGGCGCGCGCGTGCTGATCCATCCAGGCGCGGTCATTGGCGCCGACGGCTTCGGCCTGGCCATGGATCGCGGCCAATGGTTGAAAGTGCCGCAACTGGGTGGCGTGATCATCGGCGACGACTGCGAGATCGGTGCCAACACCACCATCGATCGCGGCGCGCTGGGCGACACCGTGCTTGAAGAAGATGTGCGCCTCGACAACCAGATCCAGATCGCCCACAACGTCCGCATCGGCGCGCACTCGGCAATGGCCGGCTGCTCGGCGGTAGCCGGTAGCGCCCGCATTGGCCGCTACTGCCTGATCGGCGGCGGCGCCGGTGTGCTCGGGCACCTGGAGCTCTGCGACAAGGTGACCATCACCGCGATGAGCCTGGTGACGCATTCGATCCGCGAGCCGGGCGAGTATTCGTCGGGGACGCCACTGATGGATAATCGCAGCTGGCGCCGCAGCGCAGTCCGCTTCAAGCAGCTCGACGAACTGGCGCGGCAGGGCAGCACCAAGAAACGGGATTCCTGAAGACCATGAACGACACCACTGCCGCACGGGTCCAGTTGCCCGTCGACGTGCGCCGCATCGCCGAAATGCTGCCGCATCGCTATCCCTTCCTGCTGGTCGATCGGGTCATCGCCTTCGAGCACGGCAAGCGCCTCACGGCGATCAAGAACGTGACCTTCAACGAGCCCTTCTTCCAGGGCCACTTCCCGGGGAATCCGGTGATGCCGGGCGTGCTTATCCTCGAAGCGCTGGCGCAGGCCTCGGGCCTGCTGGTGCAGATGTCGGCGGCGCAGGCACCGGAGACCCAGCCGCTGTATTACCTGGTGAAGATCGACAAGGCACGCTTCACCAAGATCGTCCGCCCGGGCGACCAGTTGCACCTGGAAGTCGAACGCAAGCGCATGGTGATGCGCATGGGGCAGTTCGTATGTACCGCCAAGGTCGATGGCGAAGTCGTGGCGAGTGCCGAAATGCTGTGCGCCGAGCGGGAGGCGTGATGGCGATCCACCCGACTGCGATCATCGATCCCTCCGCCAGGATCGACGCCAGCGTCGAGATCGGACCCTATGCCATCATCGGGGCCGATGTCAGCATTGGCGCCGGCAGTCGCGTCGGCGCCCACTGCGTGATCGAAGGGCCGACCGACATCGGCTGCAACAACCAGATCCACGCGCACGCTGCTGTCGGTGGTGCGCCGCAGGACAAGAAGTACGCGGGCGAGCCGACGCGGCTCAAGATTGGCGATGGCAATACCATTCGGGAATTCGTGACCATCAATCGCGGCACCGTCCAGGGCGGGGGTGTGACCCAGATTGGCGACGACAACTGGATCATGGCCTATGTCCACATCGCCCACGATTGCGTGATCGGCAACCACTCGATCCTGGCCAACTCGGTGACGCTGGCCGGTCACGTCACCATCTTCGACCACGCCATTCTTGGTGGCTTTTCGTTGATCCACCAGTTCTGCAAGGTCGGCGCGCATGCCTTCACCGGCATGGGCAGCAAGATCAACTGCGATGTGCCTCCGTACGTCGTGGTCGGCAGCGAGATGAGCGTTCCGCGCGGCATCAACAGCGAAGGCCTGAAGCGCCGCGGCTACAACAGCGAACAGATCAGCGCGATCAAGCGCGCCTACAAGACCTCTACCTGTCCGGACTGCCGCTCAAGGAAGCGCGCGAGAAGCTCGCCGAGCAGGCAGCCAACTCGCCTGAAGTGGGCTTGCTGGTCGAATTCATCGATCGCAGTGAGCGCAGCATTCTCAGGTGAAGCCAAGGCCGGGAGCGGGCAGGGCGGCCCGCAAGGGGGCACGTGAAGTGCTCGACAGTGAAGCAATCGGTCCGCAGGAATGCTAAGGCTGTTCGCGCTGAATTGCTGTCCAGGATGCGCGATTCGCCACGGGAGGTGGATCGACCAGCCGAACCTGTTCCCTCTGCTTTCTTTGCGCCCTTTGCGGGCAAAGAGCCCCTCTCGTGACCCAGCCGACCACCCTCATCCTCTGCGCCGGCGAAGCCTCGGGCGATCAACTCGGTGCGGGGCTGATCGCCGAGCTGAAGCGGCGCCGGCCGGAGCTCAAGTTCGTCGGCATTGGCGGCCCCGCCATGCGCGCGGCCGGCATGGACTGCTGGTGGGACGCGCAGGAGCTGTCCCACATGGGCCTGGTCGAGGTGCTCAAACACCTGCCGCGATTGCTGCGCCTGCGCCGTGAGTTCGTCGAGCGGATCGCCGCCAGCGGCGCGACGATCTACATCGGCATCGACGCGCCCGATTTCAACCTCGGCGTCGAGCGCCGCCTGAAAGGGCAGGGCATGCGCACCCTGCACTACGTCAGCCCGTCGATCTGGGCGTGGCGCCAGGGACGCGCGAAGACCATTGGCGAATGTGCTGATCGCGTCCTCTGCCTGTTTCCCTTCGAGCCGGAGCTGTATGCCCGGCACGGCGTCGACGCGCGTTTTGTGGGCCATCCGTTTGCCGACGAAATGCCGTTGCAGGTCGATCGGGTCGGCGCGCGCCAGGGGCTTGGGCTGCGCGATGATCTATGCCTGCTGGCGCTGGTGCCCGGCAGTCGACGCGGCGAGATCGAACGACTGGGAGCGGATTTCCTCGGCGCGGCGGCTCTGTTGTGCGCTCGTCGACCAGAGATCGGCGTGCTGATCGCCGCCAGCAACGAGGCGCTGGCCGTCCGCCTGCGCCAATTGCTGCAGCAGCAGCCGGAACTCGCTGCACGCGCCCACATCGTGGTCGGCCAGATGCGTACGGTGCTGGCGGCCTGCGATATCGCCCTGGTCGCCTCGGGCACCGCGACCCTCGAAACCGCACTCAGCCGACGCCCGATGGTGGTCGGCTACCGCATCGCCACGCTGACCTACTGGATCGTACGCGCGCTGCGCCTGCTCAAGGTCAAGTACTACTCGTTGCCCAATGTTCTGGCCGGGCGTGAACTGGTGCCGGAAATCAGTCAGAACGAATTGACACCGGACTCACTGGCACAGGCGCTGGAGCGCTGGCTCGACGATCCGGCTGCTGTCACGTCTTTCGAACAGGAATGCGACGCGATCCATCGCCGCCTGCGCTGTGATGCCTCGCAGCGCGCAGCCGACACCGTGCTGGAATGGCTGCCATGAGTATCTACGTCGCCGGCATCGACGAAGCCGGCCGCGGGCCGCTGGCGGGACCGGTGGTGGTCGCCGCGGTCATTCTCGATCCGGCGCGGCCAATCGCCGGACTGGCGGATTCCAAGGTGCTCACGGCCAGTCGTCGCGAAGCATTGATGCCGCTGATCCAGGCGCAGGCGCTGGCCTGGTCGATCATCGTCGTCGAGGTCGACGAGATCGATCGCATCAACATCTTCCAGGCCACCATGCGCGGCATGACACGAGCCGCGATGGCCTTGTCGACGCGACCGACGCAGGTATTGATCGATGGCAACAAGATCCCGTCGGACCTGACACTGCCGGCGCAGGCGATCGTCAAGGGCGATGCCAAGGAGGCGTGCATTTCCGCCGCCTCGATCCTGGCCAAGACCCATCGCGACGCGCTGATGCGCGATTGCGATTTGGTTTATCCCGAGTACGGCTTCGCCGAGCACTACGGGTATCCGACGCCGGAACACCTGAGTCGTTTGCGCGAATTAGGGCCTTGCGCCATTCATCGGCGCAGCTTCGCGCCGGTGCGCGAGTCCTTGCAGGGCGGCTTGTTGTTGGGTAGGTCAGGTGGGGGGGTTGACCCGAGCAGCGCGCCTACGCCCCCCCCCCCGGCCCCCGCCGCCCCCCCCCGGCCCGCCCCCCCCGCGCGGCGCCGGCCCCCGCCGGCCCCGGCCCCCGCGCGGCGCCCGGCCGCCCTGCCCCGGCACGCCCGCCCCCCCCGGACCCGCGGCCCCCCCGGGTGACTTGCAGTGAAGAACAGCTTCTCCAGCTCCGCTCCCGGATCGGGTGCGCGCATGAAGGCCTCACCGACCAGAAAGGCATGCACGCCAGCGCCGCGCATGCGCTCGACATCGGCACGCGTGCTGATGCCGCTTTCGGTGATCGACAATCGATTCGCCGGGACACGGTCGCGCAGTTCCAGCGTGGTTTCCAGGCGCGTTTCGAAGGTGCGCAGATTGCGATTGTTGATGCCGATCAGGCTGGCTTTGGTCGCCAGGGCGCGATCGAGCTCGGCGCCATCGTGGACTTCCATCAACACATCGATACCCAGCTCCAGCGCCAGGTCGGTCAACTCGCCCAGGCGCGAATCCGGCAAGGCTGCCACGATCAGCAGGATGCAATCGGCGCCGAGTTCGCGCGCCTCGTACACCTGATAGGCGTCGATGGTGAAGTCCTTGCGCAGGATCGGCAGCACACAAGCGCGGCGCGCCTGCGCCAGATAACGGTCGTGTCCCTGGAAGAAGTCCTCGTCGGTCAACACCGAAAGGCAGGTGGCGCCGGCCGAGGCATAGCTCTGGGCGATCAGTGTCGGATCGAAATTGGGACGGATCACGCCCTTGCTCGGGCTGGCCTTCTTGACCTCGGCGATGACCGCCGGTGCGCCCGAACGGATGCGGGCACGCAAGCTGGCCTCGAAGCCGCGCGTGGTTGGCGTGTCGGACGCGTGCGCCTTGAGTTCTGCCAGTGACTTGCGCTGGCGGCGATCGGCAATTTCCTCGGTCTTGCGTGCCAGGATGCGCTCGAGAATATCGCTCATAGCTTGTGCGTCAGCGCCACGTAGGCCTGCATGCGTTCCAGCGCGCGGCCAGTCTTCAGGATGTCGCGCGCCGCGGCAACGCCATCGGCCAGGCTGTCCGCGCGATCAGCAGCGTACAGCGCGGCACCAGCATTCAATGCGACGAAGTCGGAAGCAGACCCAGCCTCACCGCCAAGCACGCGCTGGACGATGGCAAGACTCTCGGCCGGCGAATTCACTCGCAGCGGCTCGATCGACGCGCGGTCGATACCAAAATCCTCCGGCGCGATCGAGTACACCTTGACCTCGCCATTCTTCAGCTCGGCCACCTGGCTGGGCGCGGCAATCGACAATTCATCCAGGCCATCGAGCGCGTGCACCGCCAGCACATGCTTGCTGCCGAGTTCACCGAGCACGCGCGCCAGCGATTCCAGCCAGCGCCGATCGAACACACCGAGCACCTGATGCGGCACCCGTGCCGGGTTGGTCAGTGGACCGAGCAGATTGAACAGCGTGCGCAGGCCCAGCTCACGGCGCACCGGCGCCGCATGCTTCATGGCGCCGTGATGCATCGGCGCGAACATGAAGCCAAAGCCGATCTCCTCGACGCACTGGCGCACCGCATCGGGGCCGAGATCCAGTCGCGCACCCGCCGCTTCCAGCAAATCGGCGCTGCCGGACTTGCTGGAGACCGAGCGATTGCCATGCTTGGCGACCCGGGCGCCGCCCACCGCGGCAACGAAGCTGGCTGCGGTCGATACATTGAAAGTGCAGGCGTGGTCGCCACCGGTCCCCACGATATCGGTCAGATGCTCGGTGGGCATGTCCACCGGCGTCATCAGCGAGCGCATCACACGCGTCGCCGCGGCGATCTCATCGGTGGTCTCGCCCTTCATCCGCAGCGCGACCAGAAAGGCCGCGATCTGCGCCGAGCTTGCCTCACCGGACATGATCGTGTGCATCGCGCCTTCTGCTTCGGCGGCGGCAAGATCCTGACCACTCACCAGCTTGTTCAACACATCGTTAAGCATGAGGACTCCAACCAGTTGACCGGGGCAGGGCGTCTCACCGCTGTCACGGGACGCAGACTGCAATGCAATGGAATCTAGGTTCTGCTGGGCGGCGGGTAAAGGGGCAAGTGCCGAGTCGCCAGCTTTACCGTGGCAGCTGGCCCATCCCGCGAGTTCTGGCCCTCGTGGAGCGGGTTCATCCCGCGAGGGGTCTGGCGCCAGGCCCAGGAGCATCGCGCGCAAGCGCGCTCCTACAAATTCACCGTAAGTCTTCGGCAAAGTGGTAGGAGCGCGCTTGCGCGCGATGCCTTCCATCAACCCCCGTGCCGACGCGGGGCAAACTCGCTCCACAAAGGCCCGAGCCCACGCCGCGAACCTCCGCGCCTAAGCCGCCAACCGCCGCGGCGCCCCGACGAAATTCGCCAGAAGATCCATCCCGCAGCGGGTCAGGATCGACTCGGGGTGAAACTGCACGCCCTCGATCGCCATGGTTCGGTGACGCAATCCCATGATCTCGTCGACGCCACCCGACTCGTCCTCGGTCCATGCGGTGACCTGCAGCGAGGCCGGCAGGGATTCCTTGCGCACGATCAGCGAGTGATAGCGCGTTGCCTCGAACGGATTCGGCAGGCCGGTGAACACGCCGACGCCCAGGTGGCGGATCATCGAGGTCTTGCCGTGCATCACCCGCCGGGCGCGCACCACTTCGCCACCGAAAGCCTGACCGATGCTCTGGTGTCCCAGGCACACACCCAGAATTGGAATGCGCCCGCCGAACTCGCGGATCACCGCCAGCGAAATCCCCGCCTCATTCGGCGTGCACGGTCCCGGCGAGATCACGATGCGCTGCGGCGCCAATGCAGCGACATCCGCCGTGGTCAGGGCGTCATTACGGTAAACCCGCACATCCTCGCCCAACTCGGCCAGGTACTGCACGAGGTTGTAGGTGAAGCTGTCGTAGTTGTCGATCATCAGCAGCATGTAAGAACACCGAATCCTGAGGCGCGGATATCGGCCCCGATGACGACAGACTAGCCGA
>JADKFD010000075.1 GCA_016717705.1 Rhodanobacteraceae bacterium | reverse complement strand
CGCGGCAACTTCACCATGATGAGTTACCAGGGCGCGCTGCAGGCGGTCGGTTTCATGGCCACGGTGATCTTCCTGTGGGCCGGTGCGCGCGGCGTCGTCGCGGGTGAAATGACCGTCGGCGCGTTCGTGGCCTTCAGCAGCATCATGGCGATGGCGTCGAGCGCAATCCTGCGCACGCTGGGTGTCTGGGACGGCCTGCAGTTCATGAGCGTATTGCTCAATCGCCTGAATGACGTGATCGAACCTGAGCCCGAGCAGGGCGCGATCGTTCGCGGCTGCAGCCGGTACGTTCACTCGAAGGCCATATCCGGCTGCACAACGTCGGCCTCGCTTGGCGGGCTTGAGTCCCCGAGATCCTGTCGTCGATCTCGCTGGAAATCCCGGCCGGCAAGACCTACGCGCTGGTCGGGCGCAGTGGTTGCGGCAAGACCAGCCTGGTCAAGGTGATCTGCGGTTTGCTGGATCCCACCGCGGGCGAGATCCATTTCGACCGCATCGACAGCCGCACGCTCAATCACCGCGATCTGCGTCGTCAGATCGGTTTCGTGCTGCAGGAAAATCACCTGTTCGACAACACCATCCTCAACAACATCGCGTTCGGCGATCCGCAGCCGGACATGCAGCGCGTGTTGTGGGCGGCGCAGATGGCCAATGCGCACGATTTCATCCAGCGGCTGCCGCTGGGCTACGAGTCGCGCGTTGGCGAGACCGGCCTGGCGATTTCCGGCGGTCAACGCCAGCGCATCGCCATCGCCCGGGCGATCTATCACGATCCGCCGATCCTGATCTTCGACGAAGCGACCAGCGCGCTGGACACCGAAAGCGAGCGCGCGATCCAGAAGAACCTGGGCGAGCTGACCCAAGGCCGCACTTGCCTGGTCATCGCGCATCGCTTGAGCACCATCCGGCAGGCCGATCGCATCGTGGTCATGGACGCCGGCCGCATTGCCGAAATCGGCACCCACGACGAGCTGATGGACAAGCGCGGTTTGTATTTCTATCTGTCGAGTCAGCAACTGGGGCCGTCGGCATGAGCGCAGCCCCGCCGAGTCAGGAGCGTTCCTTCGATCAGCCCAGCGGTCTGTTGCCGCTGGACCCGCCCGCAAAGGCGGCGCGCTGGACTGGCTGGTTGTTGATCTCGCTGGCGCTTGCGGCCGGGATCTTCGCGGTCAGCTTCGAGTTGCCGGAGACCGTGGTCGCACCGTTTGTGATCGAGCCGGTCGACGGCGCCGCGCCGGTGCAGGCGAGCGTCGCCGGACGGCTGGCCAGCGTGCGGGTACGCGCGGGACAGAGCGTCAAGGCTGGCGACGAGCTGTTTCAGATTCGCAGCGACAGTGTGCGCGACGCCGATGCGCGCCTGCGTCAGCTCTACGAAGAACAGCGCGCGCTCACCGAGCAGATCGAAAAGCACGAGCTGGCGTATCAATCCGGGCTCGCCGGCGACGACGCGCAGATCCTGCTGGCGCGTCGCGAACTGGAGTTTCGGCAGCAGCATCATGCGGCTACCAGGGCCATTGTCGAACGCAAAGGGAAAGCCGTGGCGGAAGGGCTGTTGCCCGAGTTGACCTTGCTCGCCGACCAGCTGGTGATGGCCGAATCCGAAAGTGCGCGCGGGCTCGCCGAACAACAGTTGCAGCAACTCCAGCTCAAACGCGAGGAGCGCGTCGACCGGCGCTCCCGCGAGCGGACCAGCGAAGCACTGGCCGCACAGAAGCTCGCTGTACAAAGTGGCGCGCTGCAGGCGCAATTGCAGGGCAGTGAAGGCGATCTCGAATCGATACGCGCGCCCTATGACGCGGTCGTGCTGGGCCTGACCCAACAAACACCTGGCAGCGTCATCGCCCTCGGCGCCGAGCTGTGCCAGCTGGCGCGCGAAAATGCCGCCGCCCAGGTGCGCCTGCTGCTGCCGGAGGCAGACCTGGCGCGCCTGCGTGTGGGGGCAGGACGCGCCTGCTGCTGGCCGCCTATCCCTATCAGCGCTACGGTACTCTCCAGAACGCAGCCGAACTGGCTCAGCCCGACACCGCAGGGCGGCCTCGCCGAACCACAGTTCTTTGCCCTGGCGGCGATGCCCGCTCAGACCTCACAGCTGCCCTTGCGCATCGGCATGACCGGCGAAGCGCGCGTGCTGACCGGGCGCCGCACCCTGCTTGAGCTGGCACTCGAACCGATGCGCGCGCTGCGCGAGCAGCAGTTCCGCTGAGGCTGCAAGGCCAGCACCGGGCGAACCGATGCGCGCGCTGCGCGAGCGGCAGTTCCGTTGAGGCTGCAAGGCCAGCACCGGACTTTGCGTCAGACCTGCAGTTGCAGCACCCGCCGCGGCAGCTGGATCTGGAATTCGACACCCTTGCCGGGTGCGCTGATGCAGTCGAGCGAGCCGCGCAGCAACTGGGTCACCAGGTTGTAGACCACGTGCAGACCGAGGCCGCTGCCACCCTGGCCGCGTTTGGTGGTGAAGAAGGGATCGAACACGCGCTGGCGCACGTCTTCGCTCATGCCGACGCCGTTGTCGCGGTAAAGCAGCAACCACTCTTCGTCATAGCTCTGGCACTCGATGCGGATCTCGCCATGCTCGATCCCCTCGAATCCGTGGATCAGCGAGTTCATCACCAGATTGACCACGATCTGTGAAATGGCGCCCGGATAGGTCAGCAGACGCAGGTTCTCGGGGCATTTGATGCTGACCCGGTGCGGCGTCTTTTTCAGCGCGGGCCCGAGCGAAACCAGGATCTCCTCGAGGTAGGTCTTGAGGTCGATCTCGCGCGCCTGCTCGCTGGACTGGTCGACGGCGACCTGTTTGAAGCTCTTGATCAGATGCCCGGCGCGTCGCAGGTTGGAAAGAATCAGCTGGGCGCTGCTCAGCGCGTCGGTCTGGTAGGTGTCGAGCGCTGCGCGCGAGACTTTGCCCTCGTCCACCAGTTTCATCAGCTTGCGCGTCTCGTCCTCCAGGTGCGATGCGGCGGTCACGCCGATGCCGAGCGGCGTGTTGATCTCGTGGGCGATACCGGCCACCAGGCCACCGAGGGCAGCCATCTTTTCCGACTCGACCAACTGCTTCTGCGCCAGCTTCAGCTCGTCGAGGGTGAATTGCAGTTCGCGGTTGGACAGCCGCAAGGCGCGCGTGCGCTCCTCGACGCGGTGTTCGAGGTTGTCGTTCAGCTTGCGCAGCGCCTCGGCCGCCTCGGCCGTGGCGCTGACATCGCGACTGGTGCCGACCATGCGCAGCGCGCGCCCGGTGGCATCCCGTTCCACCGCAAATCCGCGCGACAGCACCCAGCACCAGCCGCCATCGAGCGTGCGCATGCGAAAGGTGTTCTCGTAGAACTCCGATTCGCCGACGATGTGGCGGGTCAGCGCGTTCAGCACGTCCGGCTGGTCGTCCGGATGCACTTCCTGGAGAAACTTCTCGCGACTGGCGAACTGCACCTGGGCCGAGGTGCTGATGATCGGCAGGATGTTTTCGCGCTGCATCTTGCCGCTGGTGAGGTCCAGGTCCCAGAGCTCGTCGCGACTGCCCCACAAGGCCAGTTTCAGGCGCTCCTCGCTGCGCCGGATGGACTCGGCGGCCAGGCTTTCGCGGGCCCAGCGCTGACGCGTCTGCCAGCCCACCACCAACAGCGTCAGCAATCCCACCAGTGCGTAGAGCGCCAGCGCCGTGGGCGTACGCCAAGGCTCTGGCTGCACCTTGAAGCGCAAGCTCGAAACCGGGCCAAAATCGCCGCCCTCGCCGTCGCGGGCGCGGACTTGCAGCGTGTAGTCGCCCGCGCCGATATTGGTGTAGGCAGCGGTGCGCACCAGCGTGCGGCTGTCGATCCAGTCGCGGTCGAAGCCGGCGAGCCGATAGCTGTAGCGCAGACCATCCGGATTGGCGAAATCCAGCGCCGAGTAGTCGATGGCGACGCTGGCAAAGCCGGGTGCCAGGATCAACTCGTCGACTGCATGAATGGCCCGCGCCAATGGCGAGTTCGGATTGCCCGGCGCGAGACCGGGGTCGGCGTTGTCGATGCGCAGGTCGGTGAACACTGCGCGCGGCGGGCGATCACGACGCGGCAGCCGCTCGGGATGGAAGGCGAGCACGCCGCGCAGGCCGCCGAAATAGATCGTGCCGTCGCGGCCGCGGGCCATGCTGCCGATGAAGTAGCCGGACTTGTCCATGCCATCGCTGGCGCTGAAGCTGCGCACATCGTCGGTGAGCGGATCGTAGGAATTGACGCCGACCGTGGTGCCGATCCACAGACGGCCGCTGGCGTCGGCGATCAAGGTCCCTACGGCATCGGCGCCGAGCCCTTCATGGCTGCCGATCTCGCGGAAAACCAGTTTGCCATCGTTGCCCCGCACGGCCCGATTCAGACCACCACCCTGAGTGCCGACCCAGAGCACGCCGTCGCTGCCTTCGACGATCGCCGTCACCGAGTTGTGGCTGATCGAATCGAGGTCGCCGGGGCGCTCGCGATAGTGCGTGAAGCGTCCGCTGGCGCGATCGAACTGCGCCAGACCGGCACCGAAGGTCCCGACCCAGAAACTGCCATCGGCGGTCTCGGCGAAGGCGTAGACGCTGTTCGACTGCAGGCTGTGCGGATCGGCGGGATTGCGGGCATACACCTCGAAGCCCTGCTCCTCGCCCATCCAGCGCGCCACGCCGCCGCTTTCGAGGCCGACCCAGAGGCTGCCGGCACGATCGACGTACAGCGACTGCACGACGTTGTCGGGCAGGCTGCCCGGACGCCGGTCCTCGCGCTTGAACTGATCGAAACCGCTGCCGTCGGCGCGCATGCGCGACAGGCCGGCGCCCTGGGTTCCCACCCACAAGCGACCGTCGGGCGTGCGCGCGATGCTCTGCACCACATTGCCGCTGAGCGACGCCGGGTCGGCGGGATCGTGGACCCAGCGCTGCAGCACGCCCAGCTCGACGTCGTAATGAATCAGTCCGCCGCCCTCCATGACGCCCATCCACAGGCTCCCGTCATGGTCCAGCCATAGCGCCCGCACCGGACTCGCCGGCAGGCTGGTGCGGTCACGGCCGTGATTGCGGATCAGGCGCACCACCTGGGTGGCGGGGTTGTGGATGCTGAAGCCGCCGGTCCAGGTGCCGATCCAGATCAGGCCATCGCGGTCCTCGAACAGAGTGACGATGCGATTTGCCGCCGGGCTGCCGGCATCGCCGGCGTCGTGGCGCCAGGTCAGGAAGGCATCGGTGGCCGGCTGGTAGATCGCCAGCCCGTCCATGGTGCCGATCCAGACCTGACCGGCGCGGGTCACCAGCAGCGAGCGCACCTGATCGTCGGGCAGGAATCCCTCGCCACCGGTGCCACGCCGGTAGCGGCCGCGGACGCCGCCGTCGCTGCCCATGCGCACCAGTCCGTTGCGCGTGGTGGCCACCCACAGGCCACCGTCGCCATCGACCGCCACCGCCTGCAGATCACCGAGCTCCGGGTCCTGCGGCTGGATACGCAGCCAACTGCCATCGGTGCGACGATGACGCCACAGGCCAGCGCTGCCGGCCAGCCACAGCGTGCCATCGACCGCTTCGGCCATGCTGCGCACGACGCCCAGATCGACTCCCGGGTTGATCGTCGTGAACCGCGCTTCTGCGGGCGCCAGCCGTTGCAGCACGCCGCCGCTGGTGGCGATCCACAGATTGCCATCGCCACGCCGCAGCAGCGCGACGACGCTGTCCGCGGCAAGGCTGTCGGGCGCCTCCGGTTGATGTCGGTAAGCCGTGATGACGTCGGTGGCCGGATCGAGTCGATTAAGACCGCCGGCCATCGTGCCGACCCACAGCGTGCCGCCATCGCCGCGCGCCAGCGCGGTGATGTGACTGTCGCTCAGGCTCGACGGATTGCGCCGGTCGCGGTGGTAGACGCGGAAGTTGTAGCCGTCGAAGCGGTTCAGGCCGTCCTGGGTACCGATCCACATGAAACCTTGCGCGTCCTGCAACATGGCGCGCGCGGTGACCTGCGACAGGCCACTGGCGATGCCGAAGTTGCGGAAACGGACCGAGTCGACCGTGGCTACCGCGGGATTGGCCAGCAAGGTGCTCGGCCACCACACGAGCCACGCCAGCAACCAGTGCCAGCGTCTCATCCGGCGCCCCCGTCGGGCACGCCATCTGCCCCAGCCAGGCGCGGCGCCAGGCGCGGCACGACTATGCGGAAATGCGTACCCTTGCCCGGCGCGCTGTCGCAGCTGACACTGCCGCCGAGTACCTGGGTCGCAAGGTTGTAGACGATGTGCAGGCCAAGGCCGCTGCCTCCGCTGCCGCGACGGGTGGTGAAGAAAGGCTCGAACACGCGCTTTTGCACCTGCTCGCTCATGCCCTTGCCATCATCCCGAAAGTCGAGGATGACGTCGTCGCCCTCGCGCTGCGCGGAAATCTGGATACGCCCGCCCTGCTGCTCGTCAAATGCATGCACCAACGAATTGATGACCAGATTGACGATGATCTGGTACAGCGCGCCCGGATAGGTGTCCAGCACCAAATCGTCGGGGCACTCGATATCGACCTGGGTCTTCTGCTTCTTGATGCGCGGATGCAGCGACAGCAGGATTTCAGCCAGGTACTCGGACAGGCGGAAGGCACGCCGCTGCTCGCTCGACTGGTCCACCGCCACCTGCTTGAAGCTGCGCACCAGTTGGCTGGCGCGATCCAGGTTGCGCAGCACCAGATCGCTGCTCATCTGCGCCTGCTCCAGGAAATGATCGAGATCGGCGCGCGTCATCCGCGCCTCCTCGATCAGGCGCGCCAGGCGCACGGTTTCCTGCTGCAGGTGCGAAGCTGCAGTGACGCCGACCCCGAGCGGCGTGTTGATCTCGTGGGCGACGCCGGCCACCAGCCCGCCGAGCGCTGCCAGCTTTTCCGATTCGACCAGTTGGCGCTGCGTCCGCGTCAGCTGATCGAGGGTGCGCTTGAGCTCGACGTTGGCGCTTTCCAGCGCCTCGGTGCGCCGCTGCACGCGCAACTCGAGCTCTTCGTTGAGGCTGCGCAGATCGTCTTCGACCTGCTTGAGCCGGGAGATGTCGCGATTGGTGCCGACCATGCGCAGCGCCTTGCCGTTGGCGTCGCGGACCAGCACACGGCCCTTGCCGAGCAGCCACATCCAGCCGCCGCCACTGACGCGGGTGCGATAACTGCACTCGAAGTGGTCGACCGCGCCCTTGATGTGCGCGATCAGCGCGTCGCGCAGCGGACCCTGATCCGCTGGATGCACGTATTCCATGTAGTCGATGAGCCGGGGGAACTGTGTCTCGGAACCGAGTTCGGTGCCCAGCAGCCGGTTTTCGCGGCGAATATGACCATTGACCAGGTCCATGTCCCACATTTCATCGCCGCTGCCCCACAGCGCCAGATTCAGGCGGTCTTCGGAGCTGCGCAGCGCCTCTTCGTTGGCGCGCAGTTCGGTGATGTCGAAGGTGGTGCCAACCATGCGGATCGCGCGTCCCTGGGCATCGCGCGAGAACACCCGACCGCGCGACAACAGCCAGCGCCATTTGCCCTCGATGTCGGCGCTGCGATAGCTGCACTCGAACAGGTCCTGGGTACCCTTGACGCTGGCGACCAGTGCGTCGCGAAATCGCGTGCGATCGTCCGCATGCACAAAGGGCGTGTACGCCTCCAGCGACTCGGCGGTGGCGCGCCGGCTGACTTCCAGGTGTTCCAGCCGGTTGCGCCGGATCAGCTTGCCGCTGCGCAAGTCGGCGTCCCACAGTTCGCCGCGGCTGCCCCACAGCGCGTACTTGAGCATCGCCTCGCTCTGCGCCAGCGCATCGCGGGTGCCTTCGCGCTCGCGCAGGCGCACCCGGTAGCGCCAGGCAGCCAGCGCGATCATGGCCCCGAGCAGCAGCGCATATCCCAGGCGTGCCCACGGGCCCAGCCACGGCGCCGGCAAGACTTCGACCGTCAGCGTGCGCCGGCCCACCAGTTCATCGTCGTCGTGCGCCTCGACCTCGAACTGGTACTTGCCGGAGGGCAGACCGGTGTAGGTGGCAACCCGGCGCGAGGCGTCGGTATCGATCCACTCGCTGTCGCGGCCCAGCAGGCGATAGCGATAGCCCAGAGCCTTTGCGCGTCGCAAGTCGAGCGCGGCAAACTCGATCGAGATCAGGTCCTGGTCATATTGCAGGCGGATGCGCTGCGCGTGCTCGATCGGTTCGGACAGCGGCGAGTCCTCACCTACCTGCAACACCGGACGGTTGTCGATGCGCAATTCGGTCAGCTGCAGCGGCGCCGGACGCCGATCGAAATGCACCTTCCCCGGATCGGCGATGCTGACCAGGCCTTGCGAGCCGCCAAAGTGCAGTCCGCCGGCGACGTCGCGGGCAGCCGAATTGACGAAGAAATCCCCGGCGAGCGCCGGATCGCGGTTGCCGAGGCAGGTGAACTGCTCAGCCTCGATCGCGAAGCGGCACAAGCCACGGATGGTGCTGATCCAGAGCTGACCGTCGCCGCCGTCGAGTATCGAACCAATCATCGCCGATGCCAGTCCCTGCGCCTCGGCCCAGGTCTTCAGCGCCACCGGCCGACCCGTGGCATCGCGCTCGACGCGACTGAGACCGCCGCCCTGGGTGCCGATCCACAGGGTGCCGGCAGCGTCCTCCAGCAGTGCGGTCACGCTGCCGTGCGGCAAGGCAAGTGCGCCGGGCGATGCCGTGGTCAGGGCGTCCCACTCACCGCTCTTGCGGTCGAACCAGGACAGTCCGCCGCTGCGCACGGCGAACCACAGCCGTCCATCGCGGGTCTGCAATATCGCGTGGATACCATTCCCGACCGGCCCGGTCTTGCCGGCAAGGTCGGCCGGCCACGGGTGCAGATCCGCGCAGCCGTCGCAAAGACTGAACAATCCGGCATCCAGCTGGCCGATCCAGAGATTGCCGTCGCTGTCGCGCAGCAGCGCCTGCACCGGATTGGGCGGCAAGGCATGGCTGCCGATGCCGGTCGGGATACGCAGCGTACTGCCATCGCCGCCCAGCCAGTCCAGGCCGCCGCGGGCGTAGCCCACCCAGGCGCCGCCGCGCTCGGCCAGTACGCTGGTGACGTCGTCGGCGGACAGCGCCTGGTCGCCGCCGCTGTCGCGACGCAGGCTGCGGCGCACGCGACCATCGCTGCCGATTTGCACCAGCCCACCGCGATCGACCATGCCCAACCACAGGCTGCCATCGGCCGCGGCACTGACCGTCGCCACGGCGTTGGCCGGCAAGCCGGTCTGGTCGCCATGGCGGAGCACGCGGAAGCGCTCGGTTTCGGGATCGAATCGCGATACGCCGCCGGTGAAGGTACCGATCCACAGCAGTCCCTGACGATCGCTGCGCAATGCCACCACGCGGTCGCCGGGCAGTGCCTGCGGATCGCCGGCGCGGTGACGCCAGGTCGAAACGCTGCCATCGCTCTCCAGACGCGCGAGGCCGCGCGCCGTGCCGATCCACAAACGGCCGAGCGAATCGAACAGCAGCGAACGGACGGCATCGTCCGGCAAGGCCTGGCCGCTGCTGTCCGCCCGCAACTGCCGTTCGACACGACCGTCCTTGTCCAGCAGCATGAGGCCGGCCTGGGTGGTGCCGATGGCGTATCCACCACCAGGACGGGGAATGCCGACCTGCGCCACGTTGGGGGCTGGCAGCGGCTGCGCCATCAGTTTGCGGGCAGTCGCGCCGGCCGGGTCGACCTCCCAGAGTTCCGCGTCGCACGACACCAGCAGGCGGCCATCGGCATGCAGGTGGAGCAGCTTCTGGCGGGTGACGAACGGCGGCATCCCCGGTACCGCCTGGAACTGCCGCGACGCCGGATCCAGGCGCTGCACACCACCGCGTCGCGTCGACGCGTAGATGCTGCCGTCGGCGGCGGCGTGCACGCCGATCACTACGGTATCGCGCAGGGATCCGCCGGCCGCGCTGTTGTCGAAACGCTCGAAGCCTCCGCGCGCCGGATCGAGCCGGTTCAATCCGTTCTGGGTTGCAGCCCAGATGCTGCCGTCGGCGCCCTCCGCCAGGCCGAGCACGACGTTGTCGCTGAGTGTGGCGGGATCGCCGGCCGCATGGCGAAAAATCCGGAAGTCATTGCCGTCGAAGCGATTCAGGCCGTCTTGAGTGCCGATCCAGAGAAAGCCCTGGCGGTCCTCGAGAATATCGATGGCCGACCCCTGCGACAGCCCGGCCGATGGCCCGTAAGTGGTGAATCGCACTGACGCGGATGTCGCCGCCCAAAGCGCGCCGGCATGCCACAGCAGCAGCACCAGCAGGCAGCGACACAAGCACATCGCCATCGGACTTGGCGCCCAATGTCCGGCATGCCGCTCGACTGTCCGCGACTCCCCCATGCCGTGCAGCCTAGCGCACGGCGCAGCCGGCGGCGATAGCCCGGCGTGGTTCAATTCGGACACAACCTGGCGCCGACTTATTGGACCATTGGCTTAGCGACCGTGCCGTCCGCTGTTCGTGCTGCGCTGCCATAATGGGGATTCTCTCCGCCCGGGTGCGGGTCGACCAAAGAGGTTTGCCATGAGTTCAGGTGACGTGGTCATTGTCGGCGCAAAGCGTACGCCGATCGCTTCCTTCAATGGCGCATTTGCCAGTGTGCCGGCACCGAAGCTGGGTGCCATCGCGATCCGCGCCGCACTGGAACAGTCGGGCGTGGCGCCGGCCGATGTGTCTGAAGTGTTGATGGGTTGCGTGCTGCCGGCGGGTCTGGGCCAGGCGCCGGCGCGCCAGGCGGCCTTGCAGGCCGGCATTCCGGCCAGCAGCGGCTGCACCACGCTGAACAAGGTCTGTGGTTCCGGCATGAAGGCGCTGATGATCGGACATGACGCGATCAAGGCCGGATCGGCCGATACCGTCGTCGCCGGCGGCATGGAATCGATGACCAACGCGCCGTACATGTTGCAGAAAGCGCGCTTCGGCTACCGCTTCGGCCATTCCGAAGTGCTCGACCACATGGCGCTGGACGGCCTGCAAAACGCCGACGACCGCAAGGCCATGGGTGAATTCGCCGAGTTGTGCGCCGGCAAGTACACCTTCACGCGCGAGGACCAGGACGCCTTCTCCAGCGAATCGGTGCGCCGCGCGCTGGCCGCCCAGGCCAACGGCGACTTCACCGCAGAGATCGCCAGCGTCACCGTTGCCGGTCGCAAGGGCGACGTGGTGATCAGTGCCGACGAGGAACCGGCCGGATGCGATCTGTCCAAGGTCGCTGGTCTGCGTCCGGCATTCAAGAAAGACGGCACCGTCACCGCGGCCAGTTCGTCGAAGATTTCCGATGGCGCCGCTGCCCTGGTGCTGACCAGCGCCGAATCCGCTGCCGCGCGCGGGCTCAAGCCGCTGGCGCGGGTGGTGGCGCATGCCACGCACTCGCAGGAACCGGAGTGGTTCACCACGGCACCGGTGGGTGCGATCACCAAGGTGTTGGCCAAGGCCGGCTGGAGCAAGGACGATGTCGACCTGTTCGAGGTCAACGAGGCCTTTGCAGTGGTCGCCATGGCGCCGATCCGCGAATTGGGCATCGACCACGCCAAGGTCAACGTCAACGGCGGCGCCTGCGCCCTTGGCCACCCGATCGGCTGCAGCGGCGCGCGCCTGATCGTGACCTTGCTGCACGCCCTGCAGCGCCGCGGCGGCAAGCGCGGCATCGCCACCTTGTGCATCGGCGGTGGTGAGGCGACGGCGGTGGCGATCGAGCTGATCTGACGTTGAAGAGCGGGTGTTGGTGTCGGTTATTGGTGTCGGTAGAAGCGAGTTTTCTGCCCGGAACAAGCAACGTCGGGTGCCGTTGCTTGGTTTGACCAACACCGACACCGACAACCAACACCCGCTGCGTGACTACCAGCACTGGCACCTTGGACCGCAAGGCCCTGTGCCAGCTACAATACATATAGCCGAAACACATTCGGTCATCCGGCGCCGCCCGGATCACTTTGCCCCATTGAGGAATTGACCCATGAAACTGATCAAGTTCGCGGCACTGTCCGCCTCGGTGCTCCTGCTGGCCGCCTGCGGCGACCAGGGCACCAGCACCAACGAGCCGCCGGCCCAGCCGGCTCCGCAGGCTCAGGTTGCTCCGGCCACCCCGGCTGCCGACGCGTCCGCCGCAGCGGATACTGCTGCCGCCGCCACCGCCGACGCCGCTGCCGCGACCGACGCTGCTGCGACCGCCACTGACGCTGCCGCTACGGTTGCGACCGACGCCGCCGCCACCGCGACCGACGCCGCTGCCGTTGCCACGGACGCTGCTGCCGCCGCCACGGACACCGCTGCCGCTGCCACCGACGCCGCTGCCGCCGCCGCGACCACGGCGACCGACGCCGCTGCTGTTGCGACGGATGCCGCCGCGACCGCAACCGACGCCGCTGCTGCCGCAACCGAAGAAAAGAAGCCCGACGGTCAGTAATCGACCGCTTCGCGTTTCCAAAGACGATGCCCGGCCTTGCGCCGGGCATCGTCGTTTCTGTTCTATGCTGACGGGCAGATTCCACTGCGCCCAGAGCGTCCGAGCAGATGAAAAACATCCCGCTGCTGCTGCTTCCCGCAATCCTGGTGCACGTGCTGTTGCTCGGCGGCTACGGTCTGACCACCGCGTGGTTCACCGCCACCCTGCCCTCCGGCGCGGCGTTCGAATTGAATGGCGGCACCGCCGCATTGGCGATTGCGCTGCTGACGCTCGGCGTCGAAGTATTCAAGTCGACCTTTTCCAGTCGCGCCTCGCTGCTCGACCACATGCTGTCGCTGCTGCTGTTCATCGTGCTGCTGCTCGAGTTCCTGCTGTGGTCGGCGGCCGGCTCCGGCGTCTTCGCGCTGCTGGTGCTGATGACCCTGGTCGACGTGATCACCGGCTTTGCCGTCGGCATGGCCGTGGCCAGGCGCGATCTGGGCGTGCTGCGCGAGTAGGTGGCGCCATCTCGCCCAAGGATTGTCGCCCTTGATCACCTGAGGCGCCGAAGTGCTTTTTTGTCCGCAAAGGACGCAAAGGACGCAAAGAGAGCAGGAGATTGAAATGGCGACGATCCCCGCATATGACTCTTGCTTTCCTTTGCGTCCTTTGCGTCCTTTGCGGACCAAAATCTGGTCCGCGCCCGCCCGCCACGCCAGCGGACACAACGACCGCCAATCAAGGATGCGGCCCATGCCAGTGATTGAATCGCAGATCGACACGCGCTCGCCCGACTACACCGCCAACGCGGAGTTGATGCGCACGCTGGTCGCGGATCTGCATGCGCAACTGCACCGTGTCGCCCTCGGCGGCGGCGACAAGGCGCGTCAGAAGCACACCGAGCGCGGCAAGCTGCTGCCGCGCGAGCGCATCCGCGCCTTGCTCGATTCCGGCTCGCCATTCCTGGAGCTGTCTCCGCTGGCGGCGCATGGCATGTACGAGGACCAGGCGCCGGGTGCCGGCGTGGTTACCGGCATTGGTCGCGTCGCCGGCAGGGAAGTCGTGGTTGTCGCCAACGACGCCACGGTAAAAGGCGGTACCTATTTTCCGATGACGGTGAAGAAGCATCTGCGCGCCCAGGAAATTGCGCTGGAGAACCACCTGCCGTGCGTCTACCTGGTCGACTCCGGCGGCGCCTTTTTGCCGCTGCAGGACGAGGTCTTCCCCGATCGCGAGCACTTCGGCCGCATCTTCTACAATCAGGCGCGCCTCTCCGCCCGCAACATCCCGCAGATCGCCGTGGTCATGGGCTCGTGCACCGCGGGCGGCGCCTACGTGCCGGCGATGAGCGACGAGACCATCATCGTGCGCGAACAGGGCACGATCTTCCTCGGCGGTCCGCCGCTGGTCAAAGCCGCGACCGGTGAAGTCGTCGATGCCGAATCGCTCGGCGGTGCCGACGTGCACACCAGCATTTCCGGCGTGGCCGATCACTTCGCCGAGAACGACGCCCACGCGCTGAGCATTGCGCGCGAGGTGCTCGGACACTTGAACCGCAGCAAGCCGATGCCGCTGGTCCTGCGCGAACCGCAAGCGCCGCGCTACGCGACGGACGAGATCTACGGCATCGTGCCGCGCGACACGCGCATCCCCTTCGACATTCGCGAGATCATCGCGCGCATCGTCGATGCCAGCGAATTCCAGGAATTCAAGGCGCGCTACGGCAAGACCCTGGTCACCGGCTTCGCCCACATCCACGGCTATCCGGTCGGCATCATCGCCAACAACGGCATCCTGTTCGCCGAGAGCGCGCTCAAGGGCGCGCATTTCATCGAACTGTGCAACCAGCGCAATATCCCGCTGGTGTTCCTGCAGAACATCACCGGCTTCATGGTCGGCAAGAAGTACGAGAACGCCGGCATCGCCAAGGACGGCGCCAAGATGGTGACCGCGGTGGCCTGCTCGCACGTGCCCAAGTTCACCGTGATCATCGGCGGCAGCTTCGGCGCCGGCAATTACGCCATGTGCGGCCGCGGCTACCAGCCACGCATGCTGTGGATGTGGCCGAACTCGCGCATCAGCGTGATGGGCGGCGAACAGGCCGCCAGCGTGCTCGCCACGGTGCGCCGCGACGGCATCGAGGGCGGCGGCGGCAGCTGGTCGCGCGAAGACGAAGAACAGTTCAAGGCACCGATCCGCGCCCAGTACGAGCGCCAGGGCCATCCCTACTACGCCAGCGCGCGCCTGTGGGACGACGGCATCATCGACCCCGCCGACACCCGCCGCGTGCTCGGGCTGGCAATCTCGGCAGCAATGAACGCGCCGATCGAGCCGGATCGGTTCGGGGTGTTCCGGATGTGAGGCTTCTGGTCGCCCGCCCCGGCGCATCGGTCCGGTCCGCCGACGGCACTTCTCCGCGATCCGAACACCTGTTTTTTTGTCCGCAAAGAACGCTAAGGACGCAAAGAGAGCGAATCAGCTGGAGACAGGGGTTTGGTCCACTCACTGGCACTTTTGTTTGCTTCCCTTTGCGTACTTTGCGTCCTTTGCGGACAAGTTCTTTTACAATGACTTACGGAGCTTTGATGACCTCACGATGGGCTCGTCATTCCGACGCCCGGAGCACCCATGTCCTGGCCCTGGTCCACCATCAGCCTGCCCGAGGATTCGACGCCGGCGGAGATTCGCGCCGCGCACGCGGCGTGGCGTGAGCGCCGCGAAGGCGCGCGGCCGGATCCGAGCGATGCCGAGATCGACCGCGCCTACACGATGGCGCTGGAGATGGCGCAGCAACGCGATCCCTCGCACCTGCATCATTCGCAATATCCGGACCCGTGGCGCAATGCCGATGCAGCGGAAAGCGCGGCGCTTCCGGCCATCGATCCGGCGCATCCACCGCTGCCGACGGCCGACGTGCTGGCGACGACCATTCTCGGCCTGGTGCGCCAGGCGCCTGACTTCGAGGCATTCACGACCGCGCTGATCCGCGTGCATGCCTGGAGCGACAGCGCGGCGCGCAATGGCGCCGACTGCCAGTTGCGCGACTGGCTGGTCGATGGCGGGCAGTTGTCGCCCCTGCAGGTGGTGCGCCTCGCGCGGGTATTTGACTGGCAGCCGACATCTTTGGCCCTGCAACCGCCGGAACGCGACCTGGACTGGCGCCGCGTGGTCAAACAAGCCTATGACGTGGTCGCGCCGCCCGATCCCGCCTACACCGGCGCCATCGGGCGCTACTTCCTGATCGCTGGCGCAATTGCCGGCGGCGGACTGGCGCTGCTGCTGTTGCCGCGAATCATGTCCGGCGGCATGCGCATCCTGATTCCGGTGGTGCTGGCGGCGGTGTGTGCGTGGGCGTTGATACGCTGGAAGCGTTGAGCGGATTGGGCAAGAGCAATCGCGCGCGAGCGCGCTCCTGCAAACTTGCCGAAGGTTGACGCAGGATGTGAGGAGCGCGCGCGCGCGCTGGCTCGGCTGTCTCAAGCTTGCGCCAGCAGTTCCGCCAACCACGCGCGCGCCTCGGTTTCGCTGTCGAAAAACCGCACCGGCACACTGCCGCGGTGCATACGTTCCAGTCCGGAGTTCACCATGCCGCGGCCTTCGGTGCCGGGCACGGCGACATAGACGCTGGCCAGCGGATGGCTCTGCGTGATCAGCTGACGGATCGACTTGCCGAGTGCGGCAACGGCGTCCGCCGTCGACAGCATCGACTGGCTGACGATTGCGAGCATTGCCCAGCGTCCCTGATCACCCAGCCGTTGCGCGCCGCGCAGGGCATCCGCCGCCCACAATTCGACCAGCTCGCGATTCCACGGCCCGGTCACGCGCGAGACCAGCAGCCGCTCTTCGATGCAGACCTGATACTCGCCGTGCGGCGCAAACTCGGTCAGGGCCATGAGCCGTCGCCGGCGATCAAAATGGTATCCGCCCGGTCAGGATGTCCTTGTACATCACCCAGTCGCCGATGAAGCTCCACAGCGGATAGGTAAAGGTCGCCGGCTTGTTCTTCTCGAAGAAGAAGTGCCCGACCCAAGCGAAGCCGTAACCCATCAGCGGCAGCGCCAGCAGCCACCAGAGGTTGCCGCTGTAGATGGCGAAGGCCAGTAACAGCAACACGCCGCTGCTGCCGACAAAATGCAGGCGGCGACAGATCAAGTTGCTGTGCTCACCCAGGTAAAAGGGATAGAACTCGGCAAAGCTGGTAAAGCGCGCAGTCGCGGTTTCGCTGGTCATCGGCGGGCTCCGGGCGGATGGGCGCCATCTTGCGATGCGCGGGCCGGAAAAGGCAATCGGTCAACGCGACGCGGGTAACCGCGTTCTCAATTCCCGACACCCATCGAAGGGAGACCGCCATGTACAAGTCCGCTACCCAAGTCCTGCTCGGCGCGATCGCGCTGCTGCTGGGCACTGGCCTTGCAGCCCCGCTTTCGCCGATCCGGCCAACACCAGTTTCGCCGCGCCACTGGCTGCCGCCAGCGCCACGCATCCGGGACGCGTCGACCTGCTGGCGCTGCGCGCACAAGGTATTGCCGCCGATCCGGCGCTCGCCGCGATCCGCCAGATGCGCCTGATGGAGCGCATCTACCTGCGCCAGAACCAGCCGGAGCAAGCGCAGCGCATGTACCGCGATGTGCTCGCGCGCACTCAGGACCCGATGATCCGCAACGTCGTCACCGCGCGCCTGGCGAGGCTCGCGGTGTGGCAGCCGCGCAATCTCGACGGCGCCCTGGTGGAGCTCAAGCGCGGCCTCGACGAGAACCTGGCGCGCTTGAAGTAGTTTGGACTGCGGTGGCTTGCCACCGCTTTGGATGCTGTTGACGACCAAGGGTAAGCCAGAAATCTGGTCCGAAATGAACGCGATGGGTGCCCGGAAGGGCATCCAGAGCGCCGGCAAACCGGCGCACTCCAGCTCAATCTCGCAGGATGTGGTAAGCGCAGCGAACCGCATCGATAGTGGGTCGATTCACCGATCCAACCGCCCCGCGTGATCGGCCAACCGCGCCTCGGACCAGAACTGCTCCTGCTCAGCCAGCGGCAGCGCGGCAAAGTCGACGCCGCGCTCGCCGGCCAGCGTTTCCATGTGGCGGAAGCGCCGCTCGAACTTGGCATTGGCGCCGCGCAGCGCGGCGCCCGGATCGATGTCCAGCTTGCGCGCCAGGTTGCACATCACGAACAGCACATCGCCGAATTCGTCTTCGAGCTTCGCCCTGGATTCACCAGCGTCGATCTCGTGCCGCAGTTCGCCGAGTTCCTCGTCGAGCTTGGCGAGCACCGCTTCCGCGCCGGGCCAGTCGAATCCCACTGTCGCCGCGCGCTTTTGCAGCTTGCGCGCGCGAATCCATTCCGGCAGTCCGCGCGGGATCTCGGCCAGTACGCTGGCGTCCTCGCGTCCGGCGCGTTCGCCACGCTTGTGCTCCTCCCAGGCCGCCGTCTGTGCAGCGGCATCGGCCACTTCCGCGTCAGCGAACACATGCGGATGCCGCCGCACCATCTTGTCGCAGATCGCCGCCACGACATCGTTGAATGCAAAGGCGCCCTGCTCGCTGGCCATCTGCGCGTGGAACACCACCTGCAGCAGCAGATCGCCGAGTTCGTCGCACAGTTCGCCGAGCGCGCCGCGCTCGATGGCGTCGGCGACCTCATAGGCCTCTTCGATGGTGTAGGGCGCGATGCTGGCGAATGTCTGCTCGACATCCCACGGACAGCCGCGCTCGCGATCGCGCAAGCGCGCCATGATCGCCAGCAGCTCGTCAATCGTGGACGGCGATGCCATCGAGCGCCTTGAGCCAGGGCTGCCCGGCGTCGCCCCAGGCCAGAAAATTGTGCACGATCACGCTGTCGCGCTGGTTGTAGGTCAGGCGCAGCCCACGCTCATCGACCACCTGGCCACCGGCCTGCTCGACAATGCATTGGCCGGCAGCCACGTCCCACTCGGAACAGCGCGAGGCCAGCCGGGCGTAGACATCGAGCCCGCCCTCGGCCAGTCGCGCAAACTTCAGCGCGCTGCCTTGCGGACGCCGATCGACTTCACCCAGCGCTGCGTAATAGGCCTCGACCGCCGGATTGCCGTGCGAGCGGCTGGCGGCAACCCGCGGCACCGGCGGACACGGCCGGGTGACCTGGATCGGCGTCGTGCCAGCCTCATCAATACGCCAGGCACCGAGGCCATCGGCGGCGTGCCAGATGCTGCCGCTGGGCGGATGCAGCAGCAAGCCAAGGCGCACCACGCCGTCTTCGACCAAGGCGATGTTGATGCAGAACTCGCCATTGCGCTTGACGAATTCGCGGGTGCCATCGAGCGGATCGACCAGCCACAGGTAACGCGACTGCAAGCGCGCGGCGAACTGCTCCGGACCGGATTCTTCGCTGAGCACCAGCGCGCCGGCATCCAGCGGCGTCAGCGCCGCGATCAGGCTGCGGTGCGAGGCCATGTCCGCCGCTGTCAGCGGTGACAGATCGGACTTCTGTTCGACTTCGAAGCCACCCGCATAGACCGCCATGATCTCCGCGGCGGCGGCGCGCGCTGCCGCAATCGCGCCCGACGTCAGTTGCTCCAGCGCGTTCGCTGAATAGCGCCGCGTACTCATGCGCCGGCAGCCTGCTGCAGCCACTCGCGCGCCAGGAACAGGGCCGCCATGGCGCGCCCCTCGCTGAACTCTTCGAGGGTCAACAACTGATGCAACTCGCCGAGTTTCCAGGGCACCACTTCGATCAGTTCCGGCTCGTCGCCTTCCAGGCGTTCCTCGAAAAGGTCACGCGCCAGCACCACATGGGCGATATGGCTCATGTAGGTGGGTGCCAGCGACAGCGAACGCAGGATCAACAGTTCGCGCGCGCCGTAACCGGTCTCTTCCTTGAGCTCGCGCTGGGCGCCTTCGAGCAGGGTTTCGCCGGCATCCACGCGACCACGCGGCAGGCCCAGCTCATAGCGATGCAGGCCAGCCGCGTATTCGCGCGTCAGCAGCACCGTATCGGCGTCGAGCATCGGCACGATGACCACCACCGGACGCCCCGAGCCATGAATGCGCTCGTAAGTCCGACGTTCGCCATTGGCGAATTCGAGGTCCATCTGTTCGATCTGGTAACGCGGTTCGACCAGCCGGGATTCGTGGATGACAGGCAATGATTTCATCCGCGGAAGTCTACCTGTTGCGGGTATCGACTCGCGACGCCCGCGCGCAAACGTAGGTCACGTTGCTCGCGCAGCGAGCTACGTGACATTCCCCGGGTCCACGCTGTCACGTAGGCCGCAATGCGGCCAACGTGACCTACGATCCGAGCACAGACAAGGCGTGTGCATGCATCGCCGGCGTGCCGGCCAATACCGTGGTGGTATCGAGGCCGATCGGCTGACCGTAAAGATCGGTGAACACGCCGCCGGCCTCGCCGATGATCGCCACCAGCGCGGCGATGTCGAGGATGTTGACGTCGCTCTCCAGCACCACGTCGACGCGCCCGGCGGCCAGCAGGTGATAGTGGTAGAAATCGCCGTAGCCGCGCGTGCGGTGGGCGCCGCGCACCAGTTCTGCCAGCTTCGCCCAGCCAGCGCCGCCTGCCAGCGTCTTCAGATTGCCGGTCGACAGCGTCGCCTTCGACCATTCCGGCGTGGCCGCGACCTTGCACGGCAAGCCGTTGAGGAAGGCGCCGCCGCCGCGCCGCGCCCAGGCGGTTTCGCCAAAAGCGCTGGCGTGGGAAACGCCCAGCAGCAGTTCGCCGCGATGCATCAGCGCGATCTGCGTCGAGAACATCGGATAGCCGCGCACGAAACTCTTGGTGCCGTCGATCGGATCGACCAGCCACAGATAGTCGCCGCTGCCGCTGCGACCGCCCTCTTCGCCGTAGATCGCGTGGTCCGGATAGGCGGCCGAGAGCACTTCGCGGATCACCTTCTCGCTGTCTTCGTCAGCCTGGGTCACCGGCGTGGCGTCTGCCTTGATGCGCACGGCGACACCGCGGGCGTAGTAGTGGTCGATGACTTCTCCCGCCGCCAGCGCGGCATTGCGGGCGACCGCCAGTGCGCGATCCAGATCCAGATTCACAGGTTTTCCTCCAGTACCGTGATGCGTCCTTCGACAATCAGCACGCGGCCGCCGCCCGGGCGCGGGGCGCCTACCCATTGCAGCGCCTCGACCACCGGCCCCTGCTCCACGCGCGGCACCAGGATGGTCTCGCTGCGGTAGCTGCCCTGGTCGATGCTGGCGGTGCCACGGATTTCCACTTCGCCATCACCCTGGTCGACCACGCTGGCCTGGATGCGGCCGTCGCGGCCGTGGGCCTGGATCAGGATCGTGCCCAGGCGCGCCACCACCTGGCCGCGCACGCCGGCATTGCGCCATTCGATGGCGGCGTCGATGGCCTGCGGCATGCCGCCTCGCGACAGCACCAGGCTGGCGTTTTCGGTGACTACCAGGCCGGTCGGCTCCAGCGCCGGAATCGCCAGCGCCGGCCCCAGCCACTCGGCCTCCGCCTGGGCATTCAGTTCGCTCAAGGCCAGCGCGTCCGCCGACTGGCGCGCGATGACCGCTTTCAGCTGCAGGCCCGGACCGGACAGGTCCACGCGCACACTGGGTGCGCCGCGCACCAGCGCCGCAAACGGCACCTGCCAATCCATCCTTCCGAGCACCTGGCCACGCACGGTCACGCGGGTGGCCGTGCCGTTCCAGACCGTCCCGCTGATGCCCTGCAGCTTGAGGTCGGGCACCCGCTCACCCCACCAGCGCCAGGCAACGGCTGCGGGGAAAGTCGCCAGCAACGGCCGAGAGCGTCAGCAGGATGGCTGCCGCAACCAGTATCCAGATTCGTTTCATGCGTTTTACAGGAGTCTCAGCGCGAGGTTTGCAGGGTCATGGACGCATTGACGACGCCCGGCACCAGGGCGCGGTCGACCGACCATTCGTTGATATCCACCCCTTCGGTACGGTCGAGGCCTTCCAGCCACGCCGCGAGTTGATCGAAACTGACACCATCCATCGACACCCGTACGCGATCTTCGCCGAGCGGCTCGATGCGCGTCTGCGCGCTCATCAGGCCGGCTTCGCGCGCGCTGCTGTCGATCAACGCGAACAGCGAACGCACCGGTCGCGGCGCCGCCAGCTTGCGCGAGGCCAGGATCGCGCTGACCTGGGCGCTGGCTTCGGTGGTGGCCTGCTGCAGGGTGGTCACGGCGGCGCGTGAGCGCTCGCGCGCGGCGACCAGCGGTTGCCACAGCAACATCCAGTAAGCCAGCGCGGCCAGCATTCCCGCGCCGATCAACAGCAACTGGCGCTCGCGCGCCTGCAGGCCGTTCCACCAGGCCTTCATGCCTTCCTCCGGATGCGGATGCGGCCGATCACTTCCTTGCCCTCATAGGAGGTGCTGCCGATCTCCACGTTCAAGCTCGGGTCGAGCATCACCTGCTCGCGCAGGCCTTCGAAACGGGTGGCGTCGGGCGCTCTGACCGCCACCTCGAGGGCACCGTCGGCGTAGACGAATCCCTGCAGCACCAGGCGGCTGTCGGCGGTCAGCATCGGCGCCAACCCCTTGAGCAGCGCCAGCGCCTCGGCACGCGTGCTGCCGCTGGAACCCAGCCGCGCGAACTCGCTCCTGATCTGGAATGCCGGATCGACCATGCGTTCGCGCTCGCCGAACACCTGGCGAAACTGTGCTTCCAGTTCGGCCGCCAGAGCCTGCTCGGTGCTCCGGGTGCTGTAGACCTCGATCGCCAACACCAGCGTCTGCACGATCACCGCGGCCAGCGCCACCCGCATCGCCACCCGCCACCAGCCACCGCCCTGATCACGACCGGCCGGGGCGAAGCGACCCTGCAACAAATCGATCACGCTGTCGTCGAGGGTCTGCAGCGATACCCAGCGCAGTGCGCTGTCGATGCGATCGGCGTGCCCGAGATCGGAATCCCCGGCACCGGTCGACAGGATGCGCAGCGACTCCAGCGGCTGGTCGACGATCATCGGCAAAAGATCGGCCTCGCAGCCGCCGCCAAGGCCGGCAGCCGTGGCGAAACTCGCATGCCCGGCGTCGAGCAACACATCGGCGGGGCGACCGGGGCCCAGCAGTGCCGCTTCCGGAATCAGGCGATCGGGCTTGACGCCCAGTTCGTTCAAGCGTGCCAGCAGCTGATCCAGGCCACGACGCTCGACCACGCCGACCCAGGTGTCCCGGCCGCTGAGCGAGGCCGGCGCGACCACGTGCAGATCGGCCACATCGCCGGCGACCCAGTCTTCGGCCAGATAGGCCAGTCCGGTGCGCCATTTGGCGCGTCCCGAGGTCGGCAGCGTGACCCGCCGCAGCACCAGTCTTTCGTCGGCCCACACCACGACGGTGTCATCCAACCGCGGCCAGGACGGCGACTCGCCGTCGATGCAATGCCCGGGGCCGTGCAGCAGCCTGCCTTGCCCATCACGGCACAGCCATTCGATGGCGCCCGAGGGCGCCACACGCAACCACAAACGGGTGAGACTCACGAATTCGGATCAGCAGACGTCATGGGCCGAAGTCTAAGTTCTGCCTGGGGCAGAACTTGTAAACGGAGCCCCCAGTGTAAAGATCAATGTTGGTTGAGAGCCCTGGTCGCCCCTGGCGGTGCGCTTATTCGCGCATCGAACGCTTGGAAGTAGGTCATGTTGCCCAAAGGGCTACGTGACACGTGCCCCATTGTCACGTAGCCCTTTGGGCAACATGACCTACGAATCAATGGTTTATTTGATATTTTGTGAGAGTTCTCGCGGAGCAAATCCGCTCCCACAGTAAAACCAGGCTCTTACTCGTATCCCGACTGCATCCGTTGCAGCACGCGTCCACCGGCGCCATTGCGCTGCAGCAGGCTGTAGAACTGGAATACCCGGCCGCTCAGTTCGACGTCGGCGCGGGCGATGAAATAGCGGCTCGACACCTTGAGATCCTGCAAGGCGGCTGGATCCAGGGTGACGCCAGCGCCGCTGAGCTGATCGACCAGTTCGGTCATCGAGCGGTACTGCGCGCGGCCGCCGCTCCACAGGCGCTTGCCCAGTTCCTCGCTGATGCCATCGGCCAGACTCATCATGCCGGCGACGCTCAAGGTATTGATGTTGAGGCCGACATCCGCCGGCAAGGCGCTGACTTCCGGCGCCAGCAGTTGGTAGATGCGCTGATCGACCCCCTTTGATCAGCCGCAATTCCGAGACGTGCACGAACGGCCGATTGGCCGCGCGGTAGGGTGGGTCGGCACGCAGGTAGTCCAGATCCTCGGCGCCCTGCGGCGAGGGTTGGTTGTCGACATCGATCCAGTCGGTCACTGCATCGAGCAATGCCGGTTCCAGATCGAGCGCCGCCAGCAGGCGTGCAAAACGCGCCTGGGCGACCGGATCGCGGGCGCCGTTGCGCACCAGGGTATTCAGATTGAAGCGGCCATCCAGATCACTCAACGCGCCACCGACACGACCGCCGGGCACCGGCAATGGCGGCAAGGGCCGCGCCCAGCTGTCGTTGCGCGTGTCGATGCCGTCGCCAAGATCGAGATCGCGCTTGAGCAGGGCCAGCGCGAAATCCTCCATGCCCTGCGACAGCAGATAAGCGTCCTCAAGCCGCGCCTGGGATTCGCTGCGACTGATGCCGGTTCCGGTAAGCGTGAACAGGCGCGTGGCGATCATCGCCGCCAGCGCCACGATCAACAGCGCAAGCAGCAGGGCGACGCCGCGTTGGCCTTGGCCGGACCTGATGAGCACGAGGGCACGCCGGCCCGGGGGCGGGCGGAGCGCCGGGGGGGCGCCCCCCGGGGGGCCCCGGGGCCCCTTGTGCCCCGTGCCCTCCCGCTCAAAACGCCTGAGCCGACCCCCCGGCCTCCACTGCAGCGTCCCCGTCATCGCGGCGACTCCGGCAATTCGATCAGCCGCGAGATCTCACCGCGGTCGGCCAGCACCAGAGTCACTTCGACCGCGCGCGGCAGGCGCTCCGGCGCGGTGATCCCCGTGCGTGGCGGCCACTGGTCAAGACGCTGGCGCGCACCGGCCACATAGCGAAAGGACATCCGCTGCACGTCTTCGAGCACGCGCCGATTGCGCGCGGACTCCCGCGGGCTGCGATCCAGTACCGGATCGCGCGCGCGCCACAGCGCGCCATCGACAACGGCATAACGCACGCGACCGGCCACCGGATGCACGCCGTCGCGCGAACTGGTCAGATCCAGCACGGTCCACTCGGCAGCACCCGCGCTGCCCATCAGCGCCGGTTGTTCCTCGCCGTACGGCCCACGCACCGGACGCGCCAATGCCTGACGCAGATCGCGCTCCAGCCCCAGCACCGCCAGTTCCACCGCCCGCTGGCGATCCGCCTCTCCCTCCAGGCTGGCGCGACTGCGCAACATCAGGTCCAGCCCGGAATAGGCCAGCGTCGCGACCACCGCGAACACCGCCACGGCGACGATCAGTTCGAGGAGGGTGAAGCCGCGGTCGCGG
>JADKFD010000074.1 GCA_016717705.1 Rhodanobacteraceae bacterium | reverse complement strand
CCACTCGCTGCCTGGCGCTATCAGCCGATAAGCCACCAGCACGAACAAAACCTGCAGCCAGCGCGTCCCCTTGCGACCGGGTGGAAGCAGCGCAGCCCAGAAACCGTCCAACCCGCGAGTTGCTCCATAAGTGCCAGGCCAGCCAGACAGCGCCCCATTGCCGCGGCTTGCACAACCGCAACTGCGATAACTGCAGGCGCACCACTCGCGCGTCGCCCAGATCAGCGGCGCTGGATGCATCGGCAAAAAGCGAAAGCGTCTGCCGCTCGCCGGCATCGTCGAGCACTTCAATCGACCGCCGCCAGGCACGTTCTTGCCGATCGTTGATCTCGCCCAGATACAGCACATGTCGCTGCAGCACCCGGCCACCGGTGAGCCGCCGGTTCTCGACGATGCTCCAGTACCGGTGGACCTTGCCATCCTTCTTGCGAGTGGTCGCGCGCAGAAACATGGAGCCCCATTATCCGCGAGCACCAGCGAAAGACCACAAGCAAGGTCTTCACTACAGCCACTTCCCGCGAAAACCCAGCCGCGCGTGCATTGCAGATCAATCACTTACCAGCGGCGTTCATGCGAAAATCCCGCAAAATGAGGTCGAATCGGCGAAGTCGGGCTAATGGTGTTTCACAAATACCTTTAACTATTTCCGCGTCTTTCGCCGCCATGCTGCGTTGCTCGTCGTCGCCATAGAAGAGCTATGTCTCCTCCTCGCGCCTTGCCTGACGACGAAATCCATCGGAACTTTGTTCAAGTTATTTGTGAAACACCACATTAGCGATGACGCTCAGAATTTGTGCGGACGGAGAATCTCGACTTCCGCCAGAAACGCCACCATTGCGTAGTCGGCGTAGTAGCGCTTCTGGATGTGATCGAGCACAGATTCGGCTTGCGGCCGCGGGCAGATCACCTCGATGCGGATGTTGGCCGCCTCGGCCCATGCCGCGTTGCGCACGCCACGGCTGCCGCGTCCACGCGCATCCGAGACGGTGTAGCCGCGCACACCGAGGCGCTCGAGATCGCGCAACAGGGTTTGTTCGATGGCGGCTTCGGTAATGACGGTGAGCAGGGCCCGCTTTTCGGTCGCCAAGGTCATGGGGTCGCTCCGACAAGTTGCACCGCTATCCGATGGTAGAGCGGGATTCCGACAAGGATGTTGAACGGAAACGTCACGCCCAGCGCGACACCGAGCGACAGCGCCGGATTGGCGTGCGGCACGGCAACACGCATCGCCGCCGGCACCGCGATGTAGGAGGCGCTCGCCGCAAGCGTGGCGAGCAGCGTCAATCCGCCCACCGACAGTCCCAGCAGCATGCCGCAACCCAGCCCGAGCATGCCCGACAGCAGCGGCATCAGCAGGCCGAAAGCGAGCAGGAACAGGCCATTGCGACGCAGTTCGCCGATGTGGTGGCTGACGATCAGCCCCATCTCCAGCAGGAACAGCGCCAGCACGCCCTTGAACAGATCGTAGAACAGCCCCTTGATCGGGGCGAGCCCCTCGGGGCCGGCGATCCAGCCGATCGCCATGCCACCGAGCAGCAGTGTCACGCCCTTGCCGAGAAAGGTTTCGTGCAGCAGCACGCCCCAATTGGTGTCGCGCCCGATGCCACGCGCCAACACGATTCCGACCATGATGGCCGGGACTTCCATCACCGCAAGGAACACCGTCGCCTGCGGCTCGAAGGCGATGTCGCGCGCCAGCAACCAGTTGACGCCCACGGCAAAGGTGGCGACGCTGACCGAGCCGTAATGCGCCGCGGTGGCCGCGGCATCGGGGGCCCACCGCGCGCGGATGACGAACGCGATCGCGCGGGCCAGCCGGGCGCACACCCCCCGGGCGCGGCGGCGGCGGGTGCCGCCCGCCCCCCCCCCCGCCCGGGCGGGCACCGGCGGGCCAGGCCGCGGGCCCGACGGAACCGGGCGGCCGGGCGGGCCGGGCCGGGGCCCCCGGCAAGGGAAAAACCGCCCCACAAACTGGTGGCCTCCGCTTGCTCCTGCTGGTGGGCTTGCATCCATGCGCAAGTCGCTCAGGTTGGTCCGGCGGGCCCAGGGCGCCTGCGTTGCGCGCTGATCTGGTCACGTGGTCCGTTGCGCGGACCACGTGACCTGCCACTTCCGTGGATCGACCCGATCGAGTCGCGCCGAGCGCTGTTCAGCTCGCTGCCGCAGCGGTCTGAGTACGCGTCTTGTACAGCGAGTAGCCGATGCCGATCGCCAGCATGCTGAAGGTCACCGACAGCGAGATCGCTGGATCCAGCTTGCCGTAGATCTGGTTCCAGAAGA
Organism: Rhodanobacteraceae bacterium; assembly: GCA_016717705.1. Classification (GTDB taxonomy): domain Bacteria; phylum Pseudomonadota; class Gammaproteobacteria; order Xanthomonadales; family SZUA-5; genus JADKFD01. The sequence goes on along the minus strand of JADKFD010000074.1, from coordinate 12,577 downwards.
TCTTCGCGCCGATGAACACCAGGATCACCGCAAGCGCGTACTTCAGATACTTGAAGCGATGGATCACCGCCGCCAGCGCAAAGTACAGGGCGCGCAAGCCGAGGATGGCGAAGATGTTCGAGGTGTAGACGATGAACGGGTCGGTGGTGATCGCGAAGATCGCCGGGATCGAGTCGACGGCAAAGATGATGTCGGCGACCTCGACCAGGACCAGCGCGAAGAACAGCGGTGTGGCCCATACGACGCTCCTGGCGCCGGGCGCATCGGAGGCCGGCAGGCGCACGAAGAACTGGTTGCCGTGCACCTGGTCGGTGACGCGCAGGTGCCTTCGCATCAGCTTCAGCAGCGGGTTGTTGCCGATGTCCGGCATGTTGTCGATCATCAACAACATCTTGATGCCGGTTGCGATCAGGAAGGCACCGAACAGGTAGAGCACCCAGCCAAACTCGCTGACCAGGGTGGCGCCGACGCCGATCATGATCGCGCGCAGCACGATCACGCCGAGGATGCCCCAGAACAACACGCGGTGCTGGTAGACGCGCGGCACGGCGAAATAGCTGAAGATCAGCGCGATGACGAACACGTTGTCGAGCGCCAGCGACTTTTCGATCATGAAGCCGGTGAAGTACTGCATGCCGCTGGTGGCGCCGAGGTACCACCAGACCCAGGCACCGAAAGCGCCCGCGACGGCGATATAACCGGCCGACAGCCACAGGCTTTCCTTGACCCCGATCTCGTGGTCCTTCTTGTTGAGCACGCCGAGATCGAAGATCAGCAATCCGACGACGATGGCGAGGAACAGCAGCCAGATCCACATGTCCTGGCCGAGTACATCTTGCGCAAACAGGTGCGTGATCGTTTCCATGCGAGACCCTCCACGGGCGCGTTCAGAAGCGACGACATCGCAGCACCATGCTGCCAGAGGGGCCCGTCGCGGGGCGCAGCATAAGAGCGCGGACACCTGCGCAAAAAGACGAATTAACTGTTCTGAATGTTCGAGAAATTCGAACAATCACGGACGCGGGGCCCTCTGAACAAGTTCATTCGCGAGGGTGCTCGCAGCGACGTCGATCATGGCGCGCACACCGGGGTGGCTGACGCGCCGCTCGGTGGAGATCGCGTAGTAGCTCTCCTCGATGGTGCCCGTCGGACCGAGCAGCAGCGCGTCGTAGGCATGGTCGATTTCGTCGCGGATCGCGATCGGCGCCGGGAATACGCCCCCGCCGGCACGTCCGAAAGTCTTCATCAGCGCGGTGTCGTCGAACTCGCCGACCACATGCGGCACCACGCGCTGTTCCTCGAACCAGTCCATCAGTTGCCCGCGTACCGGGGAATCCTCGCTCGGCAGCAGCAAGGGCTGACCGTGCAGGCAACGCGGAAAGACCATGTCCGGCAGTTGCAGCGCGCGCGCCGCGTAAAGGCCGATCGCGCTGCTGCCGAGCTTGTGGTTGTAGCTGCGCAAGCTCAGGCCCGGCGGTACCGGACGGATCGACAGCACGCAATCGAGGCGATGCAGCGCCAGCTCCGCCAGTAGATTCTCGAGCTTGCCCTCGCGACAGACCAGGCGGAACGGATCGCTCAACTGCTGGGCCGGGGCGATCAGCCGATGCGCCACGGATTTGGGCACCGCATCGGCCACGCCAACGCGAAAGCTCTGCTCGCGTCCGGCTGGCAGCGCCTTCAGCGCCTCGCCGAGTTCCGCGGCCAGCGAGAACATCTCGTCGGCATAGGAATAGGCCACGCGGCCGGCCTCCGTCAGTTCCAGTCGTTTGCCCACGGGCGTGAACAGCGCCACGCCTACGCTGTCCTCCAGCTGCTTGAGCTGCCCACTCAGCGTCTGCGGCGTGAGATGCAGTTTCTCCGCTGCACGAGTCACTCCACCGGCGCGCACCACCGCCCAGAAATAGTGCAGATGCTTGTAGTTGAGGGAGCGTCGCATGCCAGAGATCCTTCGAAAAAACCGCAATGAACTGTCAGAACTTACTGCTTTTCCCGAACGCATGGCAACTTCAATCTGGCGCCAACTCAAACCCAGGAGGTCGCTGTCATGCAGATCAATGTACAAGCCCGCGGTTTCGTGATGACTGCCGCAATCGAAGCGCACCTGCGACGCCAGCTGCAGTTCGCTTTCGATCATCTGCACAACCGGGTGCGTCGCGTGTTTGTTCGCTTGTCCGACATCAACGGACAGCGGGGTGGCATCGACAAGCGTTGTCAGTTGCAGGTGAGACTGGCGGACAGCAGCGATGTGGTGATCGCGGACGTGCAACAGGACCTGTACCTCGCCATGTCGCGCGCTGTCGAGCGAGCGGCCGGGGCGGTCAGCCGTCGGCTCCGACGCATGCGCCAGACACAGCGCGCGGACGCGGCCAGCAATCCTGCGATCCGCGCCCGCGCGATCTTGCGCTTGCCCAGGCGCAACGCGGAGAACCCGGCATGAACCACGTCGGCCTGATGGAGTTTGCCTGGTTGCGGTTGCGGCGTCTGCCGCGTTCAGTGTGGATCGCGGGCGGGTTGGCCTTGCTGCTGCTGCCGGCCTTGCTGTTGTGGTTGGCCGTGTCGCTGTTTGGCGGCGCCTGGCAGGTGGGCAGCTCCCTGCTGGGACAGGGTCGCGACGTGCTGCAGTCCGCATTGCCGGCGAACGTCGAGCACGTGATGCGCGAGATGCCCAACGCAGATGCGGCACTTGGTGCGCTGCAAAGCGACGCGCAGCAACGCGTTCAAGCAGAGGTCGCGCGGCTCGGCGCGGCCATTCCGGCATCCGCCGAAGCCTTGCAGCAGGAACTGCTGGGGGGCGCCCTGCCCGCTGCTTCCGCGGGACTGCGTCAACTCGCGCAGCAGGGCCGTGCCGACGCGGATCAAGCGCTGTCGTCGTGGCTGGGGTCGGCGCGACCGACCACCGACGTCAGCGGCGAAGACCCGCCCGGGATCGCGCGCTTGCCGGGATTCGTGCGCACCGCGTTCGCGCGCGAAGGTGACCGACTGCGCGTGTCGTGGGTCGGCGCTGCGCCACATTCGGACGTGGTCGCTTACTACTCGCAGCAGTTGGGCGCGGCCGGTTACAGCGCCCGTGTGCTCGCTGCCAGCGCGCAAGCGGAGACGGTGGAATTCGAATCGGCACAGCGCAAGCTGACCCTTGCGGTGCGCGATGACGGTCGCGGTGGCAGCGAACTGGATTGGGAGGTGCATTGACGAGATTGGCCGCAAGCCCCGCTTGTATCTGAATGCCGGTCGCGTGGCCCTGCTGCGCGACCTGCGTCCAGCGCCTCGATGCGCGTCTGAACGCCCCCTGGGGCGACCAGAACTGCGCGCGATGGCGCGGCAGTTCCGGCCGCAGAACTTGTACAGAGGACTCCTAGAACGGGGCGACGGCCCAGTGCGCCCATTGCTGGCGCGCCGCCGCCGGGTCCATGTCCTTGGCAAGGAGATCCAGACCTTGCTCGCGCATGGACTGCGCGGCGGCATCGTCGTGACTGATGTGCATTGCCATGTACGCGCACCACGCCGCAAACGCGCGAATCAGCGCCGCGCTGTCCCTCGAGCCCTCGCGGGCGATGCCGACCGCCGCTGCGCGCCTGGGGAGCCGCCGCCAGGGACACCGCGGGTCGGGTCCAGCGCGTGCTGGGCCGCGCCATCAGCAGCGCGCGCCGACCGCTGACCCCCGGCCACCGCACGCCAGCCTCGATGTGCCGGGCAGCTTGCAGATCGGCCGCCTCTTGCGCCAATTGCAGCGCCTCGGGCCAGCGCTGCCGGTGCATTGCGACGCGAGCCGCGATGGTCAGCGCATCGTCCAGTTCGCGCAGATTCTGCGCACGGGCGCTTGGCAGCAGGGTTGCCATCTCGCGCTCTGTCTGATCGATTTCGCCCGCGTTGATCCATGCGGACGCGAGCGTGATGCGTTGCGCCAGCGTCTGTGCGTGCTCGGCGCCGACCACTTGGGTCGACAACGCAATCGCGCGCTGGCAGATCTCGACGGCCGCGGCGCTGGCGCCGTGCAATATGCGCAAGGAACACAGGGCCTGATCGAGGAAGGCCGCACGCGCTTGCGGACGGCTCGGATCCTTGTCGAGCAGTTCACGCGCCCGGCTGATGGCCTGCTCAGCCTCGCTCAGGCGACCGAGGCGCGTGTAGATCGCGCTCAGGTTGTTGTAGTCGACGGCGAGTCGATAGTCGTCGACACCGTAAAGGGCGCCGCGCTCGGCGATATTGAGCTGCGCGATGACCAGTGCGCCAGCGTAGTCGCCATTCGCGTTGGCAATGCGCAGCAGGGTGGTGCGGGCCATCACCCGGTGCAAGCGCACGTCCTGGCTGGGCTGCAGGCTGTCGTAGATCGCCAGGCACTCTTCGAGCAAGCGCTGCGCGCGGTCGAATTCGCCTTTTTCGTTGAGGGTGGCGCCCTGCGCTTGCAGCGCCAGTCCCAGCTCCAGACTGTTGCCGAAAATCTCGCGGGCCTCAGCGATCGCGATTTCGCCCTGTTTGACCGCGGCGTCCAGTTCACCGAGTTCGCGCAGAGACAGGGAAAACTCGCGACGTAGATTGGCGCGTCCGCTGGGCGCATCGGCCAGGTCGGTATCCAGCCGCGGCACCGATGCGAGCAGCCAGTCCTTGAAGGTCAAGCCGGCTCCGGCGGCCTGCTGGGTGATGTTGCCTTCGAGGATGCGCATGCTGAAGAAAGCGTTGACGCGCTGCGCCTGGCGATAGGACTCCTCCGCGCGCGCCGCCTGCTGGCGCGCGACGCTGGCCTGCCACAGGGCCAGCGCCAGCCCGCCAGCAGCGCCAGCAGCACCGCGCTGGCGCTGCCGACCGCCAGCCGGTTGCGAGCAACGAACTTGCGCATCCGGTAGCCGGCCGTATCCGGCCGCGCCGCAATCGGCCGCGCGTCCAGCCAGCGGCGCAGATCGTCGGCCAGCGCCGCCGCGTTGGCATAGCGGCGCGCCGGTTCGCGCTGCAAGGCGGTCAGCACGATGGTGTCGAGGTCGCCGGCGATTTCGCGGCGCACGCGCGCCGTGTCGCTGCCGTGGGCAGAGGTGATAGCCCGCCGCAAAGCCTGGCTGGGCGCGACAGTCTGTTCGCTGCGCGCCGAAGCGACCAGCGCCTCCAGCGACAGTGCCTGGCGCTGCTGCGGCAATTCGCCGGTCAGCATCTGGAACAGCAGCGTGCCGAGCGCATAGACATCGGTGGCGGTGCTGATCGACTCGCCCAGCACCTGCTCCGGCGCGGCATAGGACGGCGACATCGCCAGCACACCGGTTTGCGTCAGGGTTTCGTCGGGCGCGTTGGCACCGAGCAGCTTGGCGATACCGAAGTCGAGCACGCGCGGTTGGCCATCGGCATCGACCAGGATGTTCGACGGCTTGAGATCGCGGTGCACCACCAGATGCGCCTGTGCATGCGCAACCGCATCGCAGACCGCCACCAGCAGTCCAACGCGCGCCCGCACATCGAGGCGCTGCTGTACGGCGTAGGTGACCAGATCGACCCCGGCGACGTATTCCATCGCAAAGTACAGCCGGCCGTCGTCGCTGACGCCGCCATCGATGAAGCGGGCGATGTGCGGATGGCTGAGCTCGGCCAGGATGCGCCGTTCCTGGACGAAACGCGCAGCAACGGCATCGCTGTCCATGCCGCGTTTCAACAATTTCAGCGCCACCTGCTGCCGGTAGGCGCCGTCGCCGCGTTGCGCCAGCCAGACCTCGCCCATGCCGCCGCGGCCGATACTGCGCAGCAGCGTAAAGCCGCCGATACGTGCCGGTAGCGTCGGCGCCGCGCCGGCATCGACCACGTCGGCGACGATCGCTTCCACGCCACGATCGAGTACACCCGTTGCGTCGGCATCGGCGCGCAGTAGTTCGATCAGCGCTGCGGCGAGCGCGGGATCGCTGGCCTGCGTCTCGGCCAGGCGGGCGGCTCGCTCGTCAGCCGGCAGTTCGACCAGGTCGTCGAACAGGCTCAAGGCGCGTGAGTTCAGGGTGCTGACGGTGCTCAAGGTGGAACTGCTCCGAGCTGCGCGGTCCAGGGTATGCGCAAGCGCGACAAGCGCGACGATGAGCATCACGCGCAAAGCGCGCAAGCGGGGCCAGTCGCCAGTTTCCCCTGCGGCAGCGACGCGGCTAGGCGTCGGCGCCGCCGTCCGGCGCGGGCCCGTGCGCCAGCTGCGCATGCAGGAATGCGCGCGCCTTGCGCCAATCGCGCTTCAACGAGCGCTCGCTGCGCTCGGTCAGTTCGGCGATTTCGGTCAGGTCCAGACCGGCATAGAAGCGCAACTCTACCAAACGGCCGAGCGCGGGATCGGCGGCGGCCAGATGGGTCAGCGCCTGCTCCAGCGCGTACACGTCCGCTGCGCTGCCGCTGAGCAGCGCATCGGCACCGCCACGCTCCAACATCTCCGCATCGAGCGACACCGCGCGGTGGTCGCTGCGCTTGACGGCATGGCGCGCGCGCACTTCGTCGAGCAGTAACTGGCGCATGGCGCGACCGGCCACCGCGAAGAAATGCTCGCGATCGCGCATGGTCAAGGCTTCGGGCCTGGCCAGGCGGAAATAGGCCTCGTGCACCAGCGCGGTGGTGTGCATCGGCGCATCGTGGATGCGCCGGATCTGACGTTCAGCGATGCGCTTGAGTTCGCCGTAGACGTCGGTGAACAACTTGGCGCTCGCCACCCGATCGCCCGCATGCGCGAGCGCAATCAGCGCGGTCACTTCGCCCATGGCAGCCTTGGTGCCCCGGTCCCGGCGACAACCATAGCGTGATTCGGCCAGGGACCCTCAGGAGTGGCTTTCGCTGCCCCGGTGAGCAGCAATGCGGCCGCGCAAATGAGCGTGCGGCGATTCGTGGGTGCTGGATCGCGCGGCGCCCGGATAAGCGCGACGTCACGGCGGTAAAGGTCGGCGCGCGGCATCAGGTGCACTCCGGATTGGCGCATACGCGCAGGCGCAGATCGCCGTTGAGCGCGTCGTAGAAGGCCAGCACCGACGTCCGTCGCCGCGCAGCGCAAGCGCGACAGTGGTACTGAAAGTCGCCGCCGCCGACGACGGTGCGACTGCCGCCGACGCTAGAACCGGAGTTGGCGCAGTCGAACACGCGCAGGTCCGACGCATCCGCGGCGATGCTGCGGCCGTTGGCGATCATGGCGAAGCCGTTGGCACCCAGCTTGAGACTGAGTGCGGCGCTGGGCGACGAGGCCAGGAAGGTGCGGGCATGGGTGGTGCAAACGATGTCAGCACAGTCGTACGCCGTGAGCTGCTGACCCACACCAGCGCTGGCGAGCAAAGGCCTGCCGTCGGGGCGGATCGCCAGCGCCGGAAATGCAACCGACACCGAACCCAGCGCGCGCGCAGTCCAGGAGGTACAGGCCGCATCGTTGCAATCCACCAAGCGTAGCAGCGTGCCTGAGCCGGCATTGCCGCCCACCGCGATCAGCGGCCGACCGTCGCTGCGAACGGCCACCGAGGTGCCGGAGGGGACGACGCCGGGAACGTGCGCACGGCGCCGCTGCTGCAGTTCTCGTTGGCGCAATCGTAGGCGCAGGACAGAGTTGCTAGATCGTAATAGGCAATGAACGCCCGCCCGTCGGCGCGCAGCGCCATCGAGGTGCTTTTCTGGGCAACGTTGACGCTGCTGTCGAGCGTGCGCGGCGTACCGCTGCTGCACGCCGTGTTGGCGCAGTCATAGAGCTTCAGCGCCTGTCCGGTCACGTCGCGGTAGACCACCACCGGAAAACCGCTGGGGCCGATGGCCACCGAGGTGTCTTCGCCGACGTCATTGGCGCTGTCCAGCGTACGCCGGACGCCGTTGACACAAGCCGGGTCGGCGCAGTCAAACAGCCGCAGTGCGCCGTTGTCCTCCTCGTGGTAGGCCAGCACCGGACGCCCGTCGCTGCGCAGCGCCAAGGAGACGTATTTGCCGACGTCGCCGCTGCTGTCGACCACACGGTCGAAGTTGACCGGCAGCAGTTCGCAAACCAGCGTGCCGTCGCCGTTGATGCCGCGGAAATACTCGCCATCGCCGCAGCTCCCGGTGACCCGCGATTGCACCTGCGCGGTATTGATTTGCGCAGCACCAATGGCGCCGGGCGCAATCATCGCCGCACTGACGCCGCCCGCTGCGATGGCAATCGTGCCGGTGCCGGTGATGGTGCCGCCGCTGAGGCCGGTGCCAGCCGACGCTGGAGACACCGGTATTGTCCACGCCGTCGCTGAAGCCGGCGGGACCGCGCTGAGCCCGCTCCACGGCGCGCTGTTCGCACGCAACGCCTCCGGCAAGGCGCGGATCAACTGGCGCGGACTCAGGATGGTGTAACTGCCGCTGCTGGCACCCTGGCGTACACGCAGTTCGAGATAGCGCTGCTGGCCGACAAATGGCGCAGCGCCAAAATCCAGCGCGACCGAGAACAACCCGCCTGCGACCGGCACATCTTCGTTGGCGGCCGCGCAAGCCAGCAAGGTGGTACTCACCAGACCGTCGAACAGGCACGCCTGCAGATCGTAAAGCCCGTTTGCCGGCACACCGGAGTCCATGAGTTGGCCCTGGTAGCTGAAGGCAGGACCCAGGGTCTGGGCGTGCAGTGGGCCGGCGCACGCAAGTGCGAGGAAGATGGTCTGTGCCGTGCGGCAAAAGCGCTCTTTCATGGAATTCTCCGCTGCCAGTCGCCGGGTGTACGTAAAAGCCGACAAACGCGGGCCAGCAAGGAGGAACAGCACTCGACTCGGGTCATCCGGCAGATTCGTGGATCGGGCAAGCGCTTGCGGCGATCGAGTCGAACTCCAGGAATCTACAACCGACGCCACGCCATCGCGACCGCGCCTTCCCCTGGGGGTTTGCTGAGCACGAAGTCAACCAATTCCCGGCGGCGGCGTTCTGGTCGATCTCGCCGGGAGGAATCATGAGCCGAATCGCCGTTGTCGCCGCTTCCCTGCTGCTCGCCTGCATTTTCTTGCCGGCGCACGCGCAGCAACCCGCCAATAGCTGTGCCGATCCGTATTGGCAGAACACGCTGCGCTGCAAGATGCTCGCCGTGCAGGCGCCCAACCCGATGCCACCGCCGCAACCGCAGCCGGATCCACCGGCAAACGTGGGCGCGATCAAACCGTTCACGCGCGTCGAGCTTCCTGATCCGGAAGTGCGCTGCGTCGACGGCACGCGACCGATCATCTATGTCGACAAGGCTGTCGGGCCGCCGTCGAATCGCTGGTTGATTTCCACCACCGGCGGCGAATCCTGCGCGGCCGGCGATTTCGACGGGCTGCCGGGATTCGAGAATGGCAACGAGTGCCTGCGACATTACGTGATCCAGCAGGGCCAGCTGATGGGCACCGCTACCGAGGAGTCGATGAGCACGCTCGCCGACGACAACGGCAACGGCATCCTCAGCAACAATCCGCTGCGCAACCCGGTGTTTGCCCGCTACAACCGGATCCGCGTGCACAAGTGCGGATTCGATCGTCACAGCGGCCGCGCCACCCACCTCGGCGTCACCGCAACCGTGCCCAACGGCGGCCCCACGCTGAGCTACGATCTCTACAGCCACGGGCAGAAGATCGTGCTGGAGGCACTCGACTTCCTGCTCGGTCCGACCCAGCAGGGTCTCAGCTATTCGACGTGGATCAATGCTGGCGGCACTGTGACCAGTACCGTCGAGAGCCTGCCGTCGATCGCCGATGCCGAGCAGGTACTGCTGGTCGGGCATTCCGCTGCTGCGCACGGGCTGTACCAGAACGCCGACCGCATCGCCGATCATTTGCGCGCGATGCCCGGCTTCAACGGCGACGTGCGCGTGGTGCACGACGCCCAGTTCATGCCCAGCGTGGAGAACGAGGCCGCCTTTGATCCGCTGCAGAACCCGAATCCGGCGATCTTCAACACGCTGTTCCAGCAGCGCATGAGCGGCGTCACCAACGCCAGCGGCGCCTACGATTCCTTCTGGTACCACGGCAGCGAGGACTCGCATTTCGCCGACACCTATCGCGCCTGGCTGGAAACCCCGGGCGACTGGGCCGGTGTGCTCGACAGCTCCTGCGTGGCCACCCACACGCCGAGCAACGACGTGTGGAAATGCACCGACCGCTTCCATGTGCGCCTGCACCACGAGAGCACGCCGGCGCTGTTGCGCGAGGACTTCGCCGATCCCAACGACGACCACAACAATGTGCCGTTCGGGCACATGATGTGGTGGGGCACGCCCGGCGTGTTCGCGCACTGCGACGGCATCGCACCGGACTTCTTCAACTTCTCGCCGTGCGTGCCGTCGATCACCTTCGAGCAGAACAAGGCGCGCCTGATCGTGCAGGCGAGCCACTTCCGCGAAGGCATCTTCACCCTGTCCGAAATGGCCAGCAACGCCGACCCCAGCCCGGATGCCGGCAGCATTTTCATCTGGATGCCCGAATGCGGACATCACAGCGGCGTCTATGATGACGCGCAGTTCCTCGAGACGAGTATCGTCAAGGACGGCAGCATCAAGAGCTATCGCGAGTTCCTGCAGGACTTCGCGGCAGCGCCGGCCAGCGGGCTGCTGGTGTCGCGCATCGCCCATCTCGATGGCGCCACCAGCGAATGCGCGCCGGTGCTGTTGCGCGATGGCTTCGAGTGACTGCCCGGGTTGCGAGAATTCGCGACGGCGTGCAGAGTCTCGCGTCCCAGCCCTGATCGCTGGGGGCCTGGGTGGCGTAGGCGCCTCCATCGCCGACGACCCCCATCCCCGTGACAGAGCCGTGATGCACCGAACCATTTTCGACACGCCGGTCGTGAACAAGGTGCTGCGCGCGCTGTCACTCGGGTTCCTGCGGATCAATGGCTGGAAAGTCGAGGGCGCACTGCCGGAAGGCGCGAGCAAGTGCGTGCTGATCGCGGCGCCGCACACCAGCAACTGGGACCTGCCCTACACCCTGATGGTGGCGTTCGCACTGAACCTGCATGTCTACTGGATGGGCAAGCGCAGCCTCTTCAACTGGCCGTTCGGTGCGGTCATGAAGTGGCTTGGGGGCATTCCGGTTGACCGCAGCAAGTCGAGCAATCTGGTGGCTGCATCGGCGGCAGCGATTCTCGCTGCGGATGGTCCGCTGCAGCTGGTGGTCCCGCCTGAAGGCACGCGCGGCAAGACGCGCCACTGGAAAACCGGCTTCTACCACATTGCCCTCACCGCCAAGGTGCCGATCGTGATGGCCTACATGGACTACCAGCGCAAGGTCAGCGGTCTCGGCCCGGTGTTACAGCCCAGCGGCGACGTCGACGCCGACATGGCTGTGGTCAAGGCTTTCTACGCAACGATCAAGGGCCGCAACGCCAGTCAGTTCGCGGCGGAATGACAAAACCCCGCTTCCGGACACCCAGCTCCTCGCGGCGGCACCGATCACTTCGATCAATCTCCTGGATGCTGCGAATGCACGACTGTTCAGAACAATCGACTTCCTGAATGCCCCGAGTTCACGTGCGACGGTTCAGAACAATCGATTTCCTGAATGTCCCGAATTCACGTATTCTTTTTTCGGCGCATTGAATCCTTCGGGGGGACTATGTCTTCGACGCGCGCGCTGGTGTGGTGGTGGACTTTCGCGATCTCGGTGGTTCCGCTCGTAGCTGATGCGGCGACGACGAGATATCAGGCCCGGATAACGCAGGGCGCGCCGGTGCTGTACTACCAGTTCAATGAAAGTTCGGGCGCCGCATTGAATCATGGCTCGCTGGGCCCCGGGCACAACGCCAGTTATCTTGGTTCGCCCACCCGACAGGCCGCAACTCTCGGCGGCGATACGGTGTCGCATTCGATGCCGGTGACGACTACCTCGAATCGCTCGGCGTCGCGCCGGCATCGTTGACCGGCAACCCGACCTTTTCGGCCGAGGTCTTGTTCTCCGTCCCGGCCAGCGGCATGTGTGGGCTCTGGGCACCGATCCTGCATTGGGGTCCGTCGCCGGGTGGCAACGCCACAGCACAATCGGTGTATTTTTCCTTCAGCGGCAACGACCCGAGTGCCGCGTTCGCCGGTTTCTACAACGGCGGCCAGAAGACGCCGACGGGAGCGATGCCGCTGGGCAGGTGGCATCACTTGATCTGGGTGCGCGTTGGTGGCGGCACCGCGCTGGTAGGCAACACGGTCTACCTCGACGGCGTGGATGTCACAGCTACCCTGGTACCCGATCCGGGCTTGCCCGCCAACGGATTGACGCCGATCGTGGGCGCGACGGAATTCCGGGTGAACGCGCCCGGGACTCCGACGGCTCGCGTTTTTTCACCGGTACGATCGACGAACTCGCGTTATACGATCGCGCCCTGAGCCCCCAGGAAGCGCTCGATCACTTTCGCGAGGCGCTTGGCGACGTTTTTCGGGCGATTGTTTCGAACAGGGCCGTGACGGGTCCCCTATCCTTCTCACGCTCAGTCGAGACCAGCGGAAGTCCTGGAGGAAGTTCTCGACGACCCACGCGGTTCTGGGCAATGGGTAAATCCGGAACGGCGACAGGTTCGGGACGACCAAGTTCTGGACACCTAAGTCCCAGGACAAGGAAGTAGTTCCAGCCCCGTCCCGAGCGGTTCAGAGCCTCGCTCGACCACTGGATGCGTCCGCGGTCGACGGTGCCAG
>JADKFD010000073.1 GCA_016717705.1 Rhodanobacteraceae bacterium | reverse complement strand
CCGCGCAATCGTCCCGCGCTGGGCTGGCGTTCAATGAGAAGCACGCTGTTTCCATAGCGCAATTTCCTCGCGAACCGCCCAACGACCTTGACCACCGGATTCACGGGAACCTGGGTCGACCGGCCCTCGGCGTAAGCGCGTTGCGCATCGGTGGCCTGCCACTTCACGCCGAGTCGGGTGAGCGCTTCTTGGGCGACCAGCTGAAAACCTGCTGCATTCGCCAGCACGGGGCGACCCGAGATGCGTGACGCTCTCGCCTTGGCGTATACGCCTTTGCCCAGCCGCACGAGCGACCGCTGAGTCACCAAGGCCCGTAGTGCCCGAATGATCTGGTCCTCATCGCTGAGATCCGCGAAGTCCCGCGTGAGGAATACGTCGCGCTGCGACCGCGCGATGCGCGTTGCGACACGATCTCGAAGGCTCCGTTTCATGTGCCGATCAGCCGTCGCGCGATTGGATGGGGAATGCGTTGGCCATGAAGCGCATTGTGGGACTGGCTACTCGCTCCACGGATTCACTAGGGCAACACCCGTGGGATTGAAATCCGCCTCATTGCGGGTCACCACGGTCAAGCCGTGTTCAAGTGCGGTTGCGGCAATCAGCGCGTCGCGCTCGGGGCGCGGATCTGGTACGTGCAAACGGGCGCAGCGGATTGCGACGGCCTCATTCACCGGCAGCACTCGCCCGGCAAACTCCGGGCGTACCGATTCGTCCAGCCAGGTCCGCAAGCGGGCGCCTAGCTTGGCATCGCGGCGCTCAACCCGCAACACTCCGATCTCGAGCTCCATCATCGTAAGTGCCGATACGAAGCAATGTGCCGGGTCGACGCCGGCCTGCCAAGCCATCACTCCGGCATTGGCGTTGCCGTCCGCAGCCTTGCGAAGTTCGGAGACGACATTGGTGTCAAGCAGGTACATCGGCTGCCAGGGTTCAGTCGAAGCTGGGTACGCGTGCTTCGATTCGAACCCTGGGCGGATCGAACGTGATCTCCTTCGCATCGGGCATGCCCAGCGCTTCGGCCAAGGTCCGGCCGGAGGTGGTCAGGCGCCGGTACTCTGAGAAGCTGAGCAGCACGTGGGCTGGCTTGCCGCGGTCGGTGACGACTACTGGCCCCAGCTTGGCTGCCCGCTTGGCGCGACCGATGTCCTGATTCAATTCTCGACTGGTCAGTGTGGTGATGGTCATAGACATCTCCGCGGAACGTATGTGGTTACGTTACTACATGCTGGATAGACGCTCAACGGACGAGTTTCCGTTCCGCGCTCTGATGCGCTGGTCGCCCGACCGATCGGCCGCAACGCTCAACACCTCGCGGCGATCGCCAAACGGTAGGTGGAGAACTTGCGGGAATGGCGGCAAGGAAAGCGCAATGGAGCGGGCGTATGCCATGTTTTTCTTACGCCGGACCCGAAAACTTTACTTCAGCCCGTGGCTCCGATTCTTCTTTACTGGCACGTTGCCGATGTCACGTCGGCGCGGGTGGTGGACGTCGTATTCATGCGAGCAATTTCAGTGAGGGATACGTTGACCACGAGTGCATTGTGGGACGGGTTGGGTGGTTCGTAGACGACCTGCCCTCGTGATATGGTAAACCCATACCGCCCACTATGGGTTTACCATGAAAACTACCCTAGAGCTCTCCGACAGCCTGATCGAGCAATCCCGCTTGGTTCAACAACGCGATCGAATCAGCCTGAAAGCCTTGGTCGAGGAAGGCTTGCGTCTCGCCATCGCCAAGCGCCTGACGCCGTCCGAATACCGCTTTGAGCCCGTATTCGGCGGTAGCGGCTGGCTGACCGAGGAAGCTGAAAACGCTGGCGGCCTGGGCGCCGTCTTGCGCGAGATCAACGAGCGATGATCGCGCTCGACACCAACCTGCTGGTCTACGCCCATCAGCGCGACAGTCCTTGGCGCGAGCAGGCTGTCGCCGCCATTCGGCCGGTTGTGGAAGGACGTACCCCGTGGGCGCTGCCATGGCCGGTGGTTCACGAGTTCTTCGGCGTGGTCACCCATAGCCGCTTCAAGGTGCCCTCAACCCCGGCCGAAGCGCTTGGAATGCTGCGAAACCTGCTGGCCTCACCCACGGTGCAGGTCATCGGCGAAGGCCCCGGACACTTCGACGTTCTCGCAGATCTCATTACTCGGGCACGCATCTGCGGGCCGATGGTCCACGACGCACGCATCGCGGCGATCTGCATCAGCCACGGCGTTCGCGAACTTTGGAGCGTCGATCGCGATTTTTCGCGATTCCCCGATCTGAAGATCCGGAATCCCTTGACCATCTAGTCCGCATTTCCAGTCGCGTCTACGCGAGTGCCGAGTCCACGGAGAATCTGTCGGTGCTGACCCTGGGCGAACTGCGCAAGGGCGTCGATACGTCCACTCCAGTGCGAGTGCGGTGCGCAGCGAGCCGGCGGTGGCCGACGACAAAGGCCGGAGTGCATCAAGCGTGGCCTTTCGTGCGTCGATCGCACTCAAAACATCAGAGAGTTGGACCACGGGAATCCTCGTCCAGTGAGACCTGGTAGCCCGGGCCTGTTGCCGCGTCGCCCTCGAACAGGGCTTGGATCACATCCGACCCCATCGTATCGACGTCGTCGGGGAGCCTGATCTGACCCGCCAGAAAGCCAAACCGCTTCATCTGCGGCGCCTCGGGTGCTTCCAGTGCCATGAGGCGTCCCTCCTTTTTGGGCGCGCGCGGAGCGCGCTTGCGCTGCTTGGAACGGCGCTCGCGTTCCAGGATCTCCATCGGGCTTTCCGCCTCGACGGCAGGAATGAGGTCGACCAACTGGCCAAGCATGCCCATCGCGCGCATCAGGGCAATGAGGTTGCGCAGGGTGATGCCGCCCGTTTTTTCGAACCGCCGCAGCGGCGTGAGCCCCATGCCGCTTCGGCGGGAGAGTTCGTCGAGGGTCATGCCAGCTCCGCGGGGATCAATGCGCCAGGCGCGCAGTTGCCCGGCGATGCGCAGCCCAACTTCCTTGTCGGTGAGGTGGCTCAGTTCAGTGACTATCATTAGACGATTAAAGCTGCAAAGCTGGGCTAACAAGCTAATAATAGTCTTTCCAGACCCGTAGGTGCGCACGCGTGCAGACGTTCAGACCGAGAGATCTCCAGAAGAACCTTCGGATGGTCCAGGATGCCGCTCGTCGCGAGCCTGTCCTGTTTCTTCACTACGGGCAACCCAACGTCGTTCTGATGTCGGTCGAAGAGTTTCAGCGCCTGAAGGCCGCTGCCGGTGAGCCGGTACCCCCTGAAATGCTTCGCCGGCACGCGGAGACGCAAAACGGACTCGCGCCAGACCCGCTGGGATACGACACCTCGGATCTGGCGACCTGCGCCCTGGAGATGGCGGCAGCCGCGCTATCCGGCCGCAATCGCGATGCGGTCGCCAAGGAAATCGAGCAGGTCGAACGGCGCTTCGGGCTTGCGCACATCGAGCGAGCACGCGATCGCCAGCGCGCAACGACTGCCGCAAGCGACGGCTGAAGCCCCCTGCAGTCGATCGCATATGAATGGGTGGGCCATTGGCGCCCATTCCAGCAAGGGCACTCGCATCGAGGCGAGCTCAGTTCTGCGAAGGCGCCAATGTTCCTACATCATGTGTCCATTGCCGGAGGAACGCCATGCAGATGCTCAACATCCGCCAACTGAAGTCCAACCCCAGCAAGGCGCTCGCCGCCGCGCGAGAGGGCGACCTGGTTGTGGTGATGAACCGCGACTATCCGCAGGCGTTGCTGATCGATCTCACGCAGTTGGGTTTACCGGATCTTCCCGCGGTACGCGTGGCGCTGGCGGTATCGCTGTTTCGCAGCGGATCGGTGTCCGCAGGATTTGCAGCGCGGGTGGCGGACAAGCCGTTGGCGCAGATACTGACGCTGTTGTCGAGCCAAGGAATCCCGCTCACCGGCGAGAGCAAGGCCGATGAGGTGCGCGAAGACATGCGTCATGCACGTGACTGGCTGGCGAAGCCCGCAGCGTGAGTCGGCGCGTTGTCATCGCCGATGCTTGCGGGCCTCGCTGATCAGGTTGGTATCAGCCAAATTCGCGCGCCGCGTCGCCACCCCTGTTCCCGCTCGAAGTCGGCGTCGTTACCCACATCGGGCGTGCTCGCGAGCACTTCGGCGAGAGGGCGCCGACGCGGCTGCAACAGAAGCTCGGCCAGCAAGGCATGCTGCCCAAGCGCGGCCAGCGCCGCCTCGGCGTGACTCAGCCGTGTGGCGTGGTTCGGGTTCAGCAACCGGTCTACCTGTGGCATGTGCCAGCCCAAGCGGCGCGCCAGCTCGCTCTTGCGCACGCCCTGATCGCGCATGGCTTGATAGATCGATAGGGCGATACACGCCTGCGCACTCGGGCATACCGTGCGCTGATCCGGGCCCGCATCGCTGGCGCGCGGCAGGTCGGCGCCTTCGTCGGTGTAAAAACTCAGCGCCGTTTCCAACGCATCCACCGCGCGCAGCAGCGCTTCGGCTTCGTCGTCGCCCTGCGTGTGAGCCTCCGGCACGTCCGGGAAGCTGACCACAAAGCCGCCTTCTTCAGCGAGTTTCAGGTGGACAGGGTAATTCAGTTTCATGGCGACCTCACTTCAAGCCCAGTTGCTTCTTGATACTTTCGACGGTGCCGGTCTACTTAGGGGCCGAGCGGTCTGACTCGCCATCGCCATCACTGGCGCCAGCTGCGCTTCCGCGCAAAGCATGGATCCTCTCTGCGCCCGGATGGCAAGCCACCAGAAACGCCATCGTCTCGGTCGCGTCCTTCGTCAGATGGAACTGAACCATCTTCTCATTAAATTCCTGGGCGCTCGCCGCGGGAACGCTGATCGCGTCGATCCCGTTCGCCATGAGCACGCCATCATGAATCGCGAGGTCCGCTTGTTGCCGTCGAAAAAGAACTGCTGCAACGCGCCGAACATGAAAAACGCCATCGCGCGCTCGAAGGGGCTCGGAACATCCCGCATGAGGCACGCCAGACCCTCATCAAAAGTCCGGCGCAACAACGGCGCGCCCGACTCCGGCGCCTCGGTGGGCGCAAACAGCGCGTGGATCGCCATGGCGGTCGCCTTGTCGAGCGCGAACCGGCGGCCACGAACCAACGACAGCAGCCGCCTCGAAGCCACTATCAGGTTCAGAATCTGCGCCTGGTCCGCGATCTTTCGGCCACCCACGGTAACGCCGTCCAGCAGCGTCATCACCTCGGGGAATGTGAGCGTGTTCCCCTCCACCACGCCAGCGTCCCACACAAACTCCGCCAGCATCTTGTGGAACCGAAAGCACGCGCGCTCAACCGAGTGGACCGGTACGCCTGCAGGAATTGCCGCCCGGTCCCAGCGAAAGCCCAGTGCATCGAAGAGTTCCATCGGTCCCTTTCCATCACCCGCGTCGTTGCCTGGGATACCGGCGTCCATCGGACCTGCGCTCACCTTTGCGATGTCGACCAAGCATCCGCCGGCTAAACCCAGTTTTCGACCGGAAAGCCCGGCGCGCGCTCGAACATCGTGTAAATGACGATGTTCGTGTCGAGCAGGTACTGCAGCACGATCACAGACCTTCGCGGTGCTGATCGGCCGGTTGCTCGCGATCGGCCATGAAATCCTCGGTGACGCCAGGTCCGTCAAACCACAGCGCCCAGGACTCGCCAACCGGGGCAATGATGCGTGTGTTGCCAATCGCCGTGATGCTGACCTTCTTGACCGATGCCGGCAGCTCAAGCGCCTTGGGCAGCCGCACCGCCTGGCTGGTATTGCTGCGGAACAGGGTCGTGAGTCCGGTTTTCAAGGGGCACCAATCAGGCTGCTGAGCGGCACGCCAAGCCCTGCATGCAATTTGGGGATCATCGCCAGGCTTAGCCCACGCTTTCCGTTCAGAACTTCGTAGACGCGATTCAGGCCGCCGATGTAGGGCTTCAGGTCTGCCGCGCTCAGCCCGGCCTGCTCCATGCGAAAACGGATGGCTCCGATTGGATCGGGCGGGCTCACCGGATAGTGCTTGGCCTCGTAGGCCTCGATCAGCGTGATCAAGGCCTCAAAGTGGGCGCCCTCCGGGCTGTCCGGGTCGGGCTCTTGTGGCGCATCGAAGTACGCCTCAGCCAGCTGCAGTGCGGCCTTGTGGTCTGCGTCGCTGCGGATGGGCGTCAGTGTGTAAATCCGGCTCATAGCTCCACCTGGTTGGCGTCGATCGCATCGTACTGGGCGTGCGTCCGCCCCAACAACCCAACAGCCTTGAGCGCGCGAGGTCGGCTGCTACTGATGGGTGGAATCGGGTTGATGCTGACCTCAACTGTACCAGTCGATCACCGCCAACCCAGGAATTCGGCTGAACTCGCCCAGATTGCGGGTCACGAGTGTCGCCGACCTGCCGCGCGCGGTCCCGGCGATCAGGTTGTCCAGTGGACCGATCGGACGGCCGATGACCTCCAGCTCAGCGCGGATTTCAGCGCTCGCCGTGGCTGCCGCCTGATCGAAGTCCCAGACTTGCGCAGCACTGACAAACGCCGCCAGTTGGCGGCGCCGCGTGGTTGCATCCATCGACTTCAACAGGCCCGTTTCCAACTCATGGAGGGTGATGGTGGACACTGCCAGCTGCTGCGGTGACGTCGCCAGCAGTCGCTCCGCCACGCGGCCCTGGCCTTTGAAGAAATAGATCAGCGTGTTGGTGTCGAGCAGAAACATCACAGTGATTCGCGCACAAGATCCTGACCCTGCCCGGCACGCAACGCCGCCGCATCCGGGAAATCCGACCATGCGCCGGCCGCCTGGCGCACCTCGAGCGGCCAATCGTTACGTGTTTTGGCCCGAACCAGTTCGGAGAGCCAGCGACTCACCGGCATACCGGCCTCCTTCGCGGCCTGCTTCATCATCGCTTCACTGTCATTGTCGAGGTAAATGGTCACTTGGCCCATGTCTGCGGACTCCACGTATATGCGCACATATACTAGCAGGTGACGCTGGGTCGCGCCGGCGCACTATAGTCCGAGACTACAAAGCCGCAATGGATTTATTATCAAGCACTTAGAGCACATATGGGCGAACTGACGGGATTGACGTCAGATTTAGCCCAGATGGCCCGGCTGCCGCCTGCGCGCAGCCGATCAGCCCGCGAGCAACTCCGCCAGCATGGCGATCGACGCGCCCAACATGGCCAGGAGCGCAACTACAAACGCTGGCCACGGGCCGATGCCCCCATAAACCACCGGCAGTGGCACCTCGTAGCCGTGGCTGGCGCACCAGGTTGCAGCGCGCTGGTCTTGACCTGTGGCCGCGCAGACCTCGTTGATCCAATTCGCCGGCGTTGCCGGAATGGTCGCCACCATCCAGATGCCGCCCAACACCAGCAGTGGCAACCGCACCCAAAAGCGCCAGCTGGTCAGCCACACCGACCACACAAACCGCGGATCGATGAGTCGAACCGTGCGTCGAGCGAGGGGATCCAGATTCAGGGTCTTCTTGGGCGTCGCCGGGCGAATGCGGGTGTGGATCTCGTTTGGTCGCCGGCCAGCGCGTTCACGCGAATACCCGGCGCGTGCCTGCGCCAGCACCGTTGCTCGAGACTCCAGCGGCAGGTCGCCGGGGTACGCAGGTCGAAGCGAACGCCAAGCGACTTTAGTTCAAGTTGAAGCCCGGCGAGGCAGGTCACAACGCGGCAGTTCTGGCCGTTCGTCGCATACTCGCTCTATGCGATCAATCATGATGCTAGTACTGGCGGCGCTGTCGTTTGCTGCCCATGCCGAAACCTTGGCTGGCCGTGTCGTCGGCGTAGCTGACGGCGATACCGTAACTGTCCTGGACGCGGACAATGTCCGGCACAAGGTTCGCCTGTCGGC
Organism: Rhodanobacteraceae bacterium; assembly: GCA_016717705.1. Classification (GTDB taxonomy): domain Bacteria; phylum Pseudomonadota; class Gammaproteobacteria; order Xanthomonadales; family SZUA-5; genus JADKFD01. The sequence goes on along the minus strand of JADKFD010000073.1, from coordinate 666 downwards.
GATCGACGCACCGGAAAAGGCGCAGGCATTCGGCAACCGCTCAAAGCAAAATCTGAGCGACCTGGTGTTCCAGAAGGATGTATCGGTCCAGTGGAACAAGCGGGACCGCTACGGGCGGATCGTCGGCAAGGTCATGGTCCAGTCGCCGGACTGCCCAAGCTGCCCGAAGAACCTCGATGTCGGCCAGGCCCAGCTCAGTGTCGGCCTTGCCTGGTGGTATCGGCAGCACGCCAATGAGCAGTCGCCGCAGGACCGTGGGCGCTATGAATCTGAAGAACTGGAAGCAAGAGCGCGTCGCGTCGGGCTATGGCGTGATGCGAAGCCCGTGCCGCCCTGGGACTTCAGGAGGGCAAAAGGCTGAGACCGACGGAGCGCCGACCCGGTGATTGCAGACTACTTCACGCGCGCATAGGCTGAGCTTCGTTCATCGTCGGGCCTCCCCAGTGCTGAGTCGCTCGCTCGTCCTCTGCGCGGTATTCGCACTCCTCAACACGTCCGATGCGCGTTCGGAATCGACAACGACCGACTGCAAGACGTTGTCCGTCTGTATTGATCGGTTCGCCGAACTCGGACAGCTTCCAAACCCCTACGGCGGGCTGACGCCTGAGCATCGAGCGCTGATCAGTTCGGTGCTGAGCTTTGGGGAAGCGGCAGTGCCACCACTGG
>JADKFD010000072.1 GCA_016717705.1 Rhodanobacteraceae bacterium | reverse complement strand
GTCATCGGCGCGCCGATGTACAACTTCTCGATTCCGTCGACCCTGAAGGCCTGGATCGATCGTGTCGCCGTTGCCGGCAAGACCTTCCGCTACACCGCACAGGGTCCCCAAGGCCTGGTCAAGGGCAAGCGCGTGTTTCTGGCGATCACCCAGGGCGGCGTGCATGAACTCGGTGGCGCCAGCGAGCATCACGAATCCTACCTGCGCTTCGTGCTCGGCTTCCTCGGCATCACCGAGGTCGAAGTCGTCCGCGCGCAGGGTCTGGCCATGTCGGCCGAACACCGTGCCCACAAGCATCCTGGCGGCTTAGCGCGAGGCCGCCGGCCGCAACCTGAGTCCGAGGCCTGCGCGTACACTTAGCGGCCGAGCGCCGCCGATCAACACAGGGAGCCACAAGTCGCGTCATGAGCATTCGACCCGTGGTACGTACCATCCGCGGCATGGCCACTTCAGATGGCGCCGGCGTCAAGCTGACGCGCGTCATCGGTTCGCCGCAATTGATGGAACTCGATCCCTTCCTGATGCTGGACGAATTTGGTACCGACCGTCCGGAAGACTACATCGCCGGCTTTCCGGACCACCCGCATCGCGGTTTCGAGACCGTCACCTACATGCTCGACGGACGCATGCGCCATCGCGACAACCACGGCAACTCGGGCCTGCTGGTGCCCGGATCGGTGCAGTGGATGAGCGCTGGCCGTGGCCTGGTGCATTCGGAAATGCCCGAACAGGAGCATGGCCGGATGCGCGGCTTCCAGCTGTGGATCAATTTGCCGGCGCGCTTGAAGATGAGCGAGCCGCGCTATCAGGAATTTGGCCCGGAACAGATTCCCGAGGTCGACGTCGGGCCGGGCGTGCGCGTCAAGGTGATCGCTGGAGAGGTCGCTGGCGTGTGCGGGCCGATCGAGCAGGCGGCGACGGATCCGGTCTATCTCGACCTGCTGCTGGATCAGGGCGCGAGCTTCACGCAGCCGCTGCCCGAGGGCCACAGCGCATTCCTCTATGTCTATGAAGGTGCGCTGGTGGCAGGCGGGGAGGGCAGCACCACGCCGGTTTCATCGCAACAGCTGGCGGTGTTCGGTCGTGGCGACACGGTCGTCGTGGCGGCAACCGCACCAGGCACGCGCGCCATCCTGGTCGCCGGCCGGCCGCTGCGTGAGCCGGTGGCCCGCTATGGCCCCTTCGTGATGAACACCCGCGAAGAAATCATGCAGGCGGTCGAAGACCTGCGCGCCGGGCGCTTCTAAGGTAGCCCGGTGTATGCGCGTCAGCGCATTCACCGGGTGCTTGCGATAGGCCCGCGCCGGTGAACGGCTGCGCCGTACACCGGCCTACCAGGCCCCGCTGCCCGGCCCCCCGCCCCCCCCGCGCGCCCGACACGGCCTACCAGAGCCCGATGCCCGATGCGGGGGCGGTCGCGACGTTTACGCCGTTCCTACAAAAAGTATCGGGTGCGGGTATCTTCCAGCGACCCCGCCCGATGCGCCCGGACACTGCCGTGACCCTGATGATCCCCGAAGACCAAGCCCTGCATGACGCCGGAGCCGAGATCGGCAGCCTGTTGCTGGCGCGGCGCATGAAGCTGGCGGCGGCCGAATCCTGTACCGGCGGCTGGCTGTCCAAGGTGGTGACCGAGGTTGCCGGCTGCTCAGACTGGTTCGATTGCAGTTTCGTCGCCTACAGCTACGAGGCCAAGGAGTCGATGCTCGGCGTCTCGCGGGTCACGCTGGAAGAGCACGGCGCGGTCAGCCAGGAAACCGTGGTCGAAATGGTGCGCGGTGCGTTGTCGCGCAGCCGCGCCAACGTCGCCGTCGCCATCACCGGCATCGCCGGCCCGAGCGGCGGCACGCCGGGCAAGCCGGTCGGCACCGTGTGGCTGGCCTGGGGCCGCGGCCACCATCCGCCGATCACGCAAATGGTGCATCTGCACGGCGATCGTGATGCCGTGCGCCGACAGACGGTAGCGGTCGCGCTGGAAGGCTTACAGAAAATTCTGACAACACCTAGCGAAGCTTTCTGACAGAGCGTTGTCAGGGGGCTATGGCATCATCGATCCATCCGGTGCGCAATCTCAATCCCTGAGACTGGCGCTGACGATAAAGCCGGCCACCACTTTCGCAATTGAGGATAGGACCATGGACGACAACAAGCGCCGTGCGCTGTCGGCTGCGCTCTCGCAGATCGAAAAGCAGTTCGGCAAGGGCACCGTGATGCGCATGGGCGATCGCACCTCGGACGCCATCGAGGCCATTTCGACCGGCTCGCTCGGTCTGGACGTGGCCCTGGGTATCGGCGGCCTGCCGCGCGGCCGCGTGGTCGAGATCTACGGGCCGGAATCCTCCGGCAAGACCACGCTGACCTTGCAGGTCGTGGCCGCGGCGCAGCGCGCTGGCGGTACCGCAGCCTTCGTCGACGCCGAGCACGCACTCGACCCGACCTATGCCGAGAAGCTCGGGGTCAAGGTTGATGAACTGCTGATCTCGCAGCCGGATACCGGCGAGCAGGCGCTGGAAATCACCGACATGCTGGTGCGCTCCAACGCGGTCGACATCGTCGTGGTCGACTCGGTGGCCGCGCTGGTGCCCAAGGCCGAAATCGAAGGCGAGATGGGCGATTCGCACGTCGGCCTGCAGGCGCGACTGATGAGCCAGGCGCTGCGCAAGCTGACCGGCAACATCAAGCGCTCCAACTGCCTGGTGATCTTCATCAACCAGATCCGCATGAAGATCGGCGTGATGTTCGGCAGCCCGGAAACCACCACCGGCGGCAACGCGCTGAAGTTCTACGCCTCGGTGCGCCTGGATATCCGTCGCGTCGGCAGCGTCAAGCGCGGCGACGAGGTGATCGGCTCGGAAACCCGCGTCAAGGTGGTCAAGAACAAGATGGCGCCGCCGTTCCGCCAGGCCGATTTCGAAATTCTCTACGGCAAGGGCATCTCGCGTGAGGGCGAGCTGATCGAACTCGGCGTGCTGCACAACATCATCGAAAAATCCGGCGCGTGGTACAGCTACAAAGGCGAACGCGTAGGCCAGGGCAAGGACAACGTGCGCCTGTACCTGAAAGAGCACAAGGACAAGGCCAACGAGATCGACGCCCGTCTGCGCGAGAAGCTGCTCACGTTGGCGACTCCGGCGGTCGCCGCTGTGGCGGATGAAGCCTGAGCGCAAGTCGAATACGGATAAGCCACGCCGCAGCGCCTACGCTGCGGCGCTGGCCCTGCTCGCCGGCCGCGAGCACTCCCGGCTGCAACTGACGCGCAAGCTGGCGCAGCGCGAATACCCCGAAGACGAGATCGCCGCAGCGCTCGAAGCGCTGGTCAATGACGGCTATCTGAGCGACGAGCGGGCGGCCGTCGCGAAAGTGGCGGCCGGTTTGCGACGCGGGCATGGCCCCGGTCGCATCCGCAACGATCTGCGCGAAGCCGGCCTCAGCGCCGGCAAGCAGATCACCGCCGACGACGGCGTCGAAATCGATTGGGTAGAGCACGCCCGCGCGCTCGCCGAACGCAAGTTCGGCAGCGAAGCACCCGCCGACTACACCGAATGGAGCAAGCGCGCGCGCTTCCTGCAGGCGCGCGGTTACGACAGCGATACCATCCGCAAGGCGCTGCCGCGGGCTTGATCCCCGGTGAACGCGCTCACGCGCCGCACCGCCCAAGCGGGCGCGGCGGTGTCCGGGGCGTCACCGGTCGGATTGTGCGCCCACCGCCCGGCGGGGTTTGGTAGGCCGGTGTACCGCGCAGCGGTTCACCTGAGCAGGCGATGCGCGCGCATTCCCCGAGTGCAGTCTCGCCCCCAGAACAGGTAAATTCCGGGGTTAGCCTCCAATCGGGTCAGCGTCAATGCAAACCACCAACCAAATTCGCCAGGCCTTCATCGACTATTTCGTCGGCAAGGGGCATCGGCACGTGCCATCCAGCTCGCTGGTCCCCGGTGGTGGCGATGGTTCGTTGCTGTTCACCAACTCCGGCATGGTGCAGTTCAAGGACACCTTCCTCGGCGCCGAGCGACGCGACTACACCCGCGCCGTATCCGCTCAGCGCTGCGTGCGCGCCGGCGGCAAGCACAACGACCTCGACGCCGTCGGTTACACCGCGCGCCACCACACCTTTTTCGAAATGCTGGGCAATTTCAGCTTCGGCGACTATTTCAAGCGCGATGCGATCCATTACGCCTGGGAACTGCTGACTAGGGTCTACAAGCTGCCCGCCGACAAGTTGTGGGTCACGGTCTACCAGACCGACGACGAAGCCTTCGATCTGTGGTCGAAAGAGATCGGCGTGCCGGCGGAGCGCATCGTGCGCATCGGCGACAACAAGGGCGCGCCCTATGCCTCCGACAATTTCTGGCAGATGGCCGACACCGGCCCCTGCGGCCCGTGCTCGGAGATCTTCTACGACCACGGCGAGGGCATCGAGGGCGGTCCGCCGGGTTCGCCGAACGAGGACGGCGATCGCTACATCGAGATCTGGAATCTCGTGTTCATGCAGTACGACCGCTCGGTGCTCGGCAGCACCGAGTACGCCGACGAATCCGCTGCGCGCGCGGCCTATGCCGAGGCGCTGGCCGCCGGAAAAGTCGTGGTGGCGCCCAGCGCCAGTCGCACGCCGGCCGGCGATCTCAAGTACACGCTCACCGAATACCGCATGGCGCCGTTGCCGAGTCCATGCGTTGATACCGGCATGGGCCTGGAGCGCCTGACCGCAGTGCTGCAGCACGTCCATTCCAACTACGAGATCGATCTGTTCCAGGCGCTGATCCGCGTCGCCGCCGAACTGACCGACACCAGCGAGCTGAGCAATGCCTCGCTGCGCGTGATCGCCGACCACATCCGGGCGTGCTCCTTCCTGATCGTCGATGGCGTGTTGCCGAGCAACGAAGGCCGCGGCTACGTGCTGCGCCGCATCATCCGCCGCGCGCTGCGTCACGGCTGGAAACTCGGCGTGCGCAAGTCCTTCTTCCATCGGATGGTTGCGCCTCTGGTCACCCAGATGGGCAAGGCCTATCCGGAGCTGGCGGCCAAGGCCCAGTTGGTCGATCGCGTACTGGCGGCAGAAGAAGAGCGTTTTGCCGAAACCCTCGACAGCGGCATGAAGGTGTTCGAGCAGATCGCGGCCAAGGTCGACGGCACGATTGCTGGCGTCGATGCCTTCCGCCTCTACGACACCTACGGCTTCCCGGTCGATCTGACCGCCGACGTCGCCCGCGAGCGCGGCATGGCGGTCGACATGGACGCCTTCGAAGTGGCGATGAACGAGCAGCGCGCCCGCGCGCGCAGCGCCAGCAACTTCGGCGCGGGGCTGCAGATCACCGCCGAGCACGTCGAGGGCCTCGCGCCCACCGTGTTCACCGGCTACGAACACCAGAGCGACGATGCCTGCGTCGTGCGCCTGCTGGTCGACGGCCAGGTGCGCGAACAGATCGTCGGCGGCGACCATGCGGTGGTGATCCTCGACCGCACGCCGTTCTATGCCGAGAGCGGCGGCCAGATGGGCGACCATGGCCAGCTGACGGCGAGCCGAGGCGGTGTTCGATGTCGGCGATACCGTCAAGCTGGCGGGCGTTTTTCACGGGCACGTCGGCCAGCTCGCGGCCGGACTGCTGCGCGTCGGTGACCCGATCAGGGCCTGCATCGATGGCGACCGCCGCCGCGCCATCGTGCTCAATCACTCGGCCACGCATCTGTTGCACGCGGCGCTGCGCGAAGAACTCGGCGATCACGTGCACCAGAAGGGCAGTCTGGTGGCGCCGGAGCGGCTGCGCTTCGACTTTTCGCACTTCCAGCCGATCACCGCCGAACAGTTGGGAAGAATCGAGTTGCGCGTGAACGAGGAAATTCGCCGCAATGCCGCAGCCGAAGTTCACCAGATGGGTATGCAGGAGGCGCTTGAATTCGGCGCCATGGCCCTGTTCGGCGAGAAGTACGGCGACCGCGTGCGGGTGCTGAAAATGGGCGAATTCTCCACCGAACTCTGCGGCGGCACGCACGTCGATCGCGCTGGCGACATCGGTCTGTTCAAGATCGTCAGCGAGGGCGGTATTTCCGCCGGCGTGCGGCGTATCGAGGCGATCACCGGCGCGGCGGCGGTGGACTGGGTGCAGGAGCAGGAAGCTCGTCTGCGCGAGCTGGCGGGTCTGCTCGGCGGCGGCGATCAGGTGATCAACAAGGTGCAGCAGCTGCTCGATCGCATCAAGCGCGACGAGCGTGAACTGGCGGCATTGAAGCTCAAGGCGGCCAGCGCCTCGGTCGACGACATGCTGGCGCAAGCCCGCGAGGTTGGCGGCATCAAGGTCCTTGCCGAGCGCGTCGAGGGCATCGACGCCAAGGTGCTGCGCGAGATGCTCGATCGCATCAAGCAGAAGCTTGGCGATGCAGTCGTCGTGCTGGCCTCGGCCCAGGACGGCAAGGCAACCCTGATCGCGGGCGTCAGCGGAGCCGCACTGGGCCGCGTGAAAGCCGGCGATGTACTCGGCCACGTCGCCGCACAGGCCGGCGGCAAGGGCGGTGGTCGACCGGACATGGCGCAGGGCGGTTGCAATGATGTGCCGGAGTTGCGCGCGGCTTTGGCGGGTCTGCCGGAGTTTGTCGGCGCGCGGTGGATCTAGGCGCGACGCGTGCGTCGCGACCGGTGAGGCGGCGGGTTGAAGGTCGCGACGTCCACGTCGCTCCTGCAAGATCGCCGCCAGGTCACGCAGGCAGCATGGCAGCGGGCTTTGCCCGCGATGCCGATCCCATCAATCTTGGCATTGCTCCAAACGAAACACTACGCTACCATTCTCGTTTCGCGTGTTCCCCAGGGGCCGCGCGCGGTGTGACATGGACAGTTGCGAGTGCAAAGGCTTGCGCTCACGATATCCCGGGCGAGGCCTGGGATGGCGGCAGGAGGAATGGATGCTCATTTTGACGCGTCGCGTCGGCGAGGCCCTGATGATCGGCGATCAGGTGTCAGTCACGGTGCTTGGCGTGAAAGGCAATCAAGTGCGTATAGGTATCAACGCACCGAAGGACGTCGCAGTTCATCGCGAAGAGATTTATCAAAAAATCCGCAAGGAAGATGGTTCCGAAGGTGATTTCCTCACCCCAGAAGCCGGTTCCTGACGATCACGGAGAGATGCCCGAGAGGCCGAAGGGGCTCCCCTGCTAAGGGAGTATGGGTGCAAAACACCCATCCAGGGTTCGAATCCCTGTCTCTCCGCCAGTACCGAAGCCCAAGCGATTGATTGCTTGGGCTTTTTTGTGCCCGCGAGCCAGCTTCCCGGGGCTCCCCCCCCAACGCTGGGATGAAACCGGCCTTCGCCCCCGGCGATCAACCGGGTGCAACAGACTGTTGGATTCGTCCAGCTCCCCTTCCGACTGTCCAATTTGCCCCCTGCGGCAGCGGCGCGCTGGCGTTTGATACAGGACAAATTGCGCACCCCCCCCCCCCCCCCCCCCCCCCCCCCCCCCCCCCCCCCCCCCCCCCCCCCCCCCCCCCCCCCCCCCCCCCCCCCCCCCCCCCCCCCCCCCCCCCCCCCCCCCCCCCCCCCCCCCCCCCCCCCCCCCCCCCCCCCCCCCCCCCCCCCCCCCCCCCCCCCCCCCCCCCCCCCCCCCCCCCCCCCCCCCCCCCCGCCCCCCCCAGGGTCGCGGCTGGGTCTCAGGTCGGCGGCGACGGTCACGCCGATCTGCCCAGTGCGCAGCAGGGGATGCGCGGCTTCCTGATCGGCATCGAATACCGTGGACTGGGGCTCTCGGACGACTTGATCGAGATCGGGGTGTCGCGTGTCGAAGCTTGAAACCGTGCCTCCGCTGCAGGCGTCCGCCGCCGCCACGCAACCGGGCTGGCTGGGCGCTTTGCTGGACCCGGCCAGCCTGTTGACCCGCGGCTTCGGCAGCTTTGGATTGCTGGCGGCGTTCACGGTGTCCGGGCTGGCGTTCTCGGCAATCTCGCTGCAGGCGGCGCTGGACATGTCGCGCAGCGGGATCATCGATGACACGGCGGCGCTGCTGATCGTGCTGCGCGGCGCCCTGCTCGGAACGCTTGGCGTGGCGCTGGTCGGGCTGATAGCCCACCTGGCGACTCGCGTTTTCGGCATTGCACGGCCGCTGTCGCAGACCCTGTCGGCGGTGGCGCTGGCCTACGGTGGCGCATTGGTCTACGGCGTAGTCGGGCTGAGCCTGAACCTGACGCTGGGCTGGGCGACTGCGGTCAGCAGCGGGTTGACCGGGCTGTTGTGGTCGCTGGGGCCAATGTTCGCCGTGCTGCGCGAACTGGCTGGCGGCCGCGCCGGCGTCGCCGCGCTGTTGGCCAGCCTTGGCGGCGGCGCCTTGCTGTTCGGTTGGTTCCTGGTCGGAGTGGGCACATGAAGGGCGCAACGCTGGCTCACGGTGTCGCCTTCGGCCTGTTCGGAGGATTGAGTGGTGCGCACGCACCCGGCGGCGTCGCCGGATCGCTCCTCGGCGCGGTGATTGCAAGCTTGGGCGGGCTGGCCCTGATGGGCGTCCTCAAAGGCTTGCTGGGCGCAGTCAATCGCGACCGCGTGGCCGATTCCGCCGTGGTCACGCGCTCGGTGGACGACGCCTTCCTGCTGTTGCTGCCATATGCGCTGCTCGCCGCGCTGGCCGAAGGCATGTTCGGCTGGTCGGCGGTGCAGGCCTTCAGCGCTGCCGGCCTGATGAGCGCGGCGGGCCTGGCTGGTGGTGGCATGCTCGCCCACGGTGGTCGCCCATTGCCAAACTTGCTGGTGGCGACGGTCGCCGGGGCGCTGGCCAGCGCGGCGTGGATGACGCTGGCCGGCCTCGCCGGAGCGCTGTCGTGAGCGGGGCACGCTCGCAGCTCGGGTCGGCAGCCGCGGGTCTGAGGCGTTCGTGCCTGACGCTGCGCGTTCTTCTGTTCGGGCTGCTGCTGCTCCCGCTGCTGGCCGTGGCCGAGTTGTATTGGCCGCGTCTTCCCGATGAGGCGGAACTGAGCGCCGCGGCGGAAGCGTTTCGCGATTCGGAGTTGCGCCAATTGGCCGGCGGGATGTGCGTGACGGATGCGCGTGCCGGACCTGCGAAGATCGTGCGCCTGACGCACCAGACGGATACGCAGTTGCGTTTGGCCCACCTCACGGTGAGCTTCACGCTGCTCGAACAGCCCTGGAATTTCCGCGCCAAGGCCTGTGACGACACGCTGCCATCCAAAGAAAGGACGTTCGAGGTCTACGCCGTACTGAACTACGACGCGGCGACGGGGCGCTTTGTCTTCATGCCCTCGCTGTCGGAGGTCGCCATTTACCAGCTCTCGATGCGTACCGGGTGGGATGCGGAGCCGCCCCCCGAACCGCAGCCCCCCGGGCCAGGCCGCTATCGGGCGATCATCCAGATTCCGCCGCTGACCCCTGGCGAAGTGCTGTCGCCGTCGGTGGACGTGGTCGACGAGAACGGCAATTCGCCGCGCAGTTCGATCTACGTGTCGTGGTTCATCAACGGCGTCAACACGCCCTCGGTGCTTTGGGACGGCAGCGAAACCCGTGTCGAGGTGCAAGTCAGCGTCGACAATCAGGCGGTGGTGGCCGCGGTGGTGATTCCGGCCGCCGGCGATGCCCCGGTCAGTGCAGCCCCCGCAAGCTCCACACCATCCGATCCGGGCGCCGGCATGCCCGAGGGACCGTTGCCCGGCATGAGTGGCGCTGGCCCGTTGCCGGGGCCTGGCAGTCTTGGACAGGCGCTGATCGGCAGTTTGCTGCCACCGCTGATGATCGCGATCGGCCAATTGCTGGGTGGCATTCGCGGCGGACGGTCCCTGCCGCAGGGACCGGTTCCGCCGACGCCGAAACCGCCGGCGCCGAAGCTGCCAGCTTCGAAACAGCCGAAGCCGTCGGCGCTGAACCCGCCACCGTCGAAGCAGCCGAAGCCGTCGCCGGATGCGGCGGCGGCCTGGAAGCAGCGCCTGGACCGGCTGGAACAGGTCGCCAAGCACGATCGGAATTCGCAGCTCGCCGCTGCGGTGCAGACGATGCGCGGTCAGCTGGAAGGTCCGCGCGACCCGAAGGCCTGGGCCGCCGCGCAGCAGCAGCTGAAGGGCGCGCTGGGCTCGCTGGACCAGCATCTGCCGAAGCCCAATGGCGTCGGTTGGGATGCGGCGGCCTCGGTGGTCGGTGGCGTGAAGAACGCCGCGGTACAGGCGGGTGAAGCGATCCATGGCGCCGGCAGCGGCTTGCTCGCTTTCCCCGGACAGGTCTGGCAAGGCTTGAAGGGCCTGGGCAACGGGCTGTTGAACCCCGGCCATTTCGTGGCCGGCGTCAACAGCATGGCCAAGGACTGGATCTCGAAGAACCTGAAGACCGAGGGTCAGGCCTTCGTCCAGGGTCTGAAGGACGGCAAGCTGACGGATGCGCTGGGTGCGCTCGGGCAGGGCATGGTCAAGGCCGCCGGCGGCGCGCTGGGCGCCGCCTGGAACAAGGTCGGCAAGAGCATCCTGCCGATCGACGAGCTGAAGTCCTTCACCGACCCGCATGCCTCGTTTGAGGAGAAGCTGTGGGCGGTGCCGGCCATCGCGGTGAAGATCGCCGGGATTCTGCTTTGTCCACAGAAGCCGACGCTGCAGCCGTCGACGGCCTGGGGCAAGGCGATCAAGTGCGTGGGCGATACGCTGGAAAACCGCGGGCTGGCTGCGGCGGCCAGCAGGCGGCGCAGAAGGTCAGCGCGCTGGAAGCGCAAGCCAAGCAACTGGAAGCGCTGGCCGCCAAACGCCCGGATGGTTCGGTCAACCAGTTGCTCGACTGGAACCGCAAGGCACTGGAGAAAGCCCGCAACGCGCAACTCGCCACCGACAAGGCACTACAGGTGCAGCAGCAGGCCCAGGCGATCCTGCCGGGCCGGCCACCAGTGCAGAATTTCCAGCAGGCCCAGCAGGTGCTGAAGGACAACCCGGCGCTGACGGCCTCGATCGACGATGCGATCCGCGCCAATCAGGGCGGCAACACGCTGTACAACGCGCGGGCCCAGGGCCTGATGAGCACGGAAACCCACCAGCTGATGACCGCCCGCAAGCTGGAATTGCAGCAGCAGGCCGTCAACGCCGCCACCAAACGCGCCATCGAGGAGGAAGTGAAGGCCCTGCAGGCCGCCGGGCTGCCGGTGCCAAAGCGCTTCCACACCTTCAATGCCACGCAGGGCAGCCGCAGCAACCTGACGGGCTCCAACATCCAGGCCGATCTGGACCAGACCGTACTTGGGCTGAAAAAAGTTCCGAATCGGTTGGATGCGCTGATCAAAGAGGAATGCGAAAAGCTCGGCATGACCCAGAAGCAGCTGGACATCAACATCTACCGGCCAGCCACGCGCCCGCCCGGCGTCACTGACGCGGCCTGGCAGGAATCGATCTGGGAAGGCCACCAGGGTGCACCGGTGCAGATTCCAAAGGAGCAAGGGCCGGCGGTGCGGGCGACGCAAGTGAAGGGTTTCGAGCACGCGATGGAAACCGGCGACCTGAACCAGATGGTCAAGTACGCCAATCGCGGTCGCTCGGTCGGCCTGCCGATGGACAGCGACATCGCAGACGTGATCCGCAAGGCGGCCGGACAGAAGGACCCGCTGATCGCCAAACAGACACTGGCGGCGGCGGGCATCCATTCGCCGGCGGAACTCGCCAACAAACTCGGATTGGGAAGTGCGCGATGAAAACAGAACAGTTCCCTGCCAGTTACGAAACGCGCGAGCTGACCCGTTCGGCCCTGGCGGCACTTCGGGACATTCCCGGTCTGAACGCTGGCCCGCTGTCGCCGCTGGCGAGGATTGCTGCCGCCGATGCGACCCCGGATCCGACGGCGC
>JADKFD010000071.1 GCA_016717705.1 Rhodanobacteraceae bacterium | reverse complement strand
CATTGCGCGGTCATTCTGCCCATATCGGGCAAGAGGTCGAGGTCTTTTATCGCTGGCATTCGCTGTACGGTCGTCGCGTGCGGCGGCAATACGGCGAGCGCAGGGGTGGCGTCGACGTCGTTCATGTTGAAGTGACGCCGGGTGTCGTCATTCTCGTGGCCAGTTGGATGCTGGACCAGGGTGCGTGTGCGGGCATGGAGCTCGGTGCACCCCAGGCCTCCGTTGAGGCGCTGACAGAACTCAATCGCGTCTTGCTCGATCTCGGTCTTCGGCGAAGCTCGCCCGGTGTTTGTCCCACCGGTGAGCAGCCCCATGAAGCCAAAGACGAGATCGACGCAGACGACGTTGTCTGCGATACCACGGCAGTGCCAGCTGAGCATGGATTTCGAGATGCCATCGCTGGTCGGCATGGACATCAACCAGCGCGCCGCAGCGGTCCAGGCCCTGATGACAATGCTGCTTCAGGCGGCGGACGTCGACCCGACGGAGGCCGATGATGTCGGACTCTGATCTGTTGTCAGCCGCAGTCCTGCGGCGCAAAGCCGTCGTCTATGTGCGGCAGTCCTCGCAAACGCAGGTGCAGGTTAACCTGGAGAGCCAGCGGCGTCAGTACGACCTGGTCGAGGAGGCCCGCCGTCGTGGCTTTCAGCACGTCGAGGTCATCGACGACGATCTCGGGCGCTCGGGCAGCGGCATGGTGGAACGCCCCGGCTTCGAACGCTTGCTGGCGTGGCTGTGCGCTGGCGAAGTCGGCGCGGTGCTGTGCTTCGACGCCTCACGCCTGGCGCGCAACGGGCGCGACTGGCACCACCTGCTCGAACTATGTGGGCTGGTCGACGCACGTGTCATCGACCTCGACGGGGTCTACGACCCGTGTCGCCCCAACGATCGACTGCTCCTCGGCATGAAGGGCAACATCAGCGAGTTCGAACTGGGTGTCCTGCGTGCGCGGATGCTGGATTCTGCCCGTGCCAAGGCCAGACGCGGCGAGCTGCGCATACCGGTGCCGATCGGCTATGTCTGGCACCGTGAGTACGGTCTGACGCTTGACCCCGACCGCCGCGTGCAGGAGGTCATTCGCTTGGTCTTCGAGCGCTTCCGCCAATTGGGAAGCGCACGTCAGGTGCTGTTGACTCTCGCCGCGGAACAGGTGCACTTTCCGCGGCCGTCCGACGGGAAGAAGATGATCAGCTTCGACTGGACACCGATCCGTTACCGCTGCGTCATCGGCGTGCTGAAGAACCCGTTCTATGCAGGGGCCTACGTCTACGGCAAGAGCGAAAAGCGTACGGCGCTGATCGACGGCCGGCCGCGGAAGAGCTATGGCCATGGCAAGCCGTTCGAGGAGTGGGAGGTGATGCTCAAGGAGCATCACGAGGGCTACGTCGATTGGGCCGAGTTCGAGCGCAATCAGAAGCGGTTGGCCGTTAACGCCTATGGCCGATCCGGTGGCGTCAAGTCGGGGCGCGGTGGTCGCGCGCTGCTGGCGGGGATGCTGCGTTGTGCGCAATGTGGGCGTAGGCTGACGGTGGCCTATCGCGGCCGTCCGCCCGCACAGCCGGTCTATCGATGCGACCGTCCCGCACTGCAGCTTGGGCAACCACGCTGCTGTACCTTCGGGGGCGGACGCCCCGACGAGGCCGTGGCGCGCGAACTCCTGCGTGCCGTCGAGCCGATGGCCATAGAAGCCGCCCAGCAAGCCGAACACAGGTTCATGCAAGCCCAAGCCGAACAGCGTCGCATCCGTGAGCTGGAACTGCAGCAGGCGCGCTACGACGCCTCGCTGGCTGAGCGGCGCTATGCCGCCTGCGATCCCGACAACCGGCTGATCGCCGCCCAGCTTGAGAAGAGCTGGGAAGCCGCACTTCAACGCGTACGCACCTGCGAACAACAGTTGCTCGCATTGCAACAGGTGCAGACGAACACCGAGCAACCCGATTTCAGAGGCTTGGCCGAGGACCTTGCCGCCGCTTGGAACGCACCGGGCGTCACGATGCGAGCGCGGCAGCAGCTCTTGCGCGCGCTGGTCAACGAGATTGTGGTCGACGTCGACGAGCAAGTGCGTGAGATCGTCCTCGTGATCCACTGGCGCGGCGGCCAGCATTCGCAGCTGCGCATTCCCAAGCCACGCACGGGTGAGCACGGCTGTCGAACGTCGGAAGACGCGGTGGAACTCATCCGTCGCATGTCTGGCCGTTGGTCAGACGAACAGATCGCAGCGTCACTTAACCGGATGGGCATGCCCACCGGCCAGGGGAAGACCTGGACAGCGCATCGTGTCTCCTCGCTGCGCCGCGTTCGCGGCATGCACGCTTACCGACCGGCGGAAAAGGACGGCGAGTGGTTGACCAGTGTTTCAGGATTTGACCGGTTTCCGTGCATCGGCGCAGTGCGTCGAGATCTTTGCTGCTGGATCCGGGCAGTCGCGTCAGCACGTCGGTGAGATAGGCCAGCGGGTCGTGCCCGTGGGCTTTTGCGGTGGCGATCAAGCTCATGGCGATGGCGCACGCGTCGCCGCCGCGGTTGCTGCCGGCGAACAGCCAGTTCTTGCGTCCCAGCGTGATCGGGCGCAGTGCGCGCTCGGCGGCGTTGTTGTCGATTGCGATGCGCCCGTCGTCCAGATAACGGGTGAACGCGCCCCAGTTCTTGAGGACGTAGTTGATCGCGCCCGCGGTGGGTGATTTCGGCAATAGCTCGCCGAGCTTTTCGTCGCACCAGGCGCGGATCTTGTCCAGGATCGGCGGTGCCTGCGATTGTCGTCGCGCGTGACGTTGCTCGGGATCATCACCGGCATCGGTGGCGGCCCTCTCGATGGCGAACAACTCGCCGATGTACTCGACCGCTTCGTGGGCCAGGACGCGCTGACCGTTCTTCTCCGCCGCCTTGGCCACATCGAAGAACTTGCGACGTGCGTGCGCCCAGCAAGCGACCTCGAGGATCTTGGGTTGCTGGCGATACAGCTCATCGTAGTTGCTCGCCGCATCGGCCTGCAGATAGCCCTGCCAACCGGCCAGAAAGCTCCGCACGTGCTCGCCTTGCTTGTCTTCGGTGAACTCGTACAGGGTGATCTTCGGTTCGCGCCCCGAGTAGGTCCATTGCCGCGCCTTGACCACTCGTTTCTCGCGCTGCAGCGGCATCGGTGTCTCGTCGACATGGATCACCGACTGGCGCAGCAGGTGCTCCTTCATCGCCATCACCAGGGGCCGCAGCCAGCGATCGGTAAGCGCGATCACCCAGTCGCACAAGGTGCTGCGCGGGATCTCGATGCCGCCGCGGGCGTAGATCTGCTCCAGCCGGTACAGCGGCAAATGATCGCCATACTTCGACACCAGCAAGTGCGCGCCGAGGCTGGCGTCCAGCAGCGAGCCGTCGAGCAATTGCGGCGGCAGCGGCGCGATGCGCACGCCCATCTCCGGTTGCCGCGGATCGGCGTACTTCGGGCGCACCAGCTCGCGCTTGAAGAACGCCGCCGGGCGATAGCCGAGCTTGATCGAGATCTCTTCGCCGATGCGCACCAGCGGCGCGCCGTCGGCGGCGAGCTTCTCCGACGCAGGAACGTCGATCTCTTCGCGCTCGACCGGCAAGTCCGCCGGAAGGACCACGCGGTCGCGCGTGATCGCCTTCTTCACCGGCGGTGCGACCGGAACTTCCTTGGTCTGCTCGATGAACTCGACGTCATCCGAGCCGAACAGGTGCAACTGATCGATGCTCTCGCTGCGCACACCGAAGCGCTGGCGCAGCAGTGTCTGGAGATCGAATTGCAGCTTCTCGAAGGCGGCCTTCAGTGTGGCCAGCTCACGCCGCAGGGTATCGCGTTCGGCAACGACAGCCAGATGCATGTCGTGGGAAATAGGCGTGCTGGCAGGCGCGTTCTGCATGCCCGAAACACTACGAATCGCTGCCTAAAAATCCAGCACAATCATGCCATTGCCAGCAAAAATCCAGACCTGCTCAGGCCACGCGCGTCCCGCGGACCGGCGCAAACCGACGCACCGACAAATCCACGCCTTCGAGCACCAAACGCAACTCGGACTCGCTCAGTTCACCACTGCGCACGGCCGAAAAGCGACCGCGTTCCAGGCGCTTGTACATCAACCACCAACCGTGGCGGTCGTACCAGAGGACCTTCACCTTGTCCCGGCCGCGATTGAAAAACACATGCGCCGCATTCAACGCCCGCTGCGGCCCCAGGCTCGCCTGCACCTTGAGCGCCAAGCCATCGATCCCGAGTCGAAAGTCCACCGACTCCGCGCACACCCACAACGGCAATGACGGCGTCATAGCTCGTAGCGATGAAACGGCAGCGGACCGCCCGCCAACTCACGCACCAAGCGCGCCCGCCAGGCCATGAACGTCGAATACGGAATTCCCTGCGCCAGGCAATACGCCCGCGCACTCACGCCGCTACGCCGCCACCACCAAACCCGCGCAAACCACGCGCTCGCAGCCAATCGCTGTCGATCCATCCGCCGCTCCGCCCCCACAGGCGATCAGAATCCCCGGGCGGCGGCCAAGGTCGGAGGGCTGGGATGCGGACGGGGTCGGACCGGGGGCCAAGGTGCAGGACCCGTTCTGACCGCGTCTTGGCACCGCAACGGCCGTGCTGATCGTTTGGCGTCGCCGCGGTTAACCGGCCCCGCGGCGGCAACTTCGTCAACGGCCGAGCAACTCGGCGCGGCGCAGCCCCTACTGCCCTGGCACTTTATTGTCTTTTCGCTGACACGACTGCTCAATCAGGTCGCGCCAGAACGCGCCGGATTCGAGATCGCTGCCTTGGCGTTCGGCCTGTTCGTCGAGCCAGTTGAACAGTGCCGGCGACAGCTCCAGCGCCAGCGCCGACAGCCCGATTTCACCGCGAAGGAGCGCCCCGATCAGCTTCGAATCCGCCCGCAGACGCGGGACCAGGAGCGCGACCAGTTCGCGGCGCATTGCGTCGGCGATGTCCGTCTGGCGAACGCCAGAGGCATCGTTGCCGTCGCGCTGCGCGCCCTTCCGAGGCCGCAGAACGGCGGCAAGTTTCGCGGCAACCCGCTGCACGGCGCCTGCACTCGCTGGCGCTGGCTGCGCCGACGAGGGCGAGGGCACTGCAGAGGTGTCGTCAGGTTCACGCCGCAGAAATGCCGGGAAGTCCAGGTAGTCGTATTCCTCCAGGCAGTCGGGTGCCACGACGGCGTTGTCGCGGAGCTTCCGCGGCATCGGAGCGTCTTCGAAGCAAGCCAGATCCATGCTGGAATCGTCAGTGGCGGTTAAACCCCATCCGGCCGCCAACATCTGCGGCACGACGCGCAGTTCCGGCAACTGATCCAGTTGCTCGCCGGGCGCACGCTCCAGCACCAGCGTGATTGCGCTGTGCTCGGTCACCAGTTGGTAGTCGATTGCAAGCCGAGTCGCTTTCGCGACGTCGGCAATTTCATTCAATCGACTGCACGCCAGCATCCGTGCGAGGTTCGACGGGGCCGTCAGCCCGGAATTGTCGGACGCCCTGCGTAACGGGACGCGCAACTGCCGCGGTGCGCCGTCCGGATCGATCCAGCTGACTTCGGCGTCGCCCGGTTCACCGTTGGCGTCGAGGATTGCGCTGAGCAGCGCGCCATCGCCGGGATAGAGCTCGCCTGGACCCTGCGCGTCACGTGACGCGGCCGGCCAGCGCACGCGCAGTTCGCGAAGGGCACCGCCGCGCACGCGAGCGAAATGCCGTTGGATGCGTTCGGCCATGGCGTCCCCGGGCAGTACGCGCTCCAGCGATCCACCGGTGGCGCGCGTCAGCGGCGCGAAGGTGGATTCGACCGCCGCCGAACCGACCGCGACGGCGAACACGCGGACCCGCTCGCGGGCGCAGCGCGCGAGGAACTCGACGGTGTCGAGATTCCAGACTTCACCGTCGCTGATGACGAACAGCACGCGTTCCCCACTGACGTCCAGCGGTAACCGCGCAAGGTCGTCCAGCCCTGCATTCAGTGCGCGCAGCAGCTCTGTGCCACCCAGATCGGCCTGCAGATCATCGGCGGCCTGCAACAGGGTGCGTTGCACCGGCAAGGTGGCCGGCTGCGGTCGGCGCAGCAGCCATTGATGGCTCGATCCGAAGCGCAGCACATTGACCCGATCTTGCGGCGTCAGTTGCGCCACGATCGCGCGAACCGCGGCGCGCGTTTGTTCGATCGAAACGCCGCTCATCGATCCCGAGCAGTCGACGACCAGTTCGGCCACCACCGCGCGCTGGCATGCCGCTGTCGGCGTAGCACAGAAGGTGATCATCGCGGCGTCGCGCCCGGCAAGGTCGGCGGCAATGCTGCCGGCCACGCGCAGTGGCTGCTCGGCATCGCGCAGATCGATGACGATGTCGCGGTCGAGCTGGCCGCGCTCGATGGCAAAGTCGATGCCCTGCTCCACCGCGCGTACTGCCAGCCGATGCGTGGCGGACGCCAGTTCGGCGCCCGCCAGCAAGCCGCGTACCTGGCCGTCGAGGCGGAATCCGTTTTCGGCGAGCAGATCGACAACTGGCTGATCGCCGGGTTGCAGCGTGCTGGCGCCATAGCGCGGCGCGATGGTCGTCGGCAGGGTCAGGCGCACGCGATCGCCGTTCCACAGCAGCCACTGCGCCAGCACGATGCGCAGGGTCAGGCTCTCGCCAGGCTTGAGGTTGCCGAGCGCGATGTTCAGCATCTGGTCGTCGACCAAACGGATCGCAAACGCGCTGTGACCCTCGGCCAGCGCCTGCTCGTAGCGCATCTCGGCATCCACCCGCGCCTGCACCTTGCCACGCAATCGCTGGTCGCCGATCTCGGCCTCGACATCGAGCAGCACCGCGCCGGTCGGCAACGCGATGGTGTACGACACCTCGATCGCTCGGTCCTCGCGATTGGTGTAGTGCTGCGTGAGCGTGATCGTCGCCAGCAGGTCGTCGATGGCCAGACCGATGCGGGTGGCGATCAGCGGCGACGCCGGAGTTGCGATCGCGCCAGGCGCGGTTCGCGGAGAAATCACGCTGTGGTTCATGGACTACTCCTCGGTGGTTGGCGCGGCCGGCGCGTTGGCGCTCAAGCTCGCATGGGCTTCGAGCACGGCGCGGATCAGCGCGCGCAACTGCTCCGGGCTGAGCCGCGCCTGGTCTGGCGTGATCACCAGCTCCAGGCCAGCGGCCAGATAAACGTGGGTGCGCACTTCAATCGCACCGGGGACACACCGCGGCGGCGTCATGGCGTCGCCGCTGGTCAGCAGTTCGGCGATACGCGCCAGCGACAGCCCGGCCTCGCTCCACTTGCGGATGCGCAGCAGCGTTTCCAGATGGCCGGCGTCGTACCAGGCGCTGCGCGTGCTGCCATGCGGCCGCGGCAGCAGACCCTTCTGGATGTAGAAGCGCGCGGTGCGCAGCGGCACATCGGCTGCAGCGGCGAGCTGTTCCAGCGTCAGTTCGGTTCGATCGTTCATTCGTACACCTTTAGTGTCGTTATTAGTGATCGAAACGACAGCGCTTGTCAAGCCCAGGGAGTTGGCGACGCAGCGGAGCGAGGGGTCGACCGCTTAGATGCGCGCGGTCAAGCCGCGTCCAGACGTGGGTACCGGGAGCGAATGAGGACGCGGACATGCGCCGGTACGGGCCAAGACCTCGGCTGGCGTGGCCACAAACGCCGATTCCGCCGAGCGCATACCTACCGAGGCGCAGCGCGAGTTGCTCGGCAAGGCACGCACGGCAGTGGCGGATTCAACAAAAAAAGATCGGCAACCGCTCCTGGCTACCGTCGTCGCATCAAGATCGAGCAGCGTCCCTCGACACGCCTGAGCCTGCGAGCAGACG
>JADKFD010000070.1 GCA_016717705.1 Rhodanobacteraceae bacterium | reverse complement strand
GCCGCGATCGATCCGCGTTGGGCGTTCCGGCTGGCGGCACATCACGGCTGGCACACGCTGGTCATCATGGGAGCGGTGTTCCTGGTCATGACTGGCGGCGAGGCGCTGTATGCCGACATGGGGCATTTCGGCCGCCCAGCGATTCGGCTGAGCTGGTTCAGCGTGGTGATGCCGGCAATTCTGCTGAATTATTTTGGTCAGGGCGCACTATTGCTGTCTGACCCTGCGGCGGCGGACCACCCTTTCTATCGGCATGGCGCCTAGGCCGTCCAATTGCCGCGCTGGTGATCCGGCACGGCGGCGACGGTGATTGCCCTCGCAGGCGTAATTTCGGGTGTTTTCGGTCAGTCGCCAGGCCATCCAGCTGGGTTTCTGCCGCGCGCGGACATCGTGCACACCTCGGAAAGCACGATCGGCCAGATCTACGTGCCGGTGGCCAATTGGGCGATGCTGATCGGGGTGATCTGTCTGATCCTGGCGTTTGGCAGTTCCTCAGAGATCGCGTCTGCCTACGGCATTGCGGTGTCGCTGACCATGGTGCTGGAAATCTCCCTGGTGTTGTATCTGGCGGCGCGTGGCTGGCGTTGGCCCTGGTGGTCGCTGCTGGCGATTGCCGGTCTGGTGCTGTTTGACCTGTCCTATCTGGCGGCCAATTCATTGAAGATCGCCAACGGCGGCTGGTTTCCGCTGGTGCTGAGCTTCGTCTTTGGTGCTGCTGATGACCACGTGGACCCGCGGTAGCCGCCTGCGCGAGCAGGTGCAGTGCCAGCAGATGCCGATCGACTTGTTCTTTGGCAGCGTCAGTAGCGTGCCGCGTGTGTCTGGAACCGCCATCTTCCTGTCGCGCGTGGCCGAGGGTATCCCGCACAGCCTGCTGCACAATCTCAAGCACAACAAGGTTTTGCATGAACGCGTGGTGCTGGTGAGCCTGATCGTCGAAGAAGTCCCACGAGTGGTCGATGAGCGCCAGCTGGAGATCGAAAACCTCGGCTCCGGCATGTATCGGATCAAAGCGCATTTTGGCTATTCCGAGAACCCGACGTTCCCAGGTGCTGAGCTGGCGGACCGCCAAAGGCATGCGTTTCGACATGATGGATACGACCTGGTTCCTCGGTCGCGAAACCGTCATGCCCACCCGCGGCGAGGGGATGGCCGCCTGGCGCGAGCACCTGTTCGGCTGGATGTGGAAGAGCGCCGCCCGCGCCATGGACTCGCTCAAGCTGCCACCCAATCGCGTGGTCGAACTCGGCACCAGGTGGAGATCAGGGCGGTTGGCTGGCGGCCCGCGCGGCCTGGGTCTGGAGTTGCGCAGCGTGGCCAAGCCACGCGCCCACGTCGGCACTTTGACCATCCTGACAGAGATTTACGCAACACTCTTTGACCGCAACCCCTGGAAACGAAAGCTGGGCGACCGCATGCAATAGGCATGAAGCCGAGTCTCCAATTACGCGTCGGTCAGCAACTCACGTTGACCCCACAACTGAAGCAGGCGATCAGGCTGCTCACGCTATCGACGCTGGAATTGCAGACCGAGCTGGCCATGGCGGTCGAAACCAATCCGATGCTGGAGTGGGATGACGTCGCGCCGATGCCATGAATACGCGCAGAGCCTGAGAGCGCGAGAGCGATGCTGCGCCTGCCGAGGCCAGCGCCGAGGCCGAGCGCCTGGATGCGGGTACCGAGGAAGATTGGCGCGATCAATCCGACAGCGATTTCGAAATGCCGGAATACGCCGCCGGCCGGCAGTCCGAAGACGGCGATGACGAAGGCGCCGAAACCCGCTATGCGCAGGTGCCGGATCTGGCCGATCACCTGATGTGGCAAGTGCACCTGTCGCAGTTGAGCGCACGCGATCTCGCGATCGCCCACGCCATCGTCGAGGCGCTGGATGAAGACGGCTATCTGGCGGAATCCGACGACGCGATCATTGCAGCGGTCGCCCCGGAGCATCGCGTCAATGCGCATGAGGTAGCCGCCGTCCGCCACTTTGTGCAGCAACTCGATCCGGTGGGCGTGGCCAGTCGCGATCTGCGCGAATGCCTGACGGTGCAGTTGCAGCATTTTGATGGACGATGCGCAGATGCTGGCCTTGCGCATCGTGGCCACGCACCTGGGATTTCCTGGCGCGCCATGATCGTGCGTCTGGCGCGCGATCTGCGTGGTCACCGAAGAAGAACTCGACCGCGCGGTCACCATGA
Source organism: Rhodanobacteraceae bacterium (assembly GCA_016717705.1). GTDB lineage: Bacteria > Pseudomonadota > Gammaproteobacteria > Xanthomonadales > SZUA-5 > JADKFD01. Next base: position 27,479 of record JADKFD010000070.1, on the reverse strand, counting down.
TCCGCCAACTGTCGCCCAAGCCGGGGCGCGCTTCTCGGCGGTCGCCGCCGGGCACGTGGTGCCCGATGTCTACGCTTACAAGCGCCACGGCCGCTGGGACGTCAGCCTGAATCCGGGGTCGCGCTCCCAAGCTGCGCGTCAACGACCACTATGCCAATCTGTTGCGTCGCTGCGCCCGCGATGAAGGTACGGCCTGAAAGGCCAGTTGCAGGAGGCGCGTTGGCTGTTGAAAGCCTGGAACAGCGCGATCAGACCGTGCTGAAAGTGGCGAGCGTGATTGTCGAGCGTCAGGAGGCATTTTTCGAGCGCGGCCCCGAGGCCATGCGTCCGCTGGTGTTGCGCGAGGTGGCAGAAGAAATCGGCATGCACGAATCCACCGTCAGCCGGGTGACGACGCGCAAGTACGTGCATTCGCCGCGCGGTACCTTTGAGTTCAAACATTTCTTCTCCAGCCATGTCGCCACCCACGATGGCGGAGGCCTCCAGCACCGCGATCCAGGCGATGATCAAAGACTGATCGAAGAGGAGGAGCCCACAGAAACCACTTGTCTGACAGTGCCATTTCCGATGTGCTCAAACGTCGCGGCATCCTGGTAGCGCGCCGTACGGTCGCCAAGTATCGTGAAGGCATGCGCATTCCCTCATCGAACGAACGTGTGCGCTCGGCTTGAACACCGGGATGCGAACCTAGCCACGTCCGACTCATGGACGCTTCGCACACGCCCGCGGCACCCGTCCGGTGTCGCTCATCCGCAGAGGAGTCTCTCCATGAACCTCACCATCTCCGGCCATCAATTGGACCTCACCGACTCGCTGAAGAACTACGCCAAGGGCAAAATGCAGCGCTTGATCGAGTCGTTTGAAAAAGTGATCGACGCCCACGTCATCCTGGGCACCGAAAAGCTCGCGCAGTACGCGGAAGCAACGGTGAACCTGCGTGGCAGCAAGCTGTTCGCCAAAGCCGAAGGCAAGGATGTGTATGCGGCCATCGACGGCCTGGTCGACAAGCTCGATCGCCAGTTGGTGCGCAGCAAGGAACGCGCCAGCGAACGTCGTGGCGCTACCGTCGACGACCTCAACGCGTGATCGACGCATGCAACTGGTCGACATCCTGGCGCGCGACCGGGTCGTGGCGGACGTACGTGCGGTCAGCAAAAAGCGCCTGCTGGAGCTGGCAGCATCCCTGCTCGCCGGTGACACCGGCAGTGAGATCGAACGCAGCGTATTCGAGGCTCTGGTCGCGCGTGAACACTTGGGGTCTACCGGACTCGGGCAGGGTGTCGCGATTCCGCATGGCCGCGTCGGTGGCAGATGTACCAGCCGACCGCGGCCTTTGTTCGTCTGAAACGAAGCCGGTCGATTTCGACGCGCCGACGATGAGCCGGTGGATCTGGTCCTGGCGCTGATGGTGCCCGAGCACTTTACGGACCAGCACTTGGCGCTGCTGGGGCAGGTGGCCGAATTGTTCAGTCATGCGGACGTTTGTGCGGAGTTGCGCGCGGCCGGCGATGCGCAGCAGTTGTTCGAGCGCATCAGTCGGCGCACCCTGCAATTCAGCGAAGTCTGAGCGTCGATCACCGAGGGAAATCCGCCATGACGCGTTCGCTGACGGCTCACGAGTTGTTCGATGAAGTGCGCACCCGCCTGGACATGAGCTGGGACGGCACCCATGAAGGCGGCGAGCGCAAGATCGAGATTGCCGAGGGACGCCAGCGCCGGCCCTCGCTGGTGGGTTATCTCAACCTGATCCATCCGAACAAGGTGCAGATTCTCGGTGCCGAGGAACTGGCCTTCCTCGATGGCCTGAGCGCCATCGAACGGCGCACGACGATCCAGCGCATGGTCAAGGTGCAACCTGCGGTGCTGGTGGTGACGCGTGGCCGCGATGTGCCTGCCGACGTGATCGCGGCGTCGCGGCGCAACCGCATTCCGGTATGGCGCACCAGCAAGCGCGGTCACGATGTGCTGACCTATCTGCAATACCATCTGGCGCGGGCCCTGGCGCCGCAGACCACGCTGCACGGCGTGTTTCTCGAGGTGTATTCGATCGGCGTGCTGATCACCGGTGAGGCCGGTGCCGGCAAGAGCGAACTGGCTCTGGAATTGATTACCCGGGGGCATCGGCTGATCGCCGACGATGCGCCGGAGTTCACCATGGTCGCGCCGGATGTGATCGACGGCATCTGTCCCGAGATCCTGCAGGACTGTCTCGAGGTGCGCGGACTGGGAATCCTCAACGTGCGCGAGATGTTTGGCGATACCGCCGTCAAGCGGAACAAGTATCTGCGCCTGATCGTGCATCTGGGTCCGGCGCTGGCCGATGGCCAGCTGGACGGCATGAAGCGTCTGTATGGCGATGTCAATTCGATGAAAGTGCTCGACGTCGAAGTGCCGCGGCTGGTGATTCCGGTGGCGCCGGGGCGCAACCTCGCCGTGCTGGTCGAGGCAGCGGTGCGCAATCACGTGCTGAAGAGCAAGGGCATCGACGCGGCGCAGACCTTTGTCGATCGTCAGGCGCACTCGATGAAGCGGCAGCGCACATGGTAGAGGCAGCGGCGGCAACGCGTGGCAAGGTGCGCCTGGCGGTCGTCAGTGGCTTGTCCGGTTCCGGCAAGAGCGTCGCTCTGCGCACGCTCGAGGATCTCGGCTTCTATTGCATCGACAACCTGCCCGCCAACCTGCTGCCGGCGCTCGCCGAGCACGCGCTGGGCGCCGGTGAGGCGCGTTATCCGCGGTTGGCGGTTGGCATCGACGCGCGCACCGCCGGCGGTGACCCCCAAGAGTTGCCGCGAGGCGTTTTCGCATCTGGCCGAGCTCGGTTTGCCGCCCTTCCTGCTGTTCCAGGATACCCGGGACGATGTCCTGCTGAAGCGTTTCAGCGAGACGCGGCGGCGCCATCCGCTGGGTTGCGAAGGGTCGTCGCTGTCCGATGCGATCGTCCGCGAACGTCAGGTGCTGAAGCCGCTCAAGCAGATCGCCGACATCGAGATCGATACCAGCGAGCTCAACGTCTATCAGCTGCGTCGGCGCATCCTCGAGGCATTGGGCATCAGTGCCGGCGGCGTCTCGCTGATGTTCGAGTCGTTTGCCTTCAAGCGTGGTGTGCCCAACGAGGCGGATTTCGTTTTCGATGCGCGCGCCCTGCCCAATCCTCACTGGGAACCGCGACTGCGGCCTTACTCCGGTCGCGACGCGGCGGTCCGCGAATATTTCGAGCAGCGCGCGGAAGTCGGCGAATTCATCGACGACGTCGAGCGCTTCCTGAAGCGCTGGCTGCCGCGTTTCGATCCTTCCGAACGCAGCTACCTGACCGTGGCCATCGGCTGCACCGGTGGGCGGCATCGCTCGGTCTACATCACCGAACGCCTGCAGGAGCGTTTTCGCGCGCTCGGTGGCGAGGTGCTGTGCTTCCATCAGAGAACTGGCGTGAACGCGCGTGATGATGTGGCCAGGAAAGGCGGGGCAGGGGGCAGGGGGCAGGGGACGCAATTTGCGCCACGGTTCGACTTCGACGCCGAGTGTTTCCCTGCCCCTTGCTTCTTGCCTCTTCGACTGCGTCGCGCCAGGCGTCAGCGCCATGAGCGTGGCATCCTGCTGGTCACCCACGAAGGCATCGCCTCCAGCCTGATGGCGGTGGCGCGCGGGTGATGCGCGTGGTGCCGCTCAAGGTCGGCATTTTGAGGTACCTTGGGACGTCGGCGAGGGCGTCGTTTCGTCGCGCACGCTGCGCCAGGAACTGCGCGAACTGGACGAAGGCAAGGGTGTGCTGGTATTGGCAGATCTTTACGGCGCGACGCCGTTCAATCTGGCAGCCGAGCATGAGCCGGGTCGGACGCTGCTGCGGGTCGCCGGATTGAACCTGCCGATGTTGCTGCGGGTGCTGAACTATCCGGAAAAGGGTTGCAGGAACTGGCCGAGGTGGCGCGCGATGGCGGACGTGCAGGAGTGGTGATCGATGGTTGAGCGCGAGATCATCGTGAGCAATCGGCTGGGCTGCATGCGCGCGCAGCCGCCAAGCTGGTGCAGCTGAGCGGGCGCTTCAGCTCGCGTATCACTGTGGTCTGCCGCGGGCGCGAGGTGAATGCGCAGAGCATCCTCGGCGTGATGATGCTGGCGGCAGGCAAGGGCATCAGCGTGTTGCTGCGGGCCGAAGGCGAGGATGAAGTTGCGGCGCTTGCGGCGGTCGCCGAGTTGTTCGATCGGCGTTTTGACGAACCGGACTAGAGACCCTTGACCGCCCGCCGACGCGCCCATGAGTCGCCGCGTCGCCAGCATCTGCTGAGGCTTGGGCCATGGCGCTGATTCTGAGCGGGCAGGGTGCCTCCAGAGGCATTGGCATCGGCCGCGCCCGGGTGCTCGAGAGCGGCGGCGTCGAAACCCCGGAATACACGCTCGATCCCGATCAGATCGGTGCCGAGATCGATCGCTATCGCGCCGCGGTGGCGGCCGCACGGGGCGAATTGACGGTGGTGGCGGATCGGCTCGGCCCGCAGGTGGCCAGCGAGGTGCGCGAGTTCATCGAGACGCACCTGATGATGCTCGAGGACGACGCACTGGTGGAGTCGCCGGTGGAGTTCATTCGCGCGCGCTCGTGCAATGCCGAATGGGCGCTCAAGCAGGCGCGCGACCAGTTGTTTGCCGCCTTCGAGCAGATGCAGGACGACTACTTCCGCGCCCGCCGCGACGATGTCGATCAGGTGGTCAAGCGCATTGCCGGCGCCTTGGCCAATCGGCCAGCGCGCTCTCTGTTTGTCGAGGAAGATGCGCTCGACGACACCGTGATCGTCGCCGACGACATCGAGCCGGCGGAACTCAACGGTCTTGCCGAGCGCGGACTGGCGGCCTTCGTGATCGAAACCGGCGGATCGCTGTCGCACAGCTCGATCCTGGCGCGCTCGCTCGGCGTGCCCTGCGTGGTCGGCGTTCGCGGCGCGCGGCAAATGGTTCACGAGGGCCAGTTGCTGATCGTCGATGGCGATCGCGGCTTCGCGCTGATCGATCCGGATGGCGAGCGCCTGACCCGCTATCGCGAGCGCCAGTACGAACAGAAGCGCCGCGCGATGCAGTTGCTGCGGCTGGCGGACGCCGCGGCACGCACCGCCGACGGTGATTCGATCCGCCTGTGGGCCAACGCCGAACAACTCAAGGACCTGGATCTGGCGCTGCGTCACGGCGCCGTCGGCATCGGCCTGTTCCGCACCGAGTTTCTCTACCTGCATCGGCAGCAGCCGCCCGACGAGGAGGAGCAGTACCAGTCCTACTCCGACGCGGTCAAGCGCATGCACGGACATCCGCTGACCTTGCGCACGCTCGACATCGGCGCCGACAAGCAGTTGCCGCTGGGACAGGATCCGGCCGAACCGAACCCGGCGCTCGGCCTGCGTGGCATTCGTCTGAGCCTCAAGTTTCCCGAGCTGTTTCGCACCCAGGTGCGCGCCATCCTGCGTGCGGCGGTGCACGGACCGGTCACCATGCTGTTGCCGATGCTCGGCGGGCCGGATGACGCACTGCGCGCGCGCGCGCTGATCCGCGAGGCCGAGGGTGAAATGCGTGCGTCGGGGACGGTGTTCCAGGAGGGCGTGCCCGTCGGCGGCATGATCGAGGTGCCGGCGGCGGCGATCGCTGCACCCAGGATGGTCGAGATTCTCGATTTCGTGTCGATCGGCACCAATGATCTGATCCAGTACACGCTGGCCATCGATCGCGGCAATCAGGCGGTCGCGCGCTGGTACGAACCGCTGCATCCGGCCGTGCTGCGGCTGATCAGCTCGGTGATCGACATCGCGGTGGCGATGGGCAAGCCGGTCTCGCTGTGCGGCGAAATGGCCGGCGACACGCGCTACACGGCGCTGCTGCTGGCGCTCGGGCTGACCGATTTCAGCCTGCATCCGCGCGGTATCCTTGAGCTCAAGGAAACCCTGTCGCGGCTGCAGCGCAAGCCCTTGCTCGGGCTGAAGCGACGCATCCTCGAGGCCAATGGCACCGACGAGGTGACCGAGGTGCTGAAGCTCGCGACGGGTTGACGGCGCTGCGGAGTCTGCCGATGCCTTTGAAGACTTTCGATTGCCCGGTCTGCAAGCAGCCGATGCAGGGCGAGGCCTGGCGCGGCGAATACCGAGCTATTCGCCGGCCATGCACCTGCACGTGACGGCGTGCCCGAACTGTGGCAGAGACATGGAGTGCCGCGCCTACAGCGGCGCCCTGGAACTGGGTTACACCTACTGGGCCGGCAGCCTGCATTTCGAGGGGGTGGTCAAGCTCCCGGTGCCGGGACTCGCGCGGGCAGCAACCGAGGGCGCGCTGGAGCTGGAAGGGGAGCGCATCTTCACGCCACCGCCAGTAAGCCGGAGGCGGCCTCCCTGATGCCCGGCAGCGAGCCCTCGGCGGTTACGCGCGCGACCGGTGGCTTGCGACAGTTGGCCGGTCGCGACGCACGCGACCGCGCCCGGCAGCCCGGCACGGCGCGCCGGAGCCGGGATCGGCGCGCGGGATCCACCCTCAACCAATCCAGTGCAGTCCCACTGAACAGGCGCTGGCGCTGGCTGTCGTCCAGATCCATGCGCCGGATGTGCGATCCCGGCTCCTGCTCGCCCAGGGGAAACGGGTAGTCCGTACCCAGCATCAGTCGATCGGCGCCGCAGGTATCGATCAGGTAGGACAGCGCGGCGTCATCGTGCACGCAGGTGTCGAAGAATAGTCGCTTCAGGTACTCACGTGGCGGCCGCGAATTGTCGACCGCGACCAGATCCGGGCGCATGCGAAAGCCATGCTCGATGCGCCCGAGCGTGTAGGGAAATGAGCCGCCGCCGTGAGCGAAAGCGACGCGCAATCGAGGCAGGCGCTCGAGCACGCCGCCGAAAATCATGCTGCACACCGCGCGCGATTGCTCCGCCGGCATGCCGACCAGCCACGGCAGCCAGTACTTGGGCATCGATGCCGCGCCCATCATGTCCCAGGGGTGCACCAGCAGCGCGCAATCGAGCTCCTCGCAGGCGGCAAAGAACTCGAACAACTCAGGCGCGTCGAGATTCCAGTTGCCCACGTGCGAGCCGATCTGCACGCCGGGCAGCCCGAGTTCGCGCACGCAGCGCGTGGCTTCGGCGATGGCCAGCTTTGGATCTTGCAGCGGCACCGTGCCGAGTGCGAGGTAGTGCGCCGGATGGGTGCGGCAGATCTCCGCCGAGTGCTCATTGAGTACGCGATGCAATTCCAGCGCCTGCGCACCCGGGGCCCAGTAGCAGAACATCACCGGAACGGTCGAAATGACCTGGACCGACACGTCGAAACGCGCGTAGTCGTCGATGCGCAATTGCGCATCCCAGGTGCGTGGCTGGATCTCGCGAAAGAAGGCCATCCTTGTAGATGCGATGGCGATCGCCGCTGTGATCGATGCTGGGGAAGCGTGGATCGTGATAGCGCGTGGCCAGATCGGGCCAATCCCGAGGCAGCACGTGCGCATGGGTGTCGATCTTCAAGGTCACCGGCTAACTCCCGCTGCAGACCGCAGCTATGATACCCGGCTGCAAGCGCCGCTCCCGGCGCCGACCGGAGTCAACCATGGATGTGATGCAACGGATTCAGGCGTTGGTCGATGCGCACCCGATCGTGCTGTTCATGAAGGGCACGCCGCAGTTCCCGATGTGCGGGTTTTCCTCGCGGGCGGCACAGAGCCTGAAAAACGTGGGTGCCAGCTTCCATTCGGTCAATGTGCTCGAAGATCCCGAGATTCGCGCCAATCTGCCGCAGTACGCGAACTGGAAGACCTTCCCGCAGTTGTTCGTCCATGGGGAACTGATCGGTGGCTCCGACATCGTTGCCGATCTGGAGGCCTCCGGCGAGCTCAAACGCATCGTTGACGAGGCGCGCGTACAGGCGGGTGCTGCTTGAGCGAATTGCTGGCCAGCGTGACACCGCCCACTGAAGCGTGGGCGGGCGCGGGACTCGGTGGTCGACAGATTCTGGTGGTGGGTGCTTCCGGTGCGCTCGGGCGTGCGTGTGCGCTGGCGGCGGCCGATCACGGGGCCAGCGTCGTTCTGCTCGGACGCCGCGTGGCGCCGCTGGAAAAGCTCTACGACGAGATCGAGGCGCTCGGTGCACCGCAACCGGCGATCTACCCGATGAACCTGGAAGGTGCCACGCCCGCGGATTACGCGGAACTTAGCTCGCGCATCATCGACGGATGCGGTCGCCTCGATGGCGTCATCTTCGCCGCTGGACGCTTGCATGGCCTGACGCCGATCGAGCAGTTCGAACCCGAAGAATGGTTGCGCACCTTGCAAGTCAACGTGAACGCGCCATTCTTGCTGCTGCAGTCCCTGCTGCCGGCGTTGAAGGCCTCCAGCGCCGCGCCAGCCGTGTTGTTCTTTGTCGATGAGATCGAGCGCGCGACGCGCGCCTATTGGGGAGCCTACGGCGTCGCCCAGGCCGCACTGCGCGCACTGATCGGCATGGCCGCCAAGAATGGAGCGAGCAGGGCGTGCGCACCATGGGTGTATTGCCAGCGCCGCTGGCGAGCGCATTCCGACGCAAGGCGCATGTCGGTGAGTCCGCCGAGGGCCTGGTGGCGCCTGCGGTCTACGCGGAACTGGCCGCGTGGTTGCTGGCCCATGCGCCTGCCCAGTTCAATGGCGCGCTGGTGGATGCACGACAAGTTCCCGCGGCGAGCCACTGAACCATGGAAGTCGTCTCCGCCGCCATCTTGCTGTTCCTGATCATGGATCCACTGGGCAATGTCCCGGTGTTCCTGTCGCTGCTGAAGGCCTTGCCTCCGGCGCGGCGGCGCCTGGTGCTGGCGCGCGAACTGGTGATCGCGCTGGCGGTGCTGCTGCTGTTCCTCTATTCGGGCCAGGCGCTGCTGGAACTTCTGCACCTGCGCCAGGAGTCGGTCAGCATCGCCGGCGGCATCGTGTTGTTCCTGATCGGCATCCGCATGATCTTCCCACCCAGCGAAGGTCTGTTCGGCGATATTCCCGAAGGCGAGCCCTTCATCGTGCCGATGGCGATTCCATGCATCGCCGGGCCGTCAACCATCGCCGCGCTGATGCTGCTCGCCAACGATGGTCCCGGTCGTCAACTCGAGTGGACGCTGGCGCTGGTTGCTGCCTGGCTGGCAACCGCGGCCATCCTGTTTGCCGCCACGGCCCTCTACAAGTTGCTCGGCGAGCGCACCCTGGCGGCGTTCGAGCGTTTGATGGGCATGCTGCTGGTGGCCATCTCGGTGCAGATGTTCCTCGATGGTGTGGTCAAGTATCTGGGGACCGCGACGCCGCATTGAGGTAAGCGGGCGATTGCAGAAGCATCGCGCGCAAGCGCGCCCCGAACTTTGCCGGAGATTCGCGCAAGAATTGTAGGGGCTACCGTTCCGCGATCAGGCCGCGCGCGAGCGAGCGGCGCGACAATCTTGCGGAGAATGCCTGCGCATCCCCTGGATCCGCGGGTCCCCGACATGCGACCCACCCTGCTGGTCGTCCACCATAGCCACGGCTGGCGCACCACGCGCATGGCCGAAGCGATCATCAGCGCTGCCGTGGGAACCGAGGCGGTCAGCGTCATTGCCCGCCGCGCCGCCGATGCGACGCTCGACGATCTGAGTGCGGCGGATGGCTATTTGTTTGGTACGCCGGAGACCTTCGGTTCGCTGTCGGGAATGCTCAAGGACTTCTTCGAACGCACCTACTATCCGGCGCAGGGGCTGCTGCTCGGCCGCCCGTTCGGGATATTCGTGTGCGCCGGCAACGATGGCAGCGGCGCGGTCGCGGCGATCCAGCGGATCGCGCGCGGATACTGCTGGCGCGAAGTTCAGGCACCACTGGTGATCCCGAGCAGCGCCGTCGAATTGCGACTCGCGGAATGTGAAGAATTGGGAACAACGATGGCGCTGGGTTTGGCCATGGGCGTCTTCTGAGTGCGCAAAAGCGCGCCCGCGTGTCACTTTCCTTGCGCAGGAGCGAGCTTGCGGCGGGGATTCCGGACCGGGAACCTGGCAAACTGCGGCGTTCAGCCAATCGTGACAACCGGACGGGGTGTTAACAAACCGTCATCCAGCACTGTTAAACTGGTATTAACTCTCGCTGCGGCGACCCGTCCTCGATGACCGATCGAGCTTTGATGGACGCGCGCAGTCCAATCCCGCAACACAATGTCAGGCAGTCGTCATGAAGAAAAAGCCGCAGATGAAAGCGTTGGTGCTCGGTCTCCTGATGGGAATCGTCGCCTCGCAAGGCGCGTTCGCACAGAGCGCCACGTCGTCCGCCCTGAACGGGCGTGTGACCGACTCGGAAGGTCGTCCGATTGCCGGCGCGACCGTTGAAATCCTGCACGTCCCGTCGAACACCCGAAAGACGGTGTCGACCGATGAGCAGGGACGCTATGCGTCGACCAACTTGCGCGTCGGTGGTCCGTACAAGATCACGGTGACCAAGGATGGCTTCGCGGGCGAAGCGCAGGACGACGTCACCCTGCTGCTCGGTGAGGCGTCGCAGGTCAACGTCGATCTCGATCTGGCGACGACGACACTGGAGTCGATCGAGGTCGTGGCATCGGCGCAGTCGGATACCTTCCGTACCGACAACCAGGGCTCCACCAGCAACGTCTCGCGCGAACAGATCAACTCCTTCCCGTCGGTCAATCGCAACCTCCAGGATTACGTGCGCCTCGATCCGCGCATTGCGCAGACCGACAAGGCGCGCAACGAAATCTCGGCGGGCGGCCAGAACACGCGCTTCAACTCGATCCGCATCGACGGCGTCAACACCTCGGATGCCTTCGGCCTGGAGTCGAATTCGCTGCCGACGCCGAAGCAGCCGATCTCGATGGACGTGATCGACGCCATCAACGTGTCGGTGGCCAACTATGACGTAGCCATCGGCGGTGCGACGGGCGCCGTGGTCAACGCGGTCACCAAGTCGGGCGGCAATGACTTCCACGGGTCCGTTTATGGCACCTATCGTGAAAACGACTGGTCCGGCGAGAACCAGGCGGGCAACAAGCCGGAAGTCTTCGATACCGACGAGACCTACGGCGGCACCTTCGGTGGCCCGCTGATCGAGGATCGCTTGTTCTTCTTCGTCAACTACGAGAAGACCAAGTACAAGGGCGTTGGCACCAATTTCGGCCCGACCGGTTCCGATGCGACCAACATCGTCCCGATCACCCAGGCGCAGATCGACGAAGTCATCGCCATCTCGCGCGATGTCTATGGCTGGGATCCGGGCGAGTTGACGGGCCCCGAGTCGCTGGACACCACCAGCGAGGAAATTGGCATCAAGCTGGATTGGAACATCAGCGATCAGCACCGCGCCAGCCTGCGTTACAGCAGTTCCGAACAGAGCCAGGCCAACATCGTCGGCTTCGGAGCCAATTCGCTGGCACTAACCGGCTACCAGTACCAGCGCGATTTCGACTTCGAGTCGACCACCGCACAGCTGTTCAGCGATTGGACCGACACCTTCTCCACGGAGTTCAAGGTGTCCTACCGCGATTACTCGGCGGTGCGCACGCCGGTGGACGATCGGCCGGCGATTGGCGTTCGTATCGGCAACGCCTTCTTGAACCTAGGCACCGAAGAGAATACGCACGCCAACATTCTCGAAACCCAGACCTGGAACACCTACCTGGTCGGTAACCTGTTCCTCGACGATCACGAACTGAAGTTCGGGTTCGATTATGAGACCAACGATTTCTACAACCTGTTCGGTCGCCGCACGAACGGCGCCTACACCTTCGACTCCATCGCCAACTACCGCACTGGCATTTCGAGCCGATATCAGCTGTTCGCTCCCGTCTGGAGGCGATCTGGACAACATGGCGGCAAACTGGGGCCTCGACAACCTTGGCATGTTTGTGCAGGACACCTGGTCGGTCAACTACAACCTGACCTTCACCTACGGCCTGCGCATCGATACGCCGAACGTGGATCAGGCGCCGATCTACAACGAGGCGGCTTCGACGGCCTTCGGCTACGACAACAGCACCACCATCGACGGCGAAGAACTGTTCCAGCCGCGCTTTGGCTTCAACTACAACTTCGACACCGAGCGCGCGACGCAGATGCGTGGTGGTTTGGGCCTGTTCCAGGGCGCATCGGCGACCGTATGGCTGTCCAATCCGTACTCGAACAACGGTCTGTCGTACACCGATTACTTCTTCTCCAGCGGCATCACGCGCTTCGATCCGGATCCGGCCGATCAGCTGGGCCTGTTCACGCCGGGCGCCGGTGCCACGCAGTCGATCGATTTCATCGATCCGGAGCTGGCGCAGCCGGCGGTGTGGAAGGCCAACCTGGCCTTCGACCACGAATTGCCGTGGTGGGGCATGGTCGCCACCGCCGAAGTCATCCTGACTCAGGTTGAAGAAGGCATCTACTACGAGCAGTTGAATCTGGGCTCGCCCACTGCCGTTGGCCAGGACGGCCGCATGATCTACTGGAATGCCAACGGCCGTAATCCGGCCAACTGGAACCAGAACGGCGCCGGCACCAGCGTGACCGCACGCGCGAATCGCCTCTCTGCCTACAACGACGCGATCATCGCCAAGTCCACCAGCAAGGGCGGTGGCGAGCAGTTCACCGTGTCCTTGATGAAGCCGTATGAGGACGCTTGGTTCTGGCAGGTCGCCTACACCTACACCGAAGCCGACGAAGTCAGCCCGCTGACCAGCTCGACCTCCAGTTCGCAGCTCGGCAACGTGGCCGTGTTCCAGGCCAACGAAGAAGTCTCCGCGCGGTCCAACTACCTGATCAAGGATCGCTTCTCGGGCGCGGTGTCGTATCGCCACTTCTTCTTCGACGATCTGAAGACCGAGTTCTCGGTGTTCTACGAGGGCCGTCGCGGCAAGCCCTACAGTTACACCTTCGACAACGATGCCAACGGCGACGGTCGCTTGAATGACCTGCTGTACATCCCGGCCAACATCGATGACGTGCAGTTTGGTTCCACTGCTGAACGTGATGCGTTCTGGGCCTATGTGCAGAGCAATGAGTACTTGCGCAATCACCTTGGAGAAGTCGCCGAGCGCAACGCCGATTTCGACGCCTGGGTGAACAACTTCGACGTGCGCATCTCGCAGGAACTGCCGGGCTTCTTCGCCGGCAACAAGGCCGAGATCTGGCTCGACATCCTCAATATCGGCAACATGATCGACGAGGATTGGGGCGTGATCGAGGAAGTCGGCTTCCCGTCGATGCGTGGCATCGTCGAGTACGGCGGCATCGCGGCGAACGGTCAGTACGTCTACCGCTTCAACACGCCGGATGAGCCGCGCGTGTATGACGATCGCGGTGTCTCGCGTTGGGCACTGCAGGTCGGTTTCCGCTACAGCTTCTGATCTTGGCATCATCGCTGCAGCGAAACGGCCGGCTCTTGCCGGCCGTTTCCTTTTGTGGGTTCTGCGCTTCCAGGTGCTCTGGTAGAGCCGAGCTTGCTCGGCTCGGGGCATGCGAAAAGCAGCGGAGCAAGCTCCGCTCTACAAAAGCCGGATCCGCGGGCTCGGACTCTACAATTGGCCACTCGTCACCCGGCCGCGCAAGGCATAGAATCGCGCCCCTCGCGTTGGATCCGGACGCCACTCATGGTCAATATCAGCCTGTTCGGGCGCTTTGTGCCTTTGCAGTCGCTGGTCCCCTCGGATCGTTCGCAACTCGCCAAACAGAGCAGTCTGGTCAATTACCAACCGGGCCAGGTGATCTTCAGCCGTGGCGAGTTGGCACGTACCCAGGCCTTCCTCATCGAGGGCGAAATCGAACTGCAGGACGAGCAGTCGGCACGGCGTCTGCGTTCGACCGATCCCGAGGCGCGCTACGCGCTCGCCCCCGGTCAGCGCAGGGCGCAGACCGCGCTATGCCTGAAGTCCGCGCAGATCCTGTTTGTCGATCGCGAACTGCTGGATGTCATGTTGACCTGGTCGCAAACCGGCGGTCTGGAGGCTCGCGAGTTGTCCGGCGACGTCGACGATGAATCCGGTGACTGGATGACCGCGCTGCTGCAGAGCAAGGCCTTCCTGCGCATCCCGCCAGGCAACATCGCGCAGATTTTCGCGAGCATGGAGCCAGTGACTTTCGAAGCCGGGCAGATCATCCTCAAGCAGGGCGATCCGGGGGATTACTACTACGTGATCACCGACGGTCGCGCCCAGGTCGTGCTGGAAGACCCGAGCGGCAATTCGGAAGAGGAACTGGCGCAACTGGGCGTGGGCCGTGCCTTCGGGGAAGAGGCGCTGGTCTCCGGCGAACCGCGCAATGCAACCGTGCGCGCGTTGACCCGTTGCACACTGATGCGCCTTTCCAACATCGCCTTTTCGCGGCTGCTGAAAGCACCCTTGATGCGCGAGGTACAAGTCAGCGATCTGCATGCCCAGGTGCAACTGATCGATGTGCGCCTGCCCCGCGAATTCGAGCGCGGGCATTGGCCCGGGGCGATCAACGTGCCGCTGGCGCGCCTGCGCAGCCTGGCGCAGACCCTGGATCCGGCCCGCGAGTACTGGGTCTATTGCGATACCGGACGGCGCAGCGCGTCAGCCGTATTCCTGCTGACCGAGCGCGGATTCGACGCCAAGCTCGTGCGTGGCGGTGTCGGTGTCGCGCAATTGACGGAAGCCGCGTAGAGTTCCCGGCCCCGCGAAAGGCGTTGCTTTTGTGGGCCGAGTTGCCCGGCTGCTGTGTGGGACGTCCGCTGGCCAGGCTTCCTGGCCTCGTGGCTCGCCCCCGGCGGCCGCGCGGCCCGTGACCTGCCTGGCACGGCAACCTGTTGAACTCAAGGAAGCGCGGCGATGGCGTCGCGCAATACAAGGATGTCTCATGAATCATCGTTCCGTCAGTGCCCGCATCAATCCCGAAGCTGGCATGGATGTGCTGTCCAAGGCCGAAGTGCGTCGGCTCACCGCCGCAACCACCGGCAATCTCTATGACCTGTTCCGCCGCTGCACGCTGGCGGTGTTGACCACGGGGAGCGAGAGCGACGATGCGCGGGCCGTGCTGGCGCGCCACCCGGATTTCGATGTGCGCGTGGTGCAACAGGATCGCGGCGTCAAGCTCGACCTGATCAATGCGCCGCCGCAGGCGTTTGTCGACGGCGAAATCATCCGCGGCATCCGCCAACTGCTGTTCGCGGTCCTGCGCGACATTCTCTACGTCGAAAACGAAATCAAGACGCGCGCCAATCTCAACGAACCCGAGGGCATCACCAACGCGGTGTTCGACATCCTGCGCAATGCCGGCATCCTGCGCGCGCAACACGCGCCCAACCTGGTCGTCTGCTGGGGCGGTCATTCGATCGCGCGCAAGGAGTACGAGTACACCAAGAAGGTCGGTTACGAGCTGGGTCTGCGCGGCATGGACATCTGCACCGGCTGCGGCCCCGGGGCGATGAAGGGCCCGATGAAGGGCGCCACCATTGCCCATGCCAAACAGCGCATCAATGACACGCGTTACATCGGCATCACCGAGCCTGGAATCATCGCCGCCGAGTCGCCGAACCCGATCGTCAATCACCTGGTGATCATGCCGGACATCGAAAAGCGCCTGGAATCCTTCGTTCGCGTCGGCCACGCGATCATCGTGTTCCCGGGTGGCGTAGGAACCGCCGAAGAGATCCTCTATCTGCTCGGCATCCTGCTGCATCCGGACAACGCGCGCGTACCGTTTCCAGTGGTGTTTACCGGCCCCAGGGACAGCGCCGCGTATTTCGAACAGATCGATGCTTTCCTCAAGCTGGTGTTGGGGGAAAGCGCCGCGGAGCGCTACCGCATCATCGTCGGCGATCCGGTCGAGGTTGCGCGCCATGTGAAGCAGGGGATGGCCATGGTCACCGATCACCGCGTCGAGACCAAGGATGCCTTCTTCTACAACTGGACGTTGAAAATCCCGGATGCCTTCCAGTATCGGTTCACGCCCACCCACGAAGCGATGGCGCGACTCGAACTGCATCGCGGTCGTCCGGTGCACGAACTGGCTGCCGATCTGCGTCGCGCCTTCAGCGGCATCGTCGCCGGCAACGTGAAGGAAGAGGGCATCCGCGCCATCGAAGCCCACGGACCTTACGAGATCAGCGGCGAGCCGGCGATCATGGAGGCCATGGATGCGCTGCTCAAGGCCTTCGTCGAACAGCATCGCATGAAGCTGCCGGGCAGCGATCCGTACAAGCCGTGCTATCGCTTGAAAGCTGCCTCTTGACGAGGCCGCAAATCTGACGGCATTATTCCGCTTCTACCGTTCCCAGATAGCTCAGCGGTAGAGCAAGTGACTGTTAATCACTGGGTCGCAGGTTCGATCCCTGCTCTGGGAGCCAAGAAAATCAAGGGCTTGCACGGGTAACCGCGCAGGCCCTTTTCTTTGGTGGCGGACTCTGGAGGCGCAGGTCTTCCCCAACCAAGCCGCGCCTGCGCATCATTGGCCCATGGTTTCCCGATATCCCGCATTTCGCTGGCATCCCGGCGCCAATCTGCACTGGCTGGTGCTGTGCGACCACGCCAGCAACCGGATACCGCCCGAATTTGGCGATCTCGGTCTGAGCGCGGTCAAGCTGCTCGACCACATCGCCTGGGATACCGGGGCGCGCGATGTGGCGCTGCGGCTGGCGCAGTACCTGCGCGCGCCGATGATCGAACAGGCAGTGTCGCGCCTGGTGATCGACGCCAACCGACCCGTGGGGCATCCGACATTGATCCCCGCCGTCAGCGATGGCGTTCTGGTACCCGGCAATCAGGATCTCTGCGCCCGGGAACGCCAGCGACGCCTGGCGTCCTACTACCAGCCCTACCACCGGCGCATCGATCGCCACCTGAAGCAGTTGGAGTCCATCTCGCTGGCACCTACAGTGGTGTCGATCCACAGTTTCACGCCATGCCTGGGCAGCGTTGGTCAATCGCGGCCGTGGCCGATCGGGGTGCTGTGGGACAAGGATCGGCCGTTCGCCCAGCACCTGATCCGCGAACTCGGTCGCGAGGGTGGTCTGGTCGGCGACAATCAGCCCTACGATGGCCGCGCGATCCCCGGAGATACGGTAGATCGGCATGCTGCCAGCCGTCACCTGCGCCACACCACGATCGAATTGCGTCAGGACCAATTGGGGACGCCCGCCATGCGCGCGCGCTGGGCAGGGCGGCTGTACCGGGCACTGATGGCTACTACAGCGCAACTGCGCGCGCAGCATGCCAGCAGCTGAGTGATCTGTGTCGTTTTCCTGGGGCCCGTGATCCGAAGAGCGTCGGGAGCGACACTAGGCGCAGCAGCTTGAACAGGATGGCAGATGTCGCTTTGCGCGTGGGCGGCTGGCCACGCTCAACCATCCGGACGGGCAGCCAGACTATGGACGCCCAAGGGCGCCAGCGGCGCTGGGCGGGCTTTTTCCAACAGGCTTTATTGTAACAGAATGTACGCTTCGGCTACACTGCAGGGCCATCGCAGCACCGCTGCAATTCCTTCAAGGGACGTTGTTCAATGTCTAATAGCAAATGGATTCTCGCGCTCGTTGCTGCGGGCGCTCTGCTGGCTTTCCAGGACGTTCTGGCTGCCGATCCACCGCCACCGCCACCGCCACCGCCGCCGCCGCCGCCTGTGATCTCGATCATGCAGCAGTTGGGTCAGACATCAATGAGCGCGATCCAGAACTTCCGTTGATCTCGCCGGGGCAAGGCGGGCGCTACCCAGGCAGGGTTGTCAGAAGGCGCGTACGCTCGGCTGACGGCCTGCAAACTGGGGATTCAGTTCGCTGTCGGCGGTATGCCACAACGCAGAAGGCGCGCTTTCGCGCGCCTTCTGTTCAAACACCCGCAACTACCAGCGTCAGAAGCGATAACCCACGGTGAAGGTAGTTACCCAGACCGTGTAGTCCGGGCTGCTTTCGCCGAGCAGGATCATGTTGGCCAACTGGTTCGCCGGCACGTTGTCGACGGCCCAGTCGGTGGAATTGAAATGCTCGTACTCGAAGCGCAGGTGGAAGCTGATGTCGCGGCGCCAGCGGTAGTCGCCGTAGAAACTGGCTGAACTGAGATCGCTGGAGGACGGCGGCAGATCCGCTCGCAAGAGACTGGTACCGACGGTGGTGCGGATGTTGGTGTCCGCCGCCGAATTCACCTAATCGAAGCCGAGCGTCAGCTTGTCCTCCAGGAACTTGCTGTTGAAGCCCGCGCCGTAGGTGAACACGTAATCGCGGCTGCGCGTATTCCAGTCACGATTCGGATCGAAAGCCGAAACCGGTCGCGTCGCGCCGTTGACGAAGGAATGCCCGTCCTGATCGTTCTTGTAGCGCTCTTCCGACGCGAAGGCATACGCCGCAATCCCTGCGCTCGGCGCCCATGCGACGTCGACGTTGTAGGAACTGACCCGAGAGAAGGTGAGTCCGTAGATCGAATTGTCGTAGTCGTCTTCCGCGTAGTTGACGCTGGCATTCAGCGACACCTCTTCCACCGGCATGAAGCTGACGTAGATCTCACCGTCCTTGCGCTGGCGGTCAGCTTGGTTGAACTTGCGCAGGTCCGGATGATTCTCGAAGGGATAACCGTCTACGAACGGCTGCAGGGTGTTGTAGTAGCCCGGGCTGTAGCCACCGATCAGCGTCTCATAGCCCAGATACTCGCTGCCGCCGTCGCGGTCGGAACTCGACATCCGCAGTCCGCCGTTGACGATTCCGCCGGTGTCGATGGCGAAGTTCAGGCTGTAGAGGTCTTCGTCGATCTCCTCGCGCTCCTGATGCGGACGTTCGGTCTTGCGGAACATTGCCTCACCGGCAACGCGCAGCCAATCCGCGGCGTTCCAGGTGCCGTCGAGCTTGAAGTTCTCGTCGCGATAGCTCTTGGGTTCGTTGTAGCGCCGCTGGCCACTGGTCGTCGCGGTGTTCTGCGCCAACGAATCGCCGCCGATGTAGACAAACTCACGGTGATGCGTGGTGTTGTCGCGATCGTCGTACTTGTAGCTGGCGCCCAGTGCCAGATTATCCAGCGGCTTGGTGGTGAAGCGCAGACCGACATAGGTGGTGTCGAGTTCGCCATCGAGTGAATTGGACGGCAATGGCTGGGTGATCGTCGCCGCCAGCAGCGGGTTGATCGTGTACGGCAGGAAGGCATCATCCTGCGTCGCCTGGCCGAAGGACACATCGCCACTCAAGCGCGTGTTGCTGCTGAAGTTCCAGCCGCCGCTCAAGTTGATCTGATGGAACTCGTTGTCCGGCGCCAGACCCATCTGGCCCTGGCCAGTCGGATAACCGACGTTGGCTGCTGTAGTCCACCCATTGATGGTGGAGTAGGGGTTCTGCCAGGTCAGCGAGGCGTTGTCGTTGTCGAACAGCGAGACGTAATAGCCGATGCTGAGCTGCTTGGTGGTGTCGGCATAGGTCAGCACGGCCTCGATCTGGTCGGTCTGCCAGTCGGTCGGCTCCGGCGCCATGACCGCACGTGGATTGCCGCCCGAATTGCCGATGGTCAGCCCCATGGTCTTGGTGCCGTCTCTCTGATCGCGGTTGAAGTTGACCTCGAAGTTCCAGCCGGAGAGGAAGTTGACGTCGCCGCCGATATCGAAGTTCTTGCGGCCATGCTGGATGTCGTAGGGCCGCAGATTCTGGACCAGATTGGTCATCGTCGCAGTGGTCTGGCCCGCTACCCAGCCGGTGGGCAGGGTCAGGTTGGTGCTGCCAGCGCCCTCGAAGATGGTCTGCGAATCGTCGTACTGGTAGTTCGGAATCTCGTCGAAACCGATGTGGAAGTTGTAGCTGCCCTGGCGGCCGATTTCGAAGGCGATGTCGCGGGTTTCGACCCCGAGCTCGTTGCCGGTCAGGCGCCAGTAGCTGGCGTCATCGCCGTCCCAGGGGCCGCGCCGGTAGATGTCGATGTTGACCACCGGGAACAAGCCGTCGTCTTCGTGCCCGTTGTAGCGGCCGAAGCGATAGGACGGGTCGGACACACTGCCGATACCGACCTCGACGTAGTTCTTGACGACGGTCTGTTCTTCGATCAGCAGGTCGCTTTCGTCGGCCTCATCGTCGGCGACGTCAGCGTCTTGGGCGTAGAGACTACCGCTGGCGAGGGCGGCGGCGAACACCGATGCCCACAGTGTGCCGCGGAAAATACTCTCGCGAATGGCCTTGCTCAGCAATTTGTGCTGGATGTTCATGGCATATCTCGCATGCAATCGGCAATTAGGTCAGCGTGTGAAGCGCGCGCCGGACGGATGGTTCGTCCCGTGCACTTCGCCGTGGCAGTTCATGCAGTTCCGTCCCAGCATCTGCTGTGCGCCGGAGGGCCGCGTTGCGCCGGGCAGGCCGGTGCCGCTGTACGCCGAACTCGGGTGCTGGTTGGCCATATGGCAGGTCTGGCACAGCCACGGACCGCGTTGCTTGAGCATGCCCATGTGTACTGAGCCGTGCGGCGAATGGCAGATGGTGCAGTCCTCGGAAGCCGGCTGGTGTTCCCACAGGAACGGACCGCGCTTGTCGGCATGACAGGTGTTGCAGGTCTCGTTGACGGTATTGCGAACCAGATTGCCCTTGCTGGTGGAGCCATGCGGGTTGTGGCAACCCGAGCAGCTCATCTCGCCTTCGCGCAGCGGATGACGGAAGGGCTTGGTCAGACTGGCGCGCTGATCCTGGTGGCAGGTCAGGCAGACGTCGGGCTCAGTGGTCTTGTCGAGGACCGGATCTTGCGCCACATGCGCCGAATGGCAACCCACGCACGCGACGTTCTCCATCTGGTGCTTGCTGCCTTGCCAATGCATCAGTTGCTTGCCGTTGTGGCAGGACTGACACTGGGCGATACCGATGCTGGCGTCCTTTTCCTCGAAGGTCACGTCGGGGGGCAGGGCATCATCGTCCATGTGCGCCTGGCTGGGGCCGTGGCAGGTGGTGCAGGCGTCGTTGGCCATCGGCGTGCGACTGTCGGCGACCACGCCATGTTTGGTCATCAGGATCGACAGCACCGGGTGCTCCGACTCCTCGTCATGGCAGCGGACGCATTTCTTGTAGCCGGGATCGTCGGCGCCTACGCCGGTCTCCGCAGCGCTGGCTGGCCCAACCATCCAGGTGCCGAGCAACAGGATCAAGCCTGTCAGCAGCGCACCTCGGGTCTGTTTTCTGAACGTCCGCATGATCTCCTCCTTGTAACTCTGCAATCCCAAGAACTTGAGAATTTGGCGTCGATCCGACATTGGTGCTGCGGGATCTGGCCTGTCTTTGATTTCGTTTGTGCTTCGGAACCCGGTGGCGCTGAATGGGGATTGAGTTTTCGCGGTGCCTAAAAACGTGACCCAGCCATTTGCTCTGTCAGCGTACGTGGTGGAGTCGGCAGAAGTGACGTTTCTGGTTGCCATTTTCATGTTGGCTTAGGCTGAACCACCCAGTGCGCAGGAGTATTGATCGAAGTCAATGCGAGGTGAAGGGGGGCGACGGAAATCCGGGCGGGCGCAGCTATCGGGAGAATCGTGTTCCGCGCTGGCAGGGCGCGCGCAAGCGGCGCTGCGCATCTGCTGCGAACGCAGTCACCGGTGCACGCGGCAGCATCGAGCCGCAGACGGATGGCTCCTGAGCTCGACGGCGCGATGGGTCAGCTGTTGCCGGGGAGTCGCCAGCGATGCTGCGGGGCGCAGGTCAGGCGCCAGGACGGGACGAGGCCTCACGGCAACGCACAAATGGTCGCGCGGGACAGATCGAAGGACCGGTCGCTGCATTGCCAGCCCCGGCAGGGAGCGAACTGCGGCAGATGCTCACGGCGATTACCTTGGGCGGTCAGCAGAGCTCGGAGACCGCGGTGCTCACGGCGTCAAACGGAGTGGGTCGCGATTGACCCACTCCGGAGTACCTATCAGTGCGTCAAGATCCACTGGGCCAGATTCTTCAACTGGGCCTCATCCGTGGTTTTGATCTTCTTGTGCTTCTCTTTCTCGCCGTCGATCTCGATCTCCGGTCCGGTCGTGATGGCCGTGATGATCAGTTGCTCGGCGTCGGCCTTGCCCTTGAAGTCTTCCGCCATCTTCTTCAGCGACGGGCCAGACTTGGTCTTTGTCGCATGATGGCAACTGCTGCATTTGTTGCTCTTCATCAGCTTCTCGGCCGCCGCCGCGTCAACCGCAGCATGAACCGGTTGCATTCCGGCCAGTGCCAGAAACAGCGAGCCAGCGAGAGTCAGAGAAATCGTGTGCTTCATGAATTGCTCCTTGGGTAAGCGGTGACGGTCGTCATACGAGTCACCAGTGCCGGGATCGCTGCTCCGATCGTGCCGTGGCGCATTCCGACGTGAAACTGGCAGACGGTACCGGCATGATCCTACAGCGTGCGCATGAACGGTAGGGGATGCCGGCGCAGAGGGTGTTGATCACTGTCAATACCCACTGGGCTCAATAGGGTACGTTGGTCACCGTGACGGGTTGCCCGCGTTGCAAGGTCCGCGCAAACTTGCCGCCGCCGGTGTAGAGGCACTGATCCTTCGCCGTCCGATGCGACGGAGTCTGTGCGGCGGTGGTTGCCACCTTGCGACGGTCGACTGCCGTCGGCCACAACTTCAAAACCGATCCTGGGGTATGCGCCGTCATGTCGAAGCTGATGCAGCAACTGAAGAGAATCCTCCTGTTCCTGCTGTCGCCGTTGTTTGCGCTGGCATACATGGCGACTTTCCCGATGGTGGCCTTGGGGATGCTGAAGACCCTGCTCAAGACGGGCGAGATGCCAAAGTCGGACGAACCCGGGCGTCCTGCCTGAGGGTTGTTGCCTGCTTTCAAGGATCGAATACCCGAGGACCCACAAGTTCTGCGGCCGCAGAACTTGTTCAGAGGGTCCCTACGTGTCGGCCTGCGTTTTCTGCGGCGGAACCGGGGTCTTGTACTTTGCGGCCGCAGAACTCAGAGCATCCCCGGACCTGCTTTGGCGCAGGTCCAGCACGACCGCACAGCGGTCAACCTTTTGCGGCATCGTCCGAACTGCTCGGTTCGTCCTCGACTTCCTCGTATCCGGTGATCATGCCTTTGGTGTGGGCGCCAAAGCTGTGGCCCAGCGTCACCAGGTACAAATGTGTCATCAGGAAGCCGACAAAGGCGATGGACAGCAGCACATGCACCGTGGCGATGACGCGCAAGCCGCCCAACATGTCGATCTGCCCGGCATATGACGTCGAATCCCAGAGCAGCACGCCCGTATAGAACTGCAAGGGCATCAGCACCAGCATGACGATCTGGTAGGTCATGGCCTGCATGGGATTGAATTTGGCTGCGGGGGTCACCCGATAAGGGTTGCGTTCACCGCGCAGGATGCCCCAGGCGTAGTAATAGACCTGACGAAACATCATCGGGAAATACTTGCGCGGATTGAGTTCGGGTTGGTAAACCGAGATCCTGTCGGAAAAGAAGTAGAAAAACAGCCACAGCAGGAAATTGGCGCCGACAAAGAACCCGGCCCAATTGTGCAGCACGACCGCATTCCTGAACGAGATGACATCGAACAGGCCTGCATATCTGATCTGCAAGCCGGTAAATATCAGCAGGAGAATTCCCAGGGCATTGAGCCAGTGCCAGATCCTGACCGGCAACGGGTGGATGTAAATCTTGTGCATGATGCTCTCCTGCAATTCTAAGGTCGCGTCAGGAATCGGGGCTTGCGTCGAATCCGGTCCGGCTATTGCGATCCGGAATCCCGGCGCGCCTGCGCTGCTCGTTTTTCCCGCGCCCGACGGAACAGCCACCTGGCAGTGATGTGAACCAGCAGTCCACCGGCCATACCGACGACGACCAGGACCAGCAGGTAGTCGAGCAGTTTGATGCGGGTGCTGCCGAGGACATAGAAGCCTTTCACCGAGTCGATCGAGAACAGCGAATTCAGCACCTCTTTCTTGACCTCGTGGCGCAAGGGTCGGCCATCCGGCCCGGCCATCGTCAGGATCACGCTCTGGAAAGGTTCCGCGCCCGATTGATGACAGGTCTTGCAGTCGCTGATCGCCTTGGACTTGTCCGCCAGCTGGTGTGCGTCTACCCCTGAACTGACTTCCAGACGCCCGCGCACGACGGTCTTGCCGACACCGACATCCTTGGTGAATTCCTTCATCAGTCCGAGCAATTCGCGATCGTCAAGCCCTGCTTCATCGGCATCCGCCGCCTTGGCGCGCTTGATGAATTGCGGCACGCCGGTTTTTTCGAGCATCTGCTGCTTGTCTGCGCCGGCACCGTCATACAGGCGCAGATTCACCCGGCGCTGCGCGTTCGGGGCGTGGCAGACCGGGCATGAGATTGCTTCGAAATGGCGTTCGCTGTTGGGCAGCCAGACCTTGTGCTTTTCGGCGGCATCCTTGTGGCAGTCGAGGCAGGTGTCCCTGATCCCGCTGCCCAGCGAGGCTGCCTTCACGCCATGGGCCTTGTGGCAGCCGGAACACAGTGGGCCAGGATTTTCCTTGTCGTTTCGCGCCAATCCATGCACGTCTTTGGCGGAGGCCTTGAAGATGTCCTCGTGGCATTTGCCGCACGGCATCGCTTCTTCGGGCCCCGCAATTTCCCAGGACTTGACGGTATGCGGATTGTGACAGTCGGCGCACATCGGCGCCTTCTTGCTGCCCTCTTCGATGAGCAAGGCGTGCACACTGTCGTTGTATTCCTTGTACTTCTTCTTGTGGCAATCGACACAGGCATCAGCCATCGACACGCCCAGTTCGCGCTTGCTGGTGATCGTCGACTGGCCCTGGCCATGGTCCTCGATGTCGATCTCGTAGTGGCAATCTGCACAACTGTTTTCGTTGTGCATCGAACCCAGGAAGTCCTTGGTGGAGATGTGCAGGGACAGAGTCTCGCCGCTCTCCAGCTTGGTCTCCAACGTCGGGTCGTCGTGACACTCGAGGCAGGCCAGGTCCTCTTCTTCCAGTTCAATGGCCTCGCTGGACTCGTCCTCGTCCGCATCCTCATCCTGCGCCAGCGCCTGCATGCAGGGGAACGCGAGCACCAGTGCAACCATGCCTGCCAGCAGCAAGCTCCAGGGTCGAGAGGCAATGGTGGGATTTTTCATTGAAGATTCCAGATGGCTTGATTGATCTTTGCAGGGACGTCGGAGGAGGCATTTGGCAAGCGGTGGGGCGCCTTGTCGAGTCCTTGCGGAGCATTACGCAAACTCTCGTGCGACGTCACCGCAGAGTCGTGCACCCATCCAACAATGGCCCCGCGCCAAGCGTGCAGGACAGGTGAACCTTGCGTGTTGATCATAGACAAGCTGTGTCCAAGCTTGCGGCTGTTCCGGCCGCAAAATAGACCGTGCAGGTCGCGTTGCCGCAGGAATTGCCATGCCGGTCCGCGGCCGCCTGATTGCGGCATCATCGGCGATGGATGTATCGAAGCGTCGATCCGTCGGCCTTCACCCATTGCCGCGTCTGTTTCGAACCCACCACAGCGCCACATCTGGAAAATCCATGGCCGATGACATGAGCGGGACCGCTGACTTTCCACGCTTGGGTGAACCCAGCGCGGAGCGCATGCGCGCCCCTCTCAAGCGCTACCTGCTGGCAACGCGACCGGCATTCCTGACGATCACCGTGGCCGGCTGCGTGCTCGGCATCGCCTGTGCGCACGCCGACGGCGTGGCGCTGTCGCTGACCAGTGCACTGCTGACCTTGCTGCTCGGCGCGACCGCGCATGCGGCCGTCAATGTGTACAACGACTACTGTGACCACCTCAACGGCACCGACACGATCAACACGGGGCGCATCTTTCCGTTCACCGGCGGCTCGCGATTCATCCAGAACGGTGTGCTGACGCCACGCGCGACCCAGCTTTACGGTGTCGGGCTGTTCCTGTTCACCATCGCCGGCGGCATCGTGCTGACCTGGCGGATCGGCGCTGGTCTGCTGATGATCGGCGTCCTCGGCATGCTCATCGGATGGGCGTATTCGGCGGCGCCATTGCGTCTGAACAGCCGCGGCCTGGGTGAAATTGCGGTCGCGCTTGCCTTCGTGCTGGTCGTGGCCGGCGCCGACTTCGTGCAGCGCGGCAATTTCAGCGCGACGCCGGCCTGGGCGGGGATCGGTTACGCCCTGCTGACCACCAACATTCTATACATCAACCAGTTCCCGGATCGCGATGCCGACATCGCTGCCGGCAAACATCACCTGGTAGCGCGCCTGCCGGTGTCGCAGGCGCGCTGGGGTTATCTGCTGCTGGTGATCCTGGCGGCGCTGGCGATGGCGCTGCCGGTCGCGCTGGGTCAATTGCCGCGTGGCGCCGCGCTCGGTCTGATCGCGATCTTTCCGGCAGCACTGGCCGCTCGCAGCCTGCTGCGACTGGCGGCCACTCCGCAGTCGCTGGCACCGGCGATCCAGCAGACGATTGCGGCGGCACATGTCGCGGCACTGGCGATGGCGGTCGGTTTGTGGCTTCGCTTGGGCTAGACTCAGCAGGGCAACCGGATCAGACCCATGTCGGCAGAGTTATCGCGCGAAAAGTTGACAATCGTGGTTCCGGTGTTCAACGAGGAAGTCGTGTTGCCTGCGGTGTGTCGGCGTCTGGCCGAGGTCGCTGACGAACTGCCGATTGCGCAGGTGGAAATCATCATCGTCAGTGACGGCAGTTCGGATCGATCGAACGAGCTCATCCGCGCCATGGTGGCTCACGACCCTCGCTTCCAAGGCCTATTTCTGGCGCGTAATTTTGGCCATCAGGCGGCCGTGTCGATAGGCCTTGCGCATGCGAGCGGCGATTATGTCGCCGTCATTGATGGCGATCTACAGGACCCCCCCGAATTGATCGCTGAACTGCTGCGCGTGGTGACCGCTGGTGCTGATGTGGCCTATGCGGTGCGACGGCGTCGCAAGGAAGGGTTGATCAAGCGCGCGCTATACGCATCGTTCTACCGACTGCTGCGGCGAATTGCGGATATTCCGATCCCGCTCGACTCCGGCGACTTCTGCTGCATGCGCAGGCGTGTACTCGACGCCATGCTGACCTTGCCGGAACGCAACCGTTTCGTGCGCGGCATCCGCGCTTGGGTGGGCTTCAAACAGGTCCCGGTGGAGTACGAGCGCAGCGCCAGATTCGCTACGGGTTGTTGGATTTTCTACATTGCCGGTAGTTGCGATGCAGTTCCTGGGCTTTGTAATTTCGGTCGTCGCCGTTCTGATCGCCGCGGGCTATTTTGCCTGGTACATGCTCGACCGCCAAAGCTTCCCCGCTGGTTTCGCTACCTTGACCATCTCTATCTGGCTACTTGCCGGTGTCCAGCTGCTGTTCCTGGGATTGATCGGGGAATACCTGATCCGAGCCGTCGACGAAGGACGCGCGCGGCCGATCGCGATCGTTGCCGAGCACATCAAGGCACCCTGAAAACAATGGATGCCGCTTATGGCGCGAACTATCGGCAGCTTTACAAGACGCACTGGTGGTGGCGTGCGCGTGAACGCATCTTGCGTCGAACGCTGAAGTCGCTGCCACTGCCCGCAGGCGCGGAAATACTGGATTTCGGCTGCGGCGATGCCCTCTCATTCGCCATGCTCGGCGATTTCGGCAATGTGCGTGGTATCGAGGTGGATGTCAATTTGATTGA
>JADKFD010000069.1 GCA_016717705.1 Rhodanobacteraceae bacterium | reverse complement strand
CCGGTGATCTGGCGGCGATTGTGACCGCGCTGCGGCTTCTTTCAGCGGTGTCGGTGTGAACGGGTGAAGATCGCGCGCGAGCGCGCTCCTACACCCCGCCGAAGGTCCACGCAGAATTGGTGGCGGAGCGTGCTTTCGGTGTTGATGCTTCTGGCCCTCACTTCGTCCGATGCCAGCCCCAGCCGTCGATACGAAGTGCTGCGGCTGATGCCGAGTTGCGCGCGGCCTGCACCCCAGCGCACGCCGCCAGCGCCTGGCGCATCGCGCGGTGGTGATCTGATCGAGTTCTCCGGACCGTGCTTCTGCTGCGATCTGCGCCATCTCCGCCGGCGCTGGCGCTGAGCGCAGATAAAGCGGAAGCGCGTCCAGATCGATCCGTTCACCGGGATCGCTGAGCGCCACCAGCGTGCGCAAGCAGGCCACCAGCTGTCGCAGATTGCCAGGCCAGGTGTAGTGCGCCAGTGCTTCGATTGCGTCCTGACTGAGACGTCGCCTATCGGCCAGGCGCTGCCACAGTTCGGCTGTCGGGACTGGCGCTCCGGAGTTCGCGTAGCGGGCTGATGTGGATGCCGTGGTGCGCAATACGGTAGTACAGATCGGCGCGGAAGCGGCCCTGGGCGATCGCTTCCTCGAGGTTTCGATGGGTAGCGCAGACCAGGGCAAAGTCCAGCTTCACGGCCTTGCCACCGCCGAGTGGCGACAGTTCGCGCTCCTGCAGCACCCGCAGCAGACGTGGCTGCAGCGCCAAGGGCATGTCGCCGATCTCGTCGAGGAACAACACGCCGCCATCGGCCTGACGCAGCAAGCCCGGGATTGCCGTGACGCCGGGCGCCGGTGAACGCGCCATCCTCGTAGCCGAACAGCTCGGCCTCGATCAGGCCTTCCGGCAGTGCAGCACAGTTGATCGCCACGAAGGGTTTGCCCGCGCGGCTGCAGCGACGGTGCAGTTCGCGCGCGAAAACTTCCTTGCCGGTGCCGGTTTCGCCCTGCAGCAGCACCGGCAGGTCCGCCGCGATGACGCGGCAGGCGCGCGCGAGTTCGACTTCCATCTGCGGATCGAACATCAGCACGTCATCGTTGCCGACGGCACGTCGAGGTGACGGGCTGGCAACAGGCACCACCAGTTGCCGCGTGCGAGTTCCTGCCGCGTCGTCGAGCCGACCATGCAGCGTGCGTCCACGCTGGTCGGTGAACGTGCCCGGTCGCGCAGGCGCGACAAGGTGTCGGCGAACAGGTTGTCATAGGCCACGCGGCCCAGATCGGTGCGGCTCAGACCCAGCAGTTGCAGCCCGATCTGATTGGCGGCGATCAGCTGGCCCGCACGAAACGCCAGCACGCTGCGCGCGTGCCGAGCAGCGCCGGGATAGTCTGGTGCAGGCGCAGCACTCGCGCATTCGCCGATGCCGGCATCGAAGAGCGGTGCTCGATGTTGGTGACCGCCAATTGGGCCAGTCCCAGCGCGTGCACGTGGGGCACGCGCGAGTCGCCGGATATATCGAGAACACCGACCAGTTGTCCGTAAGGATCGAAGATCGGTGCAGCCGAGCAGTTCAAGATGGCGTGCGGTGCCAGATAGTGTTCACCGCCGCGCACTTCCACCGCGCGCGCCTCGGCGATCGCAGTGCCGATGGCATTGGTGCCCGCTTGGGACTCCGCCCAGCAGGCACCTGGCGCGAGCGCCACGCGCCCGGCGCGATCCAGGAACCGCGGATGGCCGCCAGCATCCAGAATCCAGCCCTGGTCGTCGGTCAGCAAGACCATGCTGCCGCTGGCGCGCTCGCTCCAGCGTCAAACCCTCGAGTTCGGCGCGCGCCAGTCGCCACAGGCGCTCGTTGCGCTCGCGGATCTGCTTGAGCTCAGCCTGCGGCACCGGCTCGATCTGACCGGGGCGTTCTGCCACCAGCCCGAGCCGCTGGCAGCGCGTCCACGATTGCAGAATGGTCTCCGGCACCTGGCCTGCGGGCAGTCCCCGCTGCTCGAAAAAAGCGCGGCGCGCGACATCGATGCGCGGGGAGTGAAGCTCGGCGTCATCGCAGCGGTTCCCACACCGGGCGGACCACGCACCGGCGCGACTGCTTTGAATCGGGTTGTCGCTGAACCTGTCGCATTTTGCGACACCCCATCGGGACACTGTCCCGAGTTTCCAACACACTCGGGCGACAAGCGCAATGCGCAGAATTGCCGCAACGCACCAGTAACCTGACCAATAGCCTCGACTGACAAGCGCAATACCATGCCGCAATGCACCATCGATTCATTGGCATCACCCTTGCGTATATCGCCCTGCCCGTTCGGGTCCAGCATTCCACCAGGGAGAGAAACCATGACCGCAGTACCGACCTTCGCCAACGATCCCAGCACCCTGTTCAAGCCGCGCTACGGCAACTTCATCGGCGGCCAGTGGCAGGAACCAAGGACCGGACAGTACTTCGACAATGTCACGCCGGTGACCGGCAAGTGTTCACCCAGGTTGCGCGCTCGGGCAAGGACGACATCGAAGCCGCGCTGGATGCCGCGCACGCCGCGCGTGCCGCCTGGGGTGCGACTTCGGTCACCGCGCGAGCGAACATCCTCAACCGCATCGCCGATCGCATCGAGCAGAATCTGGAGCGCATCGCCTATGCCGAGTCGTGGGACAACGGCAAGCCGATCCGCGAGACGCTCAACGCCGACATCCCGCTGACCGTCGACCATTTCCGCTATTTCGCCGGTGCCATCCGCGTGCAGGAAGGCGGCATCAGCGAGATCGACGGCGATACCGTGGCCTATCATTTCCAGGAGCCGCTGGGCGTGGTCGGCCAGATCATCCCGTGGAATTTCCCGCTCCTGATGGCGGCCTGGAAGATGGCGCCCGCGCTCGCCGCCGGCAACTGCGTCGTGCTCAAGCCGGCCGAGCAGACCCCGGCATGGATCCTGGTGCTGATGGAACTGATCGGCGACCTGCTGCCCGCCGGCGTGCTCAATATCGTCAACGGCTTCGGGCTGGAGGCCGGCAAGCCGCTCGCGTCGAGCCCGCGCATCGCCAAGATCGCCTTCACCGGCGAGACCACCACCGGCCGGCTGATCATGCAGTACGCCAGCCAGAACCTGATCCCGGTCACGCTGGAACTCGGCGGCAAGTCGCCCAACATCTTCTTCGCCGACGTGATGGCGGCGGACGACGAGTTCCTCGACAAGGCGGTCGAGGGCCTCGTGCTGTTCGCCTTCAACCAGGGCGAGGTGTGCACCTGCCCGTCGCGCGCGCTGATCCAGGAGTCGATCTACGACCGTTCATGGAACGGGTGATCGCCGCATTGCCGCGATCATGCAGGGCGATCCGCTGGATCCGGCCACCATGGTCGGCGCGCAGGCTTCCAGCGAGCAGATGGATAAGATCCTGAGCTATTTCTACATCGGCCGCCAGGAAGGTGCGCAGGTGCTGATCGGTGGTGAGCGCAATCAACTGGATGGCGCATTTGCCGGCGGCTTCTACGTCAAGCCGACGGTGTTCAAGGGCCACAACAAGATGCGCGTCTTCCAGGAGGAGATCTTCGGCCCGGTGGTGTCGGTGACCACCTTCAAGGACGAGGCCGAGGCGCTGGCCATCGCCAACGACACGCTCTACGGCCTGGGCGCCGGCGTCTGGAGTCGCGATGGCAGCCGGCTGGATGATGCTCGACCACTACCAGCAGACGAAGAACCTGCTGGTCAGCTACTCGCCGAAGGCGCTGGGCTTCTTCTGAGTCGCAATCGTAGGCCGGTGTGCACGGCTTCACCGCTGCGCGGCGCCCCCGGCCGCGTCGAGGGGCACGCTCAACGTGCTCGGCGCTCTTCCTCAAGCCCGCTGAGGCTGCGCGGACAACGGCCTACGTTCGATCAGTCGTAGGCCGTGTGCACGGCTTCAGGTCGTGCGCACCGGCGCCGGCGAACGGCTTCGCGCGTAGGCCGGTGCGGCTTCATTGCTCACCGGCGCTCTCGGGCTCCTCGAAGCGCCGCTGAGCCGCTGCGCGGCACAACGGCCTACATTCGATCAGTCGTAGGCCGGTGTGCACGGCTTCATCGTGCTCACCGGCGCTATGCGGCAGCTCTCGAAGCGCCGCTGAGCCGCTGCGCGGCACAACGGCCTACATTCGATCAGTCGTAGGCCGGTGTGCACGGCTTCAACGTGCCTTCACCGGCGCCTGCGGCAGCCTCATTCGACAGCGCCGTGAGGCTTCGCGTGCTCACCGGCCTCTTGGGCTCGAAGCGCTGGCGGGCTTCATCGTGCTCACCGGCGCTCTTGGGCTCTCTCGAAGCGCCGCTGAGCCGCTGCGCGGCACAACGGCCTACGTTCGATCAGTAGTAGGCCGGTGTGCACGGCTTCAACGTGCTCACCGGCGCTCTAGGGCACTCTCGAACCGCCGCTGAGCCGCTGCGCGGCACAACGGCCTACATTCGCACGGGCTGACAGAAACCGGAGTTCCCATGTCCAATCCACCACTGCAAGTTCTCGCCACCGAAACCGCGCTGCAGTTGATCGACCGCCTGCGCGAGATGCATGGACCCGTCCTGTTCCACCAATCCGGCGGCTGTTGCGATGGCTCGTCGCCGATGTGCTATCCGCAAAACGAATTCATCGTCGGCGACCGCGATGTCCAGCTCGGCGAAATCGGCGGCGCGCCGTTTTACATCAGCGCGCCGCAGTTCGAATACTGGAAGCACACGCAG
Source organism: Rhodanobacteraceae bacterium (assembly GCA_016717705.1). Taxonomy (GTDB): domain Bacteria; phylum Pseudomonadota; class Gammaproteobacteria; order Xanthomonadales; family SZUA-5; genus JADKFD01. The sequence continues at coordinate 12,451 of JADKFD010000069.1, read as the reverse complement.
CTGATCATCGATGTCGTCGCTGGCCGCGGTGGCATGTTCTCGCTGGAAAACGGCCACGGCTTGCGCTTTCTGGTGCGTTCACGCCTGTTCACCGACGAGGCATTCGCCGACCTCAAGGCGCACGGTCGCGCCTGATTGGCCTGGTCTTCACGGCAGCAGTCGCGACACGATGGCGGGCGGCAGCCGCGGACAGCCAAATGGAAACACGCCCGGCAAAGTCGATAGCGAACACGCTCGACGCCGTCTAGCCCAGATCCGCCAATCCGCGCGGCCAGGCGCAAGGGCCTGTCAAAGGAAAGCCACCAGGGTCCACCCAGGCGCTCGGCGAATGACCACCACTGCGCGCGATTTCACCAGAGGCGCTGCCCGTCGACCACGACGATGCTGGTCGCCCTGCCAGTCCTGCCGACGCGTCGCCAACGCCGTTGCAGCGGTGCTGCCGCCCAAGCGGCGCAAAGCAGCAACTGTCGCTGATCCTCCATCGCTGCCAGGCGTACCGAGGCGTGGCAGAAAGCGCAGCCGCCATCGAACAGCACCAGCAGCGGACCGGTCGGCACGCCAGCGTGATCCAGCGCGGATCAAACGTCAGCAGATGCACCAGCAACATCGGCGTGGTCAGATCGGCAAAGTCGAGGAAGATCGGGAAACCGAACTGCACCAACAGCATGAAGTCAGCCACAACCGGCCGCAGCGCGCGCGGCAGCGCCAGCGGTGCGGACAGCAGTACCTGACCACCAGCACGCCCCAGGTTACAGGCCGTTGCGTTCACAGCGGCGGCAGCGCCAGTAGCGCGCTGCAGCAGGTGGTCGCGGAGCCAGCGGTTCTCCAGCACCAGCGCGATGGTGTCGCCCGCCAGCCAGGACGGACTCAGCAGCTTGGTGTAGCCGAGTAGCTGTAGCTCAACGCCAGCATGACCCAGGCGGGCCAGGTGCAGATGCCGCGGCCAGGCGCCAGTTCGGATCGGCGCCGCCGTGGACGCGCGCGAGCGCGACCCGGCAGGCCGCGCGGCGGAACGAAAGCGTGCAGCACGAGCAGCCAGCCGAGCAATGGGCAGGCTCAGGATTGGCGATCAGCGGGTTGCAAGCTGGCCCAGCCAGGCGAGGATCAGCGCCGCTCACAGCGCGCTCACGCGATCCCGGGTAACCGATCGGAGTGCCACACCGCACACGGCACCGGCGACCAACAGCGCCGTCACCACGGTTATCGAGGTCCCAGCGCGCCAGCGGATTCGGGCAGCACGCCCGATGTACGGCCTCAAGTCGGCACTTTTCGAGCACGCCGCCAGCGGCGAACACCTCGGCCGCGGCCCATGGCAACAACTGCAGAAAGTGCAGGCACAGGAAGGCCCCGAGTGCAGCTCGGTACGGGCTGTACTGGCCACCGCCCAACCGTCACTGCTCACAGTCGATCTCCCAGCTGTAGTCGAGCTCCGGACGCAGGTCCGCACCGGTGCCACACGCACGTGCAAGCGCGTGGCGTCGGGCGGAATCGCAGGATCCGCGCGCATGCTCGCCGGCCGGCAAGAAGGCGTAGTGCATGACGCTCGCCTGCAGCGCACGTCCGACGCGCGTCGGCGCAGCAGCGGACCATAGGCGAGCGCCGCGACATGACGTTGCGCCCGGTTGTGGGGCCCATCGACATGCGGTAGAGCGCCAGCGTCAGCCCTGTTCGACCGCGTCCAGCCATCGCGCCAACCGAGTGTAGAAGCGCGCGCATGCGTCCGTAGCCCCTGATGAGCGGGTGAACACCTTCATCGCCAGTGCCAAATGGGTGGCTGCGCCAAACCCACGCAGCGACTGCAGGCCGAGCAGATCACCGGAGCATCCCAGCGGAAAGCCGGTGGCGATGAGAAAGGATGAACACGACAAGCTCGCCGGGCGCTCCAGTCGCGGCTTGCGTCTGATCAGCAACGCCTAGCGCGCACTCCTGCGCTGCGACGAAGCCGCAATGCTCGGGGTGTCTGCCGCGGATTGTCGAAGGTGCCAAACAGCAGATCCCAGATCGGCAGATCCGAATAGTTGGCGCGGTGCCAGCCACGTTCATGGTGGCGGCGATGGCTCTCGGGCCGCTGGAAGCAGTAGCCGAGCCAATGCGGCGTGCGCACATTCCAGTGATAGAACAACTCGGCGACACCGGTGATCGCGGTCACCACTGCAGCAGTCGCTGCGTCGACACCGACAAAACGTACAGGATGCTGCTCATCAGCACGCCATTGAGGAGAATCTCCAGCGGGTGCTTGTAGAAGCTGGTGAGCACCTCGATGCGCGCCGGGCTGTGGTGTACCCGGTGCAGGTAGCGCCACAGCAGCGGAATCTGGTGACGCGCGGTGCCACCAATAGAACACGAAGGTGATGACCAGGTAGCCGATGGCGGCTCCGGCGGCGGTTCCCAGCGCACGCGCATCGAACAATCGCCATTGCGGCAACCACTGGTCCCAACTGGCAGCGCCCAGGTAGACGATGCATCTGCGCCACATTGAGCACGCAAAGGCGCGCCCACCAGCCGGCCACCCTGGGCTGCTGCACGCCGGGCCGCACCTGCTCGACTGCGATCATCAAGATCGCCACACCGGCCACCACCGCGACTGCATTCATGCCTGCTCCGTGTCTGTCTCGATGCGGCGAACTTAAGGCCGGTGGATCAAAATGCGCAACTCTGAAAGCAGAAAGTGCAAAATGCGGACTGTATCGGAGCATCAGGCAATACCAACGATGAAACAGACCAAAGCCATCCATCTGTCGCTGAAGCGATTGCTGCGCGCCCGCGGGCACACCTATGCCGGGGCGGCGGCGGTGCTCGGCCTCAGCGAAGCCAGCGTCAAACGCCTGTTCTCGCGCGCCGAGCTGTCGCTCGAACGCCTGGAGCAACTGTGCGACTGGCTGGGTGTGGACATCGCCGACGTCGTCGCCATGAGCAGCGAGGCCGAGGCACGGGTCACCGAACTGGCGCCGGAGCAGGAGCGTGAACTGCTGGCCAATCCGGCCCTGCTGCTGACTGCCTTCCTGACGCTGAACCGCTGGTCAGAGGCGGACATCCTGGCGACCTTCAACTTCACCAAGCCGGAGCTGACGCGCTTGCTGATCCGCCTGGAGCGCCTGGGCCTGATCGAACTGCTGCCCTTCGATCGCATCAAGCTGCGCGTCGCGCGCAATTTCACCTGGCGCCGCGACGGGCCGATCCAGCGCTACTTCGCCACCCAGGTGTTGCCGGAGTTCCTCGACACGCGCTTCGACCAGCCGGGTGACCAGCTGCACTTGTCGGCGGCATGCTGTCGCGATCATCGACACTGCGCCTGCACGAGGCGATGGAAGGACTGACGCGTCTGCTCGACGAACTGGTCGCCCAGGATCTGGCGCTGCCCACCGCCGAACGCCACGGTGTCAGCCTGTTCATCGGCCTGCGCCCGTGGGAGTTCTCCGCGTTCACCCAGTTGCGGCGCATGCCGCGCGAGAAGTTCTTCTGAGTCAGCGCCGGGGGTGTCTTTGAACAAGTTCAGAGGGTCCCCAGGCCGCATGCCCGGTGAATGGCGCAAGGGTATCGCCAATATTCGTCAGTCAATTATTGGCGATTCTAATAAAATCACTCGCGATTGCGTTGACCATTTATTTGACTAATGTCAAATTCAAGAAGGGTGCGCTGAAAAAGTTGACTTGATACAGCACGCGTGTGCGGCGTAACATCAAATCAAGGTGTGTACTTGCGCCGCAGCTTCGGTTCCATTTCTTTCGGATCAAGGAGCAGTAGTCATGCGTATTGTTCTCATGCTGTTGTTATGCGGCGCGTCCTTTTTCGCGTACGCTCAGGCGAATGACCCGTTCAATAGTCCCGCAGATATCTCGCCAGCCGGCGGCATCACTTCAGGAAATACCAGTGCAGCAACCGCCCAAACGGGCGAGGCCGGCGTCAGTTCCTGCTTACGGCAAAAGCGTCTGGTTCAGATTGATTACGCTGACGGACTTGCGCATCAATGCAAAAACAGAAGGCTCCAATTACGATACGACACTGGCGCTTTATCGCGGCGCCAATATCAGCGAGGCGCGCCTGGTTGCCGGCAACGACGACGCAAGCGGCGCGGTGTTGTGGAGCGAAATCGACGTCAGCATTCAATCCGGCACATATTGGCTGGCGATCGACGGATATCTTGGCGCCGGCGGAAACTATAACCTGGCGTGGCAGACCATCAGTATGCCGATCATGCTGGCATTACCAGCGGGGGACAACTTTGCCGCTGCCGTCGCGTTGACTTTGGGTGAGGCTGGCACAACCACCGTCGCATTCAATCAGGCGGCCACGGCGGAAGCGGGAGAACCCGGTGCGGGCCAGCGCAGTCTATGGTATCGATTCACTGCCCCGCGCAGCGAACGCCTGCGGGCTCGAACGCTCGACAGTCAGTTTGATTCGCATATCGAGATCTACACCGGGGCAAGCTTGGGCAGCCTCAGCCCGGTAGCGGTCAACGACGATATCGAATTTACCGGAGGCGATCTGGAATCGGAGGTGATTTTCGACGCCACGGCGGGCACCAGCTATTCTGTACGCCTGGCCGCACGGGTATTTACTTATGGCAGTACCAAACTGGTGCTGGCGCCAGCGAAAGTGACCGGCACGACCAACCTCGACGCCGCTTTCAACGGCATCTGGTGGAACCCGTTGCGCGACGGCGAAGGCGTGCTGCTGGATATCGGCGACCACCCGGCGCCCAGTTCGCAGGATGTGTTCCTGTTCTTCAGCTGGTACACCTACGACCCGAATGGCAATCCGGTGTATCTGGTTGGCGGCGGAAATCGCGCCATCACGGACGTCGTCACGGCGGATCTGACCTTCCCGGTGGTGACCACGCGTGGCGCACGCTTCGGCGCCGCCTTCAACCCGGCAAACGTCATTCGTGACCCGTGGGGCACGGTGACGCTGCGGATTTCGCAACTGCAATCAGATGGATCTGATCTATACCCCGGCAGTGGCGGGCCAGGGCCGCCGGCATGATCCGGCTGGAGAGGGCCCTTTCGCGCGGCCCCGGCCTGACCTGTCCGTAGCAGGTTTGCTTCCTGACCGGGCGCGGGGCGCCGCGCCTCGCAGTCGCAGCATTGGGCCCTTGAACAGCTTCTGCGACCGCAGAACTTGTTCGAAGGGTCTCTGAGCCGCAACATCGATGCCGTCACAACTCTGACCGGGCACCTGGCCCGGTCCCTGCAGTTTTTGCGTAGCTGAGTCCAAGGCCCGAGTTTGCACGCGCACTCGCTGCCCCTGGGCCGGCCTGTGGCCCGTCCGTACCCGCAAAGCGCGACCGGAGCCCACCATGAGCCGTATCCGAGCCCTGATTTCGATCGTGCTGTGCGCCTGCCCACCCGGCGCAGGGGCGACGACGTTTGCCGTCACCCGCGTCGACGACCCACTCCCCAACGGTTGCCAGGTCGGCGACTGCTCCCTGCGCGAAGCGGTGCTCGCCGCCAATGCCAATGGCGACAGCGACGTGATCCAGCTGCCGAGCGGTACCTTCGTCCTGACCCGCGGCACCCTGGCGATCAGCAATCCAGTCCAGTTGCGCGGATCAACGACGACGCCAACGATCATCGACGGCGATGGCGCGCAGCCGCTGTTCAACGTCACGGGTTCCCCACCGTATTGCTGGCCAACATGTCGCTGCAGGCCCACGGGGTGCATGCATTGACCTTCTCGCGCAACGCCCTGACCACGCTGGATCAGGTCATCGTTCCCAACAGCGACAGCCAGATCTGGGCGGACTCCTGACCAACGGCAGCGGCAGCCTGAGATACGTCGCAGCGAGATCCGCGCCTACCACCTGCGGCAGGGTGGCGCTATGCCGCATCAGCGACAGCAGCCTGCTGCGTCTGCAGGTTGGCGATGGCGACGATGCAGCGGACCCGCGTCGAGCTGACGCGTGTGATCGTCGACGTCAGCCTGGCCGCGGACGGCTCCGGCGTGGTCATGCAGACCACTGGCGCGTTCAGCGTGATCGATTCCACCATCACGCAAACCGATATCGGACTGTTGTTTGCAGCGGCGGCCCCGAGCCAGGTCAGCATCGATGCACTCAGCTTTGTCGACAACGCGGGACCACTGCGCGTCAACAGGCCGGCGCCAGTGAGCGTACTGAACAGTGAATTCCGCAGCAATACCAGCAGTGTTTCCGGCGGCGGCCCGGGAGCGATCCACGCGCAAGCCGGCTCAAACTGGGTCATCGACGGCAGCACCTTCGATCGCAACAGCGGCAGCGGCAGCGTCGGCGGCGCCGTGCTGGTCGAAACCGGGGCGCAGATGCTGATCCGCAACAGCACCTTTTCCGGCAACAGCTTCACCGTCGCTGCAGCCGGCGCGGGCGCGCGCGGGGCGGCATTCGGCTACCGTTCGGATGCCGCTATCACCAGCGTGATCCTGCGCCACGTCACCATGGTGCGACCGGCAACTGCCCCGGTGGGCATCATCGGCTCGCTCATCGGCGGCGACGCCGGTGAATCCGGCCTGGTCCTGAACCTGTTCAACAGCATCCTCAGCGGCAGCTGCGCGCTGGAAGCCGCGGCCATCGATGTCAATCTCGGCAACATCGAAAGTCCAGGGGACAGCTGCGATCTGGCTGCGGCGAACAATCAGCTCAACGTCAGCAGCGGCACGCTGGCACTCGGCAGTCTGGCCGACCACGGCGGGCCGACCAACACCTATGAACCCGCACCTGCGAGCCCGGCGATCAACAATGCCAACGCGACCTTCTGTCTGGCCATCGATCAGCGCAACTACGTACGACCTTTCGGCGGTGGCTGCGACATCGGCTCCACCGAAGTCGGATCGCGCAGCGAAGGGATCTTTGCCGACGGCTTCGAGTGAGGAGCCCCGGCGCTGCATTGGTGGGAGCGGGTTTATCCCGCGCAAGCTCTCGCTTGACGGTGCGCTTGCTCGCGCAATGAAGCGCAGGATGCAGGTCACTTTGCCCGCAGGGCTACGTGACTAGCTTGCCGATGTCACGCAGGCCTCCGGCCAACGTGACCTGCAAATCAATCATGTCGGGCGACAGCCCTGGTCGGCGCCCGACGCCGACCACGCAGTTGCCAGACCGAACGCCCCACACTGTTACCATGCGGAGCAGCATGCGGCCAGTTCCCCCGCTGGCCGCACCGAGCTTTGCGCCGTCCGGATCCTGGCGTCAATACGACAGAAGCCCACCTTCACCAGGCCAGATCTCATGCGCATCCAACGCCCGGCAGTTTGTTCCCTCCTTGGCCTTTGCGCCCTCGCGCTGACCAGTCTTGCCGCCGCAGCCCAGGCTGAATCGCTTGGCGCGAAATACGGCAGCCGCGAGCCGACCCGCTGCGCCGATACCAGCGATCCAGCCAGCGGCGCGCCATCTGTCGAGCAGGCATCGCAATACCTCAAGCGCACGATGGAAATCGAAGGCGGCGGCCCGAGCCTGTACCTGCTGGAGGATCTTGAACTGCAAGTCGCCCCGCGCGGTCGCGCCTATGACCGACAGGCCCCGATCAGCGACGTCGATCCGACGCAGCCGATCTTCGATATCCGCGGCAGCTACCTGCTCTATCAGTGCAGCCCGGCCTACTCGAGCGCGAGTGGATCCAACCTCGGCGCCAACTGCTACACCTACGCGCATCCGAAAGCCGCGGGGGTGTGCTGGAAGACAAGTTTCGGCGACTGGGGCTGCAGCATGTCCGACCGCAATCATGGCGGCCAGACACGCGACGTGGCGCCGCCGCAGTAGCGCGCAGTGCGGACAAGCTTCCAATAGCGCCGCGCGCCTCGGGGCTGCCCAACGCGCGCCATTGCTGACCGTCCCGGAGCGCGCTGCGCAAGCAGGAGTTGGGATATCGGTGAGCCAGCGCGCATGCAAACGAATCAAGGCGCAGCAGACCATGATCACGATTGTCAACCGTCAATGCGCTCGCGCTACAACCGCTGGGTCGAGGATCTGCCGCCGCGTGGATACCGATCGATTCAGGATCGGGAAACGGCTACCCGCCGCTCACTCCGCCCGCAGCGCCAATGCCGGATCGACGCGCGCGGCGCGCCGTGCAGGGAGCCAACTGGCGAGAGCCGCGGTGCCGACGAGTACCACAGTGGCGCCGACCAGCGTCCCGGGATCGGTGGGCGTGACGCCATAGAGGAAAGCCCGCAGGAACGGCGCCGCCAGCGCGTAATAGAGAACAAAGCCAGCCGCGATGCCGCCGGCGGTCAGCGCCAGCGCGCGCAGCGCCACCCAGCGGGCGATCTGCCGCCGGTCTGCACCGAGGGGCCACGCGCACGCCGAACTCGCGGGTGCGCAGCGCGACCAGGTAGGCCATCACGCCGTAGAGGCCGATCATGCCCAGCAGCAACGTGATGGCCGCAGCGACTGCCATCAGCACCAGCGTCAGTGAAAGTCGCGCCGTCGACGCGCGCACCACGTCGTTCATCGTCGCCACGTCGAAGACGGCAACGTCGGGTCGAGTTCGCGCACGATCTTGCGGACCGCGGACACCAGCGTGCCCGGCGGTCCGCCCGACCTGACGACCAGCACCATCGAAGGGCGCGGCTCCGGCTCCACACTTCGGGTCGGTCGGCATGACGCGGCCGGTAGATCAATGCCTCCGGCGCCATGCTCAGGTCCTGGTAGCGCACATCGCCGACGACGCCGACGATGGTGTAGCTCGGTCCATCCGGCGCGAGTGTCAAGCGCTTGCCGACCGCAGCAAGGCCATTGGGGTCGCCAAACAAGGTCGCGGCGGCGCGCTGACCGATGATGATGTCGCTGCTTTGCGCTTGGTCGAGCGGCCGAAAGTCGCGGCCCGCGAGCACGGGAATCCGCATCGCCGCGAAATAACCATTGCCGACGACGCTGACCGGCAGCGACGGCGTTGCTCCGCCACCCTCGACCAGGAAGGTCTGCTGCCCGGTCCAGCCCGCACCGAGCGGCAATTTTCCGGTCAGGCCGGCGGCGCGAACGGACGGCAGCTGGCCCGCCATGTCGGTCAATCGAGCAAAAAACGCGACATTCTCGGCACCGCCATAGCGCGCGTACGGCAGCAGGATGCGCAAAGTCGTCACGTCATCGGAATCAAAGCCCGGATGCACCTCGGACAAACGATGCGCGGTACGCAGCAGCAACGCCGATCCGACCGTGACGGTGAGCGCCATGGCGATCTGCAGGACCGTGATGCTCGCCCGCAAGCGCTGCCGCGACTTTCCCGTCGACGCCGCCCGCCCGCCGTCATGCAGTCTGCTCGACAGGCCACTGCGCGCAACGCGAAAGGCCTCACCTGCGACGCGCAGCGTCGGCACGCTGGCACAGATGATCACCCCCGCGATCATCACCAGGGCCATGAAGCCCACGGTTGTCGGCCCTACACCCAGCTCCGCGAGCCGCGGTATATCCGCCGGTCCGAAGGCCACGAGCGCCCTGACCGCAGCGTGCGATAGCAGTAGCGCCAGGACTCCGGCGATCGCCCTGGGCACCACCGATTCGCCGAGAAAATGGCTGGCAAGGCGCCAGCGGCCCGCACCCAGGGCTTCGCGGACGGCAAGCTCCAGCTGGCGCCCATCGGCGCGGATCAGCATCAGATTGACCACATTCGCCCAGGCGACCAGCAGCACCAGCCCGGCCGCCGCCGCGAGCATCCATAGGGTGCGCGCTATGTCGCCAGTGAACTCGTCAGGCAGCGGCAGCACGACCGGCCTGAGCTTCGCCTCGTCGATCCAGGCCGTAGTCGATCCACCCGATTGCAGACGCGGGAACAACCGGCCATTCGCGGCAGCGCTGCCGCGAGTTCGGATTGCACTTGGCTTATCGTGGCTCCCGGCGCCAGGCGCGCCACGCCGGTGTAGGAGAAGTCCTCCACCGTTCCGCTGTCGGTGAGCTTCACCGGCAGCCACACCCGCGTGGCGGGCGTCGGGAAGGAAAACGCTTCCGGCATGACGCCGACGATCTGGCGCTGCGCATTGTTGACGATCAGGGTCTTGCCGAGGATGTCGGTCGCCGCGTTGTAGCGGCTACGCCACTCGGACTCGCTCAGGATGACCGCATTCGGACCCTCGCGAACTCCTCGTCGGCGCTGAAGGAGCGTCCAAGCAATGGCTGGGCTTGCAGCACCCTGAACATCGATGCCGTCACCCAGGTCGCGCCGATGCTTTCGGCGGCGCTGTCGTCGCCCATCGAGACGTTGGTGCTGCCGGTTCGGTAGTAGCCGATCTCGGTCAGGCTGCTCGCGAACTGGCGGTATGTGGTGAAGACGGCCGGCGGCTGTCCGATCCGGCGCTGCTCCGCCCCGTACAGACCGATGCTGACCAGCCGATCCGGCTGCGCGTAAGGCAGCGGGGCCAGCAGCACGCCGTAGACGATGGTGAACATCGACCCGACCGCGCCCAAGCCCAGCAGCAAGGTGAGGATCACCGCGATGGTGAAGCCCGGGGTGCGCTTCAATGAGCGCAAAGCGTGTGCATGGATCATCAGATCAGGCCCGTCGAATCGCCTTCGCAGTCTGATCAATTGTCGGTCCTCTGGCCCACATCGGCGGGCGCAATGGCGGCGAAGTTCTGACAGTGTTCGATTGCCATGAAATGTTATGATGCGAAGTGCACAAATCGCATCAATACATCCAGAATCGAAATGCGAACAACCGTTGACTTGCCAGAATCTGATCTCGCCTTGTTCAAGTCCCTGGCGCGCGCCCAGGGAGTGACCGTGAGCCAGTTGATCCTGAATCTGGCGCGCGGTGGTTTGCGTCAGAAATCCAGCGTCGGTCCGCTCAGCCTGAACCCGCTGACCGGTCTGCCGACCATTCGCAGCACTCGCCGTTTCAGTCGACGAGGTGCGTCAGTTCCTTTCAGAGGAACATTGAGTGCGTCCCAAGGCACGAAACGCTCCTGGATGCGAGTGTGCTGATTGCGTTGTTTGATGCAAATCATGTCCACCATGATCGCTGCTCTGCGTGGTTGGCGGCCTTCACGGGTGACCTCGCGACCTGTGCCATCACCGAGCTGGCGATCCTCCGTTGGGCGCTGCGAGTACAGCCGGTCGGCGGACGTGGCGTTGCCATGGCTTTCCTGAAGAGTCTGGCGCAGCGCTCGACGTTCCTGAAAGAAGGTCCTCAGCCAGCAACGATAGGTTGGGACGGAATCATCGGTCACAACCAGGTGACCGATGCGTATCTGGTCGCACTCGCGAACATGCATGGCATGCAACTGATCACGCTCGACCGCGGATTGGTGGCGACGCACGGCGAACTTGTGCTCGCGGTTCCGTGACAGGTGACAAGCGGTGCGGACCAATGACACCCAGGCCAAAAAGCACGGCCAAGATGGCCCCTGCATCCATCGCAAGCCAGCCAAATTTCGCCGTGAACCCTCGACAAGCTTGTAGGAGCGCGCTTGCGCGCGATGCTCCTGATCGCTTTGGCGCTTGGCTTGGGTGTCCAGCAAACCTGCGTGACACGGGGCTACCTCGAACGTAGGTCACGTTGGCCGCTCTTTGGCCTACGTGACACGGGGCTCGCGATGTCAGGCAGGCCGCAACGCGGCCAACCTGACCTACGTCCGGACCACCAGCCTTTGATCTACATGTGGGAGCGGATTGACTCCGCGAGAGCTTTCGCGGAGTAAATCCGCTCACACACCAGCAACGGTGCTGCCGCGTATCCGGCAACGGCGCGCCTTGCGGCCATCCCTCCAGATCACGCGCACAAAAAAGCCGCCCTGCGGCGGCCCTTTCGTTCCAGGGGAAAGCGGCCCTACGCCGCCTTCTTCTCTTCCGGCACCACCCGCCGGGACTTGCTGAAACGCGAACCGAGGTCACGGTGAATCTCGGTCAGGCCTTCGCGATCGCTGACCATCTTGACCAGACTGTAGCCACGCGTGGCGACTGCCATCGCATCGCTGCCCAGCGCAAAATCGGTGTCGTTGCCACGCTGCAACAGACGCGTCAGCCGCATCAAGCGCGGACGCAGCGTGTCACGGGCCTTGAGATCGGCCAAAGCCTCGGCGACATCCAGATTCGGCGGAACCAGCTGCGGGTTCTCCGTCAGCATCCGCAGCGTTTCGCGACAGAAATACTCGGACTTCTCACCGAGCTTGGCCGCACGGCGCTTGTCCGTGTTGCTCAAGGCCACCAGACCCGACAACTGCTGTTCCAGCTGCGCAATCGTGGCATCAATGGCCGTCACTTCCGCATCGGAAAGGTTCAGGGTAGCGAGATTCTTGCTCATCGTTTCATTCTCCATGTCATTGCTGATATCCGACCGGCGCCATCGCCGGCCAGTCGTCCACTCGGCACGGAAGGCATTTGACGCCCCCGCCAGTCTCACCTGCTGAGACTGGACAGCGAAGAGTGCAAAAGAATGTGTCTGGAGCTGAGGCGCAACATAGAGCATCGCAGCGCAAGCGCCCTCCTGCAAGCTTAGCCGAGGGGCTTCACGGCAGATGTCGGAGCGCGCTCGCGCGCGATGTTTCTGATCGC
>JADKFD010000068.1 GCA_016717705.1 Rhodanobacteraceae bacterium | reverse complement strand
CTCGAACCATCCCTGGATCTTCCAGAAAATGGTCGAGAAGCCCGACCCGAAACCGCGTCCGGGCAGCGTCGTCGATATCGAGGACCGCACCGGCGAATGGGTCGGCCGCGGTTTCTACAACGGCCACTCGCGAATCGCGCTGCGCGTATTGACCGAGCGCTTCGACGAGACCATCGACGCCGATTTCTTCCGCGGACGGATCGCGCGTGCGCTGGAACTGCGCCGCGACATCCTCAAGCTCGATGACGTCACCAACGCCTATCGCGTCATCCATTCCGAAGGCGATGATCTCAGCGGTCTGATCGTCGATCGCTTCGCCGACACGCTGGTCATCGAGTACTTCTCCGCCGGTATGTGGAAACAGCGCGATGTCATCCGCCGCGCACTCGCCGAGATCTACACCGATCATCAGTTCTACTGGTTCGCCGAAGAGCACGTCGCCAAGCAGGAGAGCTTCGACTGCTCGGTACCGGCGCCACCGCCACCGACCACGATCAGCGAGCACGGCCTCAGTTTCAAGGTCGCGCCGGGCCAGAAGCACAAGACCGGCTTCTTCGCCGACCAGCGCGATAACCGCAAGCGCCTCGGCGACTATTCGGCAGGCAAACGGGTGCTCGATCTGTGCTGCAATTCCGGCGGCTTCGCGATCTACGCGAAGGCGGCTGGCGCCAGCGAAGTCATCGGTGTCGACCTCGACGAAGAAGTACTGGAACTGGCAAAGCACAACGCACGCCTCAACAAGCAAGCCGTGCGCTTCGTGCACGCCGACCTGTTTCCCTGGCTGCGCGATGCCGCCAACAATGGCGAGCAGTTCGACACCGTCATCCTCGATCCCGCCAAGATGACGCGCGACCGCGAGCAGGTGATCCCGGCGCTGAAGAAATACCTGGATATGAACAAGCTGGCGCTCGGCGTGGTCAAGCCCGGCGGCATCCTGCTGACCTGTTCCTGCACCGGGTTGGTCAGCGAAGAGCAGTTCCTCGACATGATCCGGCGCGCGGCCTTCTACGCCAACCGCACCGTGCAGATTCTGGAAGTCCGCGGCGCCGGTGCCGACCATCCGTGGCTGGCGCATGTGCAGGAGTCGCGCTACCTCAAGTCAGTGTTCTGCCGCGTCTATTGAGGCGGTCGCGGCAGGAGCGACGTGCACGTCGCGACCGTCGTTGCGCCGAACTCCGCGGGCGCCACGTACATTGGCTCTCACCGAACATCCCGTAAGTCCCTGAAAGTAGGTCACGTTGTCTGCGCAGCAGACTACGTGACTCGCGGCTGTGTCGCGTACGCCGCTAACCCGACTTCGCCGATTCGGCCCCTCGTGCAAGTCTAAGTGGTTGATCGAACGCATCTCGATCAGGCAAGTCTGCACTACACGATGGTGGCGGTCACAGCTTGGTGGGCGCTAATTCTGGGTGGTGGCTGCTCGGGGAACTGCAGTTGCAGCTGATGCAACAGGAGTTGCAGGTCGCGCTCTGGCTGGGTGTATCGGGTCAGGACCACTTCGCGGCCATCGGTGGTTGGTATGTGGACATCGATCATTTGCACCGCGGCGAACTTCTCCAGCACGCTGCGCGCGGTCAGCCCCGGTGCCTTTTCACGCAGTTGATTGCTCAGAGTGACCTGCACGCAGTAGGCCAGGAAGGCGATGAAGATGTGAGCTTCGATGCGGTCCTGACGCTGGTGATAGATCGGGCGGATGGCCAGGTCGCCTTTTAGATTCTTGAACGCTTCCTCGACCTGCACCAGTTGCAGGTAGTGATTCCACAATTGCGCCGGATCGGTGTCGGTGAGATTGGTGCGCAGCAGATAGCGGCCCTCGCGACGGTGCACCTGGCGCAGCTTGTCGCGCCGCAGGCGATAGCTGAACGTGGTGGCCTTGGCCTCGACGGTCACCTCGAACAAGCGCCAGGCCGCTGGGTATTTACCGCGCGCGGCACCAAGCTTCATCAGTAGTTCGTGGTTGCTGAGGGTCATGTCCATCAATTGCTTCAGCCGCGCCAGAAGTCGCTTCATCTGACGCATGCGCATGCTGCGTTCCTTGCCGATGCGGTCTGCGCTCTGGGCATACACATAGGCCTCGCCCGCGCGTGGCAGCAGTTTGACCTTCACCCCTTCGCGAGCGCTCTGCCAGGGTTGCACGACCAGATCGCGCTCAAGCTGGGTCAATCGACCTTTGGGTGTACCGACCAGATAGCTGACCGGCGGATCGCTGGCGCGCATCTGTGCCAGGACGTCCTCGGTGGGGATGCCGCGGTCCATCACCCAGGTGCGCTTGGCCTTGCCGTACTGGTGTTCGATGCGATCCAGGAAGCCGCGCAGCGTGCTGCTGTCGCGCGTGTTGCCCGGCAGCACCTCGTAGGCCAACGGCAGGCCTTCCGGGGTCACGATCAGTGCGATCACCACCTGCACGCAGTCGCTGCGATGGTCGCGCGAATAGCCATAGCGACGCTTGTCGTTGTCGTCGTCCGGTGGGTCGCTCTCGAAGTAGGTGCTCGTCAGGTCGTACAACAGCACCTCGAAATTCACCCCAAACAGATCGCGCCAACGCGTCGTCAGATGCGTGAACAGGGCCTGCTTGTGGCGCAGCAATCGATCATGACAGGCGTACAGCTTGTGCGGATCGGCCACACCCGCGTCGGCACCCAACAGATCGCCCAAGGCGGTGTGCTCGTACCAATGCCGGTGCAAGCGCCACTCGCTGCCTGGCGCGATCAGCCGATAGGCCACCAGCACGAACAAAACCTGCAGCCAGCGCGTCCCCTTGCGACTGGGTGGAAGCAGCGCAGCCCAGAAACCGTCCAACCCGAGTTGCTCCCACAAGTGCCAGGCCAGCCAGACAGCGCCCCATTGCCGTGGCTTGCACAAGCGCAACTGCGCCAACTGCAGGCGCACCACTCGCGCGTCGCCCAGATCAGCGGCGCTGGATGCATCGGCAAAAAGCGAAAGCGTCTGCCGCCGCCGGCATCGTCGAGCACTTCCAATCGACCGCCGCCAGGCACGTTCTGCCGATCGTTGATCTCGCCCAGATACAGCACATGTCGCTGCAGCACCCGGCCACCGGTGAGCCGCCGGTTCTCGACGATGCTCCAGTACCGGTGGACCTTGCCATCCTTCTTGCGAGTGGTCGCGCGCAGAAACATGGAGCCCCATTATCCGCGAGCACCAGCGAAAGACCACAAGCAAGGTCTTCACTACAGCCACTTCCCGCGAAAACCCAGCCGCGCGTGCATTGCAGATCAATCACTTACAAGCGGCGTTCGCGCGAAAATCGCTAGAAATGAGGTCGAATCGGCGAAGTCGGGCTAAGCGGCCAACGTGACCTGCACCCGCAGCTCCAATCTGCCCCTTTGTACGATGTTTCCGGCGGACGTGCGGGTGTCCACTACTCCCCGACGTCAACGTCGCTGCACCCTGGGGAGGGGCTGGCCATGAAGCACGTCGTGCGCGGTGGATTGTTGCTTTTGGGGATGTGGTTCGGCAGCGCGCAGGCGCAGTCGCTGACGCAGGTGACCGGGTTTGGGACCAATCCCGGCGCCCTGACCATGTACAAGTACGTCCCGAGCGGATTGCCGGCAAACGCCCCGCTGGTCGTGGCGCTGCACGGCTGCTCGCAGAGCGCCAGCAACTATGACGCCGAGACCGGTTGGGTGCTGCTGGCGGATCGCTGGAAGTTCGCGCTGCTGCTGCCCGAGCAGACCAGCGGCAACAATTCCTCGCGCTGCTTCAACTGGTTCGAAGCGGGCGACATCGCCCGCGGTGGCGGCGAAGCCCTGTCGATCAAGCAGATGGTCGACCGCATGAAGGCCGATCACTTTTCCGATCCGGCGCGCGTCTATGTGACCGGATTGTCGGCCGGCGGCGCCTTCACCTCGGTCCTGCTCGCCACCTATCCCGACGTCTTCGCTGGCGGCGCCATCGTGGCGGGGGTTCCGTACAACTGCGGAACCGGCGTCAGCAATGCCTTCTCGGTGCATGAATCCGGGGAGCGATCTGTCGCCGGCCACCTGGGGCAACAAGGTGCGCGCTGCCTCCAGTCACGGCGGGCCGTGGCCAAAGGTGTCGATCTGGCACGGCGACGCCGACACCACGGTGCGCCCGGCCAACGCCAATGAATCGATGGAGCAATGGACCAACGTCCACGGCATCGACCAGACACCCGACGTGAGCGACACCATCGGCGGATTCCCGCACAAGGTCTATCGCAACGCAGCCGGAGCGGACCTGATCGAAATCTGGTCGATCACCGGCATGGGCCACGGCACGCCGGTCGACCCCGGTACCGGCGAGCGCCAATGCGGCACCGCGGGCGCCTACATCCTCGATGTCAACCTGTGTTCGAGCTGGTACATCGGCAAGTTCTTCGGACTCGACAACACCGATTCGGTGCCGCCCACGGCCACCCTGACTGCGCCCGCCGACGGCGCCAGCGTCAGCGGCATGGTCACCCTCAGCGCCAACGCCAGCGACAACGTCGGGGTGGCCCGCGTCGAATTCCTGATCGATGGCGCCCTGGTGGCAAGCGACGCCAGCGCGCCCTACAGCCACGCCTGGGACAGCGCCAGTGGCGCCAACGGTACGCGCCAATTGCAGGTTCGCGCGGTCGACGCGGCGGGCAACATCGGCACCTCGGCGGCGATCAGCGTCAGCGTCAGCGGCGGTGTTGAAGACAGCACGCCGCCCAGTGTCAATCTAAGCTTTCCCGGCAACGGGGCCAGCGTCTCCGGAACCATCCAGCTCGCGGCGGTCGCCAGTGACGACACCGGCGTGGCCAGCGTCGAATTCCTGGTCGACGGCTTGTCCGTGGGCTTCGGCAATGCGAGTGCCCAGGCTGGCCCGTGGACGCTCGACTGGAACACCACCGCGGCAAGCAGCGGCAGCCACGCGATCAGTGTGATCGCCCGCGACGCACGCGGCAACCAGAGCATCGACAACGACACCAGCGTGGTGGTCAACCAGAGCGTGGCAGCAGTCGACGAGAGCTTCTCCAATCGCGATGCCAATGGCGACTATTTCGACCAGAGCGGCTGGACCGGCGATTTCATCGCCGATGCTGACAACGCTACGGCGGGTGCCGGCGGTAGCCAGTCCAGCTTGGGCTACGCCTCTTCCGGCGTGTCCTGCGCATCCGGATGGAAGAAGACCAGATCCCTGCAACGCAGCGCTGTACTCGGCAGCGCACCGCGCATGTCCTATGTGCGCAGGCTCGATCTCAAGTCGCAGATCAACTCGACCACCAGCGCGCGCTTTCGCGTGCTGGTCAACAGCAGTGTGTTTCACGAAAAGACCGTGACCAACGCCAATTACCTGGATTCGACCTGGCAGGTCTTCGACAACCTCGACCTCAGTGCCTGGGCCAACCAGACCGTCACCTTGCGCTTCGAAGCCAGCGCCAACAGCAATGTCTGCATCGAGGCCTGGGCCAAGGCGCGGATCGACGACATCCGCGTTGGCAATGCCAGCGAGCCTGCCGACACCACCGCACCGACGGTCAATCTGAGCGCACCCGCCAACGGCGCGACCTTGAGCGGCAATGTCGATCTGGTGGCGAGCGCCAGCGATGCCGTCGGCGTGGTCAAGGTCGAGTTCCACGCCAACGGCAGCCTGGTCGGCGTCGACCTGAGCGCGCCCTACAGCTACACCTGGAACACGCTGGACGTCGCCAACGGCAACTACGCCCTGATGGCCAAGGCCTTCGACGCGGCGGGCAACGCCGGCAGCGATGCCGACACCAGTGTCACTGTGCAGAACGGCGGCGGTGGCGGCGCACCGGTGATCGTCAGCTTCGCCAGCGAGGCTGCCAACGACGGCTACATCAAGGCGAACGCCGACGGCAGCAGCCCGGCGCTCGGAACCCTGGAGTCGTCCATGGGACTGGCCCTGGGGCGCGGCTCCGATGCCAAGTACAACCGCGCCATCCTGTCTTTCGACACCAGTTCCATCCCGGACAGCGCCACCGTGACCGGCGCCACGCTGATCGTGAAATACCGCAGCGCGTCTGGCGATCCCTGGTCGAGTCCGGCCGGCAACACGCTTGCCATCGACCTCAAGAATGGCTGCCTCGGCGCATGCACGCTGGAGATCGGCGATTACGCCGCTGCAGCCAGCGCCAGCGACGTCGGCAGCATCGTGCGTTTCACCGCCGGGACGCAAAGCTCCAGCGCCTTCAACGCCGCCGGTCTGACCGCCATCAGCAAGACCCAACGCACCCAGGCGCGGCTACGCTTCAGCCAGAGCCAGGCCGCCACCTACTACGTCTGGATCGGTAGCGGCGTGGATGCGAGCTTGCGCGTGGAGTATTTGCCGTAGCGACAGGAACACCGATCGCGCGCAAGCGCGCTCCTACAGAGTGCCGAGGTGTCTCGGCGATCTTGTAGGAGCGCGCTCGCGCGCGAAAACCCGTCGCGAACTCAAAACACCGCCTGCGCCGCGCGAAAGGTCAAGCCAAACAGCGGCAAGGTCGACAGCACGAACAGCGCAAAACGCACCTGGATCACGTTGAACAGCGCCTGCCACAGGCTGTGCACCACGCGCAGGATCACGAAGGCCCAGGCCAGCCCGACCGTGACCGTGCTGCTGTCGCCGAGCAGCGCCAGCACCAGCGCGACCGCATAGAAGATGGTCGGGATTTCCATCAGGTGGTTGTAGTTGTCCGCCTTCCAGCGCACCGAGGGCGGCAACTGCGCCATCTGCTCGCCACGCGGCGCATTCGGATCCAGACGCATGCGCGCCTTGACGATCGCCGGAATACGCGTGGCGTACATCCACAGCCACATCACCAGCGTCCAGGCGACCAGCGCGACTACCGGCGCGAGCATTGGATTGGGGCTTGCCATCGGAAAACTCCTGCGCGGTAGGAGCACCGATGCTGCCGTCTGCACGCGGTCAAATCCAGCAGCGAAAAGCGCCGCTGTCGTGGTGGTTCCCGTCGCCGAACATCGCGACCAAGTTGGCTTCTGCAATTCCTGCGTGAACCTAGCGCGCTTGCGCGCGATGCGTCTGCGTCGCGCCCCTACAACGCCGTTGCGTCGCCGTAGTGACGTCGGCTGAACTCCCGTGCAAAACCCAGCAAATCGGCCAGGGTCGCCACCGGACTGATCTGCCAGCCCTGCTCGGCGCGGGCGCGGGCGAACCAGCCGAAGCCGTTGGCGGTGAAGCTGTTGCCTTTCCGGCTGTGCTTCTCCCAGCCGGCGGCGATGTTCAGCGCCAGCGTGCCGCCGCCGCCGGCCTGCTTGAGCGCGGTGGCGCAGACCTCGAAGCCGGAGGTTCCGCGCTCGTCGGGGCTGTCGAACATGGTCGAGGCGCCGTCGTCGGACACCACCAGGATGTGCGTCGGTTTCTTCAGTTTGACGCGCCCGGCGTGGGTGTCGCGCATGGTCGGCAGCGGGAACTGGGTGCCGCCGCCGTAATAGCCGGTGAGCACGCGCAGGCAATCGTCGGCCGAGCGCACGAAGCCCTTGGTGGTGGTGACTTCGCGGCGACTGGCCCAGAGCGTGACCTGCACGCTGGCGCCGGCGCGCAAGGCCGACAGGCAGATCACCGCGCCGGCCAGCGCCGGCCAGGACAATTGCGAGCGCGGGTCGGGCATCGAGCCGGAGCTGTCGACGTAGACATCCAGATCCAGTGGCCGTCGTTGCGGCTCAACCCCGGGCTGCACGCCGAAGCGTCGCTGCACCGTGGTCAGGCCGGGAATCGGCACCGGGCACAGCACCAGACTCTCGCGCCAGTCGATGGCTTCGAGCGCATCGCCGGCCTCCCAGGGATCGAGGCCCTCGGGCAGGGGATCCTCGCTCTGATGGGTCGGCAGGCTCGGGAACGGCACCAGATAGGGCCGCGCGCGCTCGGCGTAATAGCGCATCGCCGCCTGTTGCTGGTCCAGCTTGAGCCCGGCCAGGCGCAGCAGTTCACCGTACTGGTAAGGATCGCGCGCCTGGCCGGCGGCCTTGCCGACGGTGCTTTCGGCGCGCTTTTTCGCTGCCGCGCTGACGTCCTCATCTGTCGCGCCATCGAGCTCCGAGTCCATCGCTGGATGGCGGATCGGCGCGCTCTCCTCCGGGTCCATTTCGCTCATGCCCTCGGGCTGCCCGCCCTGGCCGGCATCCTTGGTGTCCATCAGCGTCTGCAGGCGCTCGGACGCAGCCGCATCTTCGAGCAGATAGGGCAGCACCAGCACGGCAAAGCGCCCGCCGCCATCCAGCCAGTGGCGTGCGTAGTGGCGCACCAGTCGCGCCGCCAACCGCGCATCCACTTCGATCGCGTCATCGGTGATCGTGGTGCTGTCGCCCACTTGCGCCGCCGCGGTCGCCGTCGCCGTCGTGTCTTCGCTGGCTTCCTCGCCGGCGCGCAGCGCCGCTGCCGCATCGCTGATCAGCACGCGCCCGCACAGATCGCCACGCTCCATGCCCCAGAGCAACTCGTAGATGCGCAGATACAGCGTCCACAGCTTGCTCGGCTGGCCGCGCTGGTTGCCGCGCACCACCGCCTGCATCAGCGCCGGCATGCGCAGGCCCGCGCTGCGCATCAGGCGATCGTTGATCAGAAGATCGGTGTACAGGTTGGCGATCATCGGTGCGTGCTGGGTCACCGTCGGCAGCGCCGGCAGCATCCGCGCCAGCGAGCGCGTGTGTTCGCTGATCGAGGCCGGCGCGTAGACGTGATGGCCGATCTCGTGGGCCAGCACCTCGACCGCGTAATCCTCGATGCCGAGCTGCTGCACCTGCTCCAGGTCGATCACCACCGTCTGGTCGACCAGACGGATCATCGCGAAGCTGCCGGTCAGGCCTTCCTTGACTGCCGCCGCGCTGGTTTCCAGCAGCAGCGGCGCCTTGAGGCGCGTGTACGGGCTCCAGGCCGCCAATGCGGCGGGGAAGGCTGCCGACCAGCGCTCAGCCAGCGTGGGCTTAGGCGCCATGGTCCCGCACCGTCCCGAAAGTAGGCCGGGTACCCGCGTCCGCAGCGCCCGACATTGCCTTGGTGCAGTTACGCGGGACACCCGGCGCTGTCGCCCTCACAACAGCGCCACCACAGTCGCCCCGTGCGACCAGGCATGAGTCAGCACCAGCGTGTCGATGGTCACCGCCGAACTGGTGATGGCGCCGTGCTCAGCGAAGGGGAAGCGCTTCTCCGGGCTGAGCAGCACGCTGCCCTCGATGCGCCAGCCGGGCGGTAATTCGTGCGCGGGGGCGAGCTTACCGTCGGAATGCGCTTGCACGTTGGCCCCAAAGACGTCGGCGTGCAGCGAATAACGCTGGCCGGCCGAGTGCAGCAGCAACTCGCCATCGATGCTGCCAACCAGCGGTGGTTCGGCAAAGCGTCCACCGTAGCCGACAAAAGCGCCCACCCGCAGCATCACGCGCGGCGCCGCTTGCGGCGGTTTGTCCGGCCGGTACCAGCGATTGCGCGCCATGCGCGTCAGCATCTCGTCTTTCCAGTCGGCCGGCGGCACGGTCAGCGCCAGCGCCAGCAGTTCCGGGTCGAGCTGCCGCGCGCGCTCCAGCGCGCTGTCGCGGTAATGCGCCAGCCCGTGACGCCAGGCGGCGACCTGTCCGGCGCGCAGCAGCTCATCGACACTGCGCGCGCGCGGCGCCAGCGTGGCCAGCGTGCGCAGCCAGTATTCGCCGCCGCCGAAAGACGACCAGTGCACCAGCGCATTGGCGATGGCGGTCAGCAAGGACTGCGGTTGCTGCGCCAGCAAGCCCGGCGCCTTGTCGGCAATCAGCTCCCAGCCCGCCAGCACCGCCGGCGCGCGCCCGCCGGTACCGATCCAGCGCTGCCCGAGCAGCGCCAGACTGAGATCGAACAGCGCATCGGCCAGTGCCGGCACCGCCCCGTTGTCGACCTTGGCCACCGCGCCGACGATGTGGTCGACCGGCCCGGTCAAGAGCTCACTGAAGGCGGCCGGATCGATCCCGTTGTAACGCTGTAGCCCGACGGCAAAGCGCCGATTGAACTCGGCGCGACCGCCGCGCAGGACTTCGGTGAGGGCGGGGGTCAGGTTCATCGTCCCTCCGGGGTCAGGCTCACCCCCGCACCAACCAATGCAGATAATTGGTGTAGCGCTGATGCAGCGACTTCAGCAGCAGCAGATCGTCGTGCAGCGGCCCGTAGATCTTGCCGCCCTTGCTGATCTCGGTGATCTGGCGCTCGATCTGCGTCAGGCGCTTGCGCACTTCGGGCTCTTCGACGCCATCGAGGCCGGCACGCAGGACATTGGCCAGGTCTGCCACCGGGTCCTTCTTGTCCAGCTCCAGGCGGTCGTATTCCTTGCAGCTGGCATCGAACAGATGACGCAGCCAGCCAATGCGATCGCTGCGAAATCCGGTATTGGCGCTGGCCTGGAAGAACGGCGATTCCAGATCCGGCTTGAGCTTGTCGTTGAGCACGAAAGGCAGCACCTGGCGCAGATCGTCCAGCGACACCTCGCCGGCGCCGCGGAACCAGGCCATCGCCTTGGCGAAGGAAATCAGCGTCATCAGATTGCGCACCGACAACCCGTTCTTGGTGTGGCAGCCCAGATCCTTCAGCCGGTCGCGGCCGTCGTCCTGCGCGGTCAGCCAGTTCCAGTCGGTGCCGGCCAGACGCGCGGTGTCCTTGCTCTTGTACTCGAACTGGTCGCCGGCGACATCCATGTACTCGAACTGGCTGGCGAAGAACTCCAGGCGCCGCCGCACTGGCGCGGCCATCGGCACCGCGCGCACTTCCTTGGACATGCGCTCATCTCGTCCTCGGAGAAGATGATTTCGCGCGGCACGAATTCTTCGGGACGCGCGTCCTCCTCGATGCGCGTCAACAATTCGCCGAGAAAGCGCGGGTTGAAGGCCAGCGCCTGCACGATCACATCGATGCGATCGCGCAGCGCCTCGATCACCTGGTAGGTGCCGCCGCCCTGATCGTCGTTGGCGGTGAGGTACCACGCCGCCGGCGGGCACTCGTAGATCTGGTCGAACTGCTCGGCGTAGTTGTCGCCCATCACCGTCAGCAGCGCCGACTGCGTGCGCGTCGGGATGCGGTTGTACTCGTCGATGATCTTGACCCGCATCGCCAGCCACGAGCGCCAGGCCACACGCACCTTGCTCACGCTGTCGGCGTTGATCAGGTCCGAGGGCAGCGGCTGGCCGAGCAGATCCGCCACCGTCATCTGCGGCTGGCCGCGCTGCATGCCGCGGCGCACCTCGCGGATCGGGTAGCCGGCGAGCACGCCCATCAGCACCGCGCTGGCGGTCTTGCCGCGCCCCGGCCCGCCGATGAACAGGCATTTGCGCTGGGTGGCGAAGGTCAGCAGCGGCAGCAGCACGAAGCTCGAATAGCTCTGCGCGCTGGGCAGCGTCAGGCGCGCCTTGCGATCGCCCAGCAGGTACTGCTGCGGCGGGCCATCGAGGTATTCGATGTCGTAGTGCGGCGAGATGATCGCCGTGTTGACGATCCAGAAATAAGCCTGGCGCAGTTTCTCGTCGAGTGGCAACGCGGCGGCTTCGGTGGCCGCCACCACGTCAGCCGGACCCCGATACAGATCCGCCACATCGAAGCGCTTGGGCGCATGGATGGGCTGCGGATTGGTCGGCGCCGCCGACAAACGCTGGAACAGTTTGAGCATCGCTGCGATCCATGGGACAGCTGCGCCAATATGCCACGGCGCCAGCGCCCTTGTAGGAGCGACGTGCACGTCGCGACCAGAAGCTTCGCGCGCGAGCGCGCTCCTACAAATCCTGCGTGGACTTTCGGAAACGTTGTAGGAGCGCGCTCGCGCGCGATGCCCTTGCCGTGAAATCGCCGCTGCGACCGACTAGTCCTTCCTCGCAGGAAGGTGCACCTCGTCTTCGGCCTTTCCCTTGCGTTTCTTCTTGTCGCGAGTCGGCCAGTCGCAGTTGACCACATCCAGGCATCTGGCCGTTTCGCACAGGCCCGACTTTCCGCCGCCGGACCCTCCGCAATCCCCATCAAAAGGCAGATCGATGCAGCCGAAATCGCAGTCACCGCGCTGACTCAAGGGAGCGCGACGTTTCCTGCTGCCGTATCGGCGATACGCCACACCACATCGATGGAGCCGAGCGCGAAGAATGATCAGGCCCGGCAGCAGTCCCTTCATTCGAATCGCCCGATAACCCAGGGCGGAGCAACTCGGGCAGCCGGTGTGCGCGCGAAACGCGCAACGAAATCCCTTCAAGGGCGACAGATGCCGTTGATAGAGCGATATCAGGGCCAGCGCGAATGTTCTCATGGTCACCCGAGGTGGCAGTGGGTTTGTCGCCGCAGCAATCGATCGCAATGTCCAGACCATGACAGCGAACTGGGGTCATGGAAAGCCGAAGAACGGCGCCCGCGACGCAAACTCTACCGGCGTCAAGCGAACGCGCCGCCGTTCGGCGGTCGATCGTGCGGCAGGCAAGCACCCGGCGGACGCGCATGTTGCGCGTTCGCCTGGCTACGGTGGGCGGCGTGCGCGATCGAGGGTGGAACACGACTTTCGGGACTACGCCCGGGCCGTTCACTCCACGTAGTTTGCGCGGCGTTCTCCCAGGATCGACGAACCATGAAACTCCCAGGTCTGCTGCTGGCGCTGATCTTTGCCCAGTCCGCGTCTGCGGCGACGGTGGAATATCAGCTGACGCCGGTGCTGACACAAAAGTCGCTGACGGCGGTGCAGTTCGACGTGCTCTTCGACGGCGCTGCCACGGGCAGGACAAATCTGGAATTGCCCGATTCCTGGGGCGGCCAGGAAGAATTGTGGCGCGAGATCGAAGGCCTGCAGGTGGTCTCGGGTGCGCGCATGAGCGCTGGCGAGGGTGCCGCTGATCGCGTTTTGCGACACGCGCCGGGCTCGCGCATCCATCTGCGCTACCGCGTGGTGCAGAACTGGAAGGAGGGCCCGCCGTCGGCCAGCGACGGCAATCCCTATCGCCCGATCATCCAGCCGAACTACTTCCACCTGATCGGCAACGCGGCCATCGTGCTGCCCGAACTCGACGCGGACGCCACTGCACGGATCCGGGTCAACGGTTTGCCGCAGGGCTGGCGCTTTGCGTCCGATCTGGAGCATGCGGACCTGAGCCTCGCGCAAGCGAGGACCAGCATCAGTGTCGGCGGCGACTATCGCATCCTGCGCGATGAGCACAGCGGCTTGCGGCTGGCGATTCGCGGCGACTGGACCTTCACCGACGCGGAATTCCTCGCCAGCGTCGCCCGGATCACACACGGGCATCGACGTTTCTGGAACGACCCGGACGCGCCCTTTCTGGTGACCGTGACCTTCCTGACCACGCCGGATCCGGGCTGGACCAGCATCGGCGGCACCGGCCTCGACGATGCCTTCGCCTTCTTCGCAACGCCCAATGCCGAGGAGAAGCTGATCTCGCGCCTGCTCGCGCACGAGGGTTTGCACACCTGGATTCCGCTCAAGATCGGCGGCATGCCGGAGACCGACGAGGCCGCCGACTACTGGCTGTCCGAGGGCTTCACCGATTTCTACGCGGCACGCCTGTTGGTCCGGGACGGCGCCTGGGGGCCGCAGGAGTTTGCCGACGATCTCAATGAAACGCTGGGCGCCTATGCCGTCTCTCCGGCCCGCGCGTATCCCAACGCGCGCGTGACCAGCGATTTCTGGAAGGACCAGAACATCCAGAAGTTGCCCTACCAGCGTGGGCGCCTGCTCGCGGCGATCTGGGACGCGCGTCTGCGCGCGAGCGGCGAACAGGATCTCGACGACGTCGTCCACGCGATGCGCCAGCGCGCCACGGCCGGATCGGAACTGAAGGCGGTGGGCCTGTTCCGCAAAGTGGCCGGCCAGATCGGCCTGGACGTCGATGCGGACTTGCGCCAGCACATCGAACGGGGCGGACCGATCACGCTACCCAAGGATGCTTTTGCGCCGTGCGGCGAGATCGTCACGCGACAGGTGCCGAACTTCCATCGCGGCTTCGATATCGATGCCACCACCGCCAAAGGCAATGTCATCAGCGGAACCGACCCGGACTCACCCGCCTATGCCGCTGGCATGCGCGATGGCATGCAGTTGATCAAGCGCGCCAGCGGCGAGATCGGCAACGCGCAAATCGAAATCGACTACCTGGTCATGGACGGCGATCGCGAGCGCCACATCCGCTACCTGCCGCGCGCGAAAGGCGAACACAGCGTGCAAATGCTGCACATCGATCCCGGACTTGACGCGGCGGGCCAGGCGCAATGCAGACGCGTGCTCGGCGGCGGGTGAGCGGTTGTGCCGGCGGGAGGGCAGGCAGTGGCAGGCCGGGTCCTCGCGTCGAACATGGTCGGCAGATCCCGAGTGCAGTTACGCGAGGGTCGCTGGTTCGCGCCGCAAGTCGTAGCCGCCGGCGCGAAGTGGACTGAGGCATACCCGCTCCCCTGGCCACTGCGACAGCTACGCCCCTGGCTTTGCGCAAAGCTGCTTGCGCAAAGCCGCATCCGCCGGCGGCTCAAGCGGCAACCCGCGCGCCTGCAGCCCCGCCTCGATCAAGCCGATCTCGCTGACGCCTTCCTGTTCCATCGTGGCCAGCGCCGCCGCGTCGTCCAGCACCCGACATTGAAGCTGGGCCGCCCGCAGCCAGTCGGTAGCGGCGGCCACACGATCTGCCTCCGCGCGCTCATCGGCCGTGCTCACCAGACGCTCCAGCATGGCCTTGCCGATCATCCGGTCGATCATCGTCTCGCCGCCTGCCAGCACGCGCGCGATGGCGCGGCAATCGCCCGCCCAAGGGCTGCCCGGTTCCCGGCACCAGCGTGTCAACTGCGTGTATCCGGGCGTGGCGATGGCGTGGACCATGGCGATGGCCACCCATCGATGCGCGGATTCTGGCGCAATCCCGGTATCCGCGCCGTCCGACCACTCGGGATCCAGCGGCAGATCCGCCAGATGTCCGGCGATCCAGCGATAGGACTCGCGGTAATCCGCACCTGCCCGCGTGCTCCGCGCCGCCCGGGCCAACACCGCCGCGCCCTCGTCCCGGCGCTTGTTGTCCGCCCAATCGGGCAAGCCCGGCAGCCAACTCGACACCGACTCCGGATCCAGCGCCTGGACGCGCGCCAGCAATCGCGACCGCTCCGCCGCCAGCCGCACCGGATCGCCGGCAAGATACTGCGGTAGCTGATCGATCAGCACGCGCAGCACCGTCGGATTCTCCGGCGGCTGCGCCAACACCCGCTCGAACAACAGTCCGGCCTGAACCGGATCGCAGTCCCTGGCATCGGAATGGCACCAGGACCGTGCCATCCACGCACCCAGCAGCCACGCATCCGGCTCGGCGCTGGCGCTCAGCAGACGCACGCGCGCTGCCGCATCGCTTTCGCCTGTGCTTGCCACCGCGTCCGTCACTGCGCTGGCGTGCAGGCCGGCAGATATTCCCGACAGCACCAGGGTCAACAGACAGTTGCGCAATCGATGCATCACAGTCCTCCGCGCAGAAAGGGACATCGTAACCAATGGTGAGGCGGATCGGGTGGGTCGGGAGTCATGGGTCAGCCGGCGATTGCGGCGACGTGGCCGCGACGCAAGCGGTGCTTGTTGCCGAGGACCAAGAGCCGCCGACGCGAGCAACCGTTTGGCACCGGCGGACCTCCGTCGCACCGGAGCCGCGCTACGACAGGCGCGCGCGCTGCCGCGTCAGGACAGGGGTACCCGTCGCGACCGCCCGCGCCCGCAACTGCCCGCAGCCGCCGTCCACGTCCTGCCCCGCCGATTGCCGCAGCTTGCTCAGGATGCCGCGCTGATGCAGATGCCGCGCCATCGCCCGGGCGCGTTCATGGCTCGGCCTCTGGAACGGCAGGCCTTCGCCGGCATTGAAAGGGATGAAGTTCATCACCGCGTACTTGCCCGACAGCAGCGCCACGATCCCGGCGAGTTCCTCGTCGCTGTCGTTGATGCCGGCCAGCAGCGTCCACTGGTACTGGATCGGATAGCCGGTCGCGCGCGCGTAGTGCTCGCCGGCCTCGACCAGGTCCTTGGGGTCGATGCGCGGCGCCCGCGGCAGCAGCGTCGTTCGCAAATCGGCGAATGTGGTGTGCAATGAGAGCGCCAGCGCCGGTTTCACCGGGCCGCGCGGCAGCCGTTCGAACACGCGCGGATCGCCGACCGTCGAGAACACCAGGTTCTTGTGGCCGATGTCACCGACGGTGCCGAGCAAGTCGATGGCGTCCATCACATTGTCGAGGTTGTGCGCCGGCTCACCCATGCCCATGAACACCACCCGGCGCACCGTGCGCTGGCGTCGCGCCAGGACTACCTGGGCGACGATCTCGGCGCTGCCGACCTGCTGCTTCAGGCCCTCACGGCCGGTCATGCAGAACACGCAGCCGACCGCGCAGCCCACCTGCGAGGACACGCACACGCCGTCGCGCGGCAGCAGCACGCTCTCGACCGTCTGTCCGCTCCGCAGCCCCACCAGCAGGCGCACCGAGCCATCGGCGCTCGGGTGCTCGGACTGCGTGCGCGCCAGGCCGGCGAGTTCTTCAGCCAGCGCCGGCAGCGCCAAACGCAAGACCTCAGGAAAGTAGCGCGCAGGATCGCCGCGACAGGTATCCAGCGACCAGGCGCGCGTCCAGTTCCGCAGCACGGTCTGCTCGTGCAGCGGCCCGGCCCCGAACTCGCGCAGGCGTTGGCGGATGGTGTCGATTTGCATGGGCTGCCGAGAAGTAGGTCACGTTGGCCGTGCTTCTCGGCCTACGTGACAATAGCGGACCTGGGTGTCACGTAGCCCGCAAGGCGGGCAACGTGACCTGCATCCCGTGGGTGACCCGATCAGTCAGCGCGTTTGGACAAGGTCCAAACCCACCTGAAGCGAGCCGCGCTGTCGTGGGTCCGGACCTTGTCCGGACGCTTTTCGCATCACCATCGGCGCGGAGGATTGATATGAACAATCTCGCACCCGGCGCGCGGGCCAACCGGTGGCACGGGTCGTCAGCGACCAGACCGCGGCTGTGAATCGTTGACGACGATCCTCCTGCCCTGGACCTCTGTATCGTTCAGAAAGTTGATGGCGGTTTCCGCCTCGGCGCGATCTGGCATCGAGACGAAGCCGAAACCCTTCGATCGGTTGCCATTGGCTCGGTCGCGGACGATCTTGGCCTGACTCACCGTTCCATGCACCTCGAACATACTCTTGAGGTCGTCCTCGGTCATCGTCCAGCTTAGATTGCCCACGTAGATGTTCACCGGGCCAGGGGGAGCCTGAGCCGGAGCCGGAGCCGTCCCGCAGCGCCCCCCCGGCAGCTTGCGATAGCCGCCGCCGCTGCAATTGGCCTGCGCGGCCGGGGTGGGCGTCCCGGCGCTGGGCGCCGACGCTGGCGTCTGGGTCACGGGCGGCGCCGGCGTTTGCGTCGCGGGAACGGAGGGAGCGCTTGGGGGCGGGCGTGGCGCGTCCGGAGCGCCCGGCGGCGGAGTCGACAGCAGATCGTCGCCGCTGGCGGCATCCGAGCTGGCGTCGTCGTCGCCATCGTCATCATCGGTCGCGGCAGCAATCTCGGCGTCGAAATCGTCGTCGCTCTCCTCTTCTTCCGCGCCGGCCGCTGCGGTGTCTGCGCCAGCGGTTTCGTCCTCTTCGGCGGCATCGCTCATGTCCGCGTCGTCGTCCTCAGCGGCGTCCTCGTCGCCCGATTCCTCGTCAGCCATCGGCTCGACGTTTTCGTCATCGGGCGGTGATTCTGCGTCCGCCATCTCCTCGTCGACCTGACCCTCCGAGTCGGCATCGACGCTCGCTTCATCCGCATCGTCGGCTTCTCCGCCGCATTCGCCCGCGGCAAGCGCTTCCTCGTCGCAGTCTTCCTGCGCCTGACTCACCGGCGCGATGCCGCACGCCAACAGAACTGCCAATGCCGCCATCAACCTGAGCATCACATCTCCCCCTGTGTGTTGCGGTCGAACCATGGACATGTCCGCCGAAGCCAGACCCGCGCTGCCCGGATCTTTCCTCGCGGATTCATCATGCGCCGGGCGTCCGGGCAGTCAATATCGGTTTTCTGAGGCATCTGCCATTTCGTTCAGAAACCTCGGCAGCCCTATTGGCCCCGGTAGGATGTCGTGAGTGAAGCGAACCGCATCGATCGCGGCTGCGGTACAGTTTCAAGCGCGGAGCGTCCTTGAGCACGGCCACGGTCAGCCGCAGGCACCGTCGACGACATCGGCCCGCGCTTCACGGAAAACCGGAATATCCCAAGCCATATTCCCCGCCCGACTACCCGGCGGGTTCATTCACGATATCGCAGTGCAGAAGGATCCGTATGTCCCGCTCGATCATGCGTGCTCAGGTTCTTGCTTTGCTCGCCGTGCTGCTGGTGGCGAGTTCCGCGGCGCAGGCACTCGTGGTCTCTGTGCTTGCGCGCACTGCGCCGGCCCTCGCAGCCTTGCAAGACGAGGGCGATGAAGAGGACACGGACCAGGCGCAGGCGGACGAGGCGGAGAGTGCCGACGAAGCGCAGTCCGAGGATGGTGCCGAGGTCGAGGAAGCGGTGTCCGACGAAGAGGAGCCCGCTGAAGAAGGGGAGCCCGCTGAGGAAGAGGAGCCCGCTGAAGAAGAGGAGTCTGTCGACGAATCCGAGCCCGCAGATGCAACGGAGCCG
Source organism: Rhodanobacteraceae bacterium (assembly GCA_016717705.1). Lineage (GTDB taxonomy): Bacteria > Pseudomonadota > Gammaproteobacteria > Xanthomonadales > SZUA-5 > JADKFD01. The sequence goes on along the minus strand of JADKFD010000068.1, from coordinate 4,262 downwards.
GCGGCAGCCGCAGCGGAAGAACCAGCCGCATCCACGCCAGCGCCCGAGCCCGCGACCGGCCAACCCAAGGCCGATGTCGAACGCTGGTCAGCGACCATCAACTCGCCGTGGGGGATCGTGATCAATCTAGAAGTTGCGATCGAGAAATCATCCGGTGCTGCGGTCGTCACCCAGATTTTGGGAGATGGGGTGACCGGACAGAGCATTCCGGTGGAAATTGCCGGTGACAAGCTGTCCTGGTCCTGGGATGTCACACACCCTTTTCCCGATGCGGTGGAAGTGCGACTCGACCATCCAGGGAGACCAGATGTCCGGGCGTTGCGAGCTCGGCAACTTCGGCTACGCCCCCATGTTCGGATCGCGGAAATAGTCCGCCTGCGGGTACGCCGGCGCCGACCTGCGACATGAACGCTGTCAACGGCGGCGCTGTCGGTCTTTGGTGGGTTCGGCCTGTCCGAACCCATCAGCGCCTCTCTACTTTGCCGCCTCCCAACCCGGCCCGCGTACCACGCGGCCGGGCTTGGCGCCGGTGTGCTCGCCATCGCGCAGCACGCGCACGCCGTTGACCCAGACATCGCTGACGCCGACCGCGTATTGCATCGGCTGATCAAAGGTCGCGCGGTCGGCGATCGTCGCCGGATCGAAGATCACCACGTCGGCGAAACAGCCCGGATCCAGGCAGCCGCGGTCCTTGAGTTTCCAGTTCTGCGCCGGCAGCCGGGTCAGGCGCCGGATCGCATCTTCCAGCGGCACCAGACCCTCGTCGCGAACGTACTTGCCAAGAAAGCGGGCGACGTTGCCGTAGGCGCGCGGATGTGTGCTCGATTTCAGGAACACGCCCTCCGGCGCCGCTGATTCGGCATCCGACCCCAGGCTCACCCATGGCTGGCGCAAGCCTGAGCGCACGTTGTCCTCGCTCATCAGGAAGTAGGCGGTATCCACCCGCGAATGGTCTTCGATCACCAGATCGATCATGGTGTCTTCCGGCGTCGTGCCGCGCGCCTTGGAGACTTCGGCCAGGGTCTTGCCGGTCAGCGGCTTCAGCGCGTCGGTCTTGAATCCGATGAACTTCACCAGCTCCGGCGAACCGGCGAGCAGGTACAGATTCTCCCAGTCGTCGCTGGGGGTGCGCATCTCGCGCAGCACCCGCGCGCGCGTTGCCGGATCGCGCAGGCGCGCCACCCAGGCATCGGTGCCGCCTTCTTGCACCCACGGCGGCATCGACGCGTCCAGACCTGTTGCACCGGCCGCGTAGGCATACATGTTCGCGCTGACCGCCAGCCCTTCGCTGCGCGCCGCTTCGATCCTGGCGATCGCCTGCGCCATCTTCGGCCAGTTGCGCTGGCCGCCGGCTTTCAGGTGATAGGCCTCGGCGCGCTGGCCGGTCGCGCGTGCGATCGCGATGGTTTCATCGAGCGCTTCCAGGAATTGATTGCCTTCGCTGCGCATGTGCGCGACATAGCCGCCGCCAGACTCGGCTGCGGCTTGCGACAGAGCGATCAGTTCGTCGGGTTTGGCGTAGAACGCAGGTGCATAGATCAGCGAGGCGCCGACGCCCAGCGCGCCCTCGCGCATCGCCGCGCGCACCAGATCCTGCATGCGCGCCAGTTCCTCTGCCGTGGGCGCGCGATTGGCTTCGCCGAGTTCGTGCATGCGCACCGTGGTCGCACCGACGAACGAGGCGACGTTCGGCGTCACCCCGCGCTTTTCAAGGTATTCCAGGTACTCGCCCAGCGTGGTCCATTCGATCGGGTACTTGATATCGCCCTGTTCCTTCAGCGCCTGCGCCTTCATCGTCGGATTCAACGGCCCCATCGACCAGCCTTCGCCAAAGATCTCCAGCGTCACGCCCTGTTTGCTGTCGCTCATGCCGCGACCGTCGACGATCAACGACTCCGTCGCCCAGCTCAGCACATTGATGAATCCCGGCGCGACCGCGTGCCCATGCGCATCGACCTCCGCAGTCGCCGTCGCCGCCGTCCCCGGCGCCAGCCACGCGACCACGCGATCGCCACGCACGCCGATGTCCATGCGCTGCGGCGCAGCGCCGCTGCCGTCATAGAGCACGCCATTGCGGATCAGCAGGTCAAAGCGCTCGACCGGCGGGGCGGCGGTGGTCGACGCTGCCTGGGGCGTCGTGGTTTTCGATTCGGGCGCGAGCGATGCGCAGCCCGTGAGACTGAGGATCAGCAGGGGCAGGACGCGGAGGTTCATCAGGGCGTTCCTCTTTGGGTGGCGCGGGCGGCAACCGGGGCAACCGGGGTCAGGGCGCGGTTTGCCGCGCATCGAAACATCGGGCATCCGTGCGAGCGACCTTGCGTCGAGCGCTTCCAGCCACGGCTCGCGATGCAAGGTCTCTCCCACCGGCGCGCCAACCGGCCTACTTGCCGAGTTCGTACAGATACTCGACGAAGGACATGACGGCGCCGTCGTAGCCGCGCACCTTGGGGTTTTCGGCTTCGATCAGGTAGTACTCGTCGGGGGCATGGGCGCCGCTGCCGTGGCCGAGGCCGAAGTGGCCGGAGGCCAGGCTGAGCGGTGCTTCGGTGAACACGAAGCCAGGATAAGAGCCGGCATTGCGTGGCCACAGCAGGGGTTCGAGACCGTTGCGCTTGAGCACGGCAATCTGCGCCTGGATCAGCGGCGCATCGGCGCTGGTGCTGGTCGGGTTGTAGCCGCCGCTGACCTTGACTTCGATGTCGCCGTAGCCGCGCTTGACCAGATGCGCCTTGAGCGCGGCGACCGCCGCGTCCTTGCTCATGCCGGGCACCAGTCGCATGTCGATCTTGGCGACGGCGCGATGCGGCAGCACCGTCTTGCCGCCCGGGCCGGTGTAGCCGCCAACCAGCCCTTCGATGTTGACCGTCGGCTGCGACACCAGGCGCTCGTTGGCCGCGACCCAGGACAGATCGTCGATCCAGTGTTGCACGCCGAACTGCTTCTTCGCCTTGGCCTCGTCGCGCTGCGCCATGGCGGTCGCGATCATCGCCTTGTGTTCGGCGCTGATCGGCGGTGCCGTCGGGTAGTCGTCGATGGTGATCGTGTTGCCGTCATCGGACACCAGGGTGTCGAGCGCCTTCACCAGCCGCCAGGCCGGGCTGTCGACCATCGCCTTGAACGACGAATGGATGTCCTTGGCCGGACCGCGTCCCCATTTCTCGCCGCTGGCGATCAATTCGAGTTCGACGATGCCCTTGGCGCCGAGGGTGACGGTGACATTGCCATCCAGATCCTGCGAGGCCGACGGCATGAATACGCCGACGGTCTTCGCCAGCGCTGCCGCGACCTCCGGCTTGCGCGCAAGCTGCGAATATGCGGCGAGCCGATCTCCTCCTCGCCTTCGGCGACCAGCACGAGATTCACCGGCAGCTTCTGCCCGCTGCCGCGGATCGCGTGCAGGGCCGCCAGCAGCGCCGACTGCGGGCCCTTCTGATTGACTGCGCCGCGCCCCATGATCACCTTGCCGACGCCCGGCTTGTCGACGATCTTGGCGGCCAGCGGCGGCGAGGTCCATTCGCTCGGGTCGTACTGCTTCACGTCGTACATGAAGTAGAGGCCGACGGTCTTGCTGGCGCCGGCGTCGAGCGTCGCGAACACGCCGGGCTTGCCGTCGGTTTCAATGATCTCGACTTTCTGGAAGCCCGCATCGCGCGCCAGTTGCGCCATCTGCTCCACCCCCTCGCGGGAGTTCAGGCCTTCGGCCGCAATCGCCGGCAGCGCAATCCACGACTGCAGGCGTTCGATGTTGCCCGCATGCTGCTTGCCGACCTCGGCGCGGATCGCGGCCAGATCCGGCTCGGCGGCCGCACTCGCGCCCGCCCAAAGACGAGGCGATCAGCATCAGCGCAGCGGGTCGAAATGAGGTCAGCAACGTAGCCATGTTCACCTTCCCAGCGCGCATTGGATTGCGTTCGATGAAAGCACAATAGTCGGGCTGCGAAACGGGCGAAACCGGGGTCAGGATGCCGGAAACTGCGTTCTTGGCCCGGTTTCGGTCGTCTGATCGAGACCATGAAGATGTTTCGCGTGGGTGTTGTCGACACGCCCGTCGTGGCGTCGCCCTAGACGCCGATCTTGCGGCTCAGAATTCGCCCGATGTAGGCGAGCTCATGGGGCGCCGAATCAGTGTGAATCTGACAGGCTCAAGCCGGCCGGGTTGGTCACCGTCATCGTCCGGCGCTCGACGGCGGTACCGTAGCGGCGGTTCAATTCCTCGATGACGTCGTTCATGTCGACGATGCCCTTCCGGGCACCGCGGCGGG
>JADKFD010000067.1 GCA_016717705.1 Rhodanobacteraceae bacterium | reverse complement strand
GCATCCGCACCTCGCGGAACACCTCGACGCCCACCGCAAACGCCAACAAGCCGCGCACGCCGATCTGACCCTTGACCGGCATCTACAACGTGCTGGGAAAGCTCAAGTCCGGCGAGGCGCTGAATGCCAAGGACAAGCTGATCCACGAGCACGGCTGGTGTCGGTGCTCGCCAGTTGCACGACGAGCTGGATCTGGCGGTGCTCGATGCCTACGGCTGGTCCGATCTGGCGCCGCTGATGCAATGCGTCAACGGCAACGCGCCGCACCCGAACGGCGCTAGGCCGCGACGACGCCATCCGCGAACTCGACGAGGCCCCTGCTTGAACGACTGGTGGCGCTGGAACGCCGAACGCGCCGAGGAAGCCCGCGGCCTGGATCCGCTGGCTGCGCCCCGACTTCCAGAACCCCAGCGCCCACAGCGCACCCGATCAGAGCGAGATCGACACCGGCGACGACGACAGCGAGCCGCCCGTCGCCACAGTCGCCACCGCGACCACCCGAACGCCGTGGCCCAAAGACCTGACCGATCAAGTCCGCGCCATCGCCGACACCCTCGCCAGCGCACCCGCCCCGCTCACCGAATCCGACCTCGCCGACCGCTTCACCGGCCGCGGCCGCTGGCGCGAACGCCTGCCGCGCATCCTCGATATGCTGGTGGCACTGGGCAACGAAAAAGCGCCGACGGGCGCTACCGACGTGCCTGAGCACGCGCCGCAACTGTGGAGCGGATTCACCCGCGGCGCCGCGGCGGTTTTTGTGGGAGCGGATTTACTCCGCGAGCTTTTCGCCGAATGTGCGCAGCTTCAATCCCGCGGCGCGTACCCGCGGCCTACGACTGACGGTAGGCCGATGTGCGCAGCTTCACCGCGCTCACCGGCGCTTTTCGCGCGCCGCAAAAGCGCCGGGGAACGCGCGCGGAACTCTTCGCTCAATTCAGCAATCCCGCAGCGCGTACCCGCGGCCTACGACTGACGGTAGGCGGATGTGCGCAGGTTCGCAGGTCACGTTGGCCGAAGGCCTACGTGACATCGGAGTACCTGTCACGTAGCCCGCAACGCGGGCAACGTGACCTACGTCTCGCAGTTCGATGCGCGAATAGAAACAGGGGTCAGAGTACATTTTCCCTTCTGGAACACCACATCGATCTGTTGTTCGCCGAGGGGCTCATGATCACGTGCAGGCTACGGCACGAGTTCCTCTCAGCCCAGCCCGGCAAGTACATCCCGGATCAGCCGCTCTTGCCGCGTCGTGGTGTCGTCAGCACTGGCGGCGCAAGCGAGCGCGGCCTTGAACTGGTCGACAGGAAGGGTATGGACTTCGCTGATGCGCCCCTGGGTCAGATCACGCTCGAAGTCCCAGGGATCGAGATCGTCGAGCTTTCGCAGATCCAGCCAGGTTTTCTGTTTGAGCACTTGGCCGGGGATGCCAAGGAAGAAGCCGGGATAGGGGTCGCCGTGATGGCAAGGCGGATCTTCTGGTCGCAGGCTTGCGTAGCGACTGGTCAACAATCTGATGACGATGTCGGTCGCTGGCGGCGCGGCCAGCACCAAGAAGTACTTCGTTTTCAGCTCGCCCGAATCCAGGTCCGTGTAGAAGCTGGAATCGCGGTAGATGCGGCCGGACTGGGCGGACATGCGTCAGTGCGCGTGGGCCAGGCGAATCGCTTCCAGTTCCGCGGCGACCTCGCGAACGACTTCGGCGTGAGGGTCCTCACTGCGAATGGCCAGCGCGTATGGGATGCGTTCCAGGTTCCCTTGGCCGTTGTCCCAGATCGCCGCCCACGGACCGCGTTCCGCATGGGTAACGTTGATCATTGGCTTGGAGAAATCGTCGCAGAAGCGCTCAGCCAGATTTGCCATCAAGCGCAGCTCGCGCCGGGTGAAATGGCTGTCGTCGAAGGCGCGCTTGGGGTGCACGGTTTCGCGAACGAAGTCGACGATCTTTTCGGGAATGATGTCGATGGCTTCGGCAAGATCGGGTTCCAGTGCGTCCCATTCCTGGTAAAGCTCCATCGGCACCGGACCCATCTTCATGGCGCGGTACTCCAAGCCCGTCACCGAGGCACCGGTCTGGCGGAAGTGCTCGAAATCAAGCAAGTAGAGCAGCTTGATGAGCTTGATCTTGCCGCAATGATGCGTACGCGCCGCGAAATAGACGGCGACATTGATCAATTTCTCCCGGTTTCGGGATTTGAGCATCAAGGAATCTTCTGGAGCGGGCCCGTACAGCGTACCGGGGTGGCGACTAGGAAGGCAACCAGCGAGCGCGAACAAACCCGCTCAAGGCGTATTCCCAGGTGGATCCCGCACACACCGGGATTCGGGACACGCAGGAAATCGATGAGCCTCATGGCTGCCGCCGGGTCGCCGTGGGTGGCCAGAATTCCCATCAGAGACGTGGAGCTCATACCTTCAAAAGTCGGTGCAAAGCCGAACGCCCGCCGCGCACTTTCTTGCGGTCGATGTGCGTTGCGCCCCACGTTTGGTGGAAATGCGCCGCACGCGGGTTGGACTTCTCTCTCATCGTTACTGCGCCGTGTCCTCGAATCCGCTGTCGAAGATCGGTGCTTCCGGAATGATCCACTGCGCGTAGCCGGTCGAGAGCCTGCTTCCGGCATGAATGAAACCGCCGCCCACATGCAGCGTTGTGCCGAGTGCGGCAAGCGCCATGACGGTCCCGTCAAGCCCGTTCTCAATGCCAACGCCGACGCTTTGCCAACCGCCCGCGCTCCAGCGTGCGAGGTTGTTTGCAGGGCCGCCGCCGGCATTCGCGAATGAACCACCGACATAGAGCACTCCATTGCTCTGCGCCAATGCCGTGACGCGACTCTGTGTAGAAGCGGGCCCAACACCAGCGCCTAGCGCATGCCATTCGTTGCCATCCCACTGGGCGAGATAACTGATCGCGCTTCCTCCGGCCTCGGTGAACGATCCACCGACGTAGACTGCATTCCCCGATGGCAGAATCGTCGAGACGCTGGCGTTGACGCCCTGCGCGGTGGTGCCGGCCAGACTCGACCAGCTCGTTCCGTCGAACCTGGCAATATTTCGCGCAGCGACGCCCTCCACCGACGAAAAAATGCCACCGATGTAGAGATGGCTGGCAGAGGCCGCCATCGCGTACACGCCTTGGGCATTGCCGAAGCTGCCCACGGAAAGCGGCGTCCAGGAGCTGCCATTCCAGCGTGCCAGGTTACGGGCCGGCACGCCCCCGGCCTGGAAGAAACTGCCGCCGGCGTAAAGCTCGCCCTTGAACATGACCATGACAGCAACACCGTCATTCAGGCTGTTGGGAACACCGATGCCGCTGCCCAGCGCATGCCATTCGCTGCCGTCCCAACGCGCTACCTTGTTGGCTATGACAGTCCCCATGCGCCAGAAGGCGCCGCCCGCGTAGAGCTCGTTGCCGGTCGAAACCAGGTTGGTTGCCAATTGTTCGTTGTCGATACCGAGCCCGGTCCAGGCGCCGGCGCGCAAACGCGCGATGTTGCTGATCGTATCCGCGCCGGCCTGGGTGAACCGACCACAAAGGTAGATGTCCTCACCGATCGAGGTGATGTCCAATACGGCGCCATTCACGCCATTTTTCGGACCCGGGGGCGGCCCGAGTGCACTCCAGCCGTGAGCGTCGTAGCGGGCAACGAAATCGGCTGGAGCACCGCCCGCGTAGCGAAAGCCGCCGCCGGCGTACAGGGTCTTGTTCTCTACGATCAAGGCTTCCACCGTGGACGACAATTCAGAGGCAAAGGGGCTCCAGGCTGTGCCACTCCAACTCGCCAGATAACTGGCCGGCGTTCCGGCCACTTGCGTGAATCGACCGCCGGCAACCAGTTGCTGATCGCTGACGGCCAAGGTCCGCACGGCCCTTTGACGCCAGCGTTGCCGTTCATTTCCAGCGCACTCCAGGCGGTGCCGTTCCAGCGCGCGATGTTGTGCATCCAAACATCGCCGATCTTCGAGAACTGACCACCGACGTAGATATCTCCTCCGAACTTGACAATGGTGTAGATGGGGCCAGTTGGACCGGCGATACCGTCGCCCAACCCCGACCAGTGGCTCCCATCCCAGCGTGCGATTCCTTTGGCAGGCACTTCCGCCGCTGTCGAGAAACCGCCGCCAACGTAGACGTCGGTTCCAATGATGCTGATCGCCAAAACGCCGGACACCGCGCCGAGGCTGCTCCATGAGTCTCCGTCCCAACGCGCCATGCCGCGTACCGGGACACCGCCGATCTCTTCGAAGGCTCCCCCGGCGTACAGATAAGTGTCCGAAGCGGCGAGCGCATGCGTCGTGGTGCCGATTCCGCTCAGCCCGACGCCGCGCCATCCATTGCCATCCCACCTGGCCAGATCTGCTATGGCCATGCCACCCGCATGGCTGAACTCGCCACCGACGAAGAGCTGGCCCTTGAACCAGGCGAGCGTATAGATCTCCGCAAAACTGGTTGGTTTGGCGGTGACGCCACCGCCGAGCGCACTCCAACGGTCGGACGCCGGATCGTAGATGGCCACGTTATTGGCGGGAATCCCACCGCAGATCGAAAAATGGCCGCCTACCGCGATGCTGCCATCAGGGCCGGACGCCATCGCATAGACGACGCCGTTACAACCCTGCGTAAATCCGGGGAATGTGACCCAGGAACCGGCGCCGATCTGTCGCTGCGATTGCGCGTCGTCGACCGCAGCAACCGATCGAGTCGATGGAGCAGCCACTGCAATCGGATGCGAGTCGACCGCATTCTCCAAGCGAGTTTCCGCGCGTGCCGGCGCTGTGATCGCCAGAAAACTTGCGATCAATGCCCAGGCACCGGCTTGGGCGAAGCTGAAACGGCGACCAAGCTTGGTCATGCTCTTCACGTCACACTTTCCCTTCTTTGTCGGCGCCCGTCGTGATCGCGCCTGCTTGCGTGGTGGACACAAGGTAAGCCGAGTTCGCATGCGAACGTTTCAGGTTCCGTCATGGTGACTTTAGTGAGCCGCCCAGCTTCCTGCCGTGCGCTCGCCGACATTGGACCGTTTAAATCGCTTCGACACCCAGGCCATCGCGATCGACCAACGAAGCCAAGGACCGAAGCCAAGGACAGCCGAAGCCAAGGACCGCGAAGCCAAGGACGAAGCCAAGGACCGACGAAGCCAAGGACAGCCACCTTTCTTCCGAAGCCAAGCCGAAGCCAAGGACAGCCACCTTTCTCCAGCACCGACCGAAGCCAAGGACAGCCACCTTTCTCCAGCACCGACTAACGTCCAGCATGAAGCCAAGGACAGCCACCTTTCTTCAGCCCGAAGCCAAGGACAGGACCGAAGCCCGAAGCCAAGGACAGCCACCTTTCTCCAGCACCGACTAACGTCCGACCGAAGCCAAGCTGAAGCCAAGGACAGCCACCTTTCTTCAGCCCGAAGCCAAGGACAGGACCGAAGCCCGAAGCCAAGGACCCGAAGCCAAGGACAGCCACCTTTCTCCAGCACCGACTAACGTCCGACCGAAGCCAAGGACAGCCACCTTTCTCCAGCATCGACTAACGTCGGGACGTCTGGACGGCAAAACGAGCTGATGTGTGGGGTTCATGGCGACGCGACGCCAACACCACCAGGCGCCATCGGCGCCAGGTTCTCCGGTGCGGTCGAATCACCGAACTGAAGCCAACCTTCGGGCAAAGCCGACGCCCTTCATCCAGCTTTGCCTGGCTGCTTCGGCACGCTCGATCAAGGTTTCCACGCTGCCGACGATTCGCCAGTAGCCAGAGCCGATGCCTTGGACCTGTCCGGTCCAATGCCGGGCATCGAGGCCCAGGCGGCGCAACGCAGAGGGTTCACTCTCGGAGGTGCTGCCACGCATCCCTGGGCGAACCTGCCGGCCTGTAAAGTCAACCAAGTCAATATATTGGCGGTTGCTCATCGACAACCGTTGAAAGACGCCGATGCCGACGATCGGCTGCAACGGCTTCTCGGCTTGTTCCGGATGCTTACGCAACGCGTCCAGGCGCAGGGCGACGCTCGTGTGCTCTGAGTCTTCCAGCGTGTCGGCGATTCCTGCGCGGATCGGGTTGAGATCGACGTACGCCATCGCTGCCGCCAAGGCACGCTCGTCGGTCAGAGACTGGCACTTGAACCTCCCCTGCCAGAATCGCCCGGTCTTCCCGTCTTCGGCATTGGCTTGCCTGGCGACGAACTCGTCGAGGCCACGCATGAACCAGGACAAGTCCATCAGCCGGTTGCGACAGCGTACGATGGCGTCCGGGTTGCCCAGCAGCCCGACGCGCTTCTCGTTCATCTGCTCTGGAGTCCGCGCCGGGTATAGCTGCAACCAGCGCTCGACGACCTCCTCTTTCGACCACTTTTCGGCGACAGAGGCTTCCACCGAGAGCACCACATGCAGGTGGTTGCTCATCACGGCATAGCCGTAGATTCCGACGGCGAAAATTGCGCCCAGTTGCTGGATGCGAGCCTCCACCCTGGTCTTGCGGTGCTCGTAGTTCTGCTTCGTGTCCGGATCGATGCCGCATAGCCACGCGCGCCGCACGCAGCGGTTCGTGCAGTGGTAAAGGCCATGCTGGCCGGCAAGAAAAATGGTGGCGCGCGCTTGGGTCATGGCGACATTGTCGGGGTCGGCGACCGCCGCGTCTGTGGGATTTCTTCCCGACTTGTTGTCGGATTTTGCCTACAGATCGTTCAGTGCGTGGTGGGGCTTCGGTCTTCGCGTCTCGAATTCACTGGCCCGATTCAGCGGCTGTCCCCGTTGCTGGGACAAGTCCATCAGCCGGTTGCGACAGCGTACGATGGCGTCCGGGTTGCCCAGCAGCCCGACGCGCTTCTCGTTCATCTGCTCTGGAGTCCGCGCCGGGTATAGCTGCAACCAGCGCTCGACGACCTCCTCTTTCGACCACTTTTCGGCGGCAGAGGCTTCCACCGAGAGCACCACATGCAGGTGGTTGCTCATCACGGCATAGCCGTAGATCCCGACGGCGAAAATTGCGCCCAGTTGCTGGATGCGAGCCTCCACCCTGGTCTTGCGGTGCTCGTAGTTCTGCTTCGTGTCCGGATCGATGCCGCATAGCCACGCGCGCCGCACGCAGCGGTTCGTGCAGTGGTAAAGGCCATGCTGGCCGGCAAGAAAAATGGTGGCGCGCGCTTGGGTCATGGCGACATTGTCGGGGTCGGCGACCGCCGCGTCTGTGGGATTTCTTCCCGACTTGTTGTCGGAATTTGCCTACAGATCGTTCCAGTGCGTGGTGGGGCTTCGGTCTTCGCGTCTCGAATTCACTGGCCCGATTCAGTGGCTGTCCCCGTTGCTGCCGGCTGGTGCTGGTGGCTGTCCCCGTTGCTGCGTGGCTGTCCCCGTTGCTGCCGCTGTGGCTGTCCCCGCTGCTGCTGTGGCTGTCCCCGTTGCTGGCGGGGGCTTGCGGCAAGCCCGCGCCGGGCGTCGCGCGTAACGGCACTCGGGCACGAACGAAGCCCAAGGACGCGCGTACCCGGCCTACGTCCGCGGCTGTGGTAGCGCGGCCACCGCGCGCGTATGGATGGGCGGTGCCGCAAGGCGATTCGCGCGGACGGCCGCGGGGGCTTGCGGCATGCCCGCGCCGGGCGTCGCTCGTAACGGAACTGGGGCACGAACGAAGCCCAAGGACGCGCGTACCCGGCCTACGTCCGCGGCTGTGGTAGCGCGGCCACCGCGCGCGTATGGATGGGCGGTGCCACAAGGCGATTCGCGCGGACGGCCGCGGGGGCTTGCGGCAAGCCCGCGCCGGGCGTCGCGCGTAACGGCACTCGGGCACGAACGAAGCCCAAGGACGCGCGTACCCGGCCTACGTCCGCGGCTGTGGTAGCGCGGCCACCGCGCGCGCATGGATGGGCGGTGCCGCAAGGCGATTCGCGCGGACGGCCGCGGGGGCTTGCGGCAAGCCCGCGCCGGGCGTCGCGCGTAACCGCACTCGGGCACGAACGCAGCACAAGGACGCGCGTACCCGGCCTACGTCCGCGGCGGCCCGTGGCTTTGGTAGCGCGGCCACCGCGCGCGTATGGATGGGCGGTGCCGCAAGGCCATTCGCGCGGACGGCCGCGGGGGCTTGCGGCAAGCCCGCGCCGGGCGTCGCGCGTAACGGCATTGGGGCACAGGCGAAGCCCAAGGACGCGCGTACCCGGCCTGCAAGATCGCGAAGGATCCACTGGCGCAGATCAAGCCCACGCCAAACCAGGCTGGCTTCGCACGCCAGTGCGTTCAGGGGGCCAGCAAGGTATCGATGCTCTGCCAGTAGCGGATTTCGTCCGCCGGTACTTTGCTGCGGAGGGTGCGCAAGGCTTCAAGCCAAATCTGGGCTTGCTCGACCTGATTGAGCTGGCTCAGAGCGCGCAGCTGCGTGATGGCGGCGATGCGCGCAAAACTGCTCTGCCAGTCCTGCTGCGCAGGCGGCGTATCGCCCAGCACTTCGCGACTGAGCTCGAGTGCCCGTTGGACCTGACCGGCCTCCAGATTGACCCAGGCCACCCGGGCCAACCATCTGTTAAAGGCTTGAGTGCCTGCTGCAAAATCCTTGCGAGTGGCAGTTTCCAGGCGCTGCGCGGTGGCCAGCGCGAGCGTGTTCTGACCCTGGCGCACTTGCGCAATCGCCAGTTCGGCCAGCGCTTCATGCAACTCGGAGACGATCGTCGCGGGCACCTCTGCCAGCGTGCTGAGGATCCAGTTCGCCTGCGCCGCCTGCTCGCTCGCATCGCCCGTGGCCTGGGCGATGAAGGCCAGGCGGGCATGCGCCTGCCGCTCGTTGTAACTGCGTGTAGCGTCACCGGCGAGGCGGGTCAGTACCTCGTTGGCGCTGGCGCGGGCCGCGTCGAAACGCCCCAACATGCGCTGGATCGAGGACAGATTGTTGAGCAGTGCCAGCGTGTCACCGTGGTCACTGTTGTAGAGGCGCGTATTGAGCGCAATGGCCTCTTCCAGCAGGGGTGCCGCCGCGGCATAGTCCTGTCGCATATAGGCCTGTATCGCGGCCTGGTTGAGCAGGATCGGCAATTGTGGATCGCGGCTGTCGAGGGACTGGCGCGCCTGTTCCAGTGCAGCGTTACCCATTTGCTGGGCCTGTTCGTTGGCGCCGATCTCGTGTAGTTGCGCCGCCAGGGCGCTCTGGGTCTGGATGCTGAGGATATGTCCGGGCCCGAAGATGCGCTGATGCAGCTCAAGTGCTTCGCGATAGTCGTTGACCGCGTCCTGCGAACGCCCCAGCGCTTCGGCGCTGATCGCGCGGCTGTGCAGCGCGGTGGCCAGTTCGGACGGCCTGCTGGAAGGATGGACGCGCAATTCCTCGATCAATTGACTGAACAGTTCCAGCGCGGATAGGTGATCGCCGTGCTCGCTGGCCTGCATGGCACGTTCGCGCAAAACTTTTTTCCGAAGTTCGGGATCACCCGGAGACTGCGCCTGGATTCGTAGGCTGGCCTGCGTGACCAGCGCGGCGGCCGCATCGCCCTGATCTTGCCAGCGCCGCACTTCGGCGCAGACCAGTATCGCCCGGGTCGCGGCGCTGTCCTGCACCGGGGCATCCAGCAACAGCGGCAAGGCCTGGTCGCAATCGGCGGTGGCGGGTGCGGACTCGCCCAGAAGTTGACGACTGTCGGCACGCGCCACCAGCGCCACCCCATAGGGCGCCGAGGACTCGCCATGCTGGGCAGCGGCCAATACCAGGCTCTGCTCATTGAGCTTGAGCGCGCCGGCGAAATCACCCAGGTCATAGCGCAACTCGCCCAGGGTACGCAGCAGGGCTGCTTGCGTCTGGGCCGGCAGGTTGGTGCGCAATTGCAGTGTGCGTTCGGCGCGATCCAGTAAATCGCGCGCACTGACATTGGCGCCGCCACTGGCATCCGGGGTCTGCTGTTCGAACAAGCCGATCAACAAGTCCTGCACCGCGTTGGCGCGCTGTACCTCGGCAATTGCGATCCTGCGTTCCTGCTCGGCTTCGCGCGCCTTCAGCAAGGAGTAAATCGACAAGCCCAGTACGGCGACCAAGGCCAGCGTGCCGAAGATCACGCCCAGCGGATTGCGCCGGATGAATTTGCTGCTGCGATAACGCCAGGAATCCGGTCGCGCGCGAATCGGCAGTTTCCGCAAATAGGCATCGATATCTTGCAGCAGTGCTTGTACGGATCCATAGCGCCGCGTCGGATCGCGTTGCAGACAGGTCAGGATGAGGGTGTCCAGATCGCCGCGCAGCTGTCTCGCGCCACGTGTGGTGCCGGTACCCGCGAGCACGCGCGAAGGTGGTTGCGGGTCGGTATCGGTGATCGCCTGCAGCAGCGCAAGGCTACTGTTGCGGGCATGATGCGGGCGGCTGCCGCTCAGCAGTTCGTACAGGATCACGCCCAGGCTGTAGATGTCCGTGGCCGTGGTGATGGGCTGTCCGAGGATCTGCTCGGGCGCGGCATAAGCCATCGACAGCGGCGCGCGAGACGCGGTCAGCTCACTGCCCGCATCGAGCAGTTTCGCCACACCGAAATCCAGCAGGCGCGGCTCACCCGCGGCATCCACGAGAATGTTGGAAGGCTTGAGATCGCGGTGGACCACCAGGTTCTGGTGGGCGAACTGCACTGCTGCCGCAACTTTGGCAAACAGCGCCAGGCGCGCGTGCAGATCCAGGGCCTGGCTGTGGGCATACTCATCCAGTGGCGTGCCGACCACGTGTTCCATTGCAAACCACGGCACGCCGTCCACATTACCTGCGTCCAGCACGCGGGCAATATTGGGATGCGCCAGCCGCACCAGGATCTGCCGCTCCTGCGCAAAGCGCTGCAAGGCCTCGGCCGACGGCAATGCACCTGCCAGCAGTTTGATGGCCACGTGCTGTTGCAGCTGGCCATCATCGCGCTGCGCCAGCCACACCGAACCCATGCCACCTCGACCCAGCAGGGACTGGATCAGATAAGGACCAATGCGGCTGCCGATGTAACGGGCAGCGTCGGTGGCATCGGTATCGGGCTGTACCAGCGGTGCGGCCAGCGCAGCCACATCGCCATCCAGCAGGCTACTGGTGGCATCCGCACTCAGCAGTCGCTGCACCGCCGCAAACAGCGCCACATCGTCGCCACATTGCTCGCGCAACCAGCTCAGCCGACCCGAAGTCGGCTGATCCAGCGCCTCACCAAACAATGCATGCACCCGGTCGATGCCGTGGACTCCCGGTTCAGTTCTCGAAGCCATTGGCAAACAACGGGTCGGGCAAACTGCCGCCGCAGGTGCCCAGCGCAGCGTCCCCCAGACTGGAACTCAGCGTGTAGCGACCGTTACCGGGCAAGGGTGCCTGTTTTTCATGCAGATCCGCCAGCATGGCGAAACGGCCGTCGGGGCTCAAGGCTTTGCGGAGGGGCTGTTGCAGCGTGGACTGCAGGGCAAAGCGGCCGGTCGCATCGTGCACGGTCGGTGATTGGGTGTTCTTCAAAGCTTGCGACTGTGGATCGGCCAGTGCCGGGCCGCAGAGCGTGGCCAGCAGGATCAGGACGCAGTAAGTGCGCATGGTCGGGTCCTCAGCGCTGGGCGCGGATCAGCTGTTCCAGCGCATCCAGTCGCTGCCGCAACTGCGCGTTCTCGCGCTTGAGTGCGTCCAGTTCGCCATCCTGTACTTCATTGGCCACATCCAGCTCCTGGATCGCGGCGATGGCCGTGATGGTGGCCGGATAGGTATCAACCTGCAGGATTTCCGTGTCCCTGGACTTGGCCGCACCGGGCAGGTGCTCACCCGAGCTTTGCACCGCATCCGGGAATACCTTGGCGAAGTCCTGCGCAATCACGTTGTAGTAGCGCTGCGTGGTGATGCTGGGATGCTGCGCACGATAGGCGGCGGTGTATTCGAAGCTCACCGGCTGTACCTGGCGAATGGTGCTCAAAGCGCCATCGATGGGCCGGATGTCCTGCTTGATGCGCCGATCTGAATTGGCCAACCAGGCCGTGGCGGTGGTCTTGGAGGCATTGCCTTCCACTTCCAGGGCGTTAGTCGTTGGTCTGCGGCTTACACCGAAGCGATCATTGGTGGTGATGTACTTGCCGGTCGAAGAGGTGAGCAACTGAAGATCGCCGCTGTCCGCGACGACGCCAAAATTGGCATCCGTATTGGTCACCCGCAAATAGCCCAGGCTGTTGTCGCCGCTGCGCAAGTTCAATCGCATATTGGTTTCCGACCCCACTGCGCTCCTGAAGGCGACATCGGCATCGACATCGGCCTGCTGGTTGAGCAGCAACTGGCCATTGCTGGTCAGCTTGAGCCGATCCATATTGCCGCCGGTGCGGAAGGTGAGGCCATTGGGATTGGTATTGCCGGGCGCAACCGGATTGAACAGGATGCCGCCGTTGGCCGAACTGATGGTGTCGCCGAACAGGATGCCGCGCTCGGTGGTGGTCGCCGGTGACAGCAGCGACAGATAGTTGCTGGCATCGGATTCGGCGGTGATCGAACTGGCGGACGGCGTTACGACGCCAGAGCTGCCCCCGCGGCGCACGGTCAGCGTGCCCAGCGGTGCATTGGTATTGATCGCCACGCCGTTTTGCGCCCGGATCAGGAACTGGTTGGCCGCAGTGGAGGTCATTGAGCCCGACTGTCCATCGCTGAACACGGTGCTGAAGGTGTGCGCGGCGGAAATGCTGGCTTTGCCTGCGGCGAAACTGTTCACTGCACCGGCTATGGCGAAATCACCCAGGGCAACTGACGACAAGGCCGTCGCTGCAGAATTGCCTTGTTCAATACCGCCATTGCGGCGCAAGTACAGGTTGGTGGTGCTGTTGCGCAGCGCCAGCAGCGACACTCCGGCATCGTTCGCACCCAATATGCCTTGGGTCAACCGTTGTTGCCGAGGGTATCCCAGCAGATGCCACCACCCAGCGCTGATTGGATTTCCTGCCGACCTTGCAGCGCCTGGAAGCCACCGCCATCGGGCGCTTTCAGCTGCGCTTCCAACCACACCGAACCCTGCTTGGGCAGTGGCTGCGACAGCTGCACCGGCACACTGAAGCGGCCGTTTTCCACGGTAACACCATAGAGAGTGATCGCCTCGCCCATGCTCTCGCCGCCCTGCTCCGCGCTGTACAGCTGCATGCGCAGATCAAACACGCCGTCCGCGGGCTTGCCGCCATCCATCAAGGAGCCGGCGTACTGCACGGTCTCTGCCGCCATGGTGGGCAGGCTCAGCAACAGTGACAGCGCAGCGCACAGACAGGTCAGTTTCGAAACTCGGTGGACATGGTTCATCACTAGCACTCCAGTGCGGGGCGGCCGGCAGTTGCGCCAGCCACTGGACCCGTTCAAGAGGTGATACGCAGCGACCCGCCAAACCCTGACAACTCGTCGAGAAAATCTCGAACCAGGTGTGCCAGCACAGGCGCTGCGCGTCAAGGTGAAAGTAATGACCGAAAGGAAGACCGGAGCAGGCGCTCTC
Organism: Rhodanobacteraceae bacterium; assembly: GCA_016717705.1. Classification (GTDB taxonomy): domain Bacteria; phylum Pseudomonadota; class Gammaproteobacteria; order Xanthomonadales; family SZUA-5; genus JADKFD01. The sequence continues at coordinate 3,662 of JADKFD010000067.1, read as the reverse complement.
GTGGTCGACGTCCTTTCTGTTTCCCTCGGCGCGCAGCGCCGCAGTTTTTCCTGTCCCGGAGCAACCGCAGGCCCGCAGACTGCTCAACCCGATCAGCCCGCCCCGCTCAGGTCCGCATGGATCTGCGCCCGTGCGGTGCGCCAGTAACGAAACAGGGTGCGCTCGTTCACGCCGAGCAAGGCACTCATCTCCGGAAAGCTCAGTCCGCCGTAAAAATGCAGATGCACCACTTGCGCGAGCATTGGAGACTCGGCCTCAAGCCGGACCAGGGATTGTTCAATCGCCAGCACGTCCAGCGCCGTTTCCTGGCCCGCGTCAGCTTCCGCAGGTGGCATTGAAAGACTGATCCGTTGCCAGTCGCCGCCGTGCTTTTCGCTGGCGCGTTTGCGGGCCGCATCGACCAGCACCTGGCGCATGGTGCGCGCGGCCAGGTTCATCAGATGCGCCTGGGTGAACGCCTCTGCGCTGGTGCCGGCACGCAGCTTCAGAAAGACCTCGTGGACCAGCGCGGTGGTGCGCAAGGTGCCGCCGCCACGACCCAGCAAGCGATGCGCCAGCGCCCGTAGTTCCTCGTAGTGCTCGGCGATCTGCTCGTTGATACTCATGGTCAAGCGCTCCGGAGGCTGTGGGCGAGTGGCTTCAGAGCCAGCGTAGCAGTGTCTTGGGTGGAGCGATCACGGTGACTTTTGCGATTCGGGCGTGGGTGGTGTTGCCGGAGCATATGCACTGGATGTGGACGCTGCCGGTTGGCGATGCGGACTTTCCGACACGCTGGCGGCGCATCAAGACGGGTGAAGCGCTTGCTTCGACAGGCATACGGCGAACCCGTGCGCCGCAGACTATGGTCCGCGTGGGATCGAATCAGCGAAGCATTCTCCAACTGCTCCTGACAGCTGTTGTCAGGATGGGCCAGGTATCGTGTCGCTCGCTGAATGGCCCAGGTGTCCGTGCGCGGCGGTGTTGACGACCCTGATATTGCCTGCGCCATCCAAGCTTAAGCCTTCGTTGCGCGCCACCGACCTGGGAGCAGAGTAGCCATGGACAACCTCGACACGACATCGGGCGCGGCTGATTTCGATTTCATCATCGGCAACTGGCAGGTCCGCCATCGTCGTCTCATGAAGCGGATGGTCGGCTGTTCGGAGTGGATCGAATTCGATGGCACATCCACCACCCGAAAGATCCTCGGCGGCTGCGGCAACGTGGAAGACAACGACATCGCCCTGCCCGATGGCGCCTATCGCGCTGCTGCCTTCCGCTCATTCGACACGACGACCGGCAACTGGTCCATCTGGTGGCTGGACGGGCGCAATCCGCAGCATCTGGATACGCCGGTGGTTGGCCGCTTCGAGGCCGGAACTGGCCGCTTTTTTGCCAAGGACAGCTTTGACGGCACGCCGATCCTGGTTCGTTTTCTGTGGCTCCCGCTGGACTCACGGACGGCGCGCTGGGAGCAGGCCTTCTCCGCCGACGATGGTTGCAGTTGGGAAACCAACTGGACCATGGATTTCAAGCGTGTTCCGGAAGCTAAACCCGCCTAACGCGGATTCCCGGGCAGGGTGGAACCCGCACACGCTTCACCGTGCGGATGCGCTACGCGGGTGAAGCGTCTCCACCGATACGCGCACGGCGCGACGAGCGATGGTGTGTCGCGGTCCGAACGGCGGATTCCGCGCGGCTGGCTCGCGGCGGCGCCAGAGCCCTCGGCGCGCGGGATCCGCCCTACTCGCTACTCGCTCTGCACGCTGTTCGACGCAAGCTGCGCCTCAGTTGCCGACAGCGCCCTCGAAGCCATCCGCATGGATGTCTTCGCTGCTGCACACGCCGGCGACCTGCGCATGGGTGAGTTCGATGTCGTCGACGTACCAGCCTTCATTGTCGATGCTGGCATCGCTGCCGTAGCGCCAGGCCAGCTTGACGGTCTGACCGGCGTAGGCCGACAGATCGATCGACTTCTGTTGCCAGCTCAGGTTGGTGCCGGTGAATGCCGGCGTGCCGTTGGCCAGGCCGGCGCAGGTATTGCCGCTGTTGGTGATGCTGCCGGGATAGCCGCCGGCGGGCGTCAGGCGTGTCCAGCTCAAGCCATCGTTGGTGGAAATTTCGACGATGCCGCCGTCAAAGCTGGCCTGCATGTCCCATGCGGTCCAGAAGCGCAGTTGCGCGGCCTGCGCCGGCGTCAGCGTGATGGCTTCGGTGACCAGCGACACGCACAGCGCGCTCGACGAGGTGGAAAAGAAGCTGCGCAGGCCCTGGTGAAACCGGCCGCTCGAGACATGCCAGCCGGCGTGATCGGGGGCGGCCTTCGGATCGATCTTCGGAGCGGCCCCGGTATCCAGGATCGGGTCGCCGATCTCGGCGCCGCTGACAAAGTTGCCGTCGACCACCGACCCGCTGGCCATGGCGCTGCGACGCACCAGGTTGCTGTCCTGCGCGCCACTGCTCGCATCGCTGGCGCGCACGACATAGTAGTTGAGCGCACCGTTCACGGCGGTTCGGTCCTCGAAGCTCTGGCCGAGCAAGCCTTCGGCAATACGATTGCCGGGCGCCGGAACGAAACTGTCGGTGTCGCCGCGATAGACCGAATAGCTGCCGGGTCCACCGCAAAATGACGTAGCGGCGGGCCAGCCCAGGTTGATCTGGCAGGACGTCAATCCCGCGTTGACGGCGCTGGCGAGACCCGCGAAGGCAGGCGCCGCGGTGCAGCTGCCGCTGGTGCTGGCTTCGACGCAAGTGGACGCGGCCGAATAGCAAAAGCCGCTGGCATCGGTCTCGCTGATGCGATAGCCGTAATTGACGGTTCCGGAGGCCGTAGTGTCGCTGAACGCTGGCGTCGCCAGCGCGGAAGCGATCGGGGCGAAGCTGCCAGCGCAGCCGCCGGACGCGCGCTCGACGCTATAGCTGCGACCCGGCGCGCCGCTGCCGCTCCACGCCAGATCGATCCGATTCGCGCCATTGGCGCTGGCGGTCAGCGCGGTGGGCGCCGCCGAACTGCTGCACAGATTGGTCGGCCGCAGCAGGTACAGGCCCTGCGACAGATGCGTCACCGGAATCACGCCGCTGGCAAAGAACGGGTAGTTGTTCCAGGTGCCGTCGAAATCCGCCGAATTGCTGGCCGGAAACAGGTCGAAATAGCCCACTTCGGTGAGCTGCGATTGCGCCAGGTTTGACAGCGCCAGAATGCGCAGGCCGGCCTTGTAGTTCGACTCGAAGACGAAATTGCCGCGCACGTAGAGATTGTGGTCGATCGCTGGTGAGGCGTGGTCGAAGTAACCGTTGCCGCCGGAAACGGTCACGGCGTTGAGATTGGCGGCGTCGAAGATCCAGGTGCGCGTGGGATGGCCGCTGTTCTGCTCGTCCTGTTCATCGTTGAGCAGGATGTGGCGCTGGTCCTCGCTGAACCAGGCCTGGTGCGTATAGCCGGAACTGTTGTACTGCAGGCTGGACAGCCGCACCGGCGCCGCATGGTTGCTGACATCGATGATGTCCAGTCGGTGCGCCGATGCGCGTGCCGCCAGGCAGATCTCGCGGCCGGCGCAGCTCTGGTTGCCAGGAGCGACCGGATCGCAATCCGCATCCGGGCCGTGATAGGTGAAGCACTGGTTCTCGTGGATGTAGCCGCCATCGTTGTAGCAGCCGACGAACTGCGGACTGGCCGGATTGGC
>JADKFD010000066.1 GCA_016717705.1 Rhodanobacteraceae bacterium | reverse complement strand
AAGCTCCGCTCTACAAAATGCCGATGGCCTACGGCTGTGCATCGAGTGTCTGGCGCAGACCGCTGGTCCAGCGGCGGAGGTAGGCTTTGGCGAGTTGTGCGCGGTTTGCGGTGGCGTATCGCCCGCGCATCCAATCGACTACCGGGAACAACCTGGCGCGCAGGTAAGCGATGCGGCCGCTCAGGGTTGACACAACCGAGGCTGTGCACCAGTCGCCGCGCCGGGCTGTTTTCGGGCCCGAGCAGATGACTCGCGCATTCGCCCTGCCCCAGTACCTGCCATTGCTGCATCAGGTCCTCAGGCAGATCAAGGGGAAACCAATGTGCGGCTTGTCGCAGTGCGTGCGCATGCAGCCCGGCCAGACCGGCTTTGCGCACGCTTGCATCGAGTTGTGCCCAGCCGGCGGCGCCCAGACCTTGCGCCAGCAGCACCATGTCGTACAACCACACCGCCGGGCGCTCGTTGGCGGGCAGATGGGCATGAAAGTGGACTACGGCGTGCATCAACGCATGTTTGCGGCAGAACGCGCGGGCGCCGGGCAGTGCGGGCAACTCGATTGATTCGGCATCGAGTTCGGCAAAGTCGAAGCGACCGGAAATCTCCGGCAATACATTCAGCGCCCAATGCAGATCGATGTGTCGATCGGTTTCCGGATCGTGGTAGGTGGCTTGCTGGCTGGCATGGTCGTGCTGGCTGTAGCCATCCGAGCGCAGACCAGCCGCGGTCAGGGCGTGGGCCAGAAGTCGGTGCTCGGGCGTCGACCAGCAGGTCAATGTCGCTGCTCGATCGCAGTTCCGGCGCGGGATAAAGCCATTGCCCCAGCGCCACGCCCTTCAGCAGAGTTCGCGGCAACCGCGCGCGCTCAGGGCCGGCAGTACTCGATCGAGCAGCGTGCGCGGTTGTGCTGTGCGTTGCGCTGACCGGTTGCCAGCAACGATTCCCACATGCCCGCCAGCAGCGGACCCAGATCCGCACCCGCCTGACGCGCCTGGGCCAAAGCCAGTGGTAACAAGCGGTGCCGCTGCAATTGCCCGATCTGCGCGCTGGCCGACAATGCGCTCCATTCGTCTCGCACTGGTGGCGCCAGCAGTTCGAGCAGTAAGGCGTGGATTGCGCTCAGCGCCGGCCATCGCACTGCGGCTGTCGCGGCGCGGTCGCGGCGAGGCGGACTCCAACCGGCAACAGGCAAGCGCGCCGCCCAGCGCAAAAACCACGCTGACTGCCGTGGTTCTCAGGGGATAGTCGACCAGCGAATGCACGCACAAGGTCAGCAGCACGCCGATGCCGGTCAGGCGCAGAGCCTGGCTCGATTGCGCCAGCGAGCCACTGGAGATGAGTTCGCGCAAGCGCGCCAACAGCCACCACGCAAACAGCGTCGCGACGACGATCAGCGTCACGCCCAACTCGACCCACAGTTCGGCCCAGTCGTTGTGCGCGTGATTGAGAATCTTGGCACCGACCAGTTCGACCGGTTCATGGGCGGCGTAGACCGACGGGAAACTGCCGATTCCTGTGCCGAGCCAGGAGAAGTTCGATGACACGGCCAGCACCCCGGCGGTGACATCCCAACGTTGATCACCCGCTTGGGTCAGGCGATCGGCGATCGCCAGAAAGCCGAACTGGAACGCGAGCAGACCACCGAAAATCACGAATCCGAGGAACCAGCGGAAGGTCTGCGGGTGCTCGCGGCGGCGCACGAATGCCAGCAGCAGCATGGCGATCGACACCAATGCGGCGAGCCCGACGCCTGCGCGCGAGCGCGACAACACAATGCCGAGCAGCAAAATGGCCCCAGCAGCATCCAGCCAATCATCTGCAGGATGCGTACGGACCGCGAGCGACCACCTCGTGCATTCAGCAACAAGCCACCGAAGATGAACACCAGCGCGGTCGCCAACAGGGATGCGTAGTGGTTGCGATTGGCGAACAGGCCAACGGCGTCATGCAGATTGGTCGGCACATGGGGCCGCAACGCGCTGTGCGGACCTTGCGCTACCTGGAGCGATGCCGATCGGAACCATCAGCACCGCGATGGCGACGACGATCAGGCCAGCCGCTTTTGCCAGACCGGGCCGAGCTGTATCGCCAGCAGCGCCATGGCGCAGCCGGGCAGCAGCGCACGCACCGCGGCCAGGGTGGCATTCGGATCCAGGCTCCAGGGCACCCAGGTCGGGACGTCCAGGCCGAGTGCCGCGCGCCCGGCCCACAGTTCCGCCGCGCCCGGGAAACCAGGACACCAGCGCGGTTGGCAACGGCAGCAGTTGCAGCAGCGGCACGGCAATCACGAGGGCGATCAGTTGCGGATATTGCCGCGCACCCGCGTCCAGGTCCTGCCAGCGCAAGCGCCTCAGCCCGTAGATCAGCAGCACCGCCGCCAGCAGTTGCACCAGCAAGTCCGAAAACAGGAAATTGCGGGTGCCGCCGCCGAGCAGCAGGGCGGTGACCAGCAACGCAGACGCGAGCACGCCGACCACCGTTTCCGATCGCGTCGTCACTGAGCTGTGCGAGCTTTCGAGTCGGCGCGGGCGTTGCCATGGCTGCGGCGCATGCGCATCGCCATCGATGCTCCTGGCCGGGGCATTCGCATAGTTCTGACCAACCAGGCGGAGAGTCATCAGATTCCCGGGTTGGCCGATCGATCAGCGCCGGCGCTGAGCGCATCGACCTCGCTACGCAATTGGCGATCTCGCGTTCCAGGCGCGCGTATTCGCCCCTGTTTGCGGCGCAGGAAGTCTGCGGTGGCGCGGAATTTGGCGACGACGCCGGTCGGTGTCAGTACGTAGGCGTAGGCCAGTTTCTTGTCGCTGCTGCTGAAGTTCTGCACCTTGATCCAGCCGCGCTCGATCAGGGCGCGCAGGCAGTAATTGGTCTTGCCCAGCGACAGTCCAAGCTCGCTGGCCAGCTCGCGTTGCGAGAGGTTCGGGTGCTCGGTCAGCAGCCGGAGCAGGCGGTAGCGGGTGTCGTCGTCGAGCATGCTGAGTGGTGCGGGGCCGGATGGCTCCTGTAGGAGCGACGTGTACGTTGCGGATAGCTTTCATTGTGGGAGCGGATTTACTCCGCGAGAGCTTTCGCGGAGTAAATCCGCTCCCACAGGCAGGTGCATTTCAGGCGTTCGATGCGCATGGTCGCGCCGGCAGGCAGCGATTCCTGCCCCCCACGCTGCCGCCCTGCGGTGTAGGCCCGCATGGCCGGACAACTGGGTCGCGGTGGGCGCGGGACGAACCCGCGCCCTTCGGCATGTCAGATTCGCGCGCCGAGTACCGATCTTGGCACGACGATCTCGCGCTCGCTGCCGAGCATGGTGAGCAGCAGTCGCACCCGATCCTCGCCGTGACGCGAGGCAAAAATTGCATCGAGTCCACTGAACGGGCCTTCGTTGATGCGGACTTTGGTTCCGGCCAGCATTTCGGGCGGCGCCAGTTTCACAAAACCATCGTCGACATCGATCCGCGCGCGGATCTGTTCGATCACCAGATCCGGCACGCGCGCGGGTTCGCCGCCGAAACGCACGATCGTGGTCACGCCTCGGGTGCTGCGCACAGGCTCGAGCGACTGCAGGGATGGATCTGAATGAATGAACACGTAGCGCGGGAACAGCGATTCGGTGCGCACGACCATGCCAGAGGCCGCCCGGACGGTGCGTCGGGTACGCGCGCACAGGGTCTCGAAGCCCTGCGGGTCAGGCAAATCTGCGCCTCAGCCTCGGCGCGGGGCTTGGTCATGACTGCAAACCAGGATTGCAAACTCTTCGATGCCTGTTCACGCGTTGAACGGAACATAGCGTGCGTGTCGTGAAGTCCGCAAGCTTGATCGTTGGGACAGCGAATGTGGCACGAGTAGGCCGTCGCGTGATCAGGGTTCTGGAGCGGTGTGATCCTGCAACCCCTTGCGCCCTCAGTGGCGCCAAGGATCGCGATACGGGGTCGCTCCCACGAGCGAAAGATCGCGGGATAAACCCGCTCCCACAGGATCAAAAGACAAAAAAGAAGGGCCCGTTTCCGGGCCCTTCGAAGTTGCTACGCGTACAGCTTGTTATTAGAACGTCTGCGTGTAGCGGAAGTACGGGGTGCGACCGTACTGGTCGTACAGGCTGAACGCGAAGCCACGGCCGGTCGGGTCGTACGGACCGTCGACAACCGGGGCCTTGTCGGTGACGTTCTTCACACCAAGCGTGAAGCGGCCATTCCACGGCGCGCTCCAGGTGGCCTGCAGATCGTGGGTGGTCCACGACGGCAGACGCTGCGGGTAGTCCAGATCCGGGTCCGGGAACTGCTGCGACGCGGTGGAGGACGTGCCATCGATGTAGTTGACGTTCCACGCGAAGTTGAAGTCGCCCCAGGTGTACTCGTTGGTCAACACCGCACGGGTCTCCGGAACCGCCGGGGTATCGACCTGCTCGGAGCCGTCGACCTGGAAGTCGAACGTGGTGCTGATCTGCAACTGATTGCGCAGCGAGCCGTAATCGGCGAAATCGAAGTTGGTGCGGAAGTTCAGGTCCAGACCCCTGGCCTCGATCGTGCCGAGGTTGGTCGCACCACGCTGCACGTACAGGATTTCGCCGGTACCCGGCTGACGCGCCACGCCCAGACCGTTGGACGGAACCGGCGGGTTGACGTTGGTCGGCAGGTTCGACAGTCCCGGCGGGCAGTTGGTGGAGCTGCCATCCAGACAGTCGATGATCTGGTTGGAGCCGACCTGCACGATACGGCCATCGATCTGCGTATCCCAATAGTCGACCGACATGTTCAACCAGTCGGTGGCGTCCCAAGCGAGGCCAGCCGACCACTGATCCGAGGTTTCGGACTGCAGGTTCGGGTTGCCGAGCGAGTAGCCGTTGATCTGGATCGAGCAGTTGGACGGCAGACCGAAGGCGACGCAAGTCGGCGCGTCGGTCACGGTGTCGGCAGAGAACGCCGGCTGCGCAGTCAACACGTCGAGGGTCGGCGCGCGGAAGCCCTGACCGTAGCTGGCGCGCAGCACCAGGCTCTCGATCGGGGTGTAACGCACCGAAACCTTCGGCGAGGTGTCGGAACCGTAGTCGCTGTAGGTGTCGTAACGCGCCGCCAGGTTGATTTCCAGGTTTTCGAGGACCGGGAACAGGGCTTCTGCGTAAGCTGCACCAACCGAACGACTGCCGAAGGCCGAGTTGCCGGCCGAGCCGACGATCTGGCCCGAGGACTGCAGGGTGTCGTAGATGTCGGAGAAGGACTCGTCGCGATACTCGGCGCCGAATGCCAGGCCAGCCACGCCGCCGGACATCTCGAACAGGTCGACGTTGGCCTGAGCGTAGAGTTCCTCGATGGTGAAGTTGCTCTCGCGGTTGATCGTCGCGATCAGCGAGTCGAGCACGCTGCGGTCGTTGGCGCTCGGGTTGTAGATGTTGTACGCGCCCGAAGCGATGGCCGCCTGGGCCAGACCGCCGACGACGTAGTTGCGGCCGAGTTCCAGGTACTTGGACTCGACGTGGCGACCGCCGAAGTTGACGTCGAAGTCACCAATGCGACCGTCGAAGCCGAGGTCGAAGTAGTAGACGTTGGCGTCGGTGCTGGTGTCACGATTGCCGAGCGCGGCGAAGCGGTGACGCAGGAAGTACGGACGCGTGGCGTCGTAACCGGCGTTCGGGAAACGCACCGCCGGGTGGTTCGGCGAGCCGACCGGGATGAACGGAGCGCCACCCGGGAACGGCGACGACGGCACCGGCGCGTAACGACCGAAGGACTTGACGCGGCTGACGTTGGCGTTGAAGTACGTCGACCAATCTTCATTGATCTCGTAGTTGCCACGCGTGAACAGCGCCTGGTTGCGGATTTCGGCTTCCGACGCGGAGACCAGGTTGAAGTTGTACAGGCAGCGACGGCCGGCGCCATGACGCCGTTGGTGTAGAAGCCCGCATCCGAGCAACCACCCGGAACCACCGAACCGTTGGTCGGGTTGGCGGTGAAGGCACCCGGAACGAAGCCGTAGGTGGTGCCCGGCGCCGCATTGGCGTTGATGAAGTTGTTCGAGAAGCTCGAACCACCGATGGCCTTGTACGGGCTGTCGCGGTCGAAGATGATGCCGCGGTTGTTGTAGGAAGCGCCGGCGATGATGTTGCCGCGGTCACCCGCTGCACCAAAGATCACCGAACCTTCTTCCGTCTCGCCGCCCTTGGAGCTCGGATCACCCATGCCCCAGCTCATCTCGACGCCCGAGAAGTCGCGGCGCGTGATGATGTTGACCACACCACCGATGGCGTCGGAACCGTAGATGGCGGATGCGCCATCGGTCAGGATCTCGATGCGCTCGACGGCTGCCAGCGGGATGGAGTTCAGGTCCTGGCCCTGGCCAGCCTGCGGCGCGATCGGGGCGCGACGGCCGTCGATCAGGATCAGGGTGCGGCCGCCGCCCAGACCACGCAGGGACAGTTCGGCGAACGACTGCGCCGACGAACCGGACTGCGGGCGGAAGGAACCGAAGGAGTTAAACGTGGTGTTACGCAGATAGTCAGCGACGGACACGTCACCGCTGAGTTCCAGCTGCTGGCGATCGATCACGGTGACCGGAACGGAGCCTTCGGCATCCGTGCGCTTGATGCGCGAACCGGTAACCTCAACGGTCTCCATCTGGGCGGTGTCGCCGTCCTCATCGTCCTGGGCGAAGGCCGGAGCCATCGACAGGGCGGCCACCGAGCCGAAAGCCAGCGCGGCGGTGATGGCGCGATTCAGTTCACGAAGTTGCAAGCTCATTTAGCACTCTCCAAAAGACTTCACGGATACTTCTCGGGACTTTTTGCCTTCCTGACAGGACTTTCGTCCTAGCCCCATCCCTGAGCGTCGGCGAGGCTAACAAAAAGCTAACGGTTGCAAAAGTGCCGTTGACGTGTCGTTTTTTTGCAACAGAAGCCTGGACCAGCGCAGCGATTGCCCATCGCGGGCGGGCCGGCGATGCTGGCGGCGCGCTGGCAATGCGCTGCAAGGTCTTGAGCGAAGGGCGTTTTTCGAACGAGAGCAGGTCTGCACGACAGCCGCCGCGGGCGCGTGATCCACCGCAATGCGGCAATCCGGGCGATTCCTGAGCCGCCGCAACAGGATCGGCTTAACGTACTTTTTATCCGCAGTTTAGCGACTCCCGGCGTCGCTTCGGCAGCAGAAGGCCCGGTTCAGCGGACCACATGCGGCTGTTGATCGCGGCGGACGCCCGCTCGGACAGGCGACTTGCAGCAGCGCCGGTTCGCTCTGGTGCGGAGTCCAGTGCAGGCGCAAGTTCCGCGAATGAAGGTAGGCTGTCGTATCCTCCATACCCGTCCGTATCCATCGAGCAGGCATGTCTCACCCGCGTCGCCAGTTCCTGCGCCACGCAGTTTCGCTCGGGCTGGCCACTACGCTGGTGGGCGGATTGGGCACGCTTGGCAGCTGCGGCGGCCGCCCGGGGCGGAAATCGCCAAGCGATCGTCTGCGCCCGGCCATCGATGCGACCACTGGGTTGACATTGCTGCATCTGCCAGCGGGATTTCGCTATTTCACCTTTGCCTGGGCCGGCGAGGCGCTGCCGGGTGGCGGCAGGATCCCCGCAAACGCCGACGGCATGGGTGTGGTGGCCACGACGGGCGACATCGTCACCTTGATCCGCAATCACGAAATCGTCGACGCCAACGGTGCCTTTGCGCCGGGCGCGGACGCTTACGATCCCGATTGCGGCGCCGGCTGCGTCGTGCTGCGCGTGGACCTGGCGGCGGAAAAGCTGCTGACTGCGACCCCGGCGCTGACCGGCACGCTGGTCAACTGCGCCGGTGGGGTCACCCCGTGGGGGACCTGGATCAGTTGCGAGGAGATCGTGGTCGGTCGCGACCAGGTGCGCCCCACCCGTCCCGGCGTACCTGATGCGCGTCTGACCAAGATCCACGGCCTGGCCTTCGAAGTCAGTGCCGATGGCAACACGCGGGCACGCCCGATCCCCGACATGGGCCAGTTTCGCCACGAGGCGGTGGCCTTTGATGCGACCACCGGGCAGGCCTACCTGACCGAGGACCGCGACGACACCGCCGGCTTCTATCGTTTCACGCCGCATCGGCCGGGCGACCTGGCGGCGGGCGGTGCGCTGGAGATGCTGATCGCCGAGGGCGGCCCGGATCTGCGTCGCGGCGTTCGCGGGGGCCAGCAATGGCGCGTGCGCTGGGCGCCGATCGCCGACCCCTTGCTCGGCCACTCGCCGGGAACCCTTGACCAGGGCGGCGTGGTCCACCAGGGACTTGCCGCTGGCGGGTCGCGCTTCGTGCGGCTGGAAGGCTGTCTGTCGCGCACTGATGGCATCTGGTTCACCTCGACGTCCGGCGGCGATGCCGCCGGCGGCCAGGTGTGGCGCTACGAGCCAAAGTCCGCGCTGCTGCAACTGATGTTCGAAGTCGAGCAAGCCGACGCCATGCATTATCCGGACAACCTTGCCGAAGGCCCGGGTGCCGGCATGGTGATCTGCGAAGACAGTCCGCAGCGCCAGCAGCAGAAGCTCAAATGGCTGGGCCGCGATGGCCGCCTGCTGACCATCGCCGAGAATCACGTGAATATCGATGGCGTCGACCACGGCGCTTCGGAATGGGCTGGCGCCTGCGTTTCAGCAGACGGTCGCTGGCTGTTCGCCAACATCTTCCGCCCCGGCTTCACGGCAGCCATCACCGGACCGTGGGACGATCTGCTCAAGGATCCGCGATGAGCCTGTTTCCGATCACTTCGATCTATGCCGCATTGTGCGGATTGCTGGTCCTGGCCCTGGCGGTTCGCGTTGCGCACATCCGCCGCAGCCAGAAGATCGGGATCGGCGATGGCGGCAACCGCGTGCTGGAGCGCCGCATCCGCATCCACGCCAACGCCATCGAGAACGTGCCGATGGTGCTGATCTTGCTGGGGCTGGCAGAGGCCGGCGGACTGCCCGCATGGGCGCTGCATGCGGCAGGCGCCACGCTGATTGTCGCGCGCATCCTGCATGCCCAGGGTCTCACACAGAGCGCCGGGCACAGTTTTGGGCGATTGTATGGCGTGATGCTGACCTGGACGCTGCTGGCGGGGCTGTCGCTCGCCTTGCTGCTCAGGCCGCTGATGACTTGATCGAGGGAGATCCGCAATGAGAACTGGCAAGCAATCGGGTATCGACATCGGGCGCCGCGGCGCATGGCACAGCGCCAGCCTCGGGCTGTTGCTGCTGGCCCTGTTGCTGGCCGGCTGCGGCGGACCGCGCAAGGTGCTCGGCCCACCGACGCTGAGCGTGCAGGAGATCGACGCGGTGGATGGCCGCTTCGTGGCGCGCGTGCGCATCGACAGTCCGGCCAGCATGCCGGTCACGCTGGCGCGCTTCGACTGGAGCTTGACGCTGGATCAGGCAAGCTCGATCACAGGCTCGCAAATCCTGTCGGAAACGCTGCCGCCGGTTTCCGGAGACATTTTCCGCATCGACCTTGGCGCGGTTTCGGCCTTGCCGCAGCTGACTGCGCTGGGCACCGATTCCAGCATCACTTACCTGCTTGAGGGCGAACTCCACTGTTCCGAGCCTAGTGTGCACTTCCCGCTGCGCTACGAAGGCCGACTGCGCGCCACCCCAGGCAAGCCCGGATCGTTCAGGTAGCCGCGCAGGGTGGAACCCGCGCCGCGAGGTGCTTGGGAATCCGCCGAACTCGCCACGCGGATTCCACCGACGGCCGGGACGGTGGAATCCCTGTTGGCGGTCCGGCGGCTCCGAACCCACTACTCGGCTTCAGGGGTTCCACCCGACGCCCGCTCGGCGACCAGGGTTCCACCCCGTGCATTCACAACATCAGTTTCTGACTTGAGGACGCTGCCATGAAATACACCGCACCACAGACCGATATGCGCTTCGTGCTGTTCGACGTGCTGGATGCCACGAGCATTTACTCTCAGTTGCCGGGCGGCGAAGACGTCACGCGGGAACTGGTCGAAGCGATCCTCGAGGAGGGCGCGAAATTCTGCGAACAGGTGCTGGCGCCGACCAACGCGATTGGCGACGAGGAGGGCTGCGTATTCGAAAAGACCTCCAAGATGGTGACCACGCCGGCCGCGTTCCGCGAGGCCTACAACCGTTTCGTCGAGGGCGGCTGGACCGGCCTGTGCGGCGATCCGGCCTATGGCGGCCAGGGCATGCCCGAGAGCGTCGGCTACGTGTTCAAGGAGATGATCGAGTCCGCCAACGTCGCCTGGGGCACTTATCCCTTGCTGTCGGCCGGCGCCGTCGATGCGATGACCCATCACGGCGAGCAGTGGCAACGCGACGTGTTCATTCCGCGCATCCTGTCCGGCGAATGGACCGGCACCATGTGCCTGACCGAGCCGCACTGCGGATCGGACCTTGGCCTGCTGCGGACGCGCGCCGAGCCGGTGGGCGATGGCAGCTACCATATCTCCGGCACCAAGATCTTCATCACCGCCGGCGAGCACGACATGAGCAAGAACATCGTGCATCTGGTGCTGGCGCGCCTGCCGGACGCCCCCGCCGGCACCAAGGGCATCAGCATGTTCATCGTGCCCAAGTACAAGGTGTCGCGCGATGGCCAGGTCGGTAACCGCAACACGGTCGCCGCCGGCAGCATCGAGCACAAGATGGGCCTCAAGGGCTCGGCCACCTGCGTGATGAACTTCGACGGCGCGGAGGGCTATCTGATCGGACAGCCCAATCGCGGCCTGAATGCGATGTTCACCATGATGAATACCGCGCGCCTGGGCGTTGGCGTGCAGGGCCTGGGACTGATCGAAATCTCGCACCAGAACGCGCTGGCCTATGCCAAGGATCGTCTGCAGATGCGCTCGCTGTCCGGGCCTAAGCGCCCGGACAAACCGGCCGATCCGATCATCGTCCACCCGGACGTGCGGCGCATGCTGATGACGCAGAAAGCCTTCGCCGAAGCGGGCCGCGCGCTGTGCATCTACTCGGCGCTGCAGGTGGATCTGGTGTCAAAGCACACCGACGCCGGCGTGCGCCAGCGCGCCGACGAGATCCTGAGTTTCCTGACGCCGATCAGCAAGGCGATGCTCACCGAACTGGCCATCGAGTGCACCAGCCACGGCGTGCAGGTGCTCGGCGGCCATGGCTACATCCGCGAATGGGGCCAGGAGCAGTTCCTGCGCGATGCGCGCATCACCACGATCTACGAAGGCACCACCGGCATCCAGGCGCTGGATCTGCTCGGCCGCAAGATCATGGGCCAGCAGGCGGTGGGACTGCGCCACTTCCTCGGCGAGATCGGCGTGTTCTGCCAGGCCAACGCGGAGAACGCTGCGATCGCGGGACTGGTGGCTTCGCTCGCCCGGCATGTCAAGGAATGGGAGGGCCTGACCCGCGAGATCGGCATGAAGGCAACGCAGAACGCCGATGAAATTGGCGCGGCGGCGGTCGACTACCTGTTCTATTCGGGCTACATCACCTTCGCCTACTTCATGGCCCGCGAGGCCGAGGCCGTGACCCGCGCCAGCTACGCCGGCACCGCGGAATTCCGCGACGCCAAACTGGCGACGGTGGGCTTCTACTTCGATCGACTGCTGCCGCGCACGCTCAGCCACGCCGCCGGTGTGCGCGCGGGTGCGGCGTCGTTGACGACGGGAGTTGAGGCGGCATTGGCCTGAGCTGGCGCCAGCCTGTAGGGTGAACCCTCGCTGCAGGCGAGGATTCCACCAAGGTACGCGGCCGGTCCGCGGTGGATTCTCGGCCTGCGGTCGAGAATCCACCCGGCTGTTGTAGAGCGGGGCTTGCTCCGCTGCTCCACAAAAGCCCGGCGCAAGGCAGCGAGCAAGCTCCGCTCTACAAAACGCAGGCAAGGGCTCGAGCATCGTGCATCCACCCAGCATCGCCCATCCGCTTGCCCTGCTCTGCCGCGTCGGCTTCGAGCCCGATCTGATCGAGGAACTCAAGGCCTGGTTCCACGCGCGCGGCGCAGCGGTGACCGTTGATTCGGTGCAACCGGCGGTAGTGCGCACCGGCCCGACGAGCGCTGTTCCGCGCCTGACCGAACTGGTGTTCGCCCGTGATCTCATGGTGGTCACCGCCGAACTTCCGACCTTGGGCGTCAAGGACCGGATCACGCCGATCGGCGCCGCGCTCGATGCGCTGGGACCATTTTCATCCTTGAGCGTGCTGGCACCGGACAGCGAGGCCACCAAGCCATTGGCGCCGCTGCTCGGTGCGATCGATGCGCGCTTGCAGGCACGGGTGCAGCCGGGCAGCGCACCGGCGGCGGCTGTCTGGATGCTGGCCGGCACCCACGCCGTGGTTGGCCAGGCGCCGGCGAGCGGCGGCGCGCTATCCGGGTGGCATCCCGCGCCTGAAGTTTCCGCGCGAGGCGCCATCGCGTTCGACCCTGAAGCTCGACGAAGCCTTCCAGGTGCTGCTCACCGAGGCCGAGCGCAATGCCCTCTTGCGACCGGGCGCCAGCGCGGTCGATCTGGGTGCGGCGCCCGGCGGTTGGACCTACCAGTTGGTGGCGCGCCAGATGCGCGTCACGGCGATCGACAATGGCCGGGTCGACGCCGGCCTGATGGCCAGCGGACTGGTCACCCATTTGCGCGAGGATGGTTTCCGCTACCGCCCGCCCAAGCCGGTCGACTGGCTGGTCTGCGACATGGTGGAAAAACCCGGCCGCGTCGCCGAACTGGTGGCGCGCTGGTTCGCGCAAGGGCTGGTGCCGGGCAGCGGTGTTCAACCTCAAGCTGCCGATGAAGCGACGCTTCGAGGCATGGACCCTGGCATTGCAGGAACTGAAGGCGTTGACCGGCAAGGGCTTCATGGTGCGGGCGCGCCAGCTTTATCATGATCGTGAGGAGATCACGGTAGCCGTGGTGCCAGAGCGTCCGGGAGCACCTGTGGGTACGGGCGCTGCCCGCGACCGGCCTTCGCGGCAAAGCGAAAAGCGAGGATTGCCGCATGCAGCCGCTCCCACGGGAAAGGCGCAACGCCCGGGAGCACCTGTGGGAAAGGGCTCTACCCGCGATCAGCCTTCGCGGCAAGGCGAAAAGCAAGGATCGCGGCATGCAGCCGCTCCCACCGGCAAGGCGAAGCGCAAACGCTGAAAGCAAATCGCACGCCTCCCGGTCATCTTGCGCGACTACGTCTGTACGACGGTTGTCATCTTGCCTGCGCAAGAATAACGTTATGCCGCCGAAGACAGATCGGCGGTGGGAGCGCTGCGCAGGCAGCTACAGTTCGCCCTTAACCTGGGCATTCATTCATGCGATCGGAGAGTCCATTCATGAGCAACAAGATGATCAAGCCGGTTTCCCTCGCCCTGGGCGCTGCATTCCTGGGCAGCCTGACCTTTGGCGCCTCTGCCGCCACGAGCACTGGCATGCAGGCAACCGACCTGGCGCAGGGCTACATGCTGGTGGGTGACGCAGCGCCGGCCGACAAGGCCAAGGAAGAAGGCAAGTGCGGCGAAGGCAAGTGCGGTGATTCCAAGACCGAGGAAGCCAAGTGCGGTGGCGACAAGGCCAAGGAAGAAGGCAAGTGCGGCGAAGAAGGCAAGTGCCAAGTGCGGTGGCGACAAGGCCAAGGAAGAAGGCAAGTGCGGCGGCGACAAAGCCAAGGAAGAGGGCAAGTGCGGCGGCGTAGCCTGATCCGCTGACGCTTCGGGGTGCTCCGTGAAATCGCTTGGCGCACATAGCGCAGGCATCGGATTGCGACGCAGTCTGCTGCCCGAACTCGACGCTGCCGGCGATCTGGCGGCAGCGATCGATTTCTTCGAAGTTGCTCCGGAAAACTGGCTGGGTGTCGGCGGAAGGCTGGGTAAGGCCTTCCGCCGCTACACCGAGCGCCATGCCTTCATCGCGCACGGTTTGTCCCTGTCGCTGGGCGGCCCGGACCCGCTGGACGAGATCTTCCTGCAACGCCTCAAGAGTTTTCTCGAAGAGCACGCCATCGTGCGCTACAGCGAGCACTTGAGCTGGTGCAGCGATGGCGCGCATTTGTACGATCTGCTGCCGATACCCTTCACCGAAGGCGCCGTGCATCACGTGGCGGCGCGCATCCGGCGCACGCAGGACATCCTCGGCCGCCGCATCGCAGTCGAGAACGCCTCCTACTACACGCCGTTGGCGAGCGAACTCAGCGAGATCGAGTTCTTGCTGGCCGTGGTCGCCGAGGCCGATTGCGAGCTGTTGCTCGACGTCAACAATGTCTACGTCAACAGCGTCAACCATCGCTTCGATGCGCGGGCCTTCATCGACAGGATTCCGGCGGAACGCGTGGCCTATCTGCATGTCGCCGGGCATTACAACGAGGCGCCCGACCTGATTGTCGACACCCATGGCGCCGACATCATCGACCCGGTTTGGGATCTGCTGGCCTACACCTACGATCGGATCGGCGCGCGCCCTACCCTGTTGGAGCGCGACTACAACATCCCGCCGCTGCCCGAACTTCTGGCCGAATTGGGCCGCGTGCGCACGCTGCAGTCGGCGACCGGCATTGATTCCGCAACTGCGCCCCTGCGCCATGCCGCGCTTTGAGCAGTTGCAACTGGCGCTGGCGCGCCACCTGCGCGATCCGGCAGGGGTCGCGGCACCGGCGGGGCTCGAAGAGCGCCGCGTGCAAATCTATCGAGAACTCGTCTACAACAACGTTTCCGGTCTGCTGGCCAGCAACTTCCCGGTGATCCGTCGCTTGCTCGACGGCGACGAATGGCAATTTCTGGTGCGCCGCTTCTTTGTGCAACATGGCTCGCACACGCCGCTGTTCCACGAACTCGGCAGCGAATTCGTGCGCTTTCTTGGTGAGCACCCGGAGCACTGGTCGGCCCGGCGCCCATTCATGCACGAGCTGGCGCACTACGAATGGGTGGAACTGGCACTGGATCTGGCCGAAGGCGACATCCAGGCGAGCGCTGCGGGCACGCATGCCGGCGACCCCATCGACGAAGTGCCGGTCGCTTCTCCGGTCGCCTGGGTGCTCGGCTATCGCTATCCGGTGCACCTGATACGTCCCGATTTCCAGCCCGACGAAGCCCCCGAGCAGCCAACCTGGCTGCTGATCTACCGCAATCGGGCCGATCGCGTGCAGTTCCAGTCGCTGGAGCCGCTGGCGGCACGCCTGTTGGCCTTGGTGCAGGAAGCGGAAGCGAAGAGCGGACGCGAACTGGTGCGGGATCTGGCAGCGCAGATCGGCCATCCGCAGCCAGAGGAACTGATCGAACCGGCGCGCAGCCTGCTGCTGGGCTGGATGCAGCGGGATGTGATCGCGGGGACGCGGATGGCCTATGGTCGCGACGTACACGTCGCTCCTACCACGGAGCCGACCTAGGACCGACGTGCACGTCGCGACCCGCACGAAACCGCCCGCCGTTGTAGGAGCGACGTGCACGTCGCGACCCGCACGAAACCGCCCGCCGTTGTAGGAGCGACGTGCACGTCGCGACCCGCACGAAACCACCCGCCGTTGTAGGAGCGACGTGCACGTCGCGACCCGCACGAAACCACCCGCCGTTGCAGGAGCGACGTGCACGTCGCGACCCGCACGAAACCACCCGCCGTTGTAGGAGCGACGTGCACGTCGCGACCCGCGCGAAATCCATGTTCACAACCAGACCGCATCCCAGAACGGGTAACCACCCACACTGTCCGCCAACCCCGCACGAATCGGGTTTGCCACCAGATAGCGCGCTGCCCGACGCACGTCTTCGTCGGCACGCAGCGCATGGTCGTGGTAACTCGGCTGCCAGATTCGACCGCTGCGACCGAGCGCCTGACCGACTTCGTAGCCACTGCGCGACTTGAAGCGCTGCATGACGCGCGCAAGTTCCTGTCCTTCAGCAAGTTCGATCAATCCGTGCCAATGGTCGGGCATCAGCACCCAGGCGAGGCAGCGGGCACCGGCGAAGTTCGACGGATCCAGGTGCAGGCGCGCGACGCGGCAGGCAGTGTCGAAGGCTGCGAACCAGGGCTGGCGGCGCTCGGTCACGGTCGTCAGGAAATAGATCCGGCCAGGTTCGGAACAGCGTCCGCGGCGCAGGGCGCGATTACCGGATCGGGATGGGGTGATCTTCATGAACCCATTGTTCCGCTGCCACGGCGGCGAAAAAAGTCTCGAGAATCTGAATTTGGTGTAGGGAAATTCCTACGAATGTGGCGATAACGGGGCCTGTGGTCGCGACGTGCACGTCGCTCCTACAACGCCGGGAACCTGTAGGAGCGACGCGTGCGTCGCGACCAGGGCATCAGCGGGCGACTGTCGCGACGTGCACGTCGCTCCTACAACGCTGGGAGCCTGTAGGAGCGACGCGTGCGTCGCGACCAGGGCATCAGCGGGCGACTGTCGCGACGTGCACGTCGCTCCTACAACGCCGGGAACCTGTAGGAGCGACGCGTGCGTCGCGACCGACACCCCCCAGCCTGAAGCCCCGCTGGCCGGAATGCTGCGCCGCGGTAGAGTGATGGCTCTAGCAGCGCTATCTTTACGCTTCCTTCGCATTTCAGCGACCCACACCAAACTGCTATGAGCGCCGTTCGCAATTCTGACGCCGGCCCCGGGCTGGCGCACGTCCATGAATCCCTGATGTCTCTGGTCAGCGGCCCGAAGTTGAAAGAAGCGTTGGCTTTCGCCGCGCGCCTGTTCGAACATCTTCCGGAGGACGAATTTGGCGAACGCTCGGCGGCGGTCTGGGCCGGGCTGACGCTCGATTTGCTGCGCTTCTTCCGCGAGCGCCCGGCGCACGCGGCGAAGGTGCGGGTGTACAACCCGAGCCAGGAAGACGACGGCTGGGAGGGCACCCATACGGTGATCCAGATCGTCAACGACGACATGCCCTTCCTGGTCGATACGGTGTCAACTGGCGATCGCCAGGACAGCACGCTGACGCACCTGATCATGCATCCGGTGATGCGCGTACAGCGCGATCCGGGCGGCCACATCCTCGCTTTCGGCAATGACGATGGCGAGCGCTCCGAATCGATCATGCACGTCGAGGTCGACCGGCAGACCGAGCCCGGACGGCTGGAAGCGCTGTGCGAACGCATCGAACGCGTGCTCGCCGACGTGCGCTCGTGCGTGCGCGACTTCGACGCCATGCATCATCGCGTGCTGGCGCTGGCCGAGGGCCTGGGCGCCCGCGAGTTGCTGCACGATCGCGAACATGTGGGCGAGTGCGCCGATTTCCTGCGCTGGATCGCGGACGACCACTTCACCTTCCTTGGCTATCGCGCCTACGAAACCACCCAGGCCGACGGCACCAACGTGCTGCGCGCGGTGCCCGGCAGCGGCCTGGGCCTTCTGCGCGGCGACGAGTCGCAGTTGCCGGTGCGCCCGCTGTCGTCGCTGGCGGCGCGATCTGCCGGAAGAGCGCTGCCGGAGCTGCTGATCCTGTCGAAGACCAATGCGCGCTCGACCGTGCATCACCCGGGCTACATGGACTACATCGGCGTGCTGCGTTTCGACGCCAATGGCCGCGCCGTCGGCGAGGATCGTTTCCTTGGCCTGTACACCTCGACCGCCTACACCACGCGGCCCAAGGACATCCCGCTGATCCGCACCAAGGTCGACGCGGTGTTCGCGCAGAGCAAACTGCATCGCCCAGCCAGGCGCCAAGCGTCTGCAGCACATCCTGGAGACGCTGCCGCGCGACGAGTTGTTCCAGTCGACGATCGACGAACTGTTCAACACGGCGCTGGGCATCCTCAACCTGCAGGAACGCCAGCGCACGCGTCTGTTCGTGCGTCGCGATCGTTTCGGCCGTTATTTCTCGTGCCTGGTGTACATCCCGCGCGACCGCTTCACCAGCGACATTCGCGAGCGCATCGAGCAGACGCTCAAGCGCGCCTTCAACGGCGAGCGCTTCGATTCCTCGGTGGCGGTCTCCGAATCGGTGCTCGCCCGCCTGCATGTGGTGGTGCGTCCGAAATCCGGCGAGAAGCCCGAATACGACGTGCACGAGATCGAGGCCAGGCTGGCGCAGATCGTGCGCAACTGGCAGGACGAGCTGCGCGACATCCTGATCGAAAAACATGGCGAAGAGCGCGGACTGAAGCTCAGCCATCGCTTCGGCCGCGCCCTGCCGGCGGGTTACATCGAATCGGTCACGCCATGGATCGCGGCGGCGGATGTCGAGGCCGTGTCGCAGTTGAAGGACAGTCACGATGTCCGCCTGCACCTGTACCGCCCGCGCAAGAAGAGCGATGGCGCGCTGCGCTTCAAGGTGTTCCGCATGGGCGCGCCGATTGCGCTGTCGGACGCGCTGCCGATGCTTGAGAACATGGGCCTGCGGGTGAATTCCGAGCACCCTTATGAAATGCAGGTGCCGGGCATCAACATTCATATCCAGGATTTCCAGGTCGAGCCGCTGGTCGCGCTGGGCGAAAACCTGGAACTCGCGCGCGAGCGCTTCCAGGCGGGCTTTCGAGCAAATCTGGCGCGGGCGGATCGAAAACGATGGCTTCAATCGACTGGTGCTTGCCGCCGAACTCGACGTGCGTGAAGTCAACGTGCTGCGCGGCTATTGCAAGTACCTGCTGCAGACCGGCCTGACCTATTCGCAGGCCTACATGGAGCGCACGCTGGCGGCGCATCCGGTGACCACGCGCATGCTGATCGAGTTGTTCGCGGCGCGTTTCGACCCCGAGCGCGAACAGCGCGGGCATGCCGATGGCGCGCGCCGGCGCATGGAGCGCGATTTCGGCTCGATGGCCGGTGACGAGCTGCGCGCGCGCCTGCCGACCCTGGTCGGCACCGTGCTCGACACCTATATCAAGTCGCGCGCCGAACAGACCGCGGTGCTCGAGCAGGTGCTGGGCGATCTGCTCGAACACGTGTCGAGTCTCGACGAGGACCGCATCCTGCGCGCGTTCAAGGACACCATGCGGGCCACGCTGCGCACCAATTTCTACCAGCGCCTGGATGGCAAGCCCAAGGACTACGTCTCGTTCAAGTTCGATTCGAGCCACGTTCCGGGCCTGCCCAAGCCGGTCCCGTTCCGCGAGATCTTTGTCTATTCGCCGCGCGTCGAAGGCGTCCACCTGCGCATGGGCACGGTGGCCCGTGGCGGGCTGCGCTGGTCCGATCGCCGCGAAGATTTCCGCACCGAAGTGCTCGGCCTGATGAAGGCGCAGCAGGTGAAGAACACGGTCATCGTGCCGGTCGGCGCCAAGGGTGGCTTCTACGTCAAGCAGCCGCCGGTGGGCGGCGATCGCGACGCCGTGCTCGCCGAAGGCGTGGCCTGCTATCGCACCTTCATTCGCGGCCTGCTCGACATCACCGACAACATCGTCGACGGCGCCTTGGTACCGCCCGAACGCGTGGTGCGCCACGACGAGGACGATCCCTACCTGGTGGTGGCGGCCGACAAGGGCACCGCGACCTTCTCCGACATCGCCAACGCGCTCAGCCAGGAATACGGCTTCTGGCTCGACGATGCTTTCGCCTCGGGCGGCAGCAAGGGTTACGACCACAAGAAGATGGGCATCACCGCCAAGGGCGGCTGGGAGAGCGTCAGGCGGCATTTCCGCGCCATCGGCAAGGATTGCCAGACCGAGGACTTCAGCTGCGTCGGCATCGGCGACATGTCCGGCGACGTGTTCGGCAACGGCATGTTGCTGTCGCGCAAGATCCGCCTGCTGGCGGCCTTCGATCACCGCCACATCTTCTTCGATCCGACCCCGGATTCGGAGCGCAGCTTCGTCGAGCGCGAGCGCATGTTCGCGCTG
The DNA here is from genome assembly GCA_016717705.1 of Rhodanobacteraceae bacterium. Classification (GTDB taxonomy): domain Bacteria; phylum Pseudomonadota; class Gammaproteobacteria; order Xanthomonadales; family SZUA-5; genus JADKFD01. The sequence continues at coordinate 2,867 of JADKFD010000066.1, read as the reverse complement.
CCGCGCTCGTCCTGGGCCGATTACGACACCAGCCTGATCAGCGCCGGCGGCGGCATCTATCCGCGCAGCGCCAAGTTCATCCCGATCACCCCGGAAGTGCGCGCTGCGTTGGGCATCGAGGAGGAGGTGACGCAACTGACGCCCGCCGAGGTGCTGCGTGCCATCCTCAAGGCACCGGTGGAGCTGCTGTGGAATGGCGGAATCGGCGTTTACGTCAAGGCGGCCAGCGAGAACCACGACGAATGCGGCGACCGCGCCAATGACGCGGTGCGCGTCAATGGCGGCGAACTGCGCTGCAAGGTCTTCGGCGAGGGCGGCAACCTCGGCATGACCCAGCTCGGCCGCATCGAGTTTGCGCTGGCCGGCGGTCTGCTCAATACCGACTTCATCGACAATTCGGCCGGCGTGGACACCTCGGACCACGAGGTCAACATCAAGATCCTGCTGAATACCGCGATTTCGCTCGGACAGTTGACGCTGGAGCAGCGCGACGAACTGCTGGTGGCAATGACCGACGAGGTCGAGCGTCTGGTGCTGTTCGACAATTACCGGCAGAACCTGGCGATCAGCCTGATGCAGGCTCTGTCGATCCCGCGCCTGGGCTCCAAGCAGCATTTCGTGCGCACGCTGGAGCAGCAGGGCCTGCTCGACCGCGCGCTCGAATTCCTGCCCAAGGACGTCGAGTTCGAGGAGCGCAAGGCCAAGGGTCAGGGCCTGACCCGTCCGGAACTGTGCATCCTGCTGTCGTACTCGAAGATCGTACTGTTCCAGCAGTTGCTGGATTCCGATGTGCCGGAAGACGCCTACCTGTCCAAAGAACTGCAGATGTATTTCCCCACGCCACTGCGCGAACGCTTTGCGCAGACCATGGAAAAGCACCGCCTGCGCCGCGAGATCATCGCCACCCAGGTCACCAATTCGATCGTCAACCGCATGGGCTCGACCTTCATCCTGCGCATGACCGAAGACACCGGCAAGAGCGCCGCCGAGATCGCCAAGGCGTTCACCATCGCCCGCGAAGTGGTGCGCGCACGCGAATGGTGGGCGGAAATGGACAGCGGCGCGGGCGTTCCCGAGCGCGTCTACATGGAGGTCACGCTCGGCATCTGGAACCTGTTGCGCAACCTCACCCGCTGGCTGCTGCAACTGCCGGTCGACCGTCTGGAGATCGCCGCCAGCGTCGAGCGCTTTGCGCCGGGCTTCGAGCAACTGGTCGCCGCGCTCGACGACGTGCTGCCGGAGAGCTACCGCCAGCGCTATCGCGAACAGGAGCAGGAATTGGTCGCGGCCGGTTACCCCGGCACGATGGCACGCCGGATCAGTGCGCTCGGCGCGCTGAATGCCGCTTTCGACGTCATCGATCTTGCCCACGAGCAGAAGGTGTCGGTCGCTGACGCCGCCCGCGTGTATTTCGATGTCGGCGAAGCGCTGCACCTGAAGTGGTTCGCCGATGCGATCGAGACGCTGCCGGTGCAGGGGCGCTGGCATGCCAACGCGCGCGGCGTGCTGCGCGACGAGTTGTTTGCGCAGCGTCGGGCGCTCTCGGCGCAGTTGCTGCAAGCGCCAGCACCGATAGCCGGAGGGCGCGTGCAGGCCTGGCTGGCGGCGCCGGACAGCACGCTCAACTTCACCTTGAGCATGTTCAACGAGATCCGTGCGCAGAAGTCGCTCGATTACCCGACCATTTCGGTGGCGGTCAGGCGCTTGGCGAAACTGGTTGCAGCGGGGGCAGCGCAAGGCGGGATAAGGCGGTCCTGTCGACGGCGGTGGCCTTCGATCAAGAGGCGAGTCGCGCCAATGCGCTCGCCGAACATGCCATACGTGTTGATTGTATTGCAAAATATTTGAGGGCACGGGGCACGAGGGTGAGGCACGAGGTTGGCACGTAAGAGCTCAAGCTGGCTCGCAAACTGCTTCTACGTGCCCTCTTGCCCTCGTGTCCTCTGCCCTCGTCCCCTATTCCGACTTCTCGATTCGACCTCATTTCGAGCGATTTTCGCCTGAGCGTCGCTGGTAAGTGATTGATCTGCAATGCACGCGGCATTGGTTTTTTGCGAAAAGTGGCTGTAGTGAAGACCTTGCTTGTGGTCTTTGGCTGGCGCGCGCGCGGATAATAACGGCTCATGTTTCGCGCGCACCACTCGCAAGAAGGATGGCAAGGTCCACCGGTACTGAGCATCGTCGAGAACCGACGGCTCACCGGTGGCCGGGTGTTGCAGCGGCATGTGCTTTACCTGGGGGAGATCAACGATCGGCAGGAGCGTGCCTGGCGGCGGTCGATTGAGGTGCTTGATGATGCCGGCGAGCGGCAGACGCTTTCGCTTTTTGCCGATGGATCCAGCGCCGCTGATCTTGGCGACGCACAGGTGGTGCGCCTGCAGTTGTCGCAGTTGCGATTGTGCAAGCCACGGCAATGGGGCGCGGTCTGGCTGGCCTGGCAGCTGTGGAGCATCCTGGCTGTGGACGGTTTCTGGGCTGCGCTCCTGCCGTTGAACCCTAGGGGACGCGCTGGCTGCAGGTGTTGTTAGGCCCGTTTTGGTCGCTTATAGACTGATTGCGCTTGGTAGCGAGTGGCGCTTGCGGAACGCACTGGTACGAGCACACCGCCTTGAACGATCTGTTGGGTACCGACGCGAGCGTGGCCGATCCGCACAAGCTGTACGCCTGTCATGATCGATTGCTGCGCCACAAGCAGGCCCTGTTCACGCATCTGGCGACGCGTTGGCGCGATCTGTTCGGGTGAGTTTCGAGGTTAACGTTGTACGACCTGACGAGCACCTGGCACGAAAGCGATCCGCCGGACGACGACAACGACAAGCGTCGCTATGGCTATTCGCGCGACCACCGCAGCGACTGCGTGCAGGTGG
>JADKFD010000065.1 GCA_016717705.1 Rhodanobacteraceae bacterium | reverse complement strand
AGATCAAATGCACCCCCTGGGAGCCAATTGTCGCAGCTGCGACCACCGCCGCCGGACGACTCGGTTCGTGGGTTAGGCTGCTGCCATGCGGCTACCGACTGCCTGAGGGATCAAAAAAATGACTCGACTATGCGGACTGGTGCTGTCATTCCTGTGTCTGGCGGCGGCAAGCCCCGGACATGGACAGACCAAATCCAGTGCGAACAACGATGCACCAGCCTCGACTGCGGCGGTCGACGACGCCGCGCTGTACGCCCGTTTCGAGCGCGAACTGCAAATCGCGCTGGCAGATGCCGACCCGATTGCCACCGCCCTGCTGGTGAGTTTTCCGCTGCGCGTCAACGGCGCCGACGGCAGCCGTATCGACATCGGCAACGCCGCGGCCTTGCAGGCGCATTACGAACTGGTCTTCACCGATTCAGTACGCGAGTCGATTGCGGCGATCCAACCCGGCGGCGCACCCGAGCCACTCGGCGAGCGCCACATCATGGCGGACGGCACGCTATGGCTGGACCGCATCGACCACGGCAACGGCCCGCGCTATCGCGTCGCGATCGTCAACGCAACGCGCGAAGAATCCGCGGCAGCGCCCTATCCGCGGCTGGTGTACGCCTGCGCGACGGTCAAGCACCGCATCGTGGTCGAGCAAACCGGGATCGAGGACTATCGCTATCGCTCCTGGAATCTGCCCAACTTTCCGCCGGACGTCCCCAGCCTGCAATTGACCGGCACGTCCGGTGCGGAAGGAACCGGCGAGTGCCGCCACGCGATCTACGCATTCGAACGCGGCGATACGCGCGTCGACGTCAGCGAACCCGGCTGTGACGAGAACGACTGGCCGGAAGGCCGGGTGACGGTGCGCATCAAGGGCAAACCGGCGGGCGACTGGGCCTGCGAATAGGCAGACGCGAATGGTCGCGGCACCGGGGACTCGAATCCATCGGGGCTGCCGCCAGCGCATCAACGGCGCGACGAGCCCGATGCCCGTCGCGCCCTGCTGCCGCCTGGGGCAGCCGTTTGCCTACTTGAGGTCGAGCTTGCGGATCATCTCGCTGCCGAGGATCTCGCGCATCTTGCCGCGCTCAACGCCGGCCGCCGCCGCCTGTTCGCGATTCAGTCCAGTCACTTCCTTCATCACCGGCTCGGTACGATCGGCGAGACCATCGAAGGCTGCCATGTTGGCGTAGGTCACGACCAGATACATGTCCGGATCGTTTGGCGTCCGTGCTTGCGTCCGGTAGACCGAGTAGTCGAGCACATTGCCCGCCTTCTTTTGTGCCTCCATCAACGGCTTGTAGGTCTTGGCCAGATAGTTCATGTAGGCCTCGCCCTGCCCATCCATGATTTTCACGCTGGTGACCACCGACACCGTCCCCTCGGTGTACGCGCGATCCTGGGCGAACAGCGAAGAACTGGCGCACAACAACAGCAGTACCGACATCCAGACTGGCAAACGCATGACCTTCCCCTTCAGTGCATGAGTGCGGGCGATTCCCGCGCCGGAGACGGTACGCGTTATCACGTTTGCAGGCAATTCGTAGTGAAGCAGTTCTCAATATGGGTCGAAAACAGCCCTGACTTCACAGCGGGTTCCCTGAAAGCTCGAGGATGTAGGTATGGAATTGCTGGTCGAGCTGCCAGCCGGCGCGCGCGTACAACCGCTGCGCCGGCGTGTTGTCATGCGCGGTCTGCAGCATCAGCCAGGCGGCGCCGCTGGTCCGACCGTGCGCCGCGGCGGCATCCAGCAGCGCTTCACCCACACCACGCCCGCGCGCCGCGGCATCGACGAAAAGATCATTGAGCAGCCAGGCACGGCGCATCGAAACCGAGGAGAAGATCGGATACATCTGGCAGAAGCCGACCGGCTCATCCGCCAGCAGCGCCAGCAAAACCACCGACTCATGCTGCTGCAGTCGCGCTTGAAGAAAGGCCCGGCCCGCGTCGACATCGCTCGGCTGGCCGTAGAAACGCCGGTAACCATCGAACAACAGGGCGAGTGCGTCGAGGTCGGCAAGCGTCGCCGGGCGGACAGCGATCACGGGCAGCACTCCTGGGCCGGTGCCGGCCGGGCGATCCCCGGACGATATCAAGGCGCGCACGATGTCGGCAGCCGGGCGCAGCAGCGTGCGCGCCAGAAACTGCGGACTGGCGCGCCCGCGCTGCCGGTGCAGCTATTCAAAGCCGCTGGCAAACAGGGTCGAAGCCCCGCTCGATCCATCCGCCAACACGTTCAGATAGCACTCCAGGTTGGTGTAGCCCGCCATCCCGGTGAACGCCAGTGACAGCGAGCTGCCGTTGCCATCGTCGACCGCGGGATTCAGGCCGAAGCCGGCGTTGGCGACCTCGAAGCTGTCGGGCATGCCGTCGTTGTCGCTGTCGATGGGTGGCGCGGGCGGATTGGCCGGATTGAAGTCAAGGTCGAAGGTGTCGTTGGCCAATGGCGTGCCGTAGTCGATCGCTGGAATCGCGCCACTCAAGGTGGAATCGCGCCAACGCCGATTCAGCGGATCGGCCGGCAGCGCGCCGGCTCGGGTCGGCAAGGTGCTGATCAGATCCGCGCCGGCGAGATAGGCGATGGCCGGAAACGCATGCCGGCTGGCGCGCCGCGTGGCGTTGCCGAGTGCCGTGTTGGGCGCATTGCCGGCACCGAAGTCATTGCAGCAATAGAACAACTGGTAGTCGGCGAAATCGGGATAGATCGTCATCCGGTTGTCGCTGACGAAAAGTTCGTTGCTGGCGACATCGAGCAGATCGAACAGGTACATGGCGTAGGGATAGCCGGCGCGGGTGACGAAGCGATTGCCGACCGCGTTCAGCTGCACGCGATAGGCGCCGGCAGCGGCATTCTGGTCGACATCGCGGTTGTACCAGACCAGAAAACCCGGATCGGCATACAGGTTGTTGGCCAGTTCCAGCCGCAGCGGCGTGCTCTGGCAACTGCCGATCAGCCCTGGCAGGCCGTCGTAGTTGCTGGCCTCGCAGGTGATCTCCGGGGTGCGCCCGCCGACGCGATACCAGAGGTTCTTGATCAGCGCGATACGGTCCTGCGGATGCTCGGGATGCGAGTAGTTGAGCAGCGCGCCGCCGCGATCGGCGTGATCGCCGATGGTCTCGCCGAGCGTCGAATACTGCACCGTGATATCCGACGCCCAGCTGATCTGCAGGGCCTCATCGGTGGCGTGCGCCAGCGAGACATGATCGAAAATGGCGCGGTTGATGCCATCCAGCCGCAGCGCATCGTCGAGGCGCTCACCGCCCGCCGGCAACGGCAGATTCCAGCCCGGGCGCGAGCGCAGATGGCGCACGATCAGGTTGTCGCAGGCGTTGCGCTCGTAGTGTCCATCGCAGACGAAGCCGCGCACGATCACGCCGCCCGGCGAGGTCTGGCCGGCGATGGTGACGTCGCCATGCACCACGTTGGCGATGCCATGGATGACGCCGCTGACCTTGAACAGCACGCTGCGCGGGCCACTCTGGCGCAGGGCAAAATTGAGTGAGCCAGGAATGACGCCTGCGGGGTCGGGGTCGAGCGTGGTCACGTAGTAGACCGCGCCGCCACGTCCGCCGGTGGCGATCGCTCCGAAGCTCTCGGCACCCGGAAACGCCGGGATGCCCTGGGCGCTGGCGGCCGTCGCTGCGGCGATCATCAGCGCGCCGAGCCAACTACGGTTTGGGCGGTGCTGGCTCATCGCGCGCTCTCGGCCGCCAGCGACAATCTGAAGCAATACTCCTTCCTGCGCACCATGGGCTCTCACCTGTCGTTGAACTGGGTGCAAAGCCTGCTGCTGCAGGCTTTGACAAGGTTAGGACGGACGCGACAATCCCTGTTCCGGCCGCGCCAGGCGCGCGTCAGACGGCTGTTTCTGCCGATGGCGCGTGGCCGTAGGCCTGGCGATAGCGTCGGGAAAAATGCGACAGGTCCTCGAAGCCGACCTTCAGCGCCACCTCGCTGACGCGGTAGCGACCGCTGCGCAGCAGTTCGCGCGCGGCTTCCAGGCGCGCCGCCAGCACCAGATCCTGCGGGCTGGTCGACAGCCCCGACTTCAGACGGCGCTGCAGCGTTCGCAGTGAGACGTGAAACTGATCGGCGAGTTCGCCCGGAGTCAGCGGCTGCGCCAGATGGGCGCGGATGTGCGCCAGCACCTGTTCGGCGAATTCGCGGTCGCGCAGATTGCTCGCGGTCGCGTCGTCGGCGACCGTCGGCGCCTCTTCGGCCTCTGCGGTGGTGTCCGCGGCGCTGGCCGAAGCTGCCGCAGGCGGCGCGGCGGGCGCCAGCTCCGGCAGCGCCGCCATGCGCGCCAGAAGCCGCCGCAACTGGCGTCGATGCCAGACGTACACCGCCGCTGCACAGCCCAGGCCCAGCGCCAGTCCAGCCAGGCTCACGGCCAGCAGGGCCGCGCGCAAGCCGATGCGCCGCTCCAGCGCCTCCCAGCCGATCGGCTCGCCGCTGAGTTCAAGCCGGCGCCAATGCTGCGGATAGCCAAAATCATTGGCCCCCGACCACGAGCGCGGCAGCAATTGGGTGCCGACGGCCGGATCGGCCGTATCGATCAGCGCGGAACGGACTTCGAGTTCGCGCACCCGCTCCGGCGTCAGCGCTTCGGAGGCGCCCGGCGGATGGTCCACCAGCCAGTCGTTGCTGGCCACATCGATGCCCAGCGGCAGGCCGGCCACCGGTTGAATGCCGAGCCCGGCAAACGGAATCCGAAGCTCGAACTGCCAGCCGGTCCGGGTCAGCCGCGTCGCGTAGTCGACGTGCAGGGGTGCAGAGGCGCGCTGCGGCACGTTGGCGCCCGCCAGTGCCGCCACCATGGCATCGCCGCGCAGCGTACCGTGGCGACCGTCGGGCAGCAGCAGCAGATCCACGTCGTCATCATTCATCCGCGCGCTGGCATCGGCGCGCGCGTCAATGTAGATCTGCAACGAGTCGTACTGGTGATACTGGTCGACCAGTAACTCGGCCGGCGCCCGAATCAGCTCCTGATCGTCGACCTCACCGGCGAGCAACAACCCATCCAGATCCCAGCACAGCCTGACGCGGATCCGATTGGCTTGCGGCGGCTGCGCGGCGGTTTCGATGATCTCGGCCGCGTACCAGGGCTGGCGCCATTCGCGAAGTTCACCGTCGATCACCGGCGCAAAGCGGCGATAGGGAATCTCGGGCGCAGCCGCAGACGCCGCCGAGTGCGACGCCCCCAGGAGCACAAGCAGGACCCATCCGACAAACGATCGCCACATGCCCGAATTCTGCAACAAGCGGTTCGCCCGGCGCAGCAGTGCTTGCAGCAACCCGGTGTACGCGCCACAGCCGACCTCTGGCACGTGCCCGAGCTGCGGCCGGCGCGCAGCATCCGCCACAATCCGATCGGGAGAATGACGATGCAGACGCGCGCTGGCTGGGCAATCGTGCTGTGGGCGCTGTCGGGCGTGGCGCTGGCGGGTGATCCGCTGGCCGGCCGCTGGCTGGGCAGCATGGGTACCGACAAGGAACGCGTGCCGGTGGCGCTGGAGTTCCGTCAAGCGGAAGACGGTGCCTGGTCGGTGCGCTTCAGCAATCCGCTGCTGAATGTGTATGACACCGATGCCGGCGGCACGCTGGTGCGCGAGGGCGACCGGCTGCGCCTGGACACGCTGATGCTGGACCTGCGCCTGAGCGGCGACACGCTCAGCGGCACCCTGCCCGGCCCGAACAGCCGCGCGGAGCTCAAGCGCGTGCGCACGCTACCGCAGGAGCAGCCGCCGCCGAAGCTGCCGCCCGGACCGACCCCGCGCTGGCAAGTTCGCCTGGGTGGTCTGAGCTATGCCTCGCCGACGGTGGCCGATGGCGTGGCCTATATCGGCGCCACCGGCGGCGTGTTCCAGGCCATCGCAATCGCCGACGGCGCGCTCAAGTGGACTTTCAGCACCGGCAAGCCGATCCACGGCAGCGCGGCGATCGATGGCGATGCGGTCTACTTCGTCTGCGACGATGGCTATCTCTACAAGCTGGCGCGCGCCGACGGCAAACAGGTGTGGAAATACGCGCTGGGCGACGCGGCGGTGTCGCGCATCCCGCCGCATCCGGCCGTCTACGACTGGGATCTGGTGTCGCCGCAGCCGCTGATTGCCGATGGCGTGGTCTATGTCGGCGACGGCCTCGGGGTGTTCCATGCCGTCGATGCAGGCAAGGGTGAAGCCCGCTGGCGCTTTGCCAGCGGTGCGCGCATCCGCCATGGCGCCGCGATCAGCGGCACCGACGTGGTTTTCGGCAGCGGCGATCAACGCGTTTACGCGCTGGCCCGCGAAGACGGGCGCGAGCATTGGCGCTTCGATACCGGTGCGCCGGTCGATACCACGCCGGTGCTGCATGAGAATCGCCTGCTGGTCGGCAACCGTGGCCGCGGTCTGTACGCGCTGAATGCGGCCGATGGCAAGGAAATCTGGCGCCTGGGCTTCTGGGGTTCGTGGGTGGAGTCCACCCGGTGGTGCATGAAGGCCTGATCTACATCGGCTCCTCGGACCTGCGCCGGATCAGCGCGATCGAACCGGCCAGCGGCAAGGTGCGCTGGCGCAGCGATGTCTACGGCTGGACCTTCGGTACGCCGCTGATCATCGGCAATCGATTGCATGTCGGCGCCGCTGGCGGCACGCCCTATTTCATCCGCCACCAGGCCAGCTACTGCACGCTGGATCTGGCGACCGGCCGGCTGCTGACACGGCGCCCGCTACCCGACGGCGGCGGCCACCAATGGGGCATCGCCGGCTCGATCGTGCGCGCCGGAGACACCCTGGTTTACGCCACGGTGGAGGGGTCGTTGTTTGGGGTGGCGGTTGGCGAGTGGTAGGCGTCTGCGTCGCGCGCGCTGAGCACCCGTAGCCGAAGAGCGCCGCGCGCTCACGAAATGGAAATAGGTCACGTTGCCTGCACAGCAGGCTACGTGACGGATCCACGCGTCATGTCGTCCGCTGCGCGGAATGCGTGACCTGCGTCGTCTCCAAACGGCCTCGGTGGTGGACGCCTCAGGCCAGATTGCCCATCAACGCATTGATCCTGGCGCAGGCGTCGGCTTGACCGTACTGCGTCAAATGGACATAGACCAGGGTGGTCTGGATCTGCGCGTGGCCGAGAAAGCGCGAGATGGCCGGCAGGTTGACGCCGGCTTCAGCAGATGGTGCTAGGAATGGCGCAGCGTGTGCAGACTGACGCCCTTCTTGGTGATACCCGCGACGTCGCGCGCCTGGCGGAAGGCGTCGTTGATTCCGGAGGTGCGCAACGCATCGGTGGCGACAGCGGCGCGCTGCGGCCACAAGCGCTTGTTGCCGCGGCCGATCGCCGGAAACAGCCGGCGCGGATGCCGATGCACGCTCCAATGGCGACGCAGCAGCTCCAGCGTGGCCTGAGGCAGCGGAACCATGCGATCTCGCGCGCCTTTGCCGCGGTGGATGTGAATCAGGCCGCGCGCGGCATCGATGTCGCCCACCTCGAGATTTCTCGCCTCCTGCAAACGCAGACCGCAGGAATAGACCGTGGCGAAGAAGGCCCGGTAATGCGGCGACGGCGCCGCGTCGAGCAAGGCATGTACCTCGGCGACCGACAACACGGCAGGGAGCAGATGCTCGCTCTTGAGTTCCAGCAGGGAGAGGGTGTTCCAGTCGCGTGGGATGACTTGCTTGAACAGGAAGCGGAACGCACAAGCGGCGATGCGCAGCGTGGAAACTGACCAGTGATCGACATTGCGCCGGTGCAGGTAGTAGTTGCGCAACTGCTCCTCAGTGATGTCCTCAAGCGCGCAGCGTGAGTGCTCGCCCAGCAGGCGCACGGCGCGCAGGTATGCGGTGCAGGTGGCGGCACTCAAGCCATTGAGTTGCAGCGAGTCGCGCATCTGGGTGTGGGGGTCGGCGGACATGATCATTCTCCAGTCGGGCCGCGAATTGCGGCCCGATGATGAGTACACCGACGACGTCGCGAAGTCGTTCGGGAACAGCTGATAGCGCCGATGCCGAACTGGGGCCCGGCGATCCCCGGTCCGCTGCGGCGCGTGCTGGTTGCACTTGGCGCAGACCGTCACCAATCGCCAATGAATACGTATGCGCCCGGTTGTGAACGAAAATCTCCCGGCCTAGGCTGAGCTCGCCGAATGTGCAGATGGCGCCTGCCAGCCAGGGAAGGGGGCTGCGGGCGCGTCTACCCGACAACGGTGCATGACGCTGGGGAGCGTCTGCACTGGACCCAAGAAATGTCCTGACCGCTGGCGCTGATGTGCCTGCGCGGGAGTCGGCTGCCTGCGCCCTTCTCCGGTTCCGGTCCGTCACCGGCAACGCAATCCGGGGGGAGGGGAAGATGGCGCTGCAAGGTCGATTGATGCTGGCAATCGCGGCAGGGGTGAGTCTGCTCGGCGGGATCACGGGAGTGGACGCGGCGGTGCCCGCGGCGCACGTGTATCACAACCACATGCCGAACTTCTGGCCGTTCTACGGGGTGAACGTCCAGGCCACCTATGACGCCACCGCGGTGGGCGCGCCGATCCGTTACAGCTACGACGGCCAGGTGATCAACCTCAAGAACGCGCCACCGGCCGGCTACAGCTACTACCTGCCGAGCGCGCTGGGTGGCGGCATCATGCCGCACGACGATCTGGTGTCCTACTACAGCCATAACGCCAAGACTGGCGCCTATCTGTACTGGCCGATGCAGGTCGCCAATGAGTTGCAGGGCTGGTCGGGCGGGCGCGGGCAGATCCACGTGACCATGTCCGGCGCGGTGATCAACAACGTTCAGAGCCTGAACCAGCTGCAGAACGTGCCCGGCTACAGCAACCCGAACTGGGGCCAGGCTTGGGCCAACACCTGGAACAACCTGCGCACGCAGAACAACCAGCGCACGCTGGATACCATCCACTTCACCGGCCACCACACCATGGGTCCGCTGGTGGGGCCGGACTACTTCCTCAAGGAACTGATCTACCAGAACGCCACGCTGGCGCAGCCCTATTTCCTCGGCGGCAACTATGTGTCGTCCAAAGGTTACTTCCCGACTGAACTGGGCTTCTCGCCGCGCCTCGTGCCGACACTGGCCAAGCTCGGCATCCAGTGGTCGGTGCTCGGCAACAACCACTATTCGCGCACGCTGAAGGACTACCCCTACGCCAGCTATGACGCCAATGGCGATACGCTGACCTCGCCGCCGAATCGCGCCGATCTGCGCAACAGCAGCAACACTGGATCCTGGGTGGCGCTGGGCATGGCCCATGAGCAGCAGGTGGTGGTCAACAAATTCCCGTTTGCCTCGACCCCGCACTGGGTGCGCCATGTCGATCCGGCGACCGGCGCGGTGACCCAGGTGGCCGGCGTTCCGGTGAGCCAGAACGGCTCCTGGCTGGAGGGCTGGGATGGCTCGACCACGGTCGACGAGCTGGTCCCGTACCAGTCGCTGGAACCGCGCCAGTTCTACGTGATCGCCCACGACGGCGACAATTCCAGCGGCCGCGCCGGCTCGCTCGACACCTGGCAGGCCGGCTACAACAGCACCTGCAGCGGCCAGGGCTACTGCCTGGGCATCGACGAGTACCTGCGCCAGTTCCCGATCCCGGCGAATGACATCGCCCATGTGCAGGATGGCTCGTGGATCGACACCCGCGATTCCTCGTCCGACCCGACCTGGTTCCACTGGCGCCTGCCGATGCTGATCTGGAAAGGCCAGTTCGCCGAGTTCAACCGCGTCACCGGCATGAATCTGGCGCCCAAGCGCAATCTGCGCGGGCTGGAGGAAGGCGCCACGGTTTCGCTGGAGTACGGCTGGCACTACCTGGAGCGCAACTTCGCGCTGCTGCAGGCGACGCTCAATTACGCCAAGACCGCCGAACAACTGTGGCTGGACGCCAATCCGAACCACTGGCAACCGAGCACCACACTGGACCAGCAGATCACCCATCCGGGCAACCAGCTGAATCCGTGGATGCTGTCCTACCCGGTCAAGGGCAATGCCGCGAACAACTATGCCGGCGGCGCCAATCCGGCCGAACTGGCGTGGTATTTCCTGCTGCCGGCGATGGATTCGGGCTTCGGCTATTACGACGAGAACAAGGACGACAGCGTCAAGCCGACGCTGGCCTTCAACAATTCGCTGAACTTCTCCAAGCCCTATGTGCAGGCGCGCCTGGCGAGCGATCGCACCGGCCCGTCGGTGTGGTGGCCGCAGCGCTATCCCTACAACCCGGGGTCGGTGAACGCGTCCAAGGCCGAAGGCTGGACGGTGCAGCACTACAGCCGCGATTTCGCGATCTACACCTATGCCTTCGACGTGTCCGGCATCAGCACCGCACGCGCCATGGTGCGCGTACACAGCAGCAACGGCATCGATGAGTCCGACGACACCTACAAGGTCTACGACCCGGCGGCGATGGTCGGCCGTCCCGGCCTCAACATCACGCCGAGCAAGGTCGGCGCCTGGCGCTCGGTGCCACTGCAGATGCGCGATTTGCGGCCGCAGATGAACGGGGTGGACTGGGTGCGCACCACCAAGGACACGCTGCAGGTGGTGCCGGCGCAGGAGATCGGCAACCTCTATTACGCCTATCTGTCGGACTACCGCAATCAGTACCTCGATTACTACATCGAGATGACCGACGCGCGCGGCAACCTCACGCGCTCGGAGATCCAGCAGGTCTATGTCGGCGCGGGCACTTATCGCGCCACGACCACCGGCTCCGGCTACGTCGAAGATCCGGCCGGCACGATTGCCGGCGTCTATCCCTTCCTGGTGGTCGACAGCTCCGCACCGAGCGTGCCAGGAACCCCGGTTGCGACGCAGCGCACCGACCGTTCGATCTCGTTGTCCTGGACCGCGTCCAGCGACAATGTTGGCGTCACCGCCTATCAGGTGTTCCGCGGCGCCACGCTGGTCGGCACGGTCGGCTCTCCCGCGTTCACCGACACCGGCCTGACCGCGTCGACCGCCTACAGCTACCAGGTGTTGGCGGTCGACGCCGCCGGCAATCAGTCCGCGCGCAGCGCCGCACTGAACGTCAGCACGCAGGCGCCCGACACCATCGCCCCCGGCGCTCCGGGGACGCCGGTGGCCTCGAATGTGAGCGCCAGTTCGGCCCAACTCGACTGGAGCGCGGCCAGCGACAACTACGGCGTGGCCCAATACCTGGTGCTGCGCAATGGCGTGCAGGTCGGCACCAGCATCGGCACCCGCTACACCGATAGCGCGCTGGCGCCGTCGACCAGCTACACCTATGCCATCCGCGCGCAGGATGCGGCCGGCAATACCGGCGCCTACAGCGGTACGCGCGCCGTGACCACGCTGGCCGGACAGGTGGCGCAGGTCTATTACCGACCGGCGACCGGCTGGACCACGGTGAACCTGCACTACGCGCCGACCGGCGGCGCCTGGACCGCGGTGCCCGGCGTGGCGATGACCGACGCCTGCAGCGGCTGGAAGCAGTACACCGTCAATCTTGGCGCCGCGACCGGGTTGCAGGCGGTGTTCAACAACGGCGCCGGCAGCTGGGACAACAAGGGCGGCAGCAACTACGCGCTCGGCAGCGGCATCCAGGTGGTGGCGAGCGGCGCGGTCGGCAGCGGCACCAGTCCGTGCGCACCCGACACCGCGGCGCCGAGCACGCCAACCGGCGTCAGCGCCAGCGCGATCGATGCCAACAGCGTGCGCGTGCAGTGGGCGGCGTCCAGCGACAACGTCGGCGTGGCCGGCTATCGCGTGCTGCGCGGCGCCACCGAGGTGGCCAGCGTGGTGAGTGGCCTGTCCTATGTCGACAACGGGCTGACGGCTTCGACCGGCTATGCCTACACGGTGCGTGCTTTCGACGCCGCCGGCAATGTGTCTGCAGCCAGCACGGCGGCGACGGTGACCACGCCAGCGCCCGCCGACACCCAGGCGCCGACGGTGCCGACCAACCTCAGCAGCAGCGCCATTGGCACCAGTTCGGCGACTTTGAGCTGGACCGCCTCGACCGACAATGTTGCGGTGGCCACCTACCTGGTGCTGCGCGGCGGCGTGCAGATCGCCAGCACGGCGGCCACCAGCTACAGCGACTCGGGACTGACGCCCGCAACCACCTACAGCTACACGGTGCGCGCGCAGGATGCGGTGGGCAACACCTCGGCCGCGAGCGCCCCGCGGTCGGTGACGACCTCCGCCGGCAACACGGCGACGGTCTATCACCGCATCCCGACCGGCTGGACCAGCAGCAACATCCATTACGCGCCGAGTGGTGGCTCGTGGACCGCGGTGCCCGGCGTGCCCATGGATCCGGCCTGCACCGGCTGGAAGATGCAGACCATTGCACTCGGTGCTGCCGGCGGCTTGCAGGCGGTGTTCAACAACGGCGCCGGCAGCTGGGACAACAACGGCGGCAACAACTATCAACTGACGCCCGGCATCTCGGCGATCCAGGCCGGCAGCGTCAGCAAGACCAATCCGTGCAGCGGCGGCGACACCCAGGCGCCGAGCGTGCCGACCGGCCTGACCCGCGGCAGCGTGACCGCCAGCAGTGTTGGACTGTCGTGGACGGCAGCGACCGACAACATCGGTGTCACCGGTTATGACGTCTACCGCGGCGGCACCCGCATCGGCAGCACCGCCGGCACCAGCTACACCGACACCACGGTGCTTGCCGCCACCGCCTACAGCTACAGCGTGCGTGCCTTTGACGCCGTCGGCAATGCCTCGGCGGCCAGCACGGCGCTGGCGGTGAGCACGCCGGCCAGCGGCTGTCAGGTCAGCTTCACCATCGCCAACGCCAGCACGGTGATGGGACAGAACCTGTACGTGGTCGGCAATCAGGCAGGCCTGGGCAACTGGAGTCCCGGCGCCGGCTTCGCGTTGACCATCCAGGGCAGCGGCGCCAATGTGCCGTGGTCGGGAACGGTCACACTGCCGGCCGGCAGCGCGATCCAGTACAAGTACGTCAAATGGAACGGCTCCACAGCCACCTGGGAGAGCGCGCATCCCACCGCCAGCGGCAATCGTGAATTCACCACGCCCGCCAGTTGCGTGAGCCCGGTGACGCGCAGCGACGGCAGCTTCCGCTTCTGACGGAGCGCTCTGTGGCAACCCCGATTGCGCGCAGCGCAGTCGGGGTTGGACCACCAGTGGCTTGCGCGCGCACGGCGCACCAGGCGGGGCCTCGTGATGACTCAGCCGGCAGGCTCGGCTGTGACCACGCCGCGATGGCCTTGCGCGCGACGCCCGGCCGGCCACGCCGCATGCCCCCGCGGCCGTCCGCGCGAACGGCCACGCCGCAGCTTCGGACGCTGCGCGCGGTGGCCGCGCTACCCAAGCCGCCCAGCTGCGCAAATTCCGACGCTCGATATCTCCGAATCCGGACTGCGCTGTCCGCAATCGGTCGGCCAGCAGCGCCTGTCGTCGGGACAGAGACCGCAGCATCACGCAGAATTGCCGGCACGCGATCCCGGCACGCAGCTTGCATCAGCATGGCGGCAGCCAGGAACCGCTCATGCCGACCCTCCGCGACGCCATCCGCCATCTGTGGCGCAATATCGGATTCACGCTCACCGCCGTGCTGACGCTGGGGATCGGCATCGGCCTGGTGGCTACCCAGTTCAGCCTGATCGACGGTACGTTTCTGCGTCCGCTGCCATTTGCCGATGGCGAGCGCATTTACCACATCACCTCGCAACCGCTGGGCGACAAAGGTCAGGGCTTCCAGCGAATGTCGTTCGACGAATTTGCCGCACTGCATGCGCAACAGCAGTCCTTCGATGGCTTCGCGGCTTTCGCGTCCGAGACCTACAACCTGGTGCCCGCCAGCGGCGCGCCGCAACGCCTGTGGGGCTCGGCGGTCAGTGACGACTTCTTCCCCTTGCTGCGGGTCAACCCCTTGCTCGGGCGCGTTTTCGACCCGGGCGCCGATCGCCCCGGTCAGCCACTTCGCGCGGTGATCGCCCATGGCCTCTGGCGCAATGTATTTGCCGCCGATCCCGGCGTGATCGGTCAGACCATCCGTCTCAATGGCGAAACCGCCACCATCGTCGGCGTGATGCCCGAGGGCTTCGGCTTTCCCAGTCGCGAAAGCGTGTGGGTCAATCTGCGCGCGGCGCCCGCGGAGAAAGGCGCGCTGGCGCCGCCGGCCGTCGAAGCGCTCGGCCGGCTCAAACCAGGGCGCACCATGCGGACCGCAGCCGAGGAGCTGAATATCGCGGCGCGGCATATCTGGCAGTCGCTCGGCAGGTCCGAGGACGAACGTCGGCCGGTGCAGGTGGCGCGTTTCCAGGACGACTACAACGGTGGCAACACCGGCCCGGTCCTGTACACGATGCTGGCGATGACGGCGTTTGTGCTGCTGCTGGCGTGCATCAACGTCGCCAGCCTGCTGTCCGTGCGCGCCACAGATCGCATGCGCGAGCTTGCGGTGCGCACCGCACTTGGCGCCCGTCGCCGACATGTGTTGTGGCAGCTGCTGGCGGAGAGCCTGTCATTGGCTGCCCTGGGCGCGTTGCTCGGCGTCGCGTTGGCGGGTGTTGGTGTCCGCCTGTTGCAAACGCAGGTCAGGACCCGGGTCGACATGCCCGAATGGATGTACTTCGATCTCAATCCGCGCGTATTGCTGTTCACGGTCGCGGTGGCCGTGCTGGCCGGCATACTCGCCGGGGTGTTGCCGGCGCTGCGCGCAGCGCGCGTCGATCCGGGCATTGCCTTGCGCGCTGAAGGGCGCGGCAGCGTCGGGCCGCGTGCCGATCGCAGTGGTCGCTGGCTGATGGTGGGGCAACTCGCCTTTGCCTGTGCCGCGATGGTGATGGCCGCGCTGTTTGCGACCAGCGCCGTGCGCAGCAGCAAGCTCAGTCTGGCCTACGACCCGGACTCGCTGCTGATCGGTCGCATCGAACTGCAGGGCCTGCCCTACGTTGATGCCGGCGCTCGAGTGCGCTTCTACAACACGCTGGTCGACCGCGTGCGGCAGACCCCCGGCGTGGTTGCGGCGGCTGCCAGCAGTCGCGATCTGGTCGACCCCGGTGTGAGAAGCACCTTTGAAATCGCCGGCGCAAGCTATCCGCGCGAACAGGACAAGCCGCAGGCATTTCTCGAGGTGGTGACCCGCGACTATTTTGCGGTGATCGATCGGCCGCCGCTGTCCGGGCGGGTATTCACCAGCGCAGACCGCGTCGACAGTGCGCCGGTCGCGGTGGTCAACCGCAGCTTTGCAGCGCGCCACTGGCCGGGCCGGGACCCGATCGGCCAACGTATCCGCCGCAGCGAGGACGCGGCCACGTGGGCGACCGTCATCGGTGTGGTGCCCGACCTCAACATGCACGGCATCAACAACATGGACGACGAGGACGGCTGGTACCTGCTGCAGGATCAAGTGGCCTGGGGTTGGCTGGAACTGCTGGTGCGCACCAACGGCGATCCGGCAGCACTGGTCGATGGCGTTCGCGCGGCAGTGGCTGCCATCGATCCCGATCAGCCGGTGCACAGCATCGGCACCCTGCGCGCACGCACCGAGCGTCGTGTTGCCCCGCTCAACGTCATCGGCAGCATGGCCGGCGTATTCGCCATCGCCGCGTTGATTCTGGCGGCCATCGGCACCTATGGCGTGATGGCCTACGGGGCTCGTCTGCGCTCGCGCGAACTCGGTTTGCGGGTGGCGCTGGGCGCCAGTCGCGGCGGCGTCATCGGGCTGATGCTGCGGCAGAATCTGCGCACCAGCGCGGTCGGTGTGGGCTGCGGCCTGGCACTCGGCTATGGCCTTTCGTACCCTTTGGCACCCATGCTGCCGGAAGTGTCGAACACCGATCCCGCGATCTACCTGGTGGTCGCCAGCGTGCTGTTGGCTGCGGCGCTGCTGGCCTGCTGGCTGCCCGCGCGCCGCGCGGCAGCGGTGGATCCGATGCTGTCCCTGCGTGGCGACTGAGCGCGCCGGCCATTGGCCCGGCTGAAGCCGGACCTGCCCAGCCCATCCGGGCCGCAGGCGCCGATGCGCGCGATGCAGCCTTTCGCGTCGGCGCTGGTCTTCCAAACGTGGCCGCCTTCGGGCCTTGCCGGCGTTCAACCTCAGCGAAGAGCGCCGAGTGCAACTCGGCGATCCAGTCCGCAGCATCAGCTGCGGTTGCTGAAGCAAGATCGGCCACGCTGAGGCCAGCGGACCGGGCTATGCAAGGCTTACCCGATGCGCTCGTGTGGACGGGTCAATGGCTGCGATGCACACCTGCGGTCCATCGAAGCGGTTGATCAGTTCGGCGTTGGTGGCCAGATGCCCGCTGACGACGCCGGTGACGAAGCTGCCGCCGCCGGCCAGCCACATGGGCAACAACAACTGATCGGCCAGATGCTCGCCGACCGGCGCGTCGCTCGCCAGATAGGCCTCCAGCGCATCGCAGGCGCGGTCGGCAATGGCCTCGGCGGGCACGCCACGCTCGCCATATGCGGTCACCAACTCGCTGACCTGCTCGAAATCGGCCCGCAGCGACAGCACATTGCCGGGACCGGTGCGCCGGCCCAGATCGCGGTGCGTGATGTGCTCGCGACGCAGCTTGAAGCGGTCCGCCACGCGGGTGATCTCGCGTAACGCGACATGCTCGGGCACACCCGCGATCAGCGCCTCGGCAGCGATGCCGACGCGCGCGCCACGCGCATCGATGGCAATCGGATGCAAGGCAGCCGGCGCGATACGCGCCACGATGCGACCGCCACCGGCCGGGAACAGGCCGACCTTCTCGACCTCCAGGTCCACCTGCGCGCCCATGCGCTGCAGCTGCGGCAGGAAGCAATGGGCGAAGAAGCAGGCACTCGGCGCCAGCATGTTGTGGGTGCCGCCCTCGATGGTGATGCGGCTGGGCGCATCCGCGCGCAACAGCGGCGGCAGGATGGTCTGCAGCACCAGCATGGCGCTGCCGGCGGTGCCGATGGCGAAATGCTGGGCGCCGCCGACCAGCGCATTGGGCACGAATTCCAGTGTCGTCGAGCCGAGTTCGCCGCCACGCACATCCGCGCCGGAGATCGCTGCGGCGGCCTTTACGCAGGTCAGGTGTTGGCGCATCAGCCCCGGCTTGGCCCGCCCGGCACGGATGCGCTCGATGCGGATCGGGCGCTGCTGCAGCACCGCCAAGCTGAGCGCGGTGCGCAGAATCTGGCCGCCGCCTTCGCCTTGGGAGCCGTCGATGGTGAGGGGGGCGGTTGTACTGCGGGTCATGATGGTCTTCCGTGTAGAGCAAATGCGGGCCTGGCCGGTGTTGGGGCGCGAGAACCGGCAGGGCAAGACTGGGTTCATTTGAAGAGAAAGGCGGGCGGGCGCCAGAACCCGAAATCGGGACCAGATTGCAGGACATCGAACGGCGGTTGGTCGCTCGCCCGCAGCTCCGGTCCTTGCGCCCCAGCCCCCAGCCCCGCCTCTGCTTCCCCGCTTCTCCCCAGCCCCGCTCCTGCCTCACCCCTTCACACACACCACCTGCCGCAGCGTATGCATGATCTCGACCAGATCGCTCTGCGCTGCCATCACCTGGTCGATCGACTTGTACGCCGCCGGCGACTCGTCGATCACATTCGCGTCCTTGCGGCATTCGACGTGCGCGGTGGCCTTGGCGTGCTGCTCCAGCGTGATCATCTGCTTGGCGCGGGTACGACTCATCACGCGACCGGCGCCGTGCGAGCACGAGCACAGGGCGTCCTCGTTGCCGAGGCCACGGACGATGAAGCTCTTGGCGCCCATCGAACCCGGGATGATGCCGAACTGCCCCTTTTGCGCGCTGACCGCGCCCTTGCGGGTCACGAACAGGCTCTCGCCGAAGTGTTCCTCGCGCTGCACGTAGTTGTGATGGCAGTTCACCGCCTCGCCAGTCACCGTGAAGCGCTTCGGTACCGCCTTGGCCAGCGCTGCCAATGTGTTGCTCATCATGATCGCGCGGTTCTCGCGGGCGAAACGCTGAGCCCAGTCGACGGCAAACACATAGTCGTCGAAATGCGGCGAGCCCTCCTGGAAATACGCCAGATCGCGATGCGGCAGATTCGCCACGTGGCTACGCATATCCGCCTGCGCCAGCTCGATGAAATGCGTGCCGATGGCATTGCCGACGCCGCGCGAACCCGAGTGCAGCATCACCCAGACGTCATCCGCCTCGTCGAGGCAGATCTCGACGAAGTGATTGCCGGTCCCGAGCGTACCCAGATGGCTCAGGTTGTTGGTCTTGTTGAGTCGCGGGTGCAGCTGGCACAGGCGCTTGAAGTCCTTTTCCAGCCCGCCCCAGGCCTGCTCGGCGGTGCGCGGCGGCTCGTTCCAGGCGCCCTTGTCGCGACCGCCACGATTGGTCGTGCGGCCGTGAGGCACCGACTTCTCGATCGCCGCCCGCACGCCGCCCAACTGGTCGGGCAGATCCTCGGCGCGCAAGGAGGTGCGCGCCGCGATCATGCCGCAGCCGATGTCGACACCGACCGCGGCCGGGATGATGGCGTTGCGGGTCGGCACCACCGAACCGATGGTCGCGCCGATGCCGACGTGCACATCCGGCATCACCGCCACGTGCGGCCACACCACCGGCAGCCGCGCCAACTGCGCCAACTGACGCATGGCCTCGTCCTCGACCGGCACGCCGCGGGTCCACATCTTCACCGGCACGCCGCCGTGCTCGGTCATTTCGTTGTAGTTGCTCATCTTGCTCTCCGTAGGTCACGTTGCCCGCGTGAGCGGGCTACGTGACGATCTTCCTTGTCACGTAGTCCGCTTCGCGGCCAACGTGACCTACCGCATGGCGGACGACGAAATAATTGCAAGTCAATCAGTGCTCTACCGCTGAGCTACGGCTTCTTGCGAAACCGACGGGGATCGAACCCGCGACACCTGGATTAATGTAGACCTGCGGGCATTCGTCCGCCTGCTTCCAACTCTTTGACCGCGTGGGCTTCGCCGATCGGCGACAAGAGAACCCTTGTGAGACGGACATGTTAAAGATGTAGTCCCACATGCATTCGCCGATCGGCGAAGCCCACGCCCTGTTTCCATACCGGCACGACGAGATTGCCGGGACTTCACGTCTTGCGACGTGTGCGGAGTTTGAATCCGCTCGCCCGAAGGCTTACCGATGTAGTCCCGACGGCATTCGTGCCGCTGTTCAAGCTTCTTGATCCTCCGTGGGAGCGGGTTCACCCCGCAATCTTTTCGCCAAACGAAGCCAAAGATCGCGGGGTGAACCCGCTCCCCCCGGGGACCCCGCTCCCACAGAAGGCGATCGTAGCTACAACACCACCCGCTCAATCGCCTCCACCACCCGCCCGCCGGCGCGCTCGCCCCGCGAGAACGCCGCCACCACATCCCACACCGCATCGCCAAAACCACCGACATTGAGCACTTCGCGCGCTTCCGCCGCCTGGCTGTTGGTGTACGGCTGCAAATCGATGCACACCAGCTTCGCCTGCGGGTTGCGGCGACGCAGTTGCTCCCACGCCAGCGTGGTCGCGGTCTGCGCACGGCCGGTCCAGTCGACCCAGCTCTGGTTGTCGGACACGATCACCACCGTGTCCGGCGCCAGGCCGAGGCGATTCAGCTCCTCGATCGGTGCACTGATCGCCGTGCCGCCGCCGAGCAGGCTGGACAGCGCCTGCGCCGTTTCCAGCACCGAGTTCTTCTTCGGCCGCGCCCACGGCCGCACGCGGTCGTTGAACGGCAGCACCAGGGCGCCCGGGTGACGCGCCAGCATGGTCGCCGCCATCAAGCCGGCGACGTCCACGCAGCGCGTCGTGCTGCTGGCGCCCTGGCGATAACCGGTCACCGGCGAGCTCATCGAGCCCGACACGTCAACCGCCACCGCCACCGAGCCCGACAACTTGGGCACGTTCGCCACCGACTGCTCCATCGCCTCGCGCAGCGCCTCACGGATTGCCTCCGGCACGCCCGTCGTTGCACGCCAGGTGGTCAGCAGCTGGTACGGAAAGGCACGCGCCTTCGCGATCAGCTTGCTGTCCGCCAGACGCCCCGCCAGCAGGCGCACCATCGCCCGATCTTCGAAAACGCCATGCCGGGCGAAGGTGTTCAGGTTCATCCGCAACATCGTCCAGCTCGACTGCAGTGCAATCGCGGTCCAGTGCACTCGCGACAACGGCTGCGCGGTCAGCATCTGGAACGGCACCTTGGGCACCGGTCGCGACGCATCGAGCTTGAAGGCCTCGAATTCCTGCAACGCCTGCGGCAACAATGAACGGTTCACCTCCTTGCCGATGATGTAGCGGTACATCGCCGAGCGCTCGATCGAAGCCGCACGCGGGTGCACCATCTTGATCACGTCCGCCAGCGACGGTGCATTGCCGACCATGGCGCGGATCAAGCTCTCGTCGGACGCCTGCTCCAGCCACTGCTGCACCAATCGCTTGGGCCGCGAGCCGAGGCTGTTGCGCGCCACCAGACCGGAACGCAGCGCCTGCACGAAGCTGCGCAACTGGGCGCCGCTGTCGATCACGCGATCGAACACCTTGGCGCACAACTGCCCATCGAAGGACGCCAACCAGGCCAGCAACACCACCGGCGTGTCCTTCATGCGGCCCTGCTCACGAGCGTACACGGCCGTCTTGGCGACGAACGCCGGGCTCACATCGAAGCAGCGCTGCAGCAACTCATCGAGCTGGGCGTGCGCGTCGACGTAGTAGGTGTCGTTCAAGGTACCGGTCAGCGCCAGCTGTGCCAGCGCCTGACGTGCCTCGAAGGCATACGCCGCACCGCCCGCCGCATTGACGCAGTTCGCGCCGACCACCGACTTCGCCAACAACTGCTTGTTCAACATGACACGCTCCTGGTGCATGCACGAGTTCTTCGTGCCGATGACCAGCAGTTATCAAGGTCCGTGCCAACGTCGATCAAAATTCATATCTAATTGATTTACATGCATTTATCGAAGGCACTCTTGATTCAAGCGCTTTTCCACATGGGATAAATACGATATCCTGATATCGTATTTATCCAGGGATCGCCATGAAGCGCCAGGTCGTGATCGGTTTCATCGGCACCCAGCTCGACGGCACGAGCGGCGGCGCCGGGCGTTGGGAGAAATGGCGGCCCACCGTGAGCCTGGGGATGCACGAGGATTTCGCCGTCGACCGGATGGAACTGCTGGTCGACCAGCGGCGCTTTCGCCGGCTCAGCGAGCAACTGATCGAAGACATGCAATCGGTGTCGCCGGATACCGAGGTCAAGCTGCACGATGTGCACCTGGCCGATCCCTGGGACTTCGAGCAGGTCTACGCGGCGCTGTTCGATTTTGTCGCCGACTACCCCTTCGACACCGAGCACGAGGACTACCTCGTGCACATCACCACCGGCACCCACGTGGTGCAGATCTGCTGGTTCCTGCTGGCCGAAGCGCGCTACCTGCCGGGGCGCCTGATCCAGACGGCGCCGCCGCGTCAGCAACGCGCCGGGAACCCCGGCAGCTACGCCATCATCGATCTCGATCTGGCGCGCTACGACCGCATCGCGCAGCGCTTTGCCGATCTGCGCACACAGACCACCGAGTTCCTGAAATCCGGCATCGAGACGCGCAGCCCGGCCTTCAACCGGATGATCGAGCAGATCGAACGCGTAGCCGGGAAAAGCAAGGCGCCGATGTTGTTGATGGGCCCGACCGGTGCGGGAAAAAGCAAACTCGCGGCCAATGTGTTTGAGCTGAAAAAGCAGCGCCAGGGCCTGGCCGGGCGCTTCGTCGAGGTCAACTGCGCGACCCTGCGCGGCGACGGCGCCGGCAGTGCGCTGTTCGGACATGTGCGCGGCGCCTTCACCGGCGCGGCGAGCGATCGCGCCGGCTTGCTGAAGTCGGCCGATGGCGGCCTGTTGTTTCTCGACGAGATCGGCGAGTTGGGTCTGGACGAACAGGCGATGTTGCTACGCGCGATCGAAGACAAGCGCTTTCCTCCGCTGGGTGGCGACAAGGAAATCGACAGTGATTTTCAGTTGATCGCCGGCACCAACCGCGACCTCGGCAACGCGGTACGCGAGGGCCGTTTCCGTGATGATCTGTACGCGCGATTGAACCTGTGGACCTTCTACCTGCCGGGGCTGAAAGAGCGCAGCGAGGACATCGAGCCCAACCTCGATTTCGAACTGGCGCGATACGCGCGCCTGCACGGCGAGCAGGTGCGCTTCAACCGCGAGGCGCGGGCGCATTTTCTGCGCTTTGCGACCAGCCCAGACGCTGCCTGGACCGGCAATTTCCGTGATCTCGGTGCCTCGATCATGCGCATGGCGACGCTGTCGGATGCCGGCCGCATCACCACGGCGGTCGTCGACGAGGAGATCGCGCGCCTGCGCCGCCTGTGGAACGGTCGCAGCGCCGACAACGAGCCCGGTGAGATCGACTTCGTCGCCCTGCTCGGCAACGACGGCGCCGACGCGCTGGACCGCTTCGACCGCGTGCAACTGGCCGAGGTGGTGCGCGTGTGCCGCGCCTCGAAAAGCCTCAGCGAAGCCGGCCGCACGCTGTTCCAGGCCAGTCGTGAACGCCGCGGATCGGTCAACGATGGCGACCGGCTGCGCAAGTATCTGGGGCGCTTCGGGCTGGAGTTCTCGGGTATCGGTGCACGACCCTAGGCGTGGCTCAGGCCCGCCGGCGCCGTCTCGCGACCGAATCATCGCTTCTGATGGCGCCAGACCCCAGAAGGACCGGCCCCGCCCCGCCCCGCCGCCCCGAGGGGAGCCCGCCCCGCCCCAAACACGAACAGCCCGCCAGGGGATGACACCGGAACCGATGCAGCGCATGGCGACCAGCATGCAGATTATCGAGCCGCCACCCAACGTGCCCCAGTCGCGAGGATCGCGCCTGCGGCGCCCGGCAACGCCTGCCGGAATCCAGACCCGGGCGCCCCGGGATGTCGCGAGCAGGCCCATGACCACGCCCCACAAGGGCGGGGGGGCGCCGCCCGCAATCGCCGGCGAAGCCAGCCGGCCCGATCGCCTTGACGTCTGCGGCAGATTGAACGGCCGCCACATCGCGAGGGCGCCATCAGGCGCCGCCATTGCCCGGTTTCGGCCTGGCCTGCACCGATCCGGCGTCCGCCGCCTCGCGTCGATTCGAGCCCTGACCCGGCGCGATCCGCCGCCGCGAACACGGTGCGCGGCGCCGATCGGGACCCCCGGCCAGCGCAGAAAGGGGGCGGCCATCTGGTAGCTCAAGTACAATGCGATCAGGGTGAACGCGAACATCACCAGCGTGTGCACGCGCTCCGCCCCTTCGATCAGCAGAGCCGACGTTTTCATCGACCCCGTGGACGCTCGACGGCGCCCGTGTAAGTGGCATCGGAAGGTGAATCGGTCAGCACACTCTGTCTCTGGTACGACGGTACCGCGCTGGAAGCCGCGCAGTTCTACGCGCAGACCTTTGCGGACAGCGCAGTGCGGGCGGTCCATCGCGCGCCGGGGACTATCCATCGGGCACCGAAGGCGATGTGTTGACGGTCGAGTTCACCGTCCTGGGCATTCCGTGCCTCGGCCTCAACGGCGGGCCGGCGTTCAAGCACAGCGAGGCGTTTTCGTTTCAGGTGGCGACCGATGACCAGGCCGAAACCGATCGCTTGTGGAATGCGATTGTCGGCAACGGCGGCCAGGAGAGTGATTGCGGCTGGTGCAAAGACAAGTGGGGATTGTCGTGGCAAATCACGCCGCGGATTTTGATGGAGGCCATCACCGACCCCGATCAAGCGGCGGCCAAGCGCGCATTCGCGGCGATGATGCAGATGCGCAAGATCGATATCGCGAAGATCGAGGCGGCGCGGCGGGGTTGAGGCCCGGCTGGCCGGAGCGGGAGGCCCTGGAGGCCCAGCTCGGGCTGCCCGGCGGCCGCTGACGCCGGAACGGCACGCCGTCCGCCCCCCCCCCCCCCCCCCCGCGACGCGCTCCTCGTGGCTGCGCAGGTCATCGAACTCGCGTGCATAGCGATGGCCGGCGTAGACCGCATGTACGATCAGGCCGGGGGCGTGGGCATCGCCGATGCAATCGACGCGGGTGATGCCGGCGTCCGTCCATTCGGATTGTCGCGCGTGCAGTTCCTGGTAAAGGGTGTCTTCCGGCAATCGCGCGGTAATGGTCACGACGCTGGCGCACTCCACGCGCTGCTCGCGGCCGCTCCAGGCGCATGCGAGGCGTGCGTGGTCACCGGCAAACTCGAGCAACTGGTGCGCCGTGAACAAACGCACGTCGAGTTCGCGCAGGCGCTTCTGGATATGCCGGTAATCGAGGTTGTTGACCGTCCATGGCGCGATGACATCGTCCGGCGTCAGCATCACCACCGGGCGGCCGCGCGCCCTGAGCCATTCGGCGAGCACGCTGCCCAGGTAGAAGCCGTCATCGTCGTACAGCAGCACCGGGCCGGGTGGCTCGGTGCCATCGAGCAGATCGTCCGGGGTGTAGACGTGGGCGCGCTCGAAGCCGGGGATCGGCAGATCATTGCTGCGCCCGTAACCGTCACGGCGCCAGCGCGCGCCGGTGGCGACCACCACATGCGCGGCGCCGAAATCGAGCACCTCCTGCGCGCTCAGGCGGTTGCCGGGGTAGATCGCGACATTGCCCATGCGCTGGAGCTGCCCGATGCGCCAGTCGCGTACGCGTGCCCATTCGGCCAGTCCCGGCAGGCGTGCCTCGCGGCTGACGCGGCCGCCGAGCGTCGACTCCGCCTCGGCGAGGATCACCTGCGCGCCGCGCTGGCCCAGCGCCCTCGCCGCCTCCAGCCCGGCCGGTCCAGCGCCGATGACCAGCACGCGCGCGTCGGCGTGAGTTTGCCCAAGCGGCGGGATGCGCTCGGGGTGCCACCCCTTGCGCCATTCCTCGCCCATCGTCGGGTTCTGCGTGCAGCGGATCGGAACGCTCAGCATGTCGCCGGTCACGCAGATGTTGCAGCCGATGCACTCGCGGATCTCGTCCTCGCGACCCTTCGTCGATCTTGCGCGGCAGGAAGGGATCGGCGATCGATGGCCGCGCCGCGCCGATCAGATCGAGCACGCCGTCGCGGATCTGCTGCACCATGGTGTCCGGCGAGGTGAAGCGGCCGACGCCGACCACCGGCTTGCCGGTGGTGCGCTTGACCCATTCGATGAACGGACGCTGCGCGCCCTCGCCGGCAAAGCGCGAGGAGCGCGAATCCATGTACCAGGCAGCGACGTTGACGTCCCACAGGTCCGGCAGATCAGCCAGCTGGTGCACGATCTCGCGCGCCTCGCCGTCCACCGAAACGCCCGCACCGCCGAGGAACTCCTCGGTGGCGAAGCGCAGCGCCACGGCGCAGCGGTCGCCGACCGCCTCACGGGTGTCGGTCAGCACTTCGCGCAGCAGGCGCAAGCGGTTTTCCAGCGTGCCGCCATAGTCGTCGCTGCGCTGGTTGCGGCGGCGCTGCAGGAAGTGCATCGCCAGCGACAGATCGTGCCCGGCGTAGACGTAGACGATGTCGAAGCCGGCGCGTTTGGCGCGCAGCGCGGCGTTGCGGTGCCAGCGGCGGTAGTCGGCGATATCGCGCAGGGTCATCGCGCGCGCCTGGTGCGGATGGCCGTACTTGAGTGGCTGATGCGAGGGCGCCAGCGCCACCTCGCGCGAGTACAAATTGGTCGCGGTGGGGCCGTTGTAGGTGAGTTCGATCGCCGCCAGTGCGCCGTGGCGATGCACCGCCTCGCACATCAGCGCGAGTGCCGGGATGTCGCCATCGTCCCACAGGCGTGCCTCGATCGACGGCGTCAGGTCGGCGCTCGGGTGGATCTCGCACTCCTCGGTGCTGACCACCGCCCAGCCACCCTGGGCCTTGACCTCGCGCATCGCCGCGTGCGCGGCTGGCATCAGATGGCCCATGCCATTGCAGTGCGGCACCTGGAAGAAGCGGTTCTTGGTGCGCACCGGGCCGATCTGCACCGGTTCGAACAGGATGTCGTAGCGGGGATTGCGCGGCATGCGGGACAGGAATCGGCGCGGGCGGGGCATCAGCATGCCACTGCTTCGATGGTCCGGATCGCCCGAACCCCGGTATTTCGGTCGCTGGCGTCGGCACCATCGAGCGCGTGGCGGGCGCGCGTTTGCTCGGCAGGCCGCACGCCGGCAATGCGCGCCTGCGCCGCAGCGAATGCGGGCGCGAAGGTCCGGACCGCGCTACGTGACCCCCACCTCGCCACTGCGGATCGCCGCCGCGCGTTCACTCACCGCCCGCTTTTCCGGATCACTCAGGCGCGCCACGTTCTTCACCTGCAATGACATGCGCGGGTTCTTCGCCAGCATCGCTTCATGGCGCAACAGAAAATCCCAATACAGCGTGGTGAACGGGCACGCGCGCTCGCCCGTGCGCTGGGCGGGGTCGTAGCGACAGCTCTTGCAGTGCGGGCTCATGCGCTGGATGTACTTGCCGGTCGCGATGTAGGGCTTGCTGGCCATCACGCCGCCGTCGGCGTACTGGCTCATGCCCAGGGTGTTGGGCAGCTCGACCCATTCCACGGCGTCGACGTAGACCGCCAGATACCATTCGTGCACCTGCCTGGGCTGCACGCCCAGCATCAGCGCGTACAGGCCAGTGACCATCAAGCGCTGGATGTGGTTGGCATAGCCGTGCTCAAGCGTCTGCATCAGCGCGTCGCGCAGGCAAAGCATGTCGGTGGCGCCGGTCCAGTACCACGCAGGCAGGTCGTGCCGGGCATCCAGCGCGTTGCGTTCCAGATACTCCGGCATCAGGGTCCAATAGATGCCGCGCACATACTCGCGCCAGCCGAGGATCTGGCGGATGAAGCCTTCGACGCTGGCCAGTGGCGCGTGTCCCTCGCGATACGCGGTTTCAGCCGCAGCGACGACCTCGCGCGGATTCAACAATTTGAGGTTCAGCGCTGCGGACAGGTGCGAGTGGTAGAGCCAGGGATCGTCTGGCCAGATCGCATCCTGATAGCGGCCGAACATGGGCAGTCGCTGCTCGATGAAGGCGCGCAGTGACTGCAGCGCCTGCGCCCGCGTGACCGGCCAGGCGAAACTCTGCAGGCGACCCGGATGCGCTGCAAAGCGCGATTCGACCAACGCAATCACTTCCGCGGTGATGGCATCGGGTGCGAAGGACGCGCGCGGCGGCACGGCGCCGGGGCCGGCGGCGCCGAAGGCCTCGCGGTTGTCGGCATCGAAGTTCCACTGGCCGCCGATCGGCTCATCGCCCTGCATCAGTACCTGCTGACGCCGACGCTGCTCGCGGTAGAAGTACTCCATGCGCAGCGCCTTGCGGCCCTTGGCATGTGCGGCGAATTCGCGCACGCTGACGAAGAAGTGACGGTCCTCGCGGATCTGAAGCGGCAAGCCCTGGAACTGCGCCACGGCCTTGAGCGCCTGCAATACCCGCCAGTCGCCGGGCGCGGTCAACAGCAGACGGGTTGGCCGCAGGCGCTCGATGTCGGCGTGCAACTGAGCCGCCAGACTGCCGTGGTTGCCCGGCGCGTCCAGTCGCGTGTAGTGCAGCGGTCTGGCGGCCGCTTGCAGAGCCAGCGCGAAATGGCGCATCGCCGCCAGAAACATCGCGATGCGCGGCTTGCTCGACCAAACCGCGGTCGATTCCTCCGCAACCTCGGCCATCCAAACGGCGTCGAGGGCGGCATCGAAGCCATCGAACGCCGCCGCATCCAGATCGAGCTGGTCGCCCAGCACAACCACCAGGCTGCGCAGCTCAGCCACGCGCGGTCTTCTTGCGCCGGCAGGCCTCAGAGCAGTACTTCACCTCGGCCCAGCTCTTCGCCCAGCGTCGCCGCCAGCTCATCGCCAGTCCGCAGACCGTGCACGGCTTGCTGGGCAGATGGGACTTGTTGCCGCGAAACGCGACGCTACATCGCACCAACGACATACACGCCTCCTTGCGTTGCCCACGCAGGATAGGTTCACGCCTGTTGCTCATCCGTGAAACGGCAACCACTGCTTCCCTGTGGCAGAGCCTGCGACCGGGCATCAGCCCTCAGACGAGGGCCCACGGCTGCGCCCGCACGCCACCGGCGAAAAGCGGATGCGCCCTGGCCTCGGCCAGGGTCAGTACCGGCGTGACGCAGGCGTCG
>JADKFD010000064.1 GCA_016717705.1 Rhodanobacteraceae bacterium | reverse complement strand
GCGAGCGCCGTCTGCGTCACCCCCGGAGCAATTCAGCGTCGGACAACCGCGCTGCCTTGGCATCCAGAGTCAGCAGTGGTGCCTTGCCGGCAGACCAGCACGCGCCCGCGTGCAGGCAGTCGGCAAAGTCTGCATTTCCCATCCGGTACGCATGTAGCGCGCGCTCGACTGCGGGCTCAGACTGAATCTCCAGCTCCCGGATTTCCAGCAGCGTATTCAGCGCGAGCAAGATGTCAGGCTTTCCGAGCGCGTAGCGAGAGCGGAGAACCCACTCCAGTTCCAGCACGACGGTGAGCGGAACGAACAAGCTCTCTTGCCGCCGCGCCGTGGTGGCCAGGAGCAACTTCACCTGGTTGGTCTGGATGGCATCGTCGTCCATCAGCCAACGCACCAGGAGATTGGTGTCGACCCCGGGCATCAGTCACTTAACCGATGTTCATGTCGTCCACGCTGACGCCACGCTTGCCCTTGGCGGCCTTCAACAGACCTTTGATTTCAGACATCGACCGGGTCTTGGCTCGCATCACGGTGGTGCCGTCGTCGAGGTGCGTAAACATGACCCGCTCCCCGGCCTCCAGCCCCAGCGCCTTGCGGATATCGGCAGGGATGGTGATCTGACCTTTGCTGGTAACGGTCGCTTCGGACATGAGATTTTCCTTACGTCGTGGCCCATTGTAAGGCCACCAGCGCGTCACAGCAATTGAGCCGCCTCGCGTGTCGAGGAGCGGGTTCAACCCCTGATCAGAGGCTTGGCACAGATTTCGGGAAAACAGGGGTCAGAGTACAGTTTCCTCGGCACCCAGGTTCTCGGCTAGGGGAGAGGGGACAGCGACCAATCTTCGATCTCTCGAAGAACGTCGGTGTCCAATGCTCAGGTGGTGAAGCGTGGGAATTTGCACTCTGACCCCCGTTGTTACTCGTCGAGTTCGAAACCGGCCTTGAACACGAATGCCGGATCGACCCGTCGCGCAGCGGCCGGAATGGTGACGTAGCCGGAAGTGCCGTCGCCGACCTGACCCACGATGTTGTATCCCCAGCAGCGGGCGCTGCCGTTAGCCAGGATGGCGCAGCTGTGATCCACGCCGACTGTGATCGCCGTGGCGCCGGTGATGCCGATGACGTCGACCGGCGTCAACCGTTGAGTCGTGGTGCCGTCGCCCAACTGGCCTGCGCCGTTTGCGCCCCAGCACTTGACGCCGCCGCCACTGGTCAACGCGCAGGTGTGGCGACCTCCGGCAGCGATTCGGGTAATGCCGGATGAGAGCCCGACGACATCGGTCGGAAAAATGGAGTCGCCGGTGGTTCCGTCACCCACCTGGCCTGAGCGGTTTTCGCCCCAGCACTTGACGCCGCCGCCACTGGTAACCACGCACGTGCTGGTGCCGGTACTGATCGCGGTGACGTTGATGGGTGTGAGGACCACCTCGACCGGCGTCAAGGATTGCCCTGCGCTGCCAATGCCCAGCTGGCCGTAGAAGTTGTCGCCCGCACAACCCCACGCCCTTCCACGCCGCCCGCCCGCGGCCGGCGCGCGCGCGCCTGGCCCCGCGGCAGACCGGCGCCTCGCGGCGCCAGCTGTCCGACCCGCCCCCCCGTCCCCGCTCCGCCCCGCCGCCCCGCCGCGTCCCACGGCCCCTCGCCTCGCCAACTGGCCCGCTCCTCGCCCGCGCCGCCCCCGTCGCCGGCCGCCACCCGCCGCCCCAACGCCGCCGCGCCCGCAGTAAGGTGGTCTCCGCCGTGGTGGATCCTCGCAGCTGTCCTTCACCCCCCAGCGGCGCGCTCGCGGGGTCCCGCCGCCAGTGTGCAGCGCCCGGCTGCCTTTGCGACGCCGGTTACACCGCTGACCGGGGTCGGCACCAAGCGCTCCGTGGTCGTGCCATCGCCGAGCGCACCAAACTCGTTGGCGCCCCAGCAACGAACCGCGCCCGCGACCACCGCACGGCGGGGGGCGGGCCCCCCCCGCGGGGCGCCGGCGGGGGGGAGGGGGGGCGGGGGCTCGCCCGCGGGGGGGCGCCCCCCCCGGGGCGGAAGCCCCAGGGGGGGTTTCGGAGCGCCGGGCTCGGCGCTGTTCGCCTGTTGGAGCGCGAAGATCAGCAGCGCCGACTGCAAGTCGGCGATCGGGCGGAAGCGTCGCGGGTTTCACGCGGATGCGAAGGTCCCGCAAAAAGTGCAGGCAATGGACGCCCAGGAATCGGATTTTTCCTACAAGCCGCCGGGAGCTCTTCCGACTGACGTCAGACTGTTGTCGGAATCACTCGAAGCCGTCGCGCAGCAGGGCATCCACTGAGCGCGGCTCGCCGTAGATGAAGTCGTCCAGGGCGATCACGTCGACGCCGCCGGTGCCGTCTGCCGCACCGCCAACCAGGTCGACGTTGCCCGCGCGGATCTCGACCCTGGAGCAACGCTCTTCCGGACTGGTAAAGAAGACTCCCAGGAAACTGAGTCCATTGTTCTGCACATCCCCGGTGGCGCCAACCAGCCTTTGTCCATCCGGGTCAAAGCAGATCAGGCGAACGTTGGCGGAAGCATCGACATCGGCATAGACCACCCCGATGCCACTGACCGAGGCCGGGATATTGGTGCCGGGCAGGAAAAACGTCAGGATCATCGTGTCGCCGCCGCGCAGATGAAACAATCGCTCCGCGCTGAACGTCTGGAACGCCGTGGCATAGCTTGCGTTGAAATTGCCGAAACGGACGGGTGTCGTCGTGGGATTGTCGCCATCGGCGCTGACCATGAACTGGTTCAGTGCTGACCCAGCCTCCAGCGTACTGAACACCACACCGCGTGGACTGTTGCTGTTGAAGAAGTTGAACGGGAGGTTGTTCGGCAAGGCAAAACTGTCCGGCACGCCGTCCCAGTTGATTTCGCGGCGACCGGAACGGAAGGTCCCGCCAACGCCATTGTTGACGCCGCCGAGGTCGACACGAAAGCTGTCGATGGCAGCTTGCAGCGCGGCCGGGGTAGCTGCGGTGCCGCGGCGAACCACCGAGGCGGCATCTGCCGCAGGCGCGGTCATCAGCAGGGTCAGCAGCGTGACCAGCCCGATCGCCACAGGCAGTTTCATGGTGCCATTCCCCCATGCGCCGTTCACTGGAACACCGGCTGCGGTTCGCCGTAGATGAAATCGTCCATCGCAATCACATCGGTTGCGCCGCTGTCGACTGCACCGCTGGCCAGGACGGCATTGCCGACCCGGATCTGCACCCGAAAGCAGCGTTCCGCTGCGGTGTTGAAGCTGATGCCGACGAAACTCAAACCGCCGCTGGCGACGGGGGCGGAGGCGGCGACGAGTTGCGAGCCGTCCTGCGCAAAGCAGCGGACGATGGCATTCGAGGACGAGTCCACATCGGTGAACACGACACCGAAGCCACTCACCGTAGCCGGGCGTCGAGTTCCCGGTACGAAGAAGACCACGTTCAGGTTGGCGGCGTTGCGAACCTGAAACAGGCGCTGCGCCGTGAACGTCTGGAAGGTGGCTGTGTAGCTCGCATCGATATCGCCGAAGCGCACCGGCGTACCGGAGGCCGCATTGGCGCTGACACGCATCTGGTTCAGGCCGGTGGATTCCCGCAGCGAGTTGAACACGGCGCCGCGTGCGCTGTTGACATTGAAGAAATCAGGCGCGAGGAAGTTCGGCGCGGCAGAGGCATCCGGCACGCCATCCCAGTTGATTTCGCGACGTCCACTGGCGAAGCTGCCGCCGACGCCATTGTTGGAACCGCCGAGGTCGGCCCGGAACTGGTCCACGGTGGCTTGAATGGCCGCCGGATTGGCGCCGCCGGCCTGGCGGATGATCGGAGCGGCGCAGGCCACGCCGGAGGCCAGCCCTAAAGCCAGCAGCGTACTTGCCTGGCGACAAAGTCGCGACTTCAGTGCTGACACGCTGCGGTCCTCAAAGGAGATCCGGAAGTCGGTCCGATCAGAGTGCATGCCGGCGATCCCCCAGGTCAAGCAACCGATCGATGGGCCGTGACGCCTGGAAGATGCGCTCCGACGGCGCATCGCCCAACGGCCGCGAATCGGCGCGACAGCATTCTGCGCCGTTGAGACGAGAAACGGCGTCGGGAGCCAAGCGGGGCCAAGGCTTGAAGTCGCGTCAGCTGACGCGCTGCCGTCTCAACGTTTGCGGCGTCTGCAACACGGCACGCCGCATCGAAGAAACAAGGCGGGATCAGCGATGATTCGGCCCTCGCGTTCGAGGAACTCGCCATGCCTCTCCATCGCCGTTCCGTCGAACTGGCCAGCCTGATGTGTCTGCTCGTGTTGGCGGCGTTGCCGGCTGCGGCCAAGGAGCAGCGCCTTTCCTACGCCGAGCAGTTGAAGCCGCTGCTGGTGCTCGCAGACCCGCAGTTCGATCGGATTCAGGGCTTGTTCCTGCTGCGGCAGGCGGATACCGGGCATGCCTGTCCGGGCGCGAGTATCAGTCTGGTCGATGGTGAGCAGATCCGGCAGTTGGAGATCGCGGCCGACGGCCGCTTCGACGTACCGATCGAGCAGGGCCTGGCCGATCGCGGTGCGCTGCTGTGGTTGCAGAAACCGGATAGCGCACCGCCGTGCCAGTTATTCGCCAACATGACGGCCAAACTGCCAGCCGGCCTTGAATGGCGCTACCGCGATCTGAGCGAACTGGGTGAACAGATGCAGGCATTCATCCGGGGCAGCGCGGGCGGGCTTTCCTGGTTCGCGCCAAAGATGAATGGCCTGCTGATTCGCTTTGCGGACGACCAATCGGCACGACTCATCATCCACGCCGCCTCGGGCGACATGAGCTTGCAAGCGACCGCCGGCGAGTTGCGTCTGCCGATTGACCCGCAGCTGTCCGAGGAGAATCCGGCCCGGCGCCCCCCCCCGCCCTGGCTGAGCCCCGACTAGCTTTCCACCCGTCCCGACGACCGCAGTCGAGCGCCTCCGCTCTGGCCATCGATGCGGGCTGGACAGGGACTAGCTTTCCACCTGTTCCGATCGAACCGCAAGTCGTAGGTCACGTTGCCCGCGTTGCGGGCTACGTGACAGGTACTCCGATGTCACGTAGGCCTGCGGCCAACATGACCTACTTGCTGAGTTGGCGGAAAGCAAAGCCAAGGCATCGCGGAGTGAATCCGCTCCCCGCAGTGGATCAAAGGCATCGCAGGGTAAATCCGCTCCCTCAGTGGATCAAAGGCATCGCGGAGTAAATCCGCTCCCACAGTGAAGCAAAGGCATCGCGGAGTAAATCCGCTCCCACAGTGGACCAAAGGCATCGCGGAGTGAATCCGCTCCCACAGTGGAGCAAGGGCATCGCGGAGTGAATCCGCTCCCACAGCGGAGCAAGGCGGAGCGTATCTGGGGTGGGGCCCGACCTGCGCGGGCAGCGCTCGGGTGTACTCCGCGGATGGCAAGTTTGAGTTCGCCCGATGGCATCAATGAGGTCCGGGGAACTCATGCGTGATATGCGGGCAATGCTTGGGTGCATGGTTGGCTACTGTCGGGTGAGTTGCGCCTGACTCTCCGGACATACGCGGCGCATTGTCGGGTTGATCGGGTGGCGTTGTCCGGTGAGTACGGCGGTACTGTCCGGAGCATGGGTGACGACTGTCGGGTGAGTTGCCCGCTACTGTCGGGTCCATTGGGCACGACTCTCCGGTCCATCGCGCCGTACTCTCCCGACATATGCGGGTCGTTGTCGGGTTGATCGGGCGGTGTTGTCCGGTGAGTTCGGCGCTACTGTCGGTTGATATGCGTGCGACTGTCGGTGATAGGCGGCCTGTACTCCGGAGATACGCGATGAATGCTTCGCTGCCGCGGCGATGCCATGCATGCGTGGCGGCGGGGCATCGATGACGTCGGCGGATGGCATCGATGAGGTCTGGCGGGCCATGCGTGGCTGCGGCGATGGCGGTGGGCTGCAAGACGGGTGTAGGCGCGTTCTTGGTGCGGGTTTGCGCGTGGGGCTCGCACTTGGAAGCGATCAGAAGCATCGCGCGCGAGCGCGCTCCTACATCTGCCGTGAGCCCTCGGCAAGCTTGTAGGAGCGCGCTTGCGCGCGATGCTTTGTGATGCGCCATGCACTCCCGACACATTCTTTTGCACTTCTTGCTGTCCAGTCTCAGCGGGTGAGACTGGCGGGGCGTCAAATGCCTCCCCGTGCCGAGTGGCACCGCTGGCCGGCGATGGCGCCGGTCGGATATCAGCTGATGACATGGAGAATGAAACGATGAGCAAGAATCTCGCTACCCTGAACCTTTCCGATGCGGAAGTGACGGCCATTGATGCCACGATTGCGCAGCTGGAGCAGCAGCTGTCGGGTCTGGTGGCCTTGAGCAACACGGACAAGCGCCGTGCGGCCAAGCTCGGTGAGAAGTCCGGTATTTCTGTCGCGAAACGCTGCGGATGCTGACGGAGAATCCGCAGCTGGTTCCGCCGAATCTGGATGTCGCCGAGGCGGTGGCTGATCTGAAGGCCCGTGACGTGCTGCGTCCGCGCTTGATGCGGCTGACGCGTCTGTTGCAGCGTGGCAACGACACCGATTTTGCACTGGGCAGTGATGCGATGGCAGTCGCCACGCGTGGCTACAGTCTGGTCAAGATGGTCAGCGATCGCGAAGGCCTGACCGAGATTCACCGTGACCTCGGTTCGCGCTTCAGCAAGTCCCGGCGGGTGGTGCCGGAAGAGAAGAAGGCGGCGTAGGGCCGCTTTCCCTTGGAACGAAGAGGCCGCCGCAGAACGCTTTTTGAGCGTGATCTGGAGGGATGGCCGCAAGGCGCGCCGTTGCCGGATACGCAGCAGCACCGTTGCTGTTACTGGGGGCGGTTTGCTCCGCGAAAACTCTCGCGGAAGTCAATCCGCTACCACGCTAGATCAAAGGATGGTGGCCCGGACGTAGGTCAGGTTGGCCGCGTTGCGGCCTACCTGACATCGCGAGCCCCTGAGGGCTCATCAGTCGGTGGCGCGGCGGCCTGCGCGACATCGCCTCTGCGCTTTTGTGGGAGCGGGTTTACCCCGCGATCAAAAGCATCGCGCGCAAGCGCGCTCCTACAAATCTGCCGCAAATCTCCGCAAGTATCGTAGGAGCGCTTTGCGCGATGCGCTCGAAACTTTCGCGGAATAAATCCGCTCCCACAGGTTCGAAGCGCGAACGCGCTTGCAGCAGGCGCGACCGGGGCTTCGACGGGAGCAGGGCGCACTGCACAAAGCCTGACCGGCGTTGATCGGGCGGTAGCGAGGCCTTGCGTGTGGCATCGCACCGACCGCGCCTTGCGCCGGGGGCAGTGTGGGTGGGTGGTCTGGTTTCGACCGGATCGCCCTGTCAGGAACCGACCAACGGGTGGCTTTGGAATCTCGTTGTGGCGCCACCTTCCGTGTGTGCGGGTGGTCGTCATGACTCTCTTGAATGGAGCAGGCTGACCCATGCGGCCGGTAGTGGTTTGATGGACAGTCCTGAGCCGCAACTCGCACGCGTCAAGCAGGCGGCACCGCCCGAAGCCAGGCCGCCGTGCCACCGGCGATCGCGCCAGCTGCACCACCGCGTCGGTGGATCAAGCTCGCCATTGCCGCGACGCTGGGACTGTTGTTGTGCCTGGGCCCTGCGCAACGTCGTCCTGGGTACACCGGTTACCACCTTCCCGGTGCGCATCGGCGATCTGCCAGACGGTGGTGGCCAGCGGGCGGATGATCACGCCCGAGCAGCGTGGCCGTTGCCGCGCAGGTGGTCGGCCGGGTGGCACGGGTTGCGGTCAAGGAGGGCAGCGAGGTGGTGCGCGGTGAACTGCTGATCGAACTCGACGCCAGCGACGCGCGTGCTGCCCTGGCGCTGGCCGGAAGCGGCCATCGGCTGGCCGCGCCGGTTGCGTGCCCTGCGCGAGGTCAGATTGCCTGCCGTGACGCAAAACCTGCGCGAGGCCGAGGCGAATCTGAGACAGGCGGGCAGTCAACTCACGCGCATCCGCGACCTGAAAACGCGTGGCTTCGTCGGGCAGGCGGATCTCGACACCGCGCAGCGCAATCGCGACGTGGCCGCGTCGCAGGTGGGGGCGGCGCGGCTGCAGGTGATCACA
The DNA here is from genome assembly GCA_016717705.1 of Rhodanobacteraceae bacterium. Taxonomy (GTDB): domain Bacteria; phylum Pseudomonadota; class Gammaproteobacteria; order Xanthomonadales; family SZUA-5; genus JADKFD01. The sequence goes on along the minus strand of JADKFD010000064.1, from coordinate 21,191 downwards.
CGTCAGCCGGACGGCAGCAGTTCGGCGATGGCGCAGGCCACCTGGCGGGCGCAGGCTTCGCTGGGCGGGCGACGGCAGGCTGGCGCGATACCAGATCCTGGCCTCCGCCAGCGGCATCCTGATCAGCCGTGATGTCGAGACCGGCGACATCGTGCACAACCGGGCCAGGTGCTGATGCGCCTGGCCAGCGCCGGGCAAACGCAGATCGAGGTGCAGCTCGACGAGAAGAACCTCGGCAAGCTCAGGATCGGCCAGCCGGCACTGGCCTCCGCCGATGCTTATCCCAACGAACGCTTTGCCGCGGCGGTGGCGTACATCAACCCGGGTATCGACGCCACGCGCGGCGCGGTCGAGCTCAGGCTCGATATCGCCGCGCCGCCGGCGTATCTGCGCCAGGACATGACGGTGTCGGTCGACATCGCCACCGCGCAACGCAGCGCGGTGCTGGTGATCCCGACCGGCGCGATCCACGACATCAACGGCAGCGCGCCGTGGGTGCTGGTGGTGCGCGAGCGGCACGCGGTGCGTCAGGCGATCACGCTCGGTCTGCTCGGCGATGAGAACGCCGAAGTGCGCAGCGGGCTCGCGGATGGCGAACAAGTGCTTCCGGTGAGCGCCGCGACCGTGCTGGCCGGGGCCCACGTGCGCGCACAGCCGCAACCGTGAATCCGCTGCTGCCGTTCGAGTGGATCCTGGCGACGCGCTTCATGCGCGAAGGCTTGATGCAAACCCTGCTGATCATCTCCGGGGTGGCACTCGGCGTATCGGTGATCGTGTTCATTTCCGCGCTGATCAGCGGCCTGCAGAGCAATCTGTTCCGACGCACGCTCGACTATCAGGCGCAGATCGTGATCCGACCGCCAGAAGAGATCGCCCGGCCCTTGCGACCCGGGCCGCTGTCAACAGGCGACGCTGGTACAACCGCGCGCGCAGCGACTGCGCTCGGTCGATCAATGGCAGACGGTGCGCAAGACGCTGGAAAAGATGCCCGAGGTGGTGGTGGTCGCTCCTGTGGTTGCCGGCGCCGGCTTCGTGCTGCGCGGCGATGCCGACAAGGCGGTGAGCATCACCGGGATCGAGCCCGACAGTTATCTGCGACTGATCGCCCTTGAGCGCGCAGATGGTCGCCGGAACCGCGGAAGTGGGCAGCGCCGACATCCTGATCGGCACGGAACTCGGCAAGAATCTGGGCGTCGGTCTGGGCGACAAATTGATCTTGCAGACGGCCAGCAAGGCCAGCGCCACCTTGACCGTTGGCGGCATCTTCGACTTCGGCAACAAGGGCTTCAACGAGCGCTCGGTCTACGTGGCGCTGCGCACCGCGCAGAGTCTGTTGAATCTGCCGGGTGGCGCCACCAGCGTCGAGCTCAATGTGAGCAAGCCCTTCGACGCGGAAATCGTCGCGCAATCGATCAGCGCGCAGACCGGCCTCGATGTCGAAAGCTGGATCGAGCTGAACGCGCAGTTCTTCAGCGCGCTGCAGGCGCAATCGATGTCGAATTTCATCATCCGCTTCTTCGTCGGCCTGACTGCCGCGCTCGGCATCGCCAGTGTGCTGGTGGTGTCGGTGGTGCAGAAATCCAAGGAAATCGGCATCTTGCGCGCCACCGGCACAACGCGCAGCCAGATCCTGCGCTTGTTCCTGCTGCAGGGCGCGGTGATGGGATTGCTCGGCTCGCTGGTCGGCTCAGCCGCCGGTTGGGCCTTCCTGATGGCCTGGCGCGGGATCGCGAAGAATGCTGACGGTACGCCCTTGTTCGTGATCGAATTCGACCCGATGCTGTTCCTGTGGGCGGCGCTCGGCGCCACGTTGGTCGGCACGCTGGCGGCCGTTTTCCCGGCGCGCACGGCGGCCAGACTCGATCCGGCGGTGGCCATCCGTGGCTGAGTTTGAGACGCTGAAGCTGGAGGGCATCCGCAAAGCCTACGGCGTCGGCACCAAGGCGCAAACCGAGGTGCTGCATGGCATCGACCTTCAGCATTCAACGCGGCGAATTCACCGCACTGATCGGCCCGTCGGGTTCGGGCAAGAGCACACTGTTGAACCTGATCGGATTGCTCGACCGGCCCACCTCAGGCCGTTTGTTCATCACCGGCGTGGAAGCCGCCAACTTGGAGGATGCGGCGCTGACACGATTGCGGGCGACGGCGGTCGGCTTCGTGTTCCAGTTTCACAATCTGCTGCCGGCGTTCACCGCGCAAGAGAACGTGATGCTGCCGCTGCTGGCTGCGCGCGGGCGTCCGGACGTCAATCGGCCGACAGCGTCTTCGACTTGTTGCGGCAGGTCAATCGCGACAGCGGCACCAGCTTCCTGATCGTCACCCACGACCCGCGCCTGGCGCAGCGTTGCGATCGCATCATCGAACTGGTGGACGGGAAGATTGCCTCGGATCGGCCCAACCAGGCGGATGGTGGGCAGGCGGGAAGGGCTGAATCTCGGTGAGCTTCACAGACGCGCTTGGCAGTGCGTTTGTTCGCGCAACGGACATCCGGAAGTAGGTCAGGTTGGCCGCTTGGCGGCCTGCGTGACAGCGCCGCGCGTCACGTAGTCTGCTGCGCAGACAACGTGACCTACTTCAATGAGTTATGGTCTGTTCGGTGAAATCGACTACTCAAAGCCATTGCGCAGCACATCGCTCGCGTGCAGCCGCGCGCGCAGGACGCTAGCGTAGTAGCTGCCGTCGTTGCCGCAACAGCCAAAGCCACTGAACGCGGGACCTCTGCACAATTGCGGTCGCAGAACTTGTGGAGAGGGACCTGGTCAAGGAACCGCGAGCACAAGTTCGCCGTGCGTCGCCACCAATCCGCGGTCGAGCGTGATCAGTTGCATGCCATGCATGTTCGCGAGTGCGACCAGATACGCATCGGTCACTGGTTGTGACCGATGATTCCGTCCCAACCGATCGTTGCTGGCTGAGGACCTTCTTTCAGGAACGTCGAGCGCTGCGCCAGACTCTTCAGGAAAGCCATGGCAACGCCACGTCCGCCGACCGGCTGTACTCGCAGCGCCCAACGGAGGATCGCCAGCTCGGTGATGGCACAGGTCGCGAGGTCACCCGTGAAGGCCGCCAACCACGCAGAGCAGCGATCATGGTGGACATGATTTGCATCAAACAACGCAATCAGCACACTCGCATCCAGGAGCGTTCGTGCCTTGGGACGCACTCAATGTTCCTCTGAAAGGAACTGACGCACCTCGTCGACTGAAACGGCTTGAGTGCTGCGAATGGTCGGCAGACCGGTCAGCGGGTTCAGGCTGAGCGGACCGACGCTGGATTTCTGACGCAAACCACCGCGCGCCAGATTCAGGATCAACTGGCTCACGGTCACTCCCTGGGCGCGCGCCAGGGACTTGAACAAGGCGAGATCAGATTCTGGCAAGTCAACGGTCGTTCGCATTTCGATTCTGGATGTATTGATGCGATTTGTGCACTTCGCATCATAACATTTCATGGCAATCGAACACTGTCAGAACTTCGCCGCCATTGCGCCCGCCGATGTGGGCCAGGAGGACCGACAATTGATCAGACTGCGAAGGCGATTCGACGGGCCTGATCTGATGATCCATGCACACGCTTTGCGCTCATTGAAGCGCACCCCGGGCTTCACCCTCGCGGTGATCCTCACCTTGCTGCTGGGCCTGGCCGCGGTCGGGTCGATGTTCGCCATCGTCTACGGCGTGCTGCTGGCCCCGCTGCCTTTACGCGCAACCGGATCGGCTGTCAGCATCGGTCTGTACGGGGCGGAGCAGCGCCGGATCGGACAGCCGCCGGCGGTCTTCACCACCATACCGCCAGTTCGCGGGCAGCCTGACCGAGATCGGCTACTACCGAACCGGCAGCACCAACGTCTCGATGGGCGACGACAGCGCCGCCGAAAGCATCGGCGCGACCTGGGTGACGGCATCGATGTTCAGGGTGCTGCAAGCCCAGCCATTGCTTGGACGCTCCTTCAGCGCCGACGAGGAGTTCCGCGGCGGTCCGAATGCGGTCATCCTGAGCGAGTCCGAGTGGCGTAGCCGCTACAACGCCGCGCCCGACATCCTCGGCAAGACCTTGATGGTCAACAATGCGCAGCGCCAGATCGTCGGCGTCATGCCGGAAGCGTTTTCCTTCCCGACGCCGGCCACGCGCGTGTGGCTGCCGGTCAAGCTCACCGACAGCGGACTGGTGGAGGACTTCTCCTACACCGGTGTGGCGCGCCTGGCGCCGGGAGCCACGGTAAGCCAAGTGCAAGCCGAACTCGCGGCAGCGCTGCCGCGAATGGCCGAGTTGTTCCCGCGTCTGCAATCGGGTGGATCGACCACGGCCTGGATCGACGAGGCGAAGCTCAGGCCGGTCGTGCTGCCGCTGCCTGACGAGTTCACTGGCGACATAGCGCGCACCCTATGGATGCTCGCGGCGGCGGCCGGGCTGGTGCTGCTGGTCGCCTGGGCGAATGTGGTCAATCTGATGCTGATCCGAGCCGATGGGCGCCAGCTGGAGCTTGCGGTCCGCGAAGCCCTGGGTGCGGGCCGCTGGCGCCTTGCCAGCCATTTTCTCGGCGAATCGGTGGTGCTTGGGGCGATCGCCGGAGTCCTGGCGCTACTGCTATCGCACGCTGCGGTCAGGGCGCTCGTGGCCTTCGGACCGGCGGATATACCGCGGCTCGCGGAGCTGGGTGTAGGGGGCCTTTCGCGTGCGCGCAGTGGCCTGTCGAGCAGGCTGCATGACGGCGGGCGGGCGGCGTCGACGGGAAAGTCGCGGCAGCGCTGCGGGCGAGCATCACGGTCCTGCAGATCGCCATGGCGCTCACCGTCACGGTCGGATCGGCGTTGCTGCTGCGTACCGCGCATCGTTTGCTCCGAGGTGCATCCGGGCTTTGATTCCGATGACGTGACGACTTTGCGCATCCTGCTGCCGTACGCGCGCTATGGCGGTGCCGAGAACGTCACGTTTTTGCTCGATTGACCGACATGGCGGGCCAGCTGCCGTCCGTTCGCGCCGCCGGCCTGACCGGAAAATTGCCGCTCGGTGCGGGCTGGACCGGGCAGCAGACCTTCCTGATCGAGGGTGGCGGAGCAACGCCGTCGCTGCCGGTCAGCGTCGTCGGCAATGGTTATTTCGCGGCGATGCGGATTCCGGTGCTCGCGGGCCGCGACTTTCGGCCGCTCGACCAAGCGCAAAGCAGCGACATCATCATCGGTCAGCGCGCCGCCGCGACCATCGTTTGGCGACCCCAATGGCCTTGCTGCTGTCGGCAAGCGCTTGACACTCGCGCCGGACGGACCGAGCTACACCATCGTCGGCGTCGTCGGCGATGTGCGCTACCAGGACCTGAGCGTGGCGCCGGAGGCATTGATCTACCGGCCGCACGTCATGCCGACCGACCCGAAGGTGGAGCCGGAGCCGCGCCCGTCGATGGTGCTGGTCGTCAGGTCGAGCGGACCGCCCGGAATGCTGGTGTCCGCGGTCCGCAAGATCGTGCGCGAACTCGACCCGACGTTGCCGGTCTTCGACGTGGCGACCATGAACGACGTAGTGCGCGCGTCGACGGCGCGTCTTTCACTCACGCTGACGCTGATGACGGTCGCTGCGCTGATCACGCTGCTGCTGGGCATGATCGGCCTGTACGGCGTGATGGCCTACATGGTCGCGCTGCGCACCCGCGAGTTCGGCGTGCGCGTCGCTCTCGGTGCAGACCGGCGGCAGATCGCCCGCTGGGTGGCGCTGCGCGCGCTGGCGCTGACCGCCGGCGGCGTCGCGGCTGGCTTTGTTCTCTATTACGCGCTGGCGGCGCCGTTCCTGCGGGCTTTCCTCTGTGGCGTCACGCCCACCGATCCCGGGACCCTGGTCAGCGCCACTGTGGTACTCGTCGGCACCGCAGCTCTCGCCAGTTGGCTCCTGCGGCGCGCCGCGCGCGTCGACCCGGCATTGGCGCTGCGGGCGGAGTGAGCGGCGGGTAGCCGTTTCCCGATCCTGAATCGATCGGTATCCACGCGGCGGCAGATCCTCGACCCAGCGGTTGCAGCGCGAGCGCTTGACGGTTGACCATCGTGGTCATGGTCTGCTGCGCCTTGATTCGGTTTGCATGCGCGCTGGCTCACCGATATCCCAACCCCTGCTAGCGCAGCGCGGCCCGACGGTCAGCGGCGGCGCGCGTTGGGCGGCCCTGAGGCGCGGCGCTATTGAAGCTGTCCGCACTGCGCGTTACTGCGGCGGCGCCATACGTCGCGTGTCTGGCCGCCATGATGCGGCGGACATGCTGCAGCCCCAGTCGTCGAAACTTGTCTTTCAGCTTACCCCGCGGTGACGCGTAGGTGTAGCAGTTGGCGCCGAGGTTGGATTCACTCGCGCTCGAGTAGCCGAGCTGCACTCGATAGAGCAGGTAGCTGCCGCGGATATCGAAGATCGGCTGTGTTGGGTCGACGTCGCTGATCGGGGCCTGTCGGTCATAGGCGCGAGCCGCGCGGGGCGACTTGGGCAGTTCAAGATCCTCCAGCAGGTACAGGCTCGGGCCGCCGCCTTCGATTTCCATCGTGCGCTTGAGGTATTGCGATGCCCGCTCGACAGATGGCGCGCCGCTGGCTGGATCAGCTGGTAATCGGCGCAGCGGGTGGCTCGCGGCTGCATTCGCGCCAAGCGATTCAGCCTGGGCTGCGGCGGCAAGACTGGTCAGCGCGAGGGCGCAAAGGCCAAGGAGGGAACAAACTGCCGGGCGTTGGATGCGCACGAGATCTGGCCTGGTGAAGGTGGGCTTCTGTCGTATTGACGCCAGGATCCGGACGGCGCAGCGCTCGGTGCGGCCAGCGGGGAACTGGCCGCGTACGCGCGTTCACGCGCATGGTAACAGTGTGGGGGCGTTCGGTCTGGCAATTGCGGTCGGCGTCGGGCGCCGACCAGGCTGTCGCCCGACATGATTGATTTAGGTCACGTTGGCCGGAGGCCTGCGCGTAACGGCAAGCTAGTCACGTAGCCCTGCGGGCAAAGTGACCTGCATCCTGCGCTTCATTGCGCGAGCAAGCGCACCGTCAAGCGAGAGTTTTCGCGGGATAAACCCGCTCCCACCAATGCAGCGGCGGCGCTCCTCACTCGAAGCCGTCGGCAAAGATCCCTTCAGCTGCGCGATCCGACTGGTGGAGCCGATGTCGCAGCCACCGCCAAAGGTCGTACGTGTTTGCGCTGATCGATAGTCAGCCAGAAGGTCGCGTTGGCATTGTTGATCGCCGCCCGTAGGTGCGGTTTCACAGTGTTGGTCGGCCGCCGTGGTCGGCCAGACTGCCAGTGCCAGCGTGCCGCTGCTGACGTTGAGCTGAGTTGTTCGCCGCAGCCAGATCGCAGCTGTCCCTGGACTTTCGATGTTGCCGGAGATTGACATCGATGGCCGCGGCTTCCAGCGCGCAGCTGCCGCTGAGGATGCTGTTGAACAGGTTCAGGACCAGGCCGGATTCACCGCCGTCGCCGCCGATGAGCGAGCCGATGATGCCCACCGGGGCAATTGCCGGTCGCACCATGGTGACGTGGCGCAGGATCACGCTGGTGATGGCAACATCCGAACGGTAGCCCAATGCCGCCCCGCGCGCACCCGCGCCGGCTGCAGCGACGGTGAGCTGTTGCCGGCAAAGGTGCTGTTGCGGATCAGCATCTGGGCGCCGGTTTCAACCAATAGCGCGCCGCCGACGCTGCCGCTGCCGCTGTTGCGATCGAAGGTGCTGCCGTCGATGGTCCAGTTTGAGCCGCCTTGTGCATGGATCGCGCCCGGGCCGCCGCCGGAAACACTGCTGGTATTGCTGCGAAATTCACTGTTCATTACGCTCACTGGTGCCGGCCTGTTGACGCGCAGCGGTCCCGCGTTGTCGACAAAGCTGAGTGCATCGATGCTGACCTGGCTCGGGAGCCGCCGCCGCAAACAACAGTCCGATATCGGTTTGCGTGATGGTGGAGTCGATCACGCCGACCGCGCCAGTGGTCTGCATGACCACGCCGGAGCCGTCCGCGGCCGGCTGCCGTCGACGATCACACGCGTCATCTCGACGCGGGTCGCTGCATCGTCGCCATCGCCAACCTGCAGACGCAGCAGGCTGCTGTCGCTGATGCGGCATAGCGCCACCCTGCCGCAGGTGACGTAGGCGCGGATCTCGCTGCGACGTATCTCCAGGCTGCCGCTGCCGTTGGTCAGGGAGTCCGCCCAGATCTGGCTGTCGCTGTTGGGAACGATGACCTGATCCAGCGTGGTCAGGGCGTTGCGCGAGAGGTCCAATGCATGCACCCCGTGGGCCTGCAGCGACATGTTGGCCAGCAATACGGTGGGGGAACCCGTGACGCTGAACAGCGGCTGCACGCCGTCGCCGTCGATGATCGTCGGCGTCGTCGTCGATCCGCGCAGTTGCACCGGGTTGCTGATGGCAAGCGTTCCGCGGGTCATGCCGAAGGTGCCGCTCGGCACCTGGATCACATCGCTGTCGGCATTGGCATTGGCGCCGAGCACCGCTTCGCGCAGGGAGCAGTCGCCGACCTGGCAACCGTTGGGGAGTGGGTCGTCGGCACGCGTGACCGCGAAGTTCGCCGCATGGACGGCTGGCAAACAGCCCGCAAGAATCAGCACTGCAAGGACACTGATGCGGATCATGTGCATGTTCCCCTGGCGCGGCGCGATTTGCGGGCCAGCGTACGTCAGTCTGGCCGCAGTGACTGTGAAGGGTGGTCGAATACACGGATCCGGCCGTTGCTGTGACCACGCAATACCAGTGGACCTGGGGCCACCCGGTGCAAACCCGTCATGCAAGGTACGCCAGCTCAGAAGAACTTCTCGCGCGGCATGCGCCGCAACTGGGTGAAAGCGGAGAACTCCCACGGGCGCAGGCCGATGAACAGGCTGACACCGTGGCGTTCGGCGGTGGGCAGCGCCAGATCCTGGGCGACCAGTTCGTCGAGCAGACGCGTCAGTCCTTCCATCGCCTCGTGCAGGCGCAGTGTCGATGATCGCGACAGCATGCCGCCGACAAAGTGCATCTGTTCACCCGGCTGGTCGAAGCGCGTGTCCAGGAACTCCGGCAACACCTGGGTGGCGAAGTAGCGCTGGATCGGCCCGTCGCGGCGCCAGGTGAAATTGCGCGCGACGCGCAGCTTGATGCGATCGAAGGGCAGCAGTTCGATCAGACCCAGGCGCTCCAGGCGGATCAGCAAGCGCGTCAGCTCCGGCTTGGTGAAGTTGAAGGTCGCCAGGATGTCCGCCTCTGACCAGCGGTTCAGCGTCAGGAAGGCAGTCAGCAGCAGGGCCGGATTGGCCAGCAGTTCACGCTCCTGCTCCGGCGCCAGTTCGGTGACCCGTGCCTCGGCCTCGCTGCTCATGGCGACGACGTCGGCGATGTCCACCCCAGCCAGTCGCACAGTTGCTCCAGGCGTTCGAGCGACAGCTCGGCGCGCGAGAACAGGCGTTTGACGCTGGCTTCGCTGAGGCCGAGCACCGCCGCCGCCCCGGCATAGGTGTGCCCGCGGGCGCGCAGCAAACGCTTCAGCGACAGGTGGATGGCTTTGGTCTGTTTCATCGTTGGTATTGCCTGATGCTCCGATACAGTCCGCATTTTGCACGTTCTGCTTTCAGAGTTGCGCATTGTGATCCGCCGGCCTTAAGTTCGCCGCATCGAGACAGACACGGAGCAGGCATGAATGCAGTCGCGGTGGTGGCCGGTGTGGCGATCTTGATGATCGCGGTCGAGCAGGTGCGGCCCGGCGTGCGGCAGCCGAGGGTGGCCTGCTGGTGGGCGCGCCTTTGCGTGCTCACTGTGGCGCAAATCGGCATCGTCTACCTGGGCGCTGCGAGTTGGGACCAGTGGTTGCCGCAATGGCGCCTGTTCGATGCGCGTGCGCTGGGAACCGCCGCCGGAGCCGCCATCGGCTACCTGGTCATCACCTTCGTGTTCTATTGGTGGCACCGCGCGCGTCACCAGATTCCGCTGCTGTGGCGCTACCTGCACCGGGTACACCACAGCCCGGCGCGCATCGAGGTGCTCACCAGCTTCTACAAGCACCCGCTGGAGATTCTGCTCAATGGCGTGCTGATGAGCAGCATCCTGTACGTTTTTGTCGGTGTCGACGCAGCGACTGCTGCAGTGGTGACCGCGATCACCGGTGTCGCCGAGTTGTTCTATCACTGGAATGTGCGCACGCCGCATTGGCTCGGCTACTGCTTCCAGCGGCCCGAGAGCCATCGCCGCCACCATGAACGTGGCTGGCACCGCGCCAACTATTCCGGATCTGCCGATCTGGGATCTGCTGTTTGGCACCTTCGACAATCCGCGGCAGACACCCGAGCATTGCGGCTTCGTCGCAGCGCAGGAGCGCGCGCTGGGCGATTTGCTGATCGGACGCATGCCGCGATGAGCGCCCGCGAGCTTGTCGTGTTCATCTTTCTGACCGCCATCGGCTCGCTGCAGATGCTGGGTGATCTGCTCGGCCTGCCGTCGCTGCGTGGATTTGGCGCAGCCACCCAATTGGCACCGGCGATGAAGGTGTTCACCGCTCATCAGGGCTACGAGACGCATGCCGCGCGCTTCTACCTCGGTTGGCGCGATGGCTCGGGACGCTGGGTCGAACAGGCCCTGACGCCGGCGCTCTACCAGCATGTCGATGGGCCCTACAACCGGCGCAACGTCTATGGCGCGGCGCTCGCCTATGGTCCGCTGCTGCGCGCCGACGCGCGCGGACGTGCGCTGCAGGCGAGCGTCATGCACTACGCCTTCTGCCGGCCGGCGAGCATGCGCGCGGCTCTTGGGATTCCGCCCGACGCCACCCGCTTGCACGTGCGTGTGGCACCGGTGCGGACCTTGCGTCCGGAGCTCGACTACAGCTGGGAGATCGACTGTGAGCAGTGACGGTTGGAGCGGTGGCCAGTACAGCCTGTACCGAACTGCACTCGGGGCCTTCCTGTGCCTGCACTTTCTGCAGTTGTTGCCGTACGCGGCCGAGGTGTTCGCCGCTGGCGGCGTGCTCGAAAGTGCCGACTTGAGCCCGTACATGGGCGTTTTGCCGAATCCGCTGGCGCGCTGGGACTCGATATCCATGGTGACGGCGCTGTTGGTCGCCGGTGCCGTGTGCGGTGTGGCACTCGCGATCGGTTACCTGGATCGCGTGTGCGCGCTGTTGGCGGCGCTGATCCTCGCCTGGCTGTTCCAGCGCAACCCGCTGATCGCCAATCCGAGCCTGCCTTTGCTCGGCTGGTTGCTCGTGCTGCACGCTTTCGTTCCGCCGCGGCCTTATGGGTCGCTCGCGGCGCGCATTTACGGCGGCGCCGATCCGAACTGGCGCCTGCCGCGGCATCTGCACCTGGCCGCCTGGGTCATGCTGGCGCTGAGCTACAGCTACTCGGGCTACACCAAGCTGCTGAGTCCGTCCTGGCTGGCGGGCGACACCATCGCGCTGGTGCTGGAGAACCCGCTGGCCCGCGACCACCTGCTGCGCAGCGCGCTGCTGGCGCTGCCGCCGCTGTGTCTGCAACTGCTGACCTGGGGCGTGCTGGTGGTCGAATTGCTGTTCGCACCGCTGGCGCTGCTGCGCGCACTGCGGCCGTGGTTGTGGCTGACTATGCTGCTGGTGCAGTTCGGTTTCCTGATCTTCCTCGACTTTGCCGATCTGACCACGCCGATGTTGCTGGTGCATCTGTTGACGTTTGATCCGCGCTGGATCGCCGCGCGCGTGCCGACCGGTCCGCTGCTGGTGCTCTTCGATGGCGGCTGCGCTTTCTGCCATGCCTCGGTACGCCTGGCAGCGATGGAGGATCAGCGGCAGTTGCTGCGCTTTGCGCCGCTGGGCGGCAGCACCGCTGCAACGGCGTTGGCGACGCGTCGGCAGGACTGGCAGGGCGACAGCATCATCGTCGTCGACGGGCAGCGCCTGCTGGTGAAATCGCGCGCAGTGGTGGTCATTCTCGAGCGCCTGGGTGGACTCTGGTGGCTGCTCGCACAGGCACTGCGCCTGCTGCCGCGCGGATTGGCGGATCTGGGCTATGACGGCGTCGGGCGTATTCGCTATCGACTTGCCGGGCGTGTCGACGGCTGTCCGCGGCTGCCGCCGGCCATCGTGTCGCGACTGCTGCCGTGAAGCCCTGGCCGATCAGGCGCGACCGTGCGCCTTGAGGTCGGCGAATTCCTCGTCGCTGAACAATCGTGAGCGCAGCAGAAAGCGCACGCCGTGGCCGTTCTCCAGCGAGAACATGCCGCCGCGGCCGGCAACCACGTCGATGATCAGCTGCGTGTGCTTCCAGTACTCGAACTGCGGCGCGCTGATGTAGAACGGCGCGCCGCCGATCTCACCCAGGCGCACGTCGCAATCGCCGACGATGAAATCGGACTGCGGATAGCACATCGGCGAGGAGCCGTCGCAGCAGCCACCGGATTGGTGGAAGAGTACGGGGCCATGCATCTCGCGCAGACGATCGATCAGTTGCAGCGCGGTGTCGGTGGCGAGGACCTGCGGGGGTGGGTCGGTCATGTGAACTCCGGTTTCGGTCAGCCCGTGCGAATGTAGGCCGTTGTGCCGCGCAGCGGCTCAGCGGCGCTCTGCGTATTGCCGCATATCGCCGGTGAACACGATGAAGCCGTGTACACCGGCCTACGACTGATCGAATGTAGGCCGTTGTGCCGCGCAGCGGCTCAGCGGCGCTCTGTGTGCTGCCGCATATCGCCGGTGAACACGATGAAGCCGTGTACACCGGCCTACGCAATGTTGCCGCGTAGCCGGTGAGCACGATGAGCGCACCGGCCTACGACTGATCGAATGTAGGCCTTGGCCGCGCAGCCTCAGCGCCTTTGCTGCCGCATATCGCCGGTGAGCACGATGGAGCCGTGCACACCGGCCTACGACTGATCGAATGTAGGCCGTTGTGCCGTGTAGCGGCTCAGCGGCGCTCTGCGAATTGCCGCATCGCCGGTGAGCACGATGGAGCCGTGCACACCGGCCTACGATTGCGACTAGAAGAATCCGAGCGCCTTCGGTGAGTAGCTGACCAAAAGGTTCTTGGTCTGCTGATAGTGGTTGAGCATCATCTTGTGGTTCTCGCGGCCGATGCCGGACTGCTTGTAGCCGCCGAAGGCCGCGTGCGCCGGGTAGGCGTGGTAGCAGTTGGTCCACACGCGACCGGCCTGGATGGCGCGCCCGAAGCGGTACAAGCGGCTGCCATCGCGGCTCCAGATGCCGGCGCCGAGGCCGTAGAGCGTGTCGTTGGCGATCTCCAGCGCCTCGGCATCGTCCTTGAAGGTGGTCACCGACACCACCGGTCCGAAGATCTCTTCCTGGAACACGCGCATCTTGTTGTGGCCTTTGAACACGGTCGGCTTGACGTAGTAGCCGCCGGCAAATTCGCCATCCAGTTGATTGCGCTCACCACCGATCAGCACCTGCGCGCCTTCCTGGCGGCCGATGTCGAAATAGCTCAGGATCTTCTCCATCTGCTCGCTCGAAGCCTGCGCGCCGACCATCGTGGTCGGGTCGAGCGGGTCGCCCTGCTTGATCGCGGCGATGCGCGCGATCACCCGCTCCATGAACTTCTCGTAGATCGATTCGTGAATCAGCGCGCGCGACGGGCAGGTGCACACTTCGCCCTGGTTGAAGGCGAACAGCACGAAGCCTTCGATCGCCTTGTCGAGAAAATCGTCGTCCGCCGCCATGACGTCGGCAAAAAAGATGTTGGGCGATTTGCCACCCAGTTCCAGCGTCACCGGAATCAGGTTCTGGCTGGCGTACTGCATGATCAGCCGGCCGGTGGTGGTTTCGCCGGTGAAGGCGATCTTGGCGATGCGCGGGCTGGATGCCAGCGGCTTGCCGGCTTCCAGGCCGAAGCCGTTGACCACGTTGAGCACGCCCGGCGGCAGCAGGTCGCCGATGATTTCCATCAGCACCAGGATGCTCGCCGGCGTCTGCTCGGCGGGCTTGAGCACCACGCAGTTGCCGGCGGCGAGCGCGGGGGCGAGCTTCCACGCCGCCATCAGGATCGGGAAGTTCCACGGGATGATCTGGCCGACGACGCCCAGCGGTTCGTGGAAGTGATAGGCCACGGTATCGCCGTCGATCTCGCTGATGCCGCCTTCCTGCGCGCGGATGGCGCCGGCGAAATAGCGGAAGTGATCGACCGTCAGCGGGATGTCGGCGTTGAGTGTCTCGCGGATCGGCTTGCCGTTGTCCCAGGATTCGGCGTGCGCGATGAGCTCGAGGTTCTGCTCGATGCGGTCGGCGATGCGATTCAGGATATTCGCGCGCTCGGTGACCGAGCTCGCACCCCAGGCGGCGCGTGCGGCATGTGCCGCATCCAGCGCCGCCTCGATGTCGTCCTTGCCCGAGCGCGGAATCTGCGTGAACACCTTGCCGGTGACCGGCGTGACATTGTCGAAGTACTGTCCGGTCCTTGGCTCCTGCCACTGGCCGCCGATGTAGTTGCCATAACGCGGCTTGAAGATGGTGCTGGGGTCGTTGGCGTGCGTGGCTGCTGCGGACATGGTTTCTCTCCCTGGTGGAATGCTGGACCCGAACGGGCAGGGCGAGTAACGCAAGGGTGATGCCAAGGAATCGATGGTGCGGTGCGGTACGACTTTTCGGCTCTCAGTCGTGGATAGGTTCCAGGTTCCTGATGCAATGCCGCAATTTCGTTCATTGCGCTTGTCGCACGAGTGTGTTGAAACTCGGGACAGTGTCCGGATGGGGTGTCGCAAAATGCGACAGGTGCGGAAAGAACAAGGCTCAGGGCGCGAATCCAATGCACCTGCCGCGCTGTGCACGCGCCAGCCCTTGGAGGGCGCGGTGCCTGCGGCGCCGCTCTGGCTTTGTGCCTTGCGCAATCGAGCTGACCTGGAGCGGCCGCGCAGGCGCGCGGCCCTCCAGAAGCGGGATTTGCCACGATGACCCCGAGCTTCAACTCCCCGAGCATCGAAGTCGCCCGGCGCGCCTTCTTCGAGCAGCGCGGCATGCGCGCCGGCCAGGTGCCGGAGACCATCCTGCAGTCGTGGACGCGCTGCCAGCGCCTTGGCCTTGCCGCAGAGCGGCGGCTGCAACTGGAGCCGGTGGCGCAGGCCGAACTCAAGCAGATGCGCGAGCGCAACGAGCGCCTGTGGCGCCTCGCCCGCGCTGAGCTCGACGGACTTGCTGCCGGCGCGAGCGCCAACGGCAGCATGGTGATCCTGACCGACGACCAGGGCTGGATCCTGGATGCTGGCGGCCATCCCAAATTTCTCGATCGCGCCGGTCGTGTGGCGTTGGCGCCGGGCGCCTGCTGGAACGAGACGCTGGCCGGCACCAACGCGATCGGCACCGCCATCGCCGAGGCGCGCTCGGTCGAGGTGCGCGGCGGCGAACACTATCTGGCGCCGCATTCGATCCTGAGCTGCTCGGCGGCGCCGATCTTCGATCCCTACGGCCAGCTGGTCGGCGTGCTCGACATTTCCGGCGACTCGCGCGTGCCGCAGGTGCATGCGCTCGGACTGGCGCAGCTGGCGGTCAGCAATATCGAGCACCGATTCTTCGACGACGGCATCGGCGCCTGCGAAGTGCTGCGCGTGCACCGCGATCCGGCGCTGCTGGGAACCGCCCGCGAGGGCGTGCTGGCGTTTCGCGGCGGCCAGCTGATCGCCGCCAATCAGATCGGCTTGCAGTTGCTGGGTCTAGGCCGCGGCGACCTCGGGCGCGTTGCCTACGACCACCTGTTCGCCGATACGCCCGCGCGTCTGCGCGATCGCGGCACGCTCAGCGATCAGCGCGGCCGCACCCTGCATGGCCGCGTCGACGACCGTGCCGACGCGCGCCCGCGACGACCGGCGGCCTACTTGCCGGCCGTGGCGCAAAAAGCGCTTGGCAGCGGCGATGCCTTGCTGTTCGACGAGCTGTTGGAGAGCGAACTCGCCCGCGCCTGCCGCGTCATCCAGGCCGATCTGCCGGTGCTGGTGCACGGCGAAACCGGCACCGGCAAGGAAGTGTTTGCGCGCGAACTGCACCGCCGCTGCTGCCGCGCCGGCAAACCCTTCGTGGCGATCAACTGCGCCGCGATTCCGGAGGGCCTGATCGAGGCCGAGCTGTTCGGCTACGAAGACGGCGCGTTTACCGGCGCCCGGCGGCATGGCAATCCGGGCCTGCTGCGTCAGGCCGAGGGTGGCGTGCTGTTCCTCGACGAGATCGGCGACATGCCGCTGGCATTGCAACCGCGGCTGCTGCGCGTACTGCAGGAGCGCGAGCTGTCGCCGCTCGGCGGTGGCAAGGCGGTCAAACTGGATTTCGCGCTGGTCTGCGCCACCCACCGCAATCTGGAGGAAGCGATCGCCGAAGGTCGTTTCCGCGCCGACCTGTATTACCGCATCGCCCACCATGGCATCCACATCGCGCCATTGCGCGCCCACCCGGATCTGCCTGGGCTGATCGACACGCTGTGGCGACGGCTGGCTGACGGTCGTCGCTTGAGCGACCCTGCCGTCGATGCGCTGAGCCGCTATCGCTGGCCGGGCAATCTGCGCCAGTTGGTGGCCTGCCTGCGCACACTGGTGGCGTTGAGCGATCCCGGCGAGCTGATCGACTTGACGGCGCTGCCGGGCTATCTGCGCGTGCCGTCCGTGGCAGCGACGGCAAATCCGCAATCCGCAGCGCCAACGGCGGCCGGCGAACTCAACGACATCACCACCAGCGCGATGCGCCAGGCGCTGGCCGCGTGTGGCGGCAACGTGGTCCAGGCCGCGCGCAAGCTCGGCATCAGCCGCAGCACGCTGTATCGGCGGCTGGGGTTGAAGCGGACTTGAGGGCAAGAAGCATCGCGCGCAAGCGCGCTCCTACAAATTCTGCGTGGACCTTCGGCGAGATTGTAGGAGCGCGCTCGCGCGCGAGCTCTTCGCGATGCGCCCGACACCGCTGAAAGAAGCCGCAGCGCTGTCACAATCGCCGCCCAGATCACCGGCCGCGAGGACCCCATGCAACGACGGCTGCGGCAATCTGATCCATCTGGTGCAGCCGCTGCCGTAAGCGACGTGTCAGCTGACCACCGCCGATCCCGGCCCGGCAAGCGAATTCAACACCCGACAGGTCTTGACGGCAACACGGCGCTCGGTTCAGATTCCGTTCACTGTTCCTGCGGAGGACGAGTGGCCTCAACGGCGCGGGCAGTGCCCTTTATCGTCGTCAGAAGGCTTGAAACATGCTGAAGCGTATCGCCGTTGCGGTTGCCGTCGCGTCCGTAGTCTTCGCCAGCGCCGCTCCCGCGGCCCGCCGACTCGATCCGCCAGCGGCATTGACCAGCGGGCAATCCGCGCCAGAATCAGCCAGCTATCGCAGCCTCGGCGCCAGCCACAAGGTGCTGGTGAGCCGTGAGCAGATGGCCAGGACCAAAGCGGTCCGCAGCGAACGGCAACTGGACTATGGCGCCTTCACGCTGCTGGAAGTCGATGCCGCCAGCGCCGACGCGCTGATCAAGGCCGGCGTCGCCAGCAATGCCGACGCGCAGAACCTGATCCTGCTCAATACGGGCGCCATCGACACTACCTCGCCGCTCGCCAAGTCGATCAGCGGCTCAGCTACCCCCGGCGCCGGCATGCACATGCACCTGGTGCAGTTTCCGGGGCCGATCCAGGATGCCTGGATCGGCGAACTGGCGGCCACCGGTGTGCGTCTGGTCAGCTACATGGCCAACAATGCCTATCTGGTCTACGGCGATGCGCAGTCGATCGCCGCGGTCAACCGCCTGACCGTCGACGGCAGCGCTCAGTGGGCCGCTCCTTACCTCGACGTGTTCAAGTTGCAGCCTGGGGCGCGCGAGCACGCCAAGGCAGGGCCGCCCGGGCCGGTTCCGGGTACGACCAGCCGTTTCCAGGTGCAGTTGCTGCGCGATCCGATGGTCAACCGTGAGACCGAGGCGCTGCTCAGTTCCGGGTCACGCACCGAGCCATGGCGCTATGAGGTCCTGAACTACGTCAACATCGTCGTCGAGATTCCTGAGGCCAATCTCAGCCCGGTGGCGGCGCGCCCGGACGTGGTGTCGATCGCACCCTACATCGAGCCGGTCAAGCACGACGAACGCCAGAACATGATTCTCGCCGGCAATCTGACCGGCGGCGTGCCCAATCCGGGCAACTATCTGACCACGCTGGCCAACTGGGGCTTCACCCAGGCGCAGTTCAACGCTTCGGGCACCATTGTCGACGTGACCGACGACGGCGCCGATCGCAACCCGACCGGCGCCGATCCCGGCACCATCGCCACCAATACCAACGCCGGCCCGGTGCCATCACGGCACTTCGTGCTCCGCGAGAGCGGCTTGATGGCCAATGCCAGCCGCTTCATCTACAAGGGCCGCTGGGGCTCCACCTCGACCGCAGATGGTGGCCTCGGCGTCAGTGGCCACGGCCAGCTGAACATGAGCATCGTCGGCGGCTACGTGCCTGATGCGCTGGATCCCACTGGCACGCGCGTGCATCGCGATCCGCTGCTGTACCGTTATGGCCTGGGCGTGGCGCCGTTCGTGCGCATGGCCAATTCGGTGATCTTCGATCCCAATTTCACCGATCCGAATTACCCGAACATGCTGGACGCCGGATATTCGGCCGGTACGCGCGTCAGCAGCAACAGCTGGGGTGCGGCCAGCGGCGGCGCCTATACCGCCGACTCCCAGGCCTACGACCCACTGGTGCGCGACTCGCGCGCGCTGACGGCCGGCAACCAGGAAATGATCATCGTCTTTCCGCCGGCAATTCGGGTTCGGGCGCCAACACCGTCGGCTCGCCAGGCACCGGCAAGAACGTCATCACCGTGGGTGCGGCCGAGAACGTGCATTCCTTTGCGACCGCCAATGGCGGCGGCAACGCGACCGGCTCGGACGGCTGCAGCATCACTGATACTGGCGCCGACAGCGCCAATGACGTCATCAGCTTCTCCAGCCGCGGCCCGACCGACGACGGCCGCAAGAAACCCGAGATCCAGGCACCGGGCACCCATGTGACCGGCATGACCTTCGTCACCACCACCTCGAGCGGCACCGGCACGGCCGAAGCCACCTATCGCGCCGATGGCGTCTGCGGCGGCTCCAGCTCCAACTTCTTCCCGATCGGACAGCAGTGGTACACGGCCTCCAGCGGCACCAGCCATTCGGCGCCAGCCGTCGCCGGTGGCGCCGCGCTGCTGCACCAGCAGTTCATCAACAACCCGCCTACATCGCCGATGGCCGACGCCCGCGGGCAATGCGCCCGCCGAGCCCGCCATGGTCAAGGCCTATCTGACCAACTCGGCCTGCTACATGACCGGCGTCAGTGCTAACGACACGCTGCCCTCGAACAGCCAGGGCATGGGCATGATGAACCTCGGCACCGCCTTCGACGGCATCGCGCACGCGTCACCCGCGACCAGGTGCCCGCGGACATTTTTTGGCGCGACCGGTGAGGTGCGCAATCACACCGCTTTTGTGGCCGTGACCGGGCAGCCGGTACGCATCAGCCTGGCTTGGGTAGATGCGCCGGGGCCGACCAGCGGCAGTTCGATCGTCAACAATCTGAATCTGAGTGTCACCATTGGCGCGAATACCTATCTCGGCCATGTCTTTACCGGCGCCCACTCGGTGACCGGCGGCACTGCCGACGCCGTCAACAACCTGGAAAGCGTGTTCCTGCCCGCTGGAATCGGCGCTGGCACGCCGATCTTGATCACGGTGACCGCCGCCAACATCGCCGGCGAGGGCGTGCCCGGCAACGCCGATACCACCGATCAGGATTACGCGCTGGTCGTCTACAACGCGACGCCCACCGCGGTCGCGGCTGATCCGACCACCACCACCGTGACCTCCAGCGTCAATCCGGTGCCCAAGCTGCAGCCGGTCACCTTCACCTCGACCACGCTGAATGCCACCACCAGCAACCCGGTCACCGCCGGCACGGTGAGCTTTACCGACGGCGCGACGGCGATCTGCAGTTTCGTACCGGTCAACGGCTCCGGCGTTGCGACCTGTACCACCAGCGCGCTCAGCGCCGGTCCGCATACGATCACCGCGAACTACAACGGCGACGTCGGACTTGCCGGTTCCAACGGCACGTTGAATCAGACGGTCACGCCGATTGTCGAACTGGCCTTCACCAGCGCGGCGGTCACCGGCGACAACAATCGCCTCGATCCCAACGATTGCAACGCGCTCAGCGTCACCGTCACCAACAACGGCGGTGCGACTGGCACACTGGTTTCGGCGGTACTCCAGCAGCAGCACACCGGGCGTCAGCATCAGCCAGCCCAACTCGGCCTATCCGGACCTCGCGGCGGCCGGCTCAGGCAGCAATCTGACGCCGTTCCAGGTGTCCACCGACAACAGCATGGTCGGTGGATCGACCGCGAACTTCACGCTGACGTTGACCTACAGCGGCGGAGGCTCTCCGTCGGTGGTCAATTTCAGTTTGCCGGTAGGCGTGGTGGGCAGCTATGTATTCACGGCAACGCCATCCGGCGCGACCATTCCGGCCGGCGGGACTCTCATTCCCGCGAGCAACGTGGATGACGGCATTTTCTCGGTGACCTCGCCGGGCTTCGACATCCAGATCTACGGCACCACGGTCACCGCCGGATCGACGCTGCGCGTCACGACCAATGGCACCATCCAGCGTGATCGCTGCGGGCGGAAGTCGCCAGTTCGCCAACGGAGCCCTGCCCAGCGCGGGCACTGGAAACTTCGCTGGAGAAGCGTTCCCCGCGAATGCGCCCGTGTTGTTCCCCGGTGGGACGATCTGACCCTTTCTCCGACCGGGGGCGGCATTTACATCAACAACGTCGGCAGCGCGCCCAACCGGCAGTTCATCGTCGAATGGCGGGGCCGTACCATCGGTGACGGTGGTTCCACGGTGAACTTGAACTTCGCCGCAGTATTCAGCGAAGGCAGCAACAGCTTCGAATATCGTTATGTGACCGCCGGCGCCGGCGCAGCAGCCAACGGGGTGGGCGCCACGGTCGGTTTGCAGGCCGCAACCACCGGTACGGATTCACTCAATACTCATTCAACCAGGCCGTGATCACTGCCGGACTGGTGCTCACGGCAAACTACCAGCCCCGGGGTTCTGGCCCCGGTGTCTGCGTCGTCGCCGGCCTGCCCCAACTGGCAATCGACGCAGCCCAGTGACAGCGTGGCCGGCGTGGCGATCAGCCCGGCAGTGACGGTACGGCATCCGGACGCCGGTGGCGTCTGGCCAGTTCCCAACGCCAACGTGACGCTGGCATTCGGC
>JADKFD010000063.1 GCA_016717705.1 Rhodanobacteraceae bacterium | reverse complement strand
GATCCAGATCGCCACCGGCGATCCACGTGCGATCAGCAAGCAGATCGTCGATGGCGTGCGCATGCAGATTGCCACCGGCGAGATCAAAGTCGGATCGCAACTGCCGAGTGTGCGCGGTCTGGCGCAGCAGTTGACGATCAACCCGAACACCGTGGCCAAGGCCTACGCCGAACTGGTTGCCGAGGGCTGGCTGGAGGCGCGCCAGGGTCTGGGGCTGTATGTCGCGCCGCCACGGCAGCGGCTGAGCGATGCCGAGCGCGAACGGCGGCTGGATGAGGCGCTGCAACGTCTGGTGCATGAGGCGATTGCGCTGGGCATTTCCGGCGACGAAGTGCTGTCCCGCTTGGCCGCGGAGTTCCGCGCACTGGATCTGAGGAAAAGCGCATGAACAACGACGCCGTCATCGAAACCGTCCAGCTCAGCAAGCGCTACGGAAACACGCTGGCACTGGATCATCTGGACCTTTGCATCGCGCGTGGCGCCATCCACGCCATCGTCGGTGCGAACGGCGCGGGCAAGTCGACCCTGTTCCGCATCTTGCTCGGTTTCCTGCCGCCGACCAGCGGCAGCGCACGCATCCTGGGGCGCGATTGCAGAGCGCTCACGCCGCAGGACCGCGGCCGCATCGGCTTCGTCAACGAGGAACACACGCTGCCGTCGTGGATGCGCGTGTCCGCGGTCATCGCGATGCAGCGACGGCACTATCCGCGCTGGAACCAGCAGGCCTTCGATGGCGTGATCGGCCACTACCAGGTGCGCACCGAGCAGAAAGTCAGCCAGTTGTCGCGCGGCGAGCGCGCCGGCTTCAATCTGGCCCTGGCGCTGGCGCAGAGCCCGGAACTGCTGGTGCTGGACGAGCCGACGCTGGGCCTGGACGTGGTCGCCAAGCGCGCCTTCCTGGAATCGCTGCTGTACGGCAATGCCAGCGACACCTGCACGGTGATCTATTGCTCGCACCAGATGGACGAAGTCGAGCGCGTCGCCGAGAACCTGATCATCCTCGAGCGCGGCCAGTTGAAGAACATGTCGGCGCCCGACGAGTTTTGCGCCCGGGTCAGCCACTGGATCGCCGATATCCCGTTCCAGGGGCCGCTGCCGGCGAGTGTTCCCGGTCTGCTGCAGGTGCAGCGCATCGACGGTCTGCATCACTACCTGGTGCTCGATCAGGACGAGGACTTTGGCGAGTTCCTGCGCGCCAGCGGCGCGCGCTCGACGCGCAGCATGCCGGTGAGCCTGGACCGTGCGGTCAACGGTTTTCTGGCCAAGAACCACGCCGCGCCGCTCGCCGCCTGAACCAACGCAAGGACTCATCGTGAGCAATCTCTTCATTGCCGAACTGCTGCGCTTTCGCGCCTGGGCCTTGCTGGCGCTGCTGGCGCACCTGGCGGTGCTCGGCTTCTTCGCGCGCATGGTCGATCCGCTGCAGCAGCCGCTGTTCGTCTACCAGGTGGTGGCTGCGGTGTATGGGCTGGTCGGCCTGCTGCTCGGCCTGTACCAGATGGGTGGCTATCGCAAGCCGAACACCTGGCTGAACCTGCTGCACCGGCCGATCCCGCACATTGAGGTGGCCCAGGCATTGGCCGGCGCTGCCATGGCGCTGCTGGCGATCGCCGTACTGCTGCCCTTGCTGCTGGTGATTGCCGCGCAGTCGGCGCTGACCGCGCGGGTCGTCGACCTGCGCCATTGGGGCTTGCCGATTGCGGCATGGGCGATCGCCTGCGCCAGCTATCTCGCCGCCGCCTGCGTGATGCTGGCGCCGCGCAAGAGTGCGGTATTTCCCGTGGTGCTGCTGATCGTGCTGATGATCAGCGATGCCAGCGGTATCTGGGTCCTGGTATTGCAGGCCATGGTATTGGCCTGGCTTGCCGCGCTGCTGGCTTGCGTGTTCAAGCCCGATCTTTGCGCGCCGCCACGGCGTGCGCTGGGCGAATTGTTGCTCGCGCTGCCGATGCAGTTCGGCATCTGGATGTTCCTGGCGGCATTGACACTGGTGTACCAGACCGGGTGGATGCTGTTCGGCACGCACCCGCTCAACAGCACGCCGCCGGCCGGCGGCTATGTCGAGGCCAGTCGAGCCGACGGCGCCGATCTGTTGCTGGCCGGCCTCGACCTCGCAACGCATGCGGACGCGGCGCTGTGGCGGGAGCAGGTCCGATTGTCCGAAGTCCATGGCACCCAGGTACAGATCGAGGAGTTCGCCGCGCGTCAGCAGCTGACCAACCCGATGCCGATGGAGTTCGATGACGACACTCGCCGCACGCGCTACATCTTCAGTCACGACGACCTGCGCTTCCACGGCGTTGCGCTGGCCGACGGCAGCCGCGATGGCGTGCTCGGCGTCGGCGGCGATCACGCCGCATTCGATCTGCCTCCGCTGCCGCTCGGTCGCAGCGCGCTGGCAACGGCGCACGCGGTTTATGCCTATGACAGCGAGACCAGGCAGATCCACACGCGCATCGCGTTGCCGCCCGGTGAGACGCTCGCCGCATTGCCGACGCCTGCCGGCGAGTCGATGAGCGTACTCAGCGACCAGGCGCTGTACTTCTATGACGCGCGCAGCCTCGCCAATGCGCAAGACGTGCTGGCACCTCGCGTCCGCGTGCCCTTGCCGGGCGCGATCGGCAGCCTCGATCGCGTCGATCTGATCGAATTGCTCGATGGCCACCTGCTGTCGCTGGTCTACGGGCGTGGCGGCATCGACGGGCCGGGCGACAGCTACCAGCAGCTGCTCATGGTCGATGGCGCCGGTCGCATCGAGCCCGTCGCGCGACGTGAGCTGAGCCCGGATTTTCCGCTGTGGCTGCGCCATTACGACTGGTGGCTGTCGCCGGCAATGCATGCATCGCGGCGCGTACTGGCCAATCTGTTCGCCGATCCCGCACCGCTGCGAGTGCGCGATCCCGCGCCGCGCCCGGCGTCGATGCAACTGCTGGCCGCCGCATTGATGCTGGCCTCGCTGCTGGCGGCGTTGTGGCTCAGCGCCCGTCAGGGCCTGCAAGGTCCCCGGCGCTGGCTGTGGGTGGCGGCCTGCGGTGCGGTTGGCCTGCCGGCGCTGATCGCGCTAAGGCTGCTGCATGCGGATCGCGATGCGCCGGTGATGGAGATGGCTGGCGACAGGGCGCTGAATTTGCGAGCAACGACGTGCCGTTGCCAGCGGTCCGGCGCGCGCTGCCGAAGCCCAAGGGTCTTGCGCCGCTGCGCGGCTGTTGCTGCCTTGGCGCGGCCCGGCGCGCGCGTGATGGGGTGTGCCAAGAGGCGTTCGCGCCGGCGCCCTCGGCTGTTGGCGCGACGCGCAAGCGCCGGGTGTCCGCGTACCAGCCTCGCCCACTGCCGAGCCTGGCGACAGCCCGGCCCGGAGGTTCACGGCACCTGTGCAGTTCTTGATGAATCCGGAGAACTCGCAATGACCAATCGACGCTGCTCGCCTTGATGTTTCCAATGCCCGAGCCAGTCGCTCGCATCTGACCTTGTAGGGCCGAAAATGCCTGGAGTTGATTCGATCAAACTGCTGCTGGCCGCCGCGCTGGTCTTCATGTCGTGCGCGGCGCGCGGTGACCCGCTGGCGGCGATTCGTGCGGCGCAGTCATCGCAGCCGCAAGCGGCTACATTGCCAAGGGAAGCCTTTCTCGGGCAATCCAGCTTGCGCGAAGTCCGCCTGGCGCCCGATGGCCGCCAGGTGGCGTTCCTGCGCGAGCTCAATGGCCAGCGAGGCTTGTGGTTGCAGCCACTCGACGAGCCGACGCCGCGCCGGGTATTACCCAAAGTGGATGCGGACAGCCTGCTCTGGTCACGCGACAGCCAGCGCCTGTTCCTGGTGTCTGCGGATCAACTGTCGGTGTTCAAGGTTGATGGTCAGACCGGCTCCGGTCGTATCGCCCGGCTCGGTCAGCGCGTGCTTCACGAAGTGGTCGGCATCGATCCGAGTCAGCCGGCCGCTCTGCTGGTGCTGGAGCAAAGCCTGCCCGGCGCGGCGAAACCGTGGTCGCGATTGCTGCGCATCGATGCCGATGGCGCCCAGACCGTGTTGCACAGCGACACGCTGCCGCTCGGTGACGCCGCGCTTTCCGCTGATGGCAGCGTGCTCTACCTGCGACGCATCGAAGCCGAGCGCCACACGATCTTGCGGCTGCGTCCGGGCGGCACGCCGATCGAGGTCGCGCGTTGCGTGCAGCTCGAACGCTGCCAATTCATTGGCGTGACCGGACCCGATCACGCCCTGTGGATGAACTCGGATCGCGGCAGCAACCTCAGCGCCTTGCAGCGTCTCGGCAGCGACGGGGAATCGGTGGTGCTGCACCTCGACCCGCGCCAGGAGGCCGACCTCGACCGCGTCGTCGCCGATCCGGTCAGCGGCGAGCCGCTGCTGGCGGCTTACCGAGGCAGCGTCCCGCAGGTGCATGGTCTGAGCGCCGAGGCGACGCGGAATCTCGCGGGATTGCAGGCACGGCTGCCCGACCGCGATCTGGATATCCAGGTCGGGCATGGCGCGGACGCTTTCTGGCTGGTCGCCGAGCGCGACAGCCGCTTGCCGCAACCGCTGTGGCACGTCTTCGATCCGCACAGCGGCGAACTGCGCCAAATCCTGGAAAACGACGCGGGCCCGCAAGCGCCAGACCCGGCGCAACTGGCGCGCAAGTGGCCGATCACCTGGACCGCATCCGACGGCATGCGCCTGCACGGTTTTCTGAGCCTTCCGCCCGGTCGTGATCCACGCAGCTTGCCACTGGTGGTCAGCGTGCATGGCGGACCGTGGACGGCGAGTTTGCCGGGCTACGCGGCAATCACCCAGTTCCTTGCCAATCGCGGCTACGCCGTGTTCGAGCCCAATTTCCGCGGCTCGACCGGCCTCGGCCGCGACTATCTGATGGCCGCCAATGGCGACTTCGGCAATGGTCGGGTGCAGCAGGACATCGTCGAGGGCACCCGGTATGTGCTCGACAACGGCATCGGCGATCGCGCGCGCGTGGCGATCCAGGGCGCTTCATTCGGCGGCTATGCGGCGCTGCAGGGCGTGACTTTCCAGCCCGAGCTCTACCGCGTCGCCATCGCCGGCGTGCCGCCGACCGACTTCGGCTGGGCCTTGCGTTGGGCGGTCACCCAAAGCGATCTTGCCGACCAACGCGGTACGCCACTGGCGACACGCTTCCGCCTGCTCTCGGTCGACCCTGAAGATGACGAGGTTAGGGCTCGGCTGGCCGCGCAATCACCGCTGGCCAACGTCGAACTGCTGCGCCGACCCGTCGTGCTCTACGCCGGCGGCCGCGACGAACGCGTCGCCATCCGCAGCGTCACCCACTACGCGGCGACGCTGCGCAGCCTGGGCAAATCGGTGCAACTGCACGTTGAGGCCGATGGCGGCCACGACCTCGACGAGCCGCTGGCGCGCGAGGCCTGGTTGTTCCTGTTGGAGCAAGCGCTGCACGAGCACCTCGATGGGCCGCCGCCCGATCCGGCCAGCCCGAGCTTGCGTGCATGGCTCGAACAAACACGACGACCGATTCCGGTGCGGTCGGAGCAGGCTCAACTCGGCGCTCTTCACGCCACGAAGGTCAACAGCGCCGACTGCGAGTCGGCGATCCGGATCGTCTGTCGAAGCCCAGGCCAGGCAGCGATCTACAACTGGTCCCGGCGCCGCTGCAACAACCAGCCGACCGGCACGCACAGCGCCAGAAACACCAGCGCCGGGCCGGTGTCGCTGACCGGGGAGGCGTAGACCACCCACAGGCTGAACAGCATCGCCGCCAGCGCCAGCAGCCGATAGCGCGCGGGTTGCTGGCGATCGAGCAGCAGCGCCAGCGCGCACAGGGCGTAGACCGCGAGCACCAGCACGACGACCACATTCAGCAGCAGGTTGAACTGGGCATTGATGGTCGCTGACATCGTCGCCACGGTGACCGCGCTCATCAGGATCGCGAGCACAATCAGCCCGCGGCGTGGCAGTCGGGTCGGGTCCGATTCGGAGATGAAGGCCGGCAGATAGCCCGCTGCGGCGCCGCTGCGGCCGCATTCGGCGTTGACCAGGAACCAGCCGGCGGAGGTGCCGCAGATCTTGACGATCGCGCATACGGCAATCAGCGCGCCGGCATTGGCGCCGGCGATGCGCGCCACCACCTCGGCGAACGGGGCGGTGGAGGCCTGCAATTCCGTCGCGGGAATCACGCCCATCACGGCAACCGAGGCCGCGATGTAGATCACGCCGGCCAGGCCGACGCCACCGAGCGCGGCGATTGGCACGTTGCGCTGCGGGTTGTCGACCACCGCTGCCGCCACGGTGGCGCTTTCCAGTCCGAGAAAGGCCCAGAAAATGACCAGCAGGGACGGCGGTATGGTGTCGAGCAGGGGCTTGTCGGTCACATTCCAGGAGGCGCTGAAGGTCTCCGGCGAAAACGCCCCGAGGCCAAGCACGATCGCCACGAAGATCGGCAACAGGCCGATGATCAGGGTCAGTCCGCTGAAGCGCGCGACCATGCGCGCGCCGAACAGGCACAGGCCGGTCAACACCCAGATCAAGGCCAGTGTCATCAGCAACGCGGCCGTCGGTGTCTTCAGCGCCGGGAACAGCAGGCTGAGATAGCCGACCGCTGCAAGCACGACGCCGACAGTGCCGGCCCAGCCGGTGGTCCAGTAGGAAGCCCACGAGGCAAAGCCGGCGACCGGATGCACGCCTTCGGCCGGCCAGCGCACCAGCCCATCCGGATTCGCGCGGGTGGCGCCGAGTACGGCGAACATGCCGGCAATCAAGAGCGCGCCGCCGAGCGAGACGATCCAGCCGATGACCGTCGACGAGCCGATTTTCGCGAGCGACGCCGGCAGCAGGAAAATGCCCGAGCCGATCATGTTGCCGGCGACCAGAACGGTGGCCAGCAGCGGGCCGATGCGGCGGGATTGCCCGGGCGTCTCGATCATGAGCACGACTCCAGATTGCGCCGTGGGCGATCGGCCGACCAGGTGGATGGATGCCCGCCGAATTTCTCGTAGCGGCCCGAGCTTAGCCCACTGAGCTCAGGCTGCCAATCGGCGGCGGGCGCTGGAATCGGCTTTCGAACTGAGCTTGGGTCCATGCGCCACGCACACACGCGTTCGGGGATGCTCCTGGCAGCGAATTGCGGAGCATGAACATGGCCGGCTGGCACACCGTTACAGTGGCGCTATTGGCGATGACCCTTGGCGCGTCAGCGGAGAAGGCAATGGCAACCGAGGAGGTTCCGTACACGGTCGAACGCACGCTGGAGTCGGGTGTGGAGATCCGACGTTACAGCGATACGGTGATTGCCGAGACCGTGATCGATGGAGGCACCTACGCCGATGCGGGCAACGAGGGTTTTCGGCGCCTCGCCGGCTACATCTTCGGCGGCAACCAGAGCAAGCAGAAGATCGCGATGACCGCTCCGGTGGCGATGGCGCCCGATCCAGAAGGGCAGCGCATTGCGATGACTGCCCCGGTGGCGGCCGAGCGCGACAGCGGCGGTGGCTGGCGGATCGCCTTCTACATGCCCGCCGAATACACGTTGGAGACCTTGCCGACGCCGCGCGACCCGCGCGTCACACTGCGCGCCGTGCCGGGGCGGCGGGTCGCAGCGCTGCGTTTTTCCGGGCGTGGCACGGCCGAACAATTCGCCGAGCACACGACGGAGCTCACCCAAGCCCTGGCAAACGCCGCCATCGAGTCGATCGGCGCGCCCTGGACCGCGCGCTACAACGCACCCTGGGTGCTGCCGCCGCTGCGGCGCAATGAGGCGATGATCGAGGTGGCGGGGGCGCCGCTGTAGCCGCCTGGCTGTCGATGGCGCTTCGCGGGTTCGCGCGCCGAACCTGTGGAAGCGGGTCTATCCCGCGATCTTTTGCTCCTGTGGCAGCGGGTTTGCCCCGCGAGCTTTGTCCTTGTGGGAGCGGGTTTACCCCGCGAGCTTTTGCTCTTGGAGCGGGTTTATCCCGCGAAAGCTCTCGCGGAGTAAATCCGCTCCCACAGTCCGAGAGCGGCATCAACGCCTCTGAACGGCGATCGCAGCTGGTTCCAGGCGCTTCTTCGCCACGATCGCCACGCGCCCCTTGTCGCGACCGCCGGTCGGCAAATTCATGAACTCGTTCACGATCAGGTCGAAGCCTGCCGCGTCGAGCAGCGCCAGCAAGGTCTCTGGCGGATGCGAGTCGTAGAAGAACTGGTGGCCGAACATGCTGTCGGTGAACGCCGGGTGCGCGCTGCCGCCCGCGGTCAGCATCAGCCTGCCATCGCTACGCAGCAGGCCGGCGAAACGCGTCAGCAGGCGTTGATGCTGGGCACGATCGATGTGGAACAGCGCGTCCCAGCAGAGGATGCCGTCGAAATGCTCATCGCTGGCGTAGTCCTCGATGGTCGACTCGATCCAGCGCGCGGCTGGAAAGCGTGTCCGCGCCAGCGTCAGCATGGCCACTGACTGATCGACGCCGGTCAGCTGGTGGCCGCGGGACAGCAGGTACTCGGCCATCGGCCGGCCGCTGCCGCAGCCCAGATCGAGCAGTTGCGCGGGTGTCGGCAGACCGTCCAGAAAAGCATCCAGGTAGGCCTGTTCGCGGCCATGGAAGCCGCTGCGCGCCGCCGCCCACTGGTCGGCGATGGCGTTGTAGCTTTCGCGGTTCAGCGTATGCATGACAGCGCCTGGAATCTGGCCCGCCGGTTACTGGTTGAGAGCGCAGCATAGATGACGGAGCAGGCCAGGCAACTGCGGTTGCGCAGCAGCGCCGCCCGGATGCCCGGCGCATCCCGCGGAGGTACACTGATGGCATGTCACCTGCGGAACCCGAACCATGGCCCGCCTGAACCCCGTAGCCTCCACTTTGACCTATGCCGACTATCTGGCGCTGCCCGACACGGGCCCGCGGCTGGAACTGATCGATGGTACGACTGTCGCAATGGCTGGGCCTGGACGCTTGCATCAGGCGGCTGTCACCGAAGTGGTGCGCCAACTCGGCAACCAGTTGCTCGGCAAGCCTTGTCGCCCCTACGTGGCCCCGTTCGACGTGCGCCTGGCGCAAGCCGGTGAGGCCGAGGGCGAGGAACGCAATGTGCTGCAGCCGGATGTGTTCGTGGTCTGCGACCGCAGCAAGGAGCGCGAGCGCAGCCTGCTCGGTGCGCCGGACTTCGTGCTGGAAGTGACCAGCCCCAGCACCAGCAGCCGCGACCACATCGCCAAGCGGAGGCTCTACGAAGCGGCCGGCGTGCGCGAATACTGGTTGTTCGATCCGGATACGCGCCTGTTGCATCTGTATCGACGCGAGGAGGGCAACTTCGGACGGCCGGAAGTGGTCCTCGGTGTCGGCGTGCACGCGTTGGCTTCGCTGGAGGGCGTACAGATCGATTTCGATCTGGTCGAGAAGCCGGAAGGGTGGCAACTGCCAACGTTGGAGTGAGCGCGGATCTCGGGGCGCGCTCAAGGCCGGCCTCGCAAATCGCCCCCAATTCGCCCGCTGTCGAAACGGCCGGTGGCTGATCATCCGCGCTTTGACACGCCATGACCGCCCCATGACCGAATCCGCCGCCGCGCACCCGCTGCGCCGCCTGTACGCCTACGCCGCGCCGTTTCGTCGCCGCGGCATCCGCGCCTCGATCTACTCGGTACTCAACAAGTTCTTCGATGTGCTGCCCGAATTGCTGATCGGCGTTGCTGTCGATGTGGTGGTCAACCAGCGGCAGTCCTTCCTCGCCGGCCTTGGCGTGGTCGAGCCGATGACGCAGTTGTGGTTGCTGACCGCGCTGACGGTGGCCATCTGGCTGCTGGAATCCCTGTTCGAATACCTGTACGCGATCAACTGGCGCGGGCTGGCGCAGGATCTGCAGCACGGCTTGCGCCAGGCGGCTTACGAGCACCTGCAGCAACTGCCGCCGGACACAGTGACGAAGGCGCGCAGCGGTCGGCTGATGGCGTTGATGAACGAGGACGTCAACCAGATCGAACGCTTCCTCAACACCGGCGCCAATGATCTGATCCAGGTGTTCATCTCCTCGATCCTGGTCGGTGCGGTGTTTTTCGTGATGACGCCGACGCTGGCGCTGCTGGCGATCCTGCCGGTGCCATTGATCGTGATCGGCGCGTTCTGGTTCCAGACCCGGCTGGCGCCACGCTATGCCGCGGCGCGCGAGGCGGCGGCGACGCTGTCGACGCGGCTCGACAACAACCTGCGTGGCATGGCGACCATCCAGGCCTACACCGCCGAGCGCTTCGAGGCCGAACATCTGCGCCTGGCTTCCGATGGCTATCGCGCGAAGAACGCCGAAGCGATCCGCTTCGCCGCCGCGATCACGCCGGTGATCCGCATCGCCATCCTGATCGGCTTTGTCGCCACGCTGCTCTATGGCGGCTGGTTGACGCTCGAAGGGCAAATCGGCGTCGGCAGCTATTCGGCGCTGGTGTACCTGACCCAGCGACTGCTGTGGCCGATGACGCGGCTGGCCGACATGACCGACCTCTACAACCGCGCGATGGCCTCGGTGCAGCGCGTGCTGGATCTGATCGATACGCCCGCGCCGGCGCGCGCGACCGGCGCGTTGCCGCAGCCCTTGCGCGGCGCGCTGAGTTTCGACCGCGTGCGCTTTGCCTACGCCGAGCGCCCGGCGCTGGACGGGGTCAGTTTCGATCTGCCGGCCGGCGCCACGGTAGCGTTGGTGGGCAGCACCGGCAGCGGCAAGAGCACCTTGCTGAAGCTGTTGCTGCGTTTCCTCGATCCGCAATCCGGACGCGTATTGCTGGACGGTACCGATATTGCCGGCATCGATCCGGCCTTGCTGCGCTCACGCGTCGCCTACGTCGGCCAGGAGCCATTCCTGACCGATGGCAGCGTCGCCGACAATATTGCCTATGGCGACTGCGCCGCGGTACCGGCACGCATCGAGGCCGCCGCGCGTGCTGCCGAGGCGCATGAGTTCATCAGCGCACTGCCGCGCGGCTACGCGCACGCCGTGGGCGAGGGTGGCGCCGAGCTCTCCGGTGGCCAACGCCAACGCATCGCGCTGGCGCGCGCGCTCTATCGCGATCCGCTGATCCTGGTGCTGGATGAAGCCACCAGCGCCATCGACAACGAAACCGAGGCGGCGATCTCGCACTCGCTGCGCAGCGCCGCGCGCGGCCGCAGCGTGCTCATCGTCGCGCACCGACTGTCCACCGTGCGCCATGCCGATGCGATTCACGTCCTGGAGCAGGGCCGCATCGTCGAGTCGGGTACTCATGAAGCACTGTTGGCGCGCGACGGCCAGTACGCACGGTTGTGGCGCTTGCAGACCGGCGATGAGTAGGCGGAACCCATGCCGCAGGCATGGATTCCGCGGTCGGTGTTGCGGCATGGCTGCGGCGGAATCTTCGCCTTTGGCGAAGCTTCCGCCCTTGGGCCAATTCGCGCAACGAACAAGGCGAAAGCGGGCAGGGGTCAGGGGCAGGGGGCGAGTCCACGTCACGGTCGGACCGTGCGGCGCGGTTGGTCCCGTGCCCCCTGCCCCTTGCCCCGTTTTATTCCCAGTACAATCATTCGGATAGGTCATGTTCGGTGAGCGGGCTGCGCCTGCGATTGCTGTCATTCGATGCGCCGGCTGAACATCTGGCCGGCGCCGCCGATCAGGCTGGACGCCATCCACGCCAGAATCACCGCGTAGACGATGCGCGGAATCCAGGTGGCCAACAGCTCCTGTCGCTCGGAAACCAGCTTGCCCTCGCCCTGCGCGTAGCGCCTCAGCAGTTCGGCAAGGGTGCCGCTGCCCTCGCCGGTGGCGATCATGCCAATCACCGCCGGGTTTCCCAGGCAATCGAGCGTGCGCGCGGCTTGGCTCAGGCTGGCGCCGCCCTGCATCAAGGGCAGCAGTTGGTCGAACCGCGCGCGCAGCGTGCGCAGGTTGAGGGTGGCGCTGGCCACCGGCAATGCGCTGAACATGGGCACGCCGGATTCGAGCAATAGCGCCAGGTTCTCGAAAAAAGTCTGCGCCTGTC
This sequence comes from Rhodanobacteraceae bacterium, assembly GCA_016717705.1. Taxonomy (GTDB): domain Bacteria; phylum Pseudomonadota; class Gammaproteobacteria; order Xanthomonadales; family SZUA-5; genus JADKFD01. Next base: position 18,046 of record JADKFD010000063.1, on the reverse strand, counting down.
CGCGCACCAGCAGGTCGCCAATCACCGGCAGCCGCAGCAGCAACTGCTCGATGGCGCCCCGGCCTGGCCCGTCGCTGCGGTCACGATGGCGCTTGACCACCTGCTGCAGCGCGGCGAGGCAGCCCGCCAACAGCAGCAGCGTGCCGACGCTCTGCCACAGATAGGCGCCAACACCGATCGAGCCGCTGATCAGCGCGGGCAGCGGCTGCACGAACAGCGCGATCGCCAGTACCGCCAATGGCATCAGCAGGCGAGCCTGCATCTGCGCGATGCGCCGTGCGCGCGCGGCGGCGGACACGCCCAGGCGTTCGTGTGCGGCGGCCGGGCTGCCAGCGAGGATCGCCGCGCGCAACACGGCGGTTTCCAGTGGCGTGAACAGACCAGCGCTGGCGCCGGCATCGGCCAGCGACTGGCCCCGGCGCAGATCACGCACCACGCGTGCCACCCGATCCTGCCCGCGCGGCAGACGCAGCATGCCCACGGCATCGGCGACCGGCAGGCCGGCCCGTTCAAGTGCTGCCAGTTGCGCGTGGATCTGCGCACGAATCTGATCGGATAGCGGCTTGGTCATTGATCTTGTCTGGTGAGAATCCTGGTCGCCCCTGACGGTGCGCTTATTCGCGCATCGAATCTGTGGGAGCGGATTCATTCCGCGAAAGCACTCGCGGAATGAATCCGCTCCCACCATGAAATCAACCCCTCACGGCATGTATGGCGAGAAGCAGCGCGCCAACCTCGCGCAGTGGTCATCTATCAGTCGACCAGTTCCCGCTGCACCCTGATCGCCAACGGGCGCGGCACGATCGGCTTGCCGCGCAGTTCCAGATCGGCGCGGGTCACCGCCGCGCCGAACAGCAGGATCAGCGACGAGTAGTAGACCCACAGCAACAGCAATACCAGCGATCCGGCCGCGCCGTAGGCCGAGGAGGCCGCCGAATGCGACAGATAGAACGCGATCAGAAAGCGTCCGAAGGCGAACAGCAAGGCCGACACAAAGCCGCCGAGCAGCACATCCCGCACATTCAGCAGCACATCCGGGAGGATGCGGAAGATCGCGGTGAACAGCAGCGTCACCAGGCCCAAGGACAGCGTGAAGTCGGCGAACAGCAACAGCTTGTCGCTGACCGGCAGCCATTGCTCGCCGTAGCTGATGACGACGCGCACGGCGATGCTCAGCAGCATCGATACCAGCAGCACGAAACCAATCGCCAGCAGCACCGTCAGCGACAGCAGGCGCGCCAGCAGCAAGCGCAACACGCCGCTGCGCGTGGGTCGCGGCGCGACGCCCCAGATCGCGTTGAGCGCGGTCTGCATCTGCGCGAATACGGTGGTCGCACCGAGGACGATGAGAGCAATGCCCAGGGCGGTCGCACCCGGGCCGCTGGGATCGACCTGCACGTTGTGCACCGCCACCTGGACGAACTCTGCCGCCTGCGGTCCGACGGTGCTTTCCAGTTCGGTCATGACGCGGCCGGATGCGGCGTCCGCGCCCAGCACCAGACCAACCACCGCGACGGCGACGATCACTACCGGGGCAATCGAGAACACGGTGAAGAAGGCCAGCGCCGCCGCGAACAGGAAGGCGTGGCCCTGCAGCCAGAGCTCGGCAGCGCGCTTGAGCACGCCGAGCAATCTCCGGATCGGTCCTGTGGCGTTTTCCAAGCTGCAATCTCCGGACCTGATGCCAAAAGCAGCGGAGCAAGCTCCAATACTGTTTACTTTGCGTGAGGCATCGCAAATGTAGGTCACGTTGGCCGTGCCGCGTGGCCTACGTGACAGTGAGGGCGCGATGTCACGTAGGCCAAGAAGCATGGCCAACGTGACCTACGTCCTGGAAAAGCAGCGGAGCAAGCTCCGCTCTACAGCGGGCGCATGGCTCGCGATCTCAACGTATCGCCTCATCCAGCATCAACTGGCGCACGAAACGCACTGGCGGTGCGCCGTAGGAGAGTACCCGGTCGTGGTAGGCCTTGAGATTGAACGCATCGCCCTCGCGCTCTTGCACCGCGCGCCGGGTCTCGAAGTGTTCCTGCACGCCGACGAAGTAGGTCGGCAGCTGTGCGCTGGTGAGTTGCACGCGCATCCACTTGCCGGCCGCTTCGCGCTCCTGCTGGAAAGTGCGCCGGACCATCAGGTCCATCGCCTGCTCGCGCGTCCAGTTGTCGACGTGCACGCCCTGGTCGAGGATCGCGTTGGCGACCGCGCGCAGGTAGAACTTGTAGCGCATCAGGCGGAACAGCGGATCGTTGTCGAGATAGCCGGCGTCCATCATGACTTCCTCGGCGTAGACCGCCCAGCCTTCCGCGAACATGCCCGAGCGCAGCACGCCACGCAGCATCGACGGGTGCTTCGCCGAATGCGCGCCTTCCAGATAGTGGCCGGGCATGGCTTCGTGGATCGACAGCAGATGCAGCATCCGCGTGTTGTATTCACGCAGGAAGGAGTCGACCTGAGTGTCCGTCCAGTCTTCCGGAATCGGCGATACCGCGTAATAGGTGGCCAGACCCTTGTCGAGCGGTCCGGGCGAATCGCAGTAGGCGACCGACACGCCACGCTGGAACTCCGGCATCAGGATGATCTTCACCGGCGCATCCGGCAGCGTCACCAGTTCCTTCTCGCGGGTGAAACGGGTGGCCTCGGCCAAAGTGGCTTCAACCGTGGCCACCACCTGATCGCGCGCCGGGCGCTCGGCGTATGCCAGTTCCAGCGCCGCCTCGATGGCCGCCTGCTGCTGCGCCTCGTCGGGCGTTTCCGGCAGGGCCGGTGCATCCGGCTTGCCGGCGAGCACGCCGCGCGCGATCTGGTACATCTGCTCGCGCACGCGGACGATCTCCGCCTCCGCGCGCTCGCCGATCTGCGCGCGCGACAGCTCGGAATTCAATGCAAAGCGCAGCTTGGCGTCGTACAGCGTCGCGCCGATGCGGAAATCGCCGGCCGCGTTGGGTACCAGCGTCTCGTCGATCCATTTCTGCTGCTCGGCAACGGCGACGCGCAGCGCGGCGACCGCGGCGTCGAGCCGCTGGCGCGCTGGCGGGTCGAGCACATCGGCCTGCGGCAGCAGCATGTCGTCGATCAGACTGAGCACGCCGGCATGCTGTTTCGACACGGTTTCGGCGTGGCCCTTGGGCACCCGCTTCGGATCGAGGTTTTCGCGCATCTGCGCGAACACCTGCGGCAGTTTTTCGATGCGCGCCGTGGCGCTGGCCAGGCGCTGGTCGATCGGCGCGAACTCGCGCGCCATCAGGCTGTAGATGGCGCCGCCGGCCAGCTGCGAATACACCTGCGGATCCCACGCCCAGTCCTGCAGGGTCTGAAGGCCAAAAATGTCGAACTCGATCTGATTGCGCAGGATCAGCGCATCGACCTGATTTTCGCGCGACAACGCAGCTGAATCGAGTTTGTCGAGATCGGCGAGCGTCTGCTGGCTGAATTCCAGCAGCGCTTTGCGGCCCGCCGCACTGAGGTCGTCGATTTCGCCATCGAAGCGGTGCTCGCCCATCGCCGTGGCGTACACCGGACTCAAGCGGAACCGGCCTTCCACCCAGCGGGCGGAAATCTCGGCGAATCGCGCGTCGGCTTGCGCGTCGACGGCAACCGCCGTGGCAACAGGCGCTTCGCTGGTTGGCTCGACCGGTGCATTGGCCGGCTTGTCACAGGCCGCAACGGCGGCCGCGGCCAGGACGATGGAGGCGATTCGATGGCGCATCGGATTTTCCTGCGATGACAAAACGGGAGGATGGGTTGCCGGTGGTCCCGGAGCGGAACTGCCGGGTGCGGACGAACAATCGTCAATGCCGTCTTCTGGGCGACCGATTCTGGATGATAGAGTCTGGCGACCGCGCCAGTCCCGACGCCGTGCTCGTTGATCGAGCCGCCGGTGCCCCGATGAGCGAGCTGTGAAAGGCCTGCGTTCAACCAAACTGGGAGGGGACATGCTCAAGCGGATCTCGATGGTGTCGCTGTTGCTGGCCCTGGGTGCAACCTCCCAGGCTTGGGCCCAAGGCCAGGTGGTGGCCGACAGCGGCTTTCGACCGAAGCCCAACGGATTTGCTTTCGAGAACTGGGGCGGCCAGAAATATCCCTATTCGAAGATCACGCCGGATGACGCGGTGCTGCTGTTTGGCGACCAGGTCTGCGCGCGCAAGCAGGGCGATACCTGCGTGCCGACGCCGGGCGCCAAGATGTGGATCGAGCAGATGAACAAGTCCACCGAGGGTGGACACTGCGAGGGCATGGCCGCCTTGAGCGCCGCCTTTTTCGTGAAGCAGGAAACGGTCGACGAGTTCGGCGCCAAGCAACCGTTCGCGCTGAAGCCCGACGACGAATGGTTGATGCGTACCATCTCCACGTATTACTCGACGCAGGCGCTGGACCCGGTGCAGTCGGCCACCAGCGCCACGCGCAAGTGGTCCTTGCAGCAGATCGTCGATCAGCTGGCCAAATCCATGAAGGCCGGCAACGACTACCCGACCTTGGGCATCTACGATCAAGGCGGCGGTCATGCGATCACGCCGTACAAGATCGAACTCACCGCCCCCAAGCAGTACCGCATCTACATCTACGACAACAATTACCCCGGTGCCGAGCGTTTCATCGATGTCGACACCGGCAACAACCGCTGGATCTATACCGGCGCCGCACTGAATCCGGCGGAGGCCGCATCGGCGTGGAAGGGCAGTGCCGGCGCGATGGACGTCACCTTGCTGTCGACGCGCTACGAGCCGCTGAAGTGCCCGTTCTGCGGCGCGCCGCCGCCGCAGCAGAAGCCGCCGAAGCCGCAGCCGCCCACCGGGCCGAAACCGACCGGGCCGAAGCCGTCCAAGGCGCCAACGCCTGGCTCCAAGCCCAAGCCCAAACCGAAGCCGCCGAAGCCACAAGTCGCCGCTCCGAAGCCGAAGCCGCCGGCCAGCCAGGGCTGGGGACCCAGTTCCGTACCCACCTCGCAGCGCCCGCCGGCGCAACCGGCGCAGACCTGGACCGTCTACACGCCCAGCCGCTGCAGCCAGGTGCAGGCGACCGGCAAGAAGACCCAGAAGCAGGTGAAGATGGGCGCCAATGGCGTCGACAGCCAGATCAGTGGCGCCTCGATGCAGCCGATGCGCGGCACGCGCGGCTGCGTGGTGCAGTTGCCGCGCGATCAGGAATACGACGTCAAGCTGGTCGACGACGGCAAGCCGTCGAGCCAGCCGCTCACCGAACTGACCGTGTTCTCGCCCGGCCAGGTCTATTCGGTCAGCAATGTCGCGATCCGGCCGAACGCAGCCGAGACCATCAGCTTCAGCCCGACCAACTTCAACTACCAGGCCGGCAGCGCGCAGAAGCCCACGGTGCGCGTAGCCGACGAAAACTATGGCGGCGACGGCTACTACGAGGTCAGCGACTTCGAGATCAACGAGGGTCACAACTTCACTGCCGAAGAAGACGAGAGCGGGCGCATTGCCTTCAGCGATGACGATCCGGAACTGGACGACTACGACATCGACGTCGAGGTGGTCGGCGACGACGAGACCGAGTACTACGCCTTCGACGACGTGAGTACCGGCGACGACGGCGAGGTACTGCTGGACGTCGACGACGAAGGCGATCTCGACATGGACGTCGACAGCGACGGCGATGGCGAAGGCAACTACTACGACGAAGACGACGACAACGACGGCAGCGACGACGCCGCGGACAGCGACGACGACAACGACGGCACCAGCGACGAGACCGACGACAACTACGTCGGCGAAGAAGACTACGAATACGACGACGGCGCCGACGACGGCGACGACGAGGCAGCCGATGACGCCGCCGATGAAGGCGAAGACGACGGCGCCGACGCGGACGTGGGCGACGACGCAGCAGATGCGGCCGAAGACGAGGCCATGGACGATGGCGCTGAAGACGACTCCGACGAAGGCTCCGACGAAGGCGATGCTGCCGACGATAGCGAGGACGAGGGCGAGGACGAGGGCGAGGACGAGGGCGACGTAAGCGCCAAGTCGAGCGCCAGCGACGACGACGACGCGGAAGACGCCGCCGACGAATCCGCAGACGAAGCAGCCGACGAATCCGAGGACGAGGCGGCCTACGACGACGCAGCAGCCGACGAATCCGCGGACGAAGCGGCCTACGAAGACGAAGCGGTCGACGAGTCGGAGGACGAGGCCGCCTACGACGAAGAGGCAGCCGACGAATCCGAGGACGAAGCGACTTACGAAGACGAGGCAGCCGACGAGTCCGAGGACGAAGCGGCTTACGAAGACGAAGCAGTTGACGAGTCCGAGGACGAAGGGGATTACGCGGCCGAGTCCGAGGACGCCGGGTACGACGAGGACGATTCAAGCGAAGATGAATGATCAGGCGGGGGCGTACCCAATGAAATCGAGCGGACTGCAAGCCCTGCGGATCGCCGCGTTGTGCGCAGGATCAGGGGTGCTGCTGCTGGCATCGTCGGCAGCAGCTGCGCAGGCGGGCCAGGTAGACATCGAAAAACGACTGACGCCGGAGCAGTTGCACGCCACCGGCCTCGATACCCTGTCCCCGGCGCAGTTGCAGCTGCTCAACCGCTTGTTGCGCGAGGAATCGGCGCAGTCGACCAACCCGGCGGTGCCAACGACCAGCGCTGCTGTCGCGGCGCAGCCGCAGCCGGCGGCGGTCGCTCAGACGGCCCCCAGCCCCGGCCCGCCGAAAGTGGAACCCGCCGCGGCGGCGCCAAAGGCCGCGCCGATGTTCATCGGTCTCGACGATCAGCCGATCAAGAGCCGCATCCCCGGATCGGTCAGCGGCTGGGCTCCGGGTAGCGAGTTCCTGCTGGAAAACGGCCAGCGTTGGAAGGTGCTCAAGGGCGAGGTGAAGCTGCCCAAGCCTCTGGAGAATCCGTCCATCACGGTAATTCCCGGTGTCGCCGGGCGCTGGTTCCTGCAGGTCGACGAGAACCTGCCGAGCGCGCGTGTTTATCGGATCGAGTAGGGCAGGGCCGCAGTTTCAGCAGAGCATCGCGCGCGAGCGCGCTCCTACAATTCTTGCGAGAATTTGCGGCAAATTTGTAGGAGCGCGCTCGCGCGCGATGCGCTTCGCCTGGGCATTCCGAGGATTCCGTATGCGCCTGATCGCCGAAAAACTCGCCAAGACCGACAAACTCGATCGCCTGCGCTTCGTCCGCACCGATGGCAGCGAATGCTCGACCTCGATGCCCCGCCAGGGCACGCTGCCGCATGATCTGGTGCATTACATTGTCGAGTCGGCGTTGCCGCTGAAGCACGGTTTCCTCAGCCTCGTAGCGGCCGGGCAGGACGCGCGCTTCGTCATGGATCTGGTCCACGATGCGGCGAACGTGCAGGTCCAGACCGAGGCAGTCCAGGCCGAGGCCATCGTCGAGGCGCTGCAGACGCAGTTATGGAACGGCTCATTCGATTTGGGCATGTTCCTGGAAGGTGCAGCTCTGGCCAGCGCCGGACGCGGCAAGCCGGCGTTCGATTTCTCCGGCCTGGATCCGCAGGCGCTGCTCTACGATCGGGCGCTGTCGCTGCTGGAACAATGGCAACAGATCCCGTTTTTCCAGAAGCTGGAACTGCCATTCGCCGCCGGCAAGTCATCGTAGACTCGACGGCCCCGCGCTGCGGCGCTGCACCGATCGAGCGGATGAACCTGGCACTTTTCGACTTCGACGGCACCATCACCACGCGCGAGATGCTGCCCGACTTCCTGCACTACTCGATTCCGAAGCGGCGCCTGCAGATCGGCAAGCTCGCACTGGCGCCATTGATCGCCGGCTACAAGATGGGCCTGGTTTCCGGCTCCCTGTTGCGCGCCACCATCGTATGGCTGGGCTATGCGCGGGCATCGGTCGACGACTACGCCCGCAAGGGCCAGTCCTTCGCCACGGAGATGCTGCCCGGCGTACTGCGTCCCGAGGTGATGGAACGCATCCGCTGGCACCAGCTGCAGGGCGACCAGGTGGCGGTGGTTTCCGGGGCCTTCGACATCTATCTGTCGCACTGGTGCCGTCAGCATGGGCTGGATCTGATCTGTTCCTCGCTCGAGCATCGCAACGGACGGCTGACCGGGCGCTATCTGGGCAAGCAGTGCGTACGCACCGAGAAATCACGCCGGGTGCGTGAGCGCTATGACCTGGCGCAATACGCCGAGGTCTATGCCTACGGCGACACCGTCGAGGACGAAGAACTGCTGGCGATTGCCCATCGCAAGTTCTATCAGGGCAAAGAACGGCCGTAGCCTTCGTGGGTCCGGACCTTGTCCGGACGCTGTCCCGGCGTCACCCTTGCAGCACGGGTTCGGTGGGTCCCTGGGTTGCCCTGCAAGGAACCCGGCGATACCATCCGGCGCCGCCCCATGGCGCGCGGCAGGGCTGTACCGACGCCAAGCCGCATGCTTGCAATGCCGCGCCTCCCACTGACCCAATGTGAACCCAGATGAGCCTGCCACCCGATCTCTATCGCGCACCGCCGTACAAGCTGGCCGGCACGGTGCATCACATCGGTCATGTCGACACCACGGCAATCAAGGCCTTGCTCGACACCAAGACCGAAGACGAATGGCAGGAAAATGCGCTGCGCCAGCAGCAGTTCAAGGTGCACCAGTACACCCGGAGTCTGGTCTTGAAGTGGTGCGCGAACACCGGCACCGACACGCCGATCGAGACCACCGCGCACTGGGCCACCTTCGAGCCGGTGCTGAAGCCGGTGCTGGACCTGATCCAGCATGAGTACAAGTACCAGAACCCGGTGATCCGCAAGGCCATGTTTGCCCGGCTGCAGGCGGGCGGCGTGATCAGCGACCACATGGATGGGGCCGTGGCGCTGCGCATGGTGCACCGCATCCACATTCCGATCGTGACCAATGACAAGGTCCACTTCTTCATCAACGACATCGACCACAAGTTCAACGTCGGCGACGTGATCGAAATCGACAACACCCGCTACCATTCGGTCAAGAACGAGGGCGATCAGGACCGGATTCATCTGATCGTCGATTACTACCACACCTGACCCAGGGATCGACCGGACGGCGGTCGCGATGGAACACGTACTCGTCAGTGCCTGCCTTTTGGGACAGGCCGTGCGCTACAACGGCGGCGACAAGCGCTGCGACGACGACATCCTGCAGCGCTGGTTGCGGGAAGGCCGCGTGGTACCGATCTGCCCGGAGGTCGCGGGTGGCTTGCCGGTACCCCGGCCACCCGCGGAAATTGCCGGCGCTGCGGGCGGCCGCAAGGTGCTTGAAGGCCTGGCGCGGGTGGTCGATGGCAATGGCAAGGACGTGTCCGGTGCACTTCGTCGACGGCGCCGAAACGCGCGCTGCAGGTGGCGAATTCTCGCGGTGTGCGTGTCGCGATTCTCAAGGAAGGCAGTCCTTCGTGCGGCAGCAGCTACAGCTACGACGGGAGCTTCTCCGGCACGCGCGTTCCGCTTCCCGGGGTCACCACGGCGCGACTGCAACTGGCAGGCGTAGCGGTCTACAACGAAACCCAGCTGGCCCTGGCGGATGCGCTGTTGCAGCGACTGGAAGCAGGCACTGTGCCGGATCAGATGCCGGCAACGCTGCGTCTGGTCATCATCCACACTGCCAGTGGCATGTACCTTTCACGCAGGGCCGACCTCTCGTGTCGAGAATTCCAGTCGCTCTGGCCCGACTTCCAGACCTCTTTGGGCCCATGGAATGCCGAAGCGATCATCGACTACCTGGATCAGGAGTATCCGGACCTTCGGCCGTCCGCGAGGCTGCAGGTGCAGGCTTTGCGCTGCGCCAGCGAGGATGCGCTGCGCTTGAGCTTTCGCGATTGACGCTTGCGGCCTGTGTTTGCTCATCGGCCGGTAACGCGCTGTAGGGACCCTCTAGGTTAGGATCAAGCCTGGCAGTCAAGGAAGCTCGGCATGGAAACCCAGGATGCAGCAGTACCGCCGATGAGCGAGAGCCTGACGGTCCCGCCGGCGCGCGGTTGGCGCAATTACCGCTGGCGGATCGCCGCGGTGTTGCTGGCCACCGTCGTGATCGTGAACCTCGTGCTGATGTTCTGGTGGTCGACCGAGCCGGCCCGCTTCAAGGTGCTGGCGGTTGCCGAAGCCCGTGCCAAAGCCGCGGGCCAGACCGTGGTGCCGGGCTATGTCAGCGTATCGACGGCGATGAAACTGGTCGAAACGATGCTCGACAAGCGCGGCGGCTATCTGTCCAACGACATCGCGCCGCCGGGCGTGCTGATGGACAACATACCCGAGTGGGAGTTTGGGGTGCTGCAACAGGTACGCGATTTCTCGCTGGCGATGCGCAACGACTTCTCGCGCTCGCAGAGCCAGAGCGAAGACGACAAGGACCTGCGCGAGGCGCAGCCACTGTTCGGCTACAGCAACGACCACTGGATCCTGCCGTCGACCGAGGCCCAGTACCGCGATGGCGTCGATCACTTCAACGCCTACCTGGTGCGGCTGGCCGACAAGGACGAGTTCAATGCGCAGTTCTACGTCCGCGCCGACAACCTGGTTGCGTGGCTGACGCTGGTCGAAAAGCAGATGGGTTCGCTGAGCCAGCGCTTGTCGATGAGCGTCGGCCAGGTGCGCATCAACACCGATCTGGCCAATGAAGCGGCGGCCCAGCAGTCGACGCCGACGCCGGCTGTGACCATCACCCGCACGCCATGGCTGGAGATCGACAATGTGTTCTACGAGGCGCGCGGTACCACCTGGGCACTGATGCATTTGCTGAAAGCGATCGAACGCGATTTCCGCCCGGTGCTGGAGGACAAGAACGCAGTGATCAGCCTGAAGCAGATCATTCGCGAACTGGAGGAGTCGCAGGCACCGGTCTACAGCCCGATCATTCTCAATGGCGGCGGCTACGGTTTCTTCGCCAATCACAGCCTGGTGATGGCGAACTACGTGTCGCGGGCGAATGCGGCGTTGAGCGATTTGAGGAAGTTGCTGGAGCGGGGTTGAATCTGGAGTGCGGTGGCTTGCCACCGCTTTGGGTGCTTCCGGCCGATGGAATCGAAGGCATCCAAAACCGGCAAGCCGGCGCACTCCAAACCGGCAAGCCGGCGCACTCCAAATCATCAATGCCTTGCCGCCCCATGACAAAGCTTGAACTTGCGGCCGCTGCCGCAGGGGCAGGGGTCGTTGCGGCCGGGTGTCGGCTCGCTGCGCAGCGGCTGCGGGCGCAGGCCGCCGCGTTCGCGGATCGGCTGGTAGTGCTTCCACAAGCGATGCGCGCCCCAGGCGGCGGCGCGCATCAGGCGCAGGCGCTCCTTGCGTGTGTACGGCACGTCGTCTGTGGTGCCGTTGCGACCGAGCAGCACGAAGGGCGCCAGTTCCGTGCGCAGGGTCTCGCTGGCCATGATGTCGCTGACGCCGGCGGCATCGAGTGCCAGGGCCGCGGCGGCGCCGGCTGACCAGGATTGCGCCGTACGGATCTCCGCCTGTTCGTCGGTCTCACTGTCGTCCAGGGGCAGGAAATCGAATTCGGGCAGCACCGATGCCTGGTGCACGGCCGGATCGAGGCGTACCCGCTGCGCCACATGGGTGCCGAAGCGGTACATCCAGGCCACTGCCTGCTCGCGATCGTCATCGCGCGCCACGGCGAGGTTCGGCCCCAGCGCCAGCGGCGTCCAGCGTTGCGGCAGCGGTGGATGCGGCAGCAGACTGAGTGCAGTGAGAAAGCCATCCAGCGCGTCGAAGCGCAATCCGCCGCGGGCGTGCACGTGGCTCTGCCAGAACTCGCGGCCAGCGCCGATCTCGCGGCGCGAGAGTCCACCGGGAAAGGACGGCTGATCCAGTTCTGGATCGTCGTCGTGATCAGCGCTCGAATCGGCCCTGGGTTGTTCGGGTTCTACGTCGGACATGGCGTGTGTAGGTGTCGGCTGCAGCAAAGACAGAGCATAGGGCTTCCACGCACCGGGCAGGCCAATCGCGAGCCTGCCGGGATGAGGCTTGGCGTTCTCGGGCGCCCGGGAACGCCAAGCCCCAGCGCGGCGCCGTTGCGCTCACGGGTCGTGACCCCTGGCCCACGCGCGCCGCTGATCCGCCGTTGCATGCTCGCGTCGTTGCCACGTTGGAGAATCACATGCACCCGCGCCAACGCCCCCGGTTCGTGCTTGCAGGCCTACTCTGCGCCGCCGCCAGCATCGCTGCCCAGACGCCGACAGTCCCGCAAGCGCAGACGATCGCGCCCCACATCCACCTGGTCAGCGGCGTGTTCGCGCCGGGTCGTCAGCCGGACGGCAACAGCGTGTTGTTGCGGGGTAGCGGTGGCTGGATCGTCGTCGACACCGGCCGTCACGCCGAACACAGTGCGCAGATCCTCGATTTCGTGCAGGCCCAGGGCGGAGCTGTCGCGGCGGTGGTCAATTCGCACTGGCACCTCGACCACGTCGGCGGCAATGCGCGCATGCGCGCGGCCCACCCCGATCTGCGCGTCTACGCCAGCGCGGCCATCGAACAGGCGCTGGGCGGCTGGTTGGCAAACTACCGCAAACAGCTCGAAGCGATGCTCGCCAACCCGGACATCGGCGAACAGGACAAAGCCGGATTCCGCGGCGACATGGCACTGATCGACCTGGGTCCTGGATTGCAGCCCGATGTGACCATCAGCAGCACGCGCAACTGGACTCTGGCCGGCCGCCGTGTGCGCATCGGACTGGAGACCGACGCGGTCACCGCCGGCGATGTCTGGCTGCTCGACAAGAAGAGCGGCGTGCTGGCGGCCGGCGATCTGGTCACGTTGCCAGTGCCCTTCTTCGACACCGCCTGCCCGGCGCGCTGGTCGGCGGCCTTGGCGCGATTGGAGGAATTGCCTTTCACCAAGCTGATCCCGGGACATGGTCCCGTGCTCGATCGCGAGCAATTTGCGCAGTACCGCGTGGCCTTCGATGGCCTGCTGGCGTGCGCGGCGAGCGACAGGCCGGCGGCAGAGTGCGCGGATGGGTGGCTGGCGAACGCGGGGCAGTGGGTACCTGCAAGCGACCACCAGCGCGTGCGCGGCATGCTCGACTACTACTTCGAGCAGCATCTGCGCGCGCCAGAAGCACAGCGAGGGCGGTTTTGTCCGCGTTAGAGCATGATTGCGTCGCGGGACGGACTGTGAAGCGGGGCTGTTCGCAGGCCCGGAACATGCTGTAAGCCCGGGCTACGTGGCGCGCACGCGCCTGGCCAGCTTCTGGCACGCGACCTACCGCGCCCGCCTGCGGTGCGCGGCCCGGCAGCGACGCGGCCGCAACGCGCGCCGGCGCGAGGTGCAGCAGCCCGCCAACTTTGTTCACGTCCGCAGGGAAACCCAGCGTGCTAGCGTCCGCGCTCCATCGAAACGAGCGAGCCTGCCCATGATTCGCAAGGCCCTGATCACTGCTGGATGTTTGCTGTTGGCCGGACTGGCGCATGCCAAAGGCGACGAAAAGGACCAGCCGAAATGGGACGTCAACCAGCCGCCGGGCAAGCTGAAGCCGATCAAGTTCAGCACCGATGAAGGCACCTGGATCAACCTCGACGTCAGTCCGGACGGCCAGCGCATCGTGTTCGATCTGCTTGGCGATCTCTATGAGCTGCCGATCAGCGGCGGCAAAGCCAAACGCATCACCAGCGGCCTGGCTTTCGACGTGCAACCGCGCTACTCGCCGGATGGCCGGCAGATCGCCTACACCTCCGATCGCGCCGGCGGCAATAATCTGTGGCGCATGAATCTGGCGGACGCCAAGTCCACCCAGGTGACCAAGGAGAGCTTTCGCCTGTTCAACAATCCGGCGTGGACGCCGGATGGCCAGTACCTGATCGGCCGCAAGCACTTCACCTCGGAGCGCTCGCTCGGCGCCGGTGAACTGTGGCTGTATCACACCGGCGGCGGCGACGGTCTGCAGCTGACCAAGAAGAAGAACGACCAGCAGGATCAGGGCGAACCCGCCGTGAGCCCTGACGGTCGCTACGTCTATTTCAGCGAGGATGTCAGCGCCGGTCCGAGCTTCCAGTACAACAAGAACGTGCACGATGTGGTCTATGCGATCCGCCGCCTGGATCGCCAGACCGGCGAGTTCGACAACCTGATCGCCACGCCCGGTGGTGCGGTGCGCCCGCAGCCCTCACCGGATGGCAAGACGCTGGCCTTCGTCAAGCGCGTGCGCGAGAAGACCGTGCTGCATCTGTACGACCTCGAATCCGGCCTGGTGACGCCGCTGTGGGACGGGCTGTCGCATGACCAGCAGGAAGGCTGGGCGATCTTCGGGCCGTATCCGAACTTCGACTGGACGCCGGACAGCAAGGCGATCGTGATCTGGGCGCAGGGCAAGCTGTGGCGCGTCGACGCGAAATCGGGCGCGGCGGCCGCGATTCCGTTCACGGCTGAGGTCGATCAGCAGGTCATCGAGCCGCTGCGCTTCGCACAGACCATCGACGAGGGCCAGTTCACCGCGAAGATGATCCGCGATGTCGCTACCAGCCCGGATGGATCGACGCTGGTGTTCCACGCCGTCGGCAAGCTCTGGCGCAAGGCTTTGCCGAATGGCCAGCCGCAGCGGCTGAGCGTTGCCGAGGGTCTGTTCGAATACCAGCCGAGCTTCAGTCCGGATGGCCGCAAGCTGCTCTACACCACTTGGTCGGACGCAGCGATGGGTGCCATCGTCGAACGCGACCTGGTCAGCGGCAGCGAGCGCAAGCTGAGCACCCAGCAGGGCTTCTACTACGGCCCGCAGTATTCCCTGGACGGCAGCCGCATCGTCTACGCGCGCAGTGCCGGCGGCGGATTGACCGGCAGCCTGTGGTCGCAGGAGCGCGGCATTTTCTGGATCCCGGCGGCCGGCGGCGCGGCGACGCGGTTGGCCAAGGACGGTCAGAATCCGCAGTTCTCGGCCGACGGCGCGCGCGTCTACTTCCTGACCGGTGAAGGCTTGAGCAAGAAGCTGATGTCCGCCGGCCTGCATGGCGAAGATGTGCGCGAGGTGTTCAACCTGAAGTACGTCGACTTCGTCGCGCTGAGCCCGGATCGCCGCTTTGTCGCCTTCACCGAGCTGTTCAACGCCTTCGTGGCGCCGCTGCCGGAAACTGGCGGCAGTATCGAACTCAGCAAGGACCAGACCGCCATTCCGGTCAGCAAGGTCAGCGCCGACGCCGGCTCCTACCTGCACTGGTCGGGCGCAGGCGACGGCCAGACATTGCACTGGATGGTGGGAGAGCGCTACATCAGCCGCTCGCTGAAAGATGCCTTCGCCTTCCTGCCGGGCGCGCCGAAGGAACTGCCCAAGCCGGAGCAGGCGCCAGGCATCAACATCGGCCTGAAACAGCCGGTCTACACGGCGACCGGTGTTACCGCCTTTGTCGGCGGACGCGTGGTCACCATGCGCGATGCCGAAAACGCCGAGGAAGTCATCGAGGACGGTGTCGTGGTGGTCGACGGCGACCGCATCGCGGCGGTCGGTGCACGCGCTGATGTCCAGGTTCCGAGCGGCGCCCGCGTGATCGATGTCAGCGGCAAGACCCTGATCCCCGGCATCGTCGACGCCCACGCGCACGCCGCGCACTTCGGCCAGGGCGTGGTGCCGCAGCAGAACTGGGCCTACTACGCCAATCTGTCCTTCGGCATCACCACCATGCACGATCCGTCGGCGACCAACGAGTTCGTGTTCTCGCAGGCCGAACTGGTCAAGGCCGGCGTGATGGTCGGGCCGCGCGTGTTCAGCACCGGCACCATCCTCTACGGCGCCGACGGCGACTTCAAGGCGGTGGTCAATTCGCTCGACGACGCGCGCGGGCATCTCAAGCGCATGCAGGCGCTCGGCGCCTTCAGCGTCAAGAGCTACAACCAGCCGCGGCGCGACCAGCGCCAGCAGATCAACACCGCCGCACGCGAGCTCGGCATGCTGGTGGTGGAGGAGGGCGGTTCCACCCAGTTCCACAACCTGACCATGGTCATCGACGGCGTCACCGGCGTCGAGCACAACCTGCCGGTGGCGCCGCTGTACAACGATGTCATCGGCCTGATGAGCCGCACCGATGTGCGCAACACGCCCACCCTGGTGGTCAGCTACGGCGGTCTGTCCGGCGAATACTGGTGGTACGCGCGCGACAATGTCTGGGAAGAGCCGCGGCTGAACCGCTATTTCCCGCAGGACTCGCTCGGCGCGCGGGCGATCCGCCGCGAGACCGCGCCGGACTGGGACTACTACCATGTCGAGGTGGCCAAGGCCGCCAAGACCTTGCGCGATGCCGGCGTGCGCATCCAGGTCGGTGGCCACGGCCAGATGCAGGGACTCTCCCCGCACTGGGAGATCTGGAGCCTGGCCCAGGGTGGTTTCAGCCCCTTCGAAGCGCTGCGCGCGGCGACCATCGACGGCGCCGACTACATCGGCATGAGCCAGCAGTTGGGCTCGCTCGAAGCCGGCAAGCAGGCCGATCTGGTGGTGCTCGACGGCAACCCGCTGGCCGATATCCGCGACAGCGACAACACCACGATGGTGATGGTCGACGGCCGTTTGTTCGACCTCAAGGCGGACATGGCCGAAGTCGGCGGACGCGCGACGCCCGCCCCGGAGTTCTATTGGCAGCGTCATCGCGACGGCCGCAGCTTCGGCATCGAATACGGCCCGACCGGGGCGTGCCATTGCCCGAAGTCGGGGATGCATGCGCATTGAGTCGAGGCGGCTCTGGTAGGCCGGTGTACGGCGCAGCCGTTCACCGGCAGGGGCTTGCGGCAAGCACCCGGTGAACGCGATGGAGCCGCGTACACCGGGCTTCTATGAGGGCTTTCCACGCGTCAACACTTCCGCGATGTGTTTTTGCCTTTTGTTACATATTGGGTCCCGTGTCGCTGCCATCCATCGTCGTGTTCAAGTGATCGGGCGAAGAGTCAGCTTTCGCTGTGCCACCTTCTATTCGTGTCCGCGGTTTGCGGATCACCCTATGCCGCTTTCGCTTGCGCGAAACCTGCCGATCCAAAGGCGCCCCATCTACAAAAAGGTGGTCTTGAACCACCCAGCCCGGTGCCGGGCGCCTGCCTTGCTCATCTCGATGGATGGTGTTGCGTTGTGCGTCTTGTCCTATGCCTTCAGGAGCTTGCTCAGGCGGCCAGCGGCAGCCCGGCAGGGTTCTTGGACGGGGGCAGCGCGACCTCCTTCAGTCGCACGCCAGCCGGGACCTCGCCGGTCTCCAGGTATTTCCAAAGTACGATCGACAGTCGTCGTGCCAGCGCCACGATGCCGCGTTTGCGCGACGCCTTGCCTTGGCCGAAGCGCTCGTGGAACCAGCGCGTCAGCTCGCTTTCCGCCTGATGACGGGTCCAGCGCCAGGCCAGCTCGACCATCATCGCGCGTAGCTGCGGCGGACCGCATTTGCTGATGCCTTGCTCGCGACTGGAATTGCCGGAGTCAAAGGGCGTGCCGGTCAGTCCCATGAAGCTGCCCACCTGGCGGCGGTTCTTGAACCCACGCCAGCCAAAGGCCTCGAATACCGCCGGCCAGGCCGTGTGCACGCCCACACCCAGCAGGGTCATCAACTGGTGCACCTTTTCCAGCATGTCCGAATGCGCCACCGCTTCGCCCGCTCGCGCCCTCTTCAGCGCCGTCAGCTGGGTCGACTCCACTTCGCGAATCTGAGCCCTGGTAAACAGCACCTGCTCCTGCAAACGCTTGAGCTCGGCCTGAACCGGCGCCGGCAGCGGCAATCCGAAGCAGTCCTTGATACGTTCCACCTGGGTACTCGGCTTGGGCTTCATCAGCGTCGCCCCCAGCGTCACCAGCAGCGACTCGAAGCGTAACTCGTGCTGCGTCTTCACCTTCACCAGATGATCGCGCTCGCGATGCAGCCGTCGCGCCACCTCGACCTCGGCGTCGGGTACGTTGATCGCATATTTGTCCACGTCTTCATCCAGCGTCCGCCGCAGTTGCATCACCAGTCGCCGCACATCCAGTCGATCCGTCTTGGCCTGCTTGCGCGACGGCTTCTCGATCGCATTGCTCGCCCACTCGCGCACATCGATGCCCAGCGACTTCAGCTTGCGATGCACATAGTGTCCATGGCGACCGGACTCGAAGCACGCCAGCACCCGAGTCTCCGATGAATAACCCAGCCGATCC